>NZ_CP039547.1:2054657-2739543 GCF_004803935.1 Duncaniella sp. C9
GTGTTGTAGAACAGGAGTTCGCAGCTGGCGCCGAGAGTCAGTTTGTTGAACGGGCGGCCTTCAAGCCTGATCTGCTTCTGGAGCATCTCATAGATCAGATACTGGCTTTCAAGTTCCTCTGCAGTCATCTCGATGATTGGGTTGGAGTTGTAGTGGAGAGTGTAGGGGGCTACGAAATGGAGCGATGGCAGAATTTCGTTCAGCTTGTCTTCATGGACCACAATGAAAAAGCCTTCGAAGTCGTGACTTTCTTTGCATTGGCTGATGATATGGCCGGGTTTGAGGACCATAAGAGAATTAGGCCCCATATACCTGGGGGCGACATCAACGGTCGCTGAAATCTCGCCCTGTCTGCACACGGCTAAAAGCATGTGGGCAAGACGTGAGGGAAATTTGACGTTGCTGATTTCAGAAAGTGAGCGAAACACTCTTATTGTTTCATACGGACGGTCGTGTAGAGCTGAGATCATCGGAATCAATTGATGTTTGTTTCGCTGCAAAGGTAGGAATTATTTCAATAGAAAGTGGTCAGTTTCTCGCTTTTTTGAGTTTAAAGTTGTTTCGGGTGGTTAAATTTTGTCCAGTTTGGCGGTCAGCGTATTCCACGTCGGTTAAGTTCGGCCTGATAGCGCCGGGCATTGGCCATGTGTGTTGCATAGTCAGAGGCAAAGTTGTGGTAGCCTGAAAAGTCTTCTTTCGCACACATGTATATGTAGTCGTGTTTCGGAGCATTCAGCACCGCGTCAATTGTTGCAGCTGCCGGTATTCTGATAGGTCCGGGAGGGAGTCCGTTGACTTTATATGTGTTGTATGGCGATTCGATAGCAAGGTGTTTACCGGTGATTCTGCGCAGGGTGAAGTCACCTGTTGCAAACTTGACTGTTGGGTCGGCCTGCAGTTTTATCCCTTTTTTGAGACGGTTGAGATACAGACGCGCCACTTTCGGCTTTTCATCGGCCTTTGCTGTCTCTTCTTCAACAATAGATGCAATTGTCGCTACCTGAGAGGTTGTAAGTCCAAGGCTTGCGGCTTTGGCCCGGCGCTCTTTGCTCCAAAATCGGTTGCGGTAGTCAAGCAGGCGTCTGACCACATTGGCCGGAGAGGCGCTCCAGTAAAACTCATAGTTGTCAGGAATAAATGCGGCCGAGAAGTTCGGTCGTGAAAAACCGCTGTCAGGCAGGACTTCATCACAAGCCCGCTGAAATTCATCAGGAGTGCATTGAAGCTGTGAGGCTATACGCTCAGACAGCTGCTTCATGGTTCTTGTGCCGTTGAACCGGACATCGACAGGTGTCTGGCGTCCGCGTGCTATGCGTTTGCTGATATTCAGTGCGCTTTGGCCTCCACTCACTTTATAGGCTCCCTGCGAAACATCAGAATTTCCTCCGAACAGTTTCCAGATTATATAGACGCGGGTACCCATTGATGATCCCAGCGAATGTTTCATCGAGTCTTTGACTGCATTTGTTGAGATGCCCTTCGGAATATAGATCCACTCGCTTTTGCCGTCTTTGGCGGAGTAGGGGATAAATACGAATCCTATGGCCGAGCATACCGCTACGAAGATAGCGATTGCTCCGATGAGCAGTCCGAGGCTGTGTCTCTGTCCCCATGACTGTTTCTTCTTTTTCTTCCGTTTAGTTTGTGTTGCCAGGGCTGTGAATTTTAAGGAGTTATTCTGTCTGAAACCGTGTTTAGCGAAGATGGTGGAGCGAATCAAGCATTTCCTGCAGACGGTCGCGGACCTGCCTTAGCCGCTGCACGGTCTCGAATTTTTTTGTAATGCCGTCGCGATTGCGTTTGAGTTCTTCTTGAGCCGCTTCAAGTTTCATGCCTTTGTCCTTGACGAGGTAGCTGATCATGCGTATCGCTTCGATGTCACGAGGAGTATAAAATCGTGTGCCACGGTCGTTTCTGCGTGGATTGATTGTCGGGAAGATGTTCTCCCAGAAACGCAGTGTTGACATTGGCAGTCCTACCATTTCGGCTACTTCGCTGATTTTATAATATTTTTTGCTCGTGCTGTCCATTGGCAATCGGAGGCTGTTAGCTCAAATTGCAGGCAAAATTAGCCATAAAATCCGAATCTGACAATACTTTCTACGAATAGAGCAGAGCCTTGTCACGGCTCTTTCATTTAAAAATGCTTGGAATTTTCAAAGTGCATGACTGATAGTTAGTTAAAAGTCATTAACCCTTTTATCCAAAATGAGATTAATACAGCCATTGCGTAACTGCTACATATAACTACTTGATTAACAGTGGCGCATTGTAGCATCAAAGTTAAATGAAAGAGCCGTGGAGCCTTGTGCGGAGGGGTGTCTGAAAATGTTGCCAGATACTCTCCGGGGACAAGGCTCTGCCGGTATGGCCTGCTGTTTCTACAGGCGTTTAAGTTCTGCTTCGGAAGCCGGAACTCCTTTATATGTGCTCTTGCGGGGCTGAAATCTGTAGATCAGGCTAAGAGCGATGCCTCTGCGGTCATAGCTCTGCTTTTTGTCGACAAAGACACCACAGGTGTTCATTGTCCAATCGTTGTTCGCGGTGTTGAATATGTCAGTTGCCGAGAGTCTGACGGTCAGAGATCTGTTCAGAAATGTTTTTACGACGGAAGCGTCAATTGACATCCATGTCGCACCGAATCGGTTTGTGTGCATGTCTCCCTCTGTCTGTCCGTTCATATTGGCTGTTATCGACCATCCGTGAGGCAGTGAGAACGTATTGTCAAAGTAGTATGAAAATATAGGCTTATTGTGGCTTGTATTGTCGAGAGTCAGCCATTGTCGATACAATCCGGCTGTGACATTCGGTGTCCAGCAACCGACGGGCTTGCTCCATACAAGGTATAAGCTGAGTGCGGTAACGTCAATGTTGACCGGGTGCATGAGCAGTTGCAGGCTGTTTGCTGGATATAGTTCCTTGATGTAAGCGAATGTGTCAAGGCTACGTGTCAGATCGCCCTGTAGTATAAAATCTTTCCACATCCCGAAAAGCCTGATGTCATGCATTCTTTCATCACGCAGACTTGGATTGCCACCCTCTATTTCGTGTTGCCCGACATAGTTTAACGATCCTGTAAGGCGGGAATATGGAGGTTTCACCGTGGACATTTTATAGCTCAGGCTGATCTGAGCGTCATTATTGAATGTGTAGCCGAGCGAAATGTCTGGTGTAAGCATATGGTCGCGGCGGCTTACGTCTTTATCTCGCTTCCTATCGGTCCTGAAATCATAGTCAACATACTCGTATCTTGCTCCGGCAGAAAGAGAAAACTTCCCGAACATGCGTGACCATGACGCGAAAAGCGCGGCTGAAGTCTGCCTTGTGTCGGTCAGAGAGGATGGAATGTATTCTCCTATCAGGCTGTTGAGCATGTGGTAGTCAAGTTTGGTATGAGTGTAGCTGTCCTGTGTGCCTATGGTGAAATTCCCGTTCCAGATAGGGTAATCCAGGTAGAGTTTGGCAGCCCAGAGAGAGGATTTGCGCTTATCTGTAGAGTTGACATCCGGATCTGCTGATTCAGGATATGTCGTTGCTACGCTGCTGTTGCCTTCCGAGAGGCGGAAGTCTCCGTCAAAATGGATTCTGTATTTGTTTGCAAATGTGTTCTCATAGTACACTGATGCGAGGTGGCTGTGGGCACGGATGAGTTTGTCTATGTCACGCCTAAGCGCAGGATTGCTGTCAATCCATTCGGTTCCGGAATTGCTGAAGTCGCCGTGCTCAGGGTTGTAGCGATAATATGCTCCTGCTGATTGGGAGTCTTTGGCATAGTTGAAACCGGCTTTGACAACTCCGGTTTCGGTAGGGTAGGAATTATTCTGACTGCTTCCGACCACTGTTTTTGTCCCCTCATATGTGAGCGTGTTTGTGGTGGTGCCTTTAGCAAGTGAATTATCATAATTGACTGAACCGTTGACAAACAGTTCCAAATTGCCGGTCCGGTAGCTGAGATCGAGATCATCCATGACCGACCATTTGCGCCTTCGCTTAACCTGAAGCTGGTTGGTGGCGGAGAGGCCATCGATGAAATTGCGCCTGGTGGTGATTCTCAGTACTGCGTCTGTCGTGCTTGCGTAAGCAGCGCCAGGAGCCATCAGCAGTTCTACTTTTTTCAGATTTGAGGAGAGTATCTGCCGTAGTTCCTGCTCATCGCGCATCTGCCGCCCGTTGATATAGATTTCAAGATTGTGTTTGCCTATGACACTGACGGCATCATCCTGCACTTTTATCATAGGAAGTTGGGCGAGGACGTCAAGAGTATTGCGGGTCAAGCCGAAAGCACGGTGCATGAATTTTGAGAAAAGTGTTAAATTTGTGGCATGAAAACCGCAGATGCAATATGGATGTGCCTGCCCGAGGGCATGGACGAACTATTTGAAATGGTGCGCTTCGAGCGCACGGAACAGTCCTATGACATATGGCTTGACGAAAAGAAGAAACTGTCTGATGAAGACTATCGTAATCCAAATATCGTAGCGCGAGGCTATACGGATTATGTAACAATACAGGACTATCCGATGCGTGGACGGCCTGTATTTCTTCACATGCGCAAGAACAAGTGGTGGGACAGGCAGACCAACGAAATCTTCAGCTACAATCTCGAACTTCCCAACGAGGAAGGAACACGACTCAGCGCCGAGTTCGTGGCTTTTTTAAAAGACGAAGGTGGAGACGACAGCCCTGTCGATTAAACAGATAGCGCAGATGTACTGCGTCAACGGCAAACATTTTGCCGACTTGTACCGCAATAAGATAAGCGGTTACGCCGACTGGTGCGAACAGGAGCTTGGCTGTGGGTTCTATTTCAACGCCGATAATATCGGCCCTTACATGAGTCTTGATGAGACGTGTCTGAGCAACGGGGAGGTATGGACGTTCCTGACCAACAAGGACGGCCACGGAGGCAAGGGAACACTTGCGGCAGCCATTCCCGGAACAAAGAGTGACGAAATTATATCCATACTCATCGGAGCTATGGAGAAATCAATCAGACGCAGGGTCAAGGAAGTGACCTGCGATCTCTCGCCATCAATGATGCTCATAGCCGCAGAAGTGTTCTATAACGCCCATGTAGTCAACGACCGTTTTCATGTCCAACAGGTCTATAATGAGGCCGTTGACGAAATCCGCATTGACATTCGCCGACAGCTCATCGCAGAGGAAAACAAC
Organism: Duncaniella sp. C9; assembly: GCF_004803935.1. Taxonomy (GTDB): domain Bacteria; phylum Bacteroidota; class Bacteroidia; order Bacteroidales; family Muribaculaceae; genus Duncaniella; species Duncaniella muris. The sequence continues at coordinate 2,059,830 of NZ_CP039547.1, forward strand.
CGCAACAAGTCCGAACCGCCGGTAACGTACTCCAACGGAGAGACCATGCGCCAGATACTGGCTCGCAGCAAACACACTCTGATGATGTCGCAGAACAAATGGACTGACATACAGCGCCATCGTGTCAACATACTGTTCAAATACTATCCAATATTGAAGGCTGCATACAGCCTTGCGATGGAGCTGCGCAAGATTTTCAACGCTAAAATCTCACCGACAAAAGCCATGGGGAGGATGAACAAGTGGTATGAAAAGGTAATGGCATTGGGTAACAACAACTTCCGCTCGGTAATCAAAACATTCAAGAACCACGCCCCAACAATCCTGAACTATTTCCGTCGTCGTGCGACCAATGCCTCTGCCGAGGCATTCAACTCTAAAGTCAAAATATTTCGCTCACAAATGCGTGGTGTCCGGGACCGCGACTTCTTCATCTTCCGATTAGTCAAACTCTACGCCTAAAAATTTAACACTTCTAATTGCCCAATTTAACATATGCACCGTGCTTTCGGCTTGAGCCAGTATTGCCGAGTGTTGCAAGATTAGAGCCTGGAATGGAAGATACAAGTGTTGAGCCGACAAGCTTTGTGGCGGGCTGTTTTGCCGTGACAATGATCTCCTGCAGCTCATGCGTTAGGCTGTCAGGATCTGTCTGGACTTGAGCTTTTGCTGTAATGGAGGCAAAAAGAATGGTAAGGCCTGTGATGAATGTTTTTGTGTTCATGCGAGTAAAATTGATACTGCAAAATTACTCGCAAAACCTCTGTAAATCCAAAATAATAGTCTGACCAGGAGAGTCGTAATAGGTTGATAATCAGTGGTGCGTTTTGTTGTTTTTCGGAAAAGTCTGACCGCCGGAGAAAAAGGCTTAAAAAACAGACATAATGTCCGGGCGGGCAGGCGCTACGTTTTCTTTGAGGCGCGATTTCAGCCGTGATTTACGTTTATATATCACATCGACGGATTCGCCGAGGAGCAGACTGACAGTGCGTGTTGAAAGTCCGCTTGCGAGATAAACCAAAAGCTGATAGTCTTCCGGCTTAATGGCGGGATAATTCTCACGGACTTTGATGAGAAGATTGTCGCGGCAGTCGTTTACGGCCTGTTCCATGTTGGGAAAAGAGTCTGTGCGCACAGACTCGATTTCAGCTTTTACTTTGTCGATTATCGCCTTTCGCTCAGTTTTTGCCCCTTGTGATTCATAATATGTCTGGCAAAGGGAGTCAATTAATGTAAAACGGCTTTCGAGCAGGCCGTGGAGCTTTGATTCGAGGCGTCCGATGTCACCACGGCTGGCATCAATCTGAATTTTAAGCCCGGAGGCCTCAGACATAAGTGCATCGTTGCGGGCTGATTGCAATCTGATGCGTTGCCGCATCCAGGCTATTGTCATGGCGGCAAAAAGGAGAATGACAAGGCCGATTGCCAGCTGCATCTCACGTTTGGTCCGTTCCTTATACAAAAGAAACTCCTTTTCTTTCTGTAGGTAGAGCGCTGTGGCAAGAGCATCGGATCCACCGGTTGACTGTATCAAGGCTTTAAGCCGTGAAGCTTTTTTGTGTTCATCAGTCTGGTTGTGCCTGTTGTAGTAGTCTACGGCTATATTTATTATAGTATCTGTGGGTGCTGAGAGTCGGTTGATAACCATCGCCTCGCTGTAAAGAAGCGCCCAACGAGCCATCGTGGCTGAGTCGCGGAATTCGGACACATCAATGCTGTTGAGCCGAGACATAGCTGCGGATGGATCACTCTGCATGAGGCGTTCGGCCTCATCAAGCACTACCGGATGCGAACTTGAATAACTGCATCCGGTGACAATGACCATAATGACTATGTAAAGCAGACTACGCATGATGCAAAATTAAGCAAAAAATTCTGTACCATACAATATCGGCTTGTCTTTATTGTCAATCGGCCGCTATTTTCAGAATGACGAATGGTGATTTTTCAGATTATGATGCTGTTATACATTGTTATATGGGTTAAGTTAAATTGTTTTAAAAGCGAGTGCGGAGAGTGGTGAATTATCTGAAATTCTGTGATTTTAAGCCGGATTTAATTATGCCTGATAGCATCTTTTCTCTGCCTTTGATCTGCAATTAGCCGATAAACTCAGAAGAATTTTTTAACTCTCCAAATAAAAAATTATGAAAAAACTATTGCTTGTCTCTGTTGTGTTGATCCAGTCATGTATAGCGCTATTCGCCCAACAATTATATAATGACAGTACTTATAGTTATAGGGAGATACGATTCCCTCTGACAGAGAGTGACACGAATACTGTTTTCTACTATTTCAATGATGAATGGATTCCGGGGCTCATGCTGGAAATGGTCGAGCCACAATCAATAGAGAAGATTGAAATTAAAAATGACAATTTTGGGAATCAGGCAGTTTTCTTTACGTTGCCTTCAAAAACTCTGTCTCAACTGAAAACGAAAGCCGATGAAATCAGAAAGCATCTGTTTGAAAATTATGATCCTATATGTGAATTTCCGGGAGGTAACGGTCTGTTGAAGGAATGGTTGAGCGCCAACAACAGAATTCCGGAAGGATATAAGGGACATGAAAGGGTAGTGGTTTTGTTTAAGGTTCAGCCTGACGGTGAAATCACAGATGCTAAAATGTTGAAACAGAGCAAAAACGAGGCTGTCAATGAAGGGGCTTTGAGGCTGGTTGGTGAAATGCCTAAGTTTCGGGTCAAATACTATACTCCAAAGAAGATGCCGGTCGGAATGGCTCTCCCGATTGTGTTCAAAGATCCGAATGCAATTTATATCAGATAAAAAGGAGTCGGTTTACCAGTCATCATCGTCAAGATCATGGTATAGATCAAGAGTATCTTCTACATCATCGTATATGTCATGATCGTATTCGATTTCGTCAAGGCGGTCTTGCAGTCTGTCTATTTCATCTTGAATACGGTCATAGCGCTCTGACATGATGTCGCAATCGTCAAGCTGGCATTCAAGTCTGTCTATACGGTCTTGCAGAGCGTCAGTGTCATTATCGCTTATATCGTCGGCGTAGCGGGAATGTTTGATGTATGGCTGAATTGGCTTCGACGGCAGTTTTGGAGTTATAAACAAAAAAATACCGACAAGACTTTCGACGGCAAAGTGATATGAATTTTAAGCAGTTTCTAAGATGATGCGTTGTCATTAGAAGTTAGCAGTTTGTCTATAACGTATTTATCAGCTTGTGCTCTGGAGGTGAATTTGATCACGTTTCCGCTGAAATTGTCTAAGAGTAGATTTATGACCGGCAATTGATCGGATGAAAAATTCAGGATCCATTGCCGGAATTCTTCGTCAAGGACGAACTCGGTCCAGGGTATATCTTCTCTCGGTCTGCCAAGCCTGCTGATGGCTCCGTCAATGCAGGCTTCTGATGGAAGATCGAAAAGAAACACAGTGTCGGCTTTCTGAAGCCTCATCGGGAGTGTGCGGAGGTAGTTGCCGTCAATGATCCAGTCTTCATAATTGAGTATTTCAGAGAGCCTTGTGTCAAATTCATCGTGAGTCACTGTCGTTCTGTCTGGCTTGTGCCAGATCATGTCGAGATAGTACAATGGCAGACCGGTCTTAGCGGCAAGTTTACGTGCAAAAGTGCTTTTCCCGGCTCCGGGGCAGCCGATGATCAGGATGTGTTTCATGATTCTGTGGTTCATATTTTGCACATAGAGTTACTTTTAATAACAAGTATAAAGCCGGTATGGAGTCAAAAAGATATAGCGCATCTTTTGTCAAATATAATGATGGTGATATCCTCTCGAAAAATCAATTGCAAAGATATGATTGTTTATGAATCGAGTCAATAGATTGTGCGGAAAATGGCGGCTCCCGATATGTCGATAGAGTTGGCAGACTGAGCTCTGACCCATGATGAACTGTGGGCAAGGCAGAATGTGGCAATAAAGAGAAACAGCCTTGATTTTATTTGAGATCAAGACTGTTTCCTATTTGTCAAAAAGCACCGACGGATTAATAATGTTAATTCCGTTTAATAAAGAGGAGTTGGAGACACCTAAGATTCAGGTTCAAACATATCCTTCCCAACTCCGCATTCAGGGCAGAGCCAGTCTTCGGGGAGGTCAGCAAATGATGTACCGGGCGCAATGCCATTTTCAGGGTCTCCGACAGCAGGATCATAGATCCAGCCGCAGACAGTGCAAACGTATTTGTCCATAAATCAAATGTATGTTTAAAATAAACACCTAACGGAATAGCAAATTTGAGTAAAGCGTAGCGAACAGACTGAAAAAGCGTTCGTTACGCTATATTTTTCTCTTGTTCAAAAGCCAAGAAGAGACAGAATATGGACAAACGCAGCAAAAGTTCAGTTACTTTATCATTACCCGTGCGATGATGCAAATTTCTTGCGAAACCTAAATTTTGCATCGTTTGGCGTTATGTGTCGTATCTGTCGGTAACTCACTATGAATTAATTTTGTAACCAAAAAAAAGTGAGTTATGAGAAGTACATTTAAGGTATTGTTCTACGTGAAGAAAGGCAGTGAGAAACCCAACGGCAACCTGCCTTTGATGTGTCGCATTACGGTGGACGGAGAGATTAAGCAGTTCAGTTGCAAGATGGATGTTCCCTTGCGCCTGTGGGACGTGAAGAACAACCGTGCTTCGGGTAAGAGTGCCGAAGCGCAAAGAATCAACCGTGCCGTTGACAAAATCAGAGTGGAGATAAACCGCCGTTATCAAGAGTTGATGCAGACGGACGGTTATGTCACTGCTGCCAAGTTGAAAGATGCCTATCTCGGCATCGGTATCAAACAGGAAACCTTGCTAAAACTGTTTGAACAACACAACAGCGAATTTGCCAAGAAAGTGGGACACAGCAGGGCAAAAGGAACATTCCGACGTTATGTTACCGTCTGCAAGCACATCCGTGAGTTCCTACCCCATACCTACAAGCGTGAAGATATTCCGTTAAAAGAGTTGAACCTCTCGTTCATCAACGACTTCGAGTATTTCCTGCGTACTGAGAAAAAATGCCGCACCAATACCATTTGGGGCTACATGATTGTGCTGAAACACATTATTTCCATAGCGAGGAATGACGGTCGTCTGCCGTTCAATCCCTTTGCAGGGTACATCAACTCTCCCGAAAGCGTGGACAGAGGGTATATTACGAGAGAGGAGATACACACAATGATGAACACCGATATGCCCGACAAGACACACGAGCTTGTCAGGGATTTATTTCTGTTCTCCACCTTTACAGGTTTGGCATATTCCGATGTCAAGAACCTTACGGAAGACAACCTGCAAACATTCTTTGACGGAAATCTGTGGATTATCACCCGAAGAAAGAAAACTAACACGGAATCCAATATCCGATTGTTGGATGTTCCCCGAAAGATAATAGAGAAGTACAGGGGTATGACAAGAGATAATAAAGTATTCCCCATGCCGAGTAACACGACTTGCAACAAGAAGCTGAAAGCCATTGCCAAGTTGTGCGGTATAAAAGTCCACTTGACCTATCATGTAGCAAGACATTCGGCAGCGACCACTGTGCTGTTATCCAACGGAGTACCCATTGAAACCGTCAGCCGACTTTTGGGACATACCAACATAAAAACGACCCAAATTTACGCAAAAATCACAGCCCAAAAGATTAGTCAGGATATGGAAACATTGTCGCACAAACTGGAGGATATGGAAAAGAACATTTGCAATGCCATTCAGTAACCCTTAAATCAAACGATAATGAAAGAGGAAAGAAACATCATAACAATGAACGAGTTCGGCAATGTAGTTATGCCGAAAGATATACAGGCAACCGCCATGAGTGAGTGGGAGCTTTGCGAGTTGTTCAATGTAACCGCCCCGACTATCAGGGCAGGGATAAAGACACTCTGCAAGAACGGCATTCTGAATGAGTGTGAGATAAGGCATACCATCCGACTGTCCGACAAGTGCAGCATGGAGGTTTACAGCCTTGAAACGATAATCGCCCTTGCGTTCCGTATCGGCACATACAGTGCGAAGCAGGTGCGCAATGCCGTTCTTGAAAGACTGTACTTGCGAAAAGAGAAAACAAGCATCTTCTTTTCGCTGAACACCAACGGCATAGCCAAAGCCGAATACTTCTCGTAGCTGAATTGGTTGCACGACTGACGGAATCCATTCATTCAGTCACGAATAGAGTAATCAAGCCAGCGTGTCAGCATATAATCTGACCGACATATCAACAGGAACTCCAATTTTTTCTCCCGAAAAGCGTAATCCCCACATTCGTTTTTTGGGAGTTTTTTCGTCTGTCCTGCCCGACTTCCGTTCCAAACCATTGAAAGTTTTTTCTTCGGGGGCTATTTGTCACCGTTCTGCCGCGTTTTGCGTAACAACTTATCCGATAAATGCTTATACTTTTGTAGCTGGTATTTTTCAAACTTAAAACCATTTGATTATGTCAGCTAACAAACAACAAGACAGCCACAGACCGCCATCGGATGGTGGCATGGCAAAGGAGGAATTCATCCGAGTGGGGACTACGCTTTACAAGATTGTGGAGCAGCCCAAACTGAACGGAGGGTATGTAAGGAAACGCATAGCATGGAACAACGAAACCCTGCGCCAAGACTACGGCAAGGACTACATCGGCAGCGTTCCCAAGTATGACGGCTTCTGCACCGTACCCGAACACATCGGCTACCATCCCGTGGTCGGCAAGTTCCTTAACCTCTATGAACCGATAGACCACCAACCTAAAGAGGGCGATTTCTCGCATATCCAATCTTTGGTAGGTCACATCTTCGGGGAGCAATACGAGTTGGGCATGGACTACCTACAACTGCTCTACTTGTACCCCATTCAAAAGCTGCCTATCCTGCTGTTGGTATCAGAGGAACGCAACACAGGCAAAAGCACATTTCTGAATTTTCTAAAACTCCTATTTCAGAACAATGTAACCTTTAACACCAACGAGGATTTCCGTAGCCAATTCAATTCCGACTGGGCCGGCAAACTGCTTATCGTGGTGGACGAGGTGCTGCTCAACCGTAGGGAGGACAGCGAGCGGTTGAAGAACCTAAGCACCACACTTTCCTACAAGGTGGAAGCCAAAGGCAAAGACCGTGACGAGATAGCGTTTTTCGCCAAGTTCGTGCTATGCTCCAACAACGAGTACTTGCCTGTAATCATTGATGCAGGGGAAACACGCTATTGGGTACGCAAGATAGACCGCTTGCAGTCTGATGATACCGACTTCCTGCAAAAGCTGAAAGCGGAGATACCCGCCTTTCTTCATTTCCTGCAACACAGAACACTATCCACCGAAAAGGAAAGCCGTATGTGGTTTGCTCCATCGCTGTTGCATACCGAAGCCTTGCAGAAGATAATCCGCAGCAACCGTAACCGACTGGAGATAGAGATGCACGAGCTGATACTTGACATCATGGATAGTGTCGGCACGGACACATTCTCGTTCTGCTACAACGACATTCTTCTGTTGCTGGTACACTCGCAGGTAAAAGTGGAGAAGCACCAAGTCCGAAAGGTGTTGCAGGAGTGTTGGAAACTTACGCCTGCACCCAACGGACTGACCTATACCACCTACCAATTCAACTACAATCGGGAGTGTCGGTATGAGCCTGTAAAACGGGTCGGTCGTTTCTATTCTGTCACGAGGGAACAACTTGAATCCCTGTAATATCATTCTTTTTTTGTTGAATTGATGAATAAGGATATAACTATGCTGACAATAAACAATATACACTCTCAACAAAATCTCAACAATCGAAAAGAGAAGTTGAGAGAGGAACAGCACCCGATTGTTGATTTCTCTTTTGGCGAGTGGTTTGTTGAGAAGATGTTGAGCAAATATCTTTCTGTAAATAAATGTGTTATATAAGCCATTCAACAAATCAACGTTTTTACAATCATCATCAAATCTATAGAATATCATGAACATACAAGAAGTTAAACAAATCAGAATCGCAGACTATCTGCAAAGTTTGGGTTACACGCCCGTCAAGCAACAGGGCAGCAGCTTTTGGTACAAATCACCGCTGAGAGAGGAAACGGACGCATCTTTCAAGGTAAACACAGAACTCAACAAATGGTACGATTTTGGACTTGGCAAGGGCGGTAACATCATCGCATTGGCAGCGGAACTCTACCATACGGAAGATGTAACCTGCCTGTTGAAGCGCATAGAGGAACGGACACCATACATCCGCCCTGCATCGTTTTCTTTTGGCAAGCAGCAATCCGACAACCGCACTTATCGGGTATTAAGAGTTGGCGAGCTGTCATCACCTGCGCTCATTGCCTATCTGCAAGAAAGGGGGATAGACATTGAACTCGCCAAAAGGGAGTGTAAGGAACTGCGGTTTGAGAATGCCGACAAACCCTATTTCGCCATCGGCTTCCCGAATATGGCAAGAGGGTATGAAGTGCGTTATCCAAACAAGAATAAAATCCAAACCTCTTCCGTAAAACCTATATTGTGTAGTCAGTTCTATATATAGGTTTGGATTTTATTTTCTCATTTTATGACACGGAGACCGCAGAGTTCAGCAAAAGATTGAGGAGCCTTCTTCCATTTTTTAGGTATTTCTCTGTCTTTTTCGTTCTCAATTGTGGCAAGAGCCTTTTCTTCCTGCTCGGTTGTAATATCAAGATAAACCATAGTAGTTTTGACATCAGCATGTCCAAGGAGAAAAGATATCTGTACGATATTCATGCCATCTTCAAGCCAATGAGAGGCTTTCGCATGTCTTATTTGATGGGCGTGCAGGTTCAATGGGACTTCCGGGCATTCTCCATTAGCTACTGCCGCATATTTATGAAGTCGTTTTGCAATAGCAGGTTGAGTCATCTTGGTGCTAGTCCCTTTTATCCGTGAATAAAATACATAGGAATCCGGATCTAGTTGCGTTGGATGGAACTCCACTATATATTTTTCAAGATGCGCCACAACTTTTGGAAGCAGATAGAGGGTTCTGACCTTATTCCCCTTTCCTATTATCGTAGCGTATGGCTTGGAGGCATGAAGATGAAGATGTTGTATCTTCATAGACAGCACCTCGTCTATTCGTGCGGCAGTGCCATACATCAATATGAGAAACACGAGATCACGGCGTCCAGTTGAAGTATTCGTATCAGGTGCATTCAACAATGCTTTCACCGCATTCTTACTCAATCCCTCGACTTTCTTACGGACTGACCTCTGTCTTGGTATTTGAGCAGACTCGCAGGCCAGATATGTCAGGCTGACATCTTTCTCGGATAGGTATTTGATAAATGCCCTGATGGATGCAAGGCGGTTGTTGCACGTTTCGGAAGAGTTTTTTCTGTCATTCTTCAGCCAAAGTATCCATTCTTCTATGACCTGACGTTCAAGAAGCTTGAAAGAGAAAGTCCTGGCATCAAGACCTTTTACCTGAGTTATAAAATGTAGGAACAGAGACAGTGCGTCATGATGGTTCTTCACTGTATGGGCGCTGCTTGATTGGACGGTTGGCACATAGACAGTCAACCAGTCATTGATATGGCGCGAGAATGCAACGGCCTCTTTATTCGGTTTCTTCATGGTTGACATCGGTTAAATCAGGGACAATGTTATCGAAGGATTCTTGTGTCCTCTCTTCTATAATATCGGAGAGTCCGGGCACGAGGGAGTAGTAATAGGCAGTGCTCTCTATCACACTGTGCCCCATGCTCTTGGACAGATATAACAACTTTGAGTTAAAATCCATGCCGCGGTTAATCCAGTTGTTTATATTGGTTGTGGCATAATGATGTCTCAGCGCGTAGGGAACAGCATGACATGGACTTACATTTTTCCAGATTTTCCGAAAATTGTCAGATACCCATGAATTATCATGAAAAGAGTTATTTCTTGCGGGAAAGAAATAAGTCCGTTCAGGGAATATGTCAGCTATCGCCTTGTCGTATTCCCGCATAAGCTGAAGCATACTATCGTGTAGGACGACAAAGTGCTGGTCATATCCCTTAGATAGCCTGATATTGAGTACTCCAGTTTCAAGGTCGACATCCTCACATCTGAGCAGACGAGCCTCCGTAGTTCGCACTCCAGAACTGTATAGTAGTCTGAAGAATACCGGTATAGATATATTGCGGATTCTGTTTTGTTTGGTCAAAGGGCCGGACAGAGTGTCGCATCCATTGAAAAATCTTCGTAGTTCATCTTCTGAAAAAGCATGAGGGACGTATGTCGAACGCATCTTTTTGGGAAGCTTCGGTGGATTTACGTTGGTCAACCCTCTTGATTTGAGATATTTTACGAAAGCTATTATCGGATAGGCCCTTGTCTGGCACGATTTTCCACTTTCAGTATCCCGTTTGGCGCACCATCCATCAACCATTTGTTGAGTCAGAATGCTTTCGCCCGGATATCGGTGGTGGCAATATCGATCGAACAGACGCATGCAGACTTCATAAGAGGTGACATTCCAGTGTTCAGAAGCGACTCTGAAAGCGATAAACCGCTTTATCAACGGAGCTATCCCCGAAACAAATTCAGTCATGGAATACCTCCTTTCTTACTGGGAACTGCTCTATGCTGAGAGCGCATTCTTTCAGATGGAGAAAATCCGCGCTCAGATATGGGTTCAACGAGGAAGGTGATGAATGGCCCAATACGGACGATACCACGGGCAGAGGAACACCCTCGTTCAGGAGAGATGTGGCGACATGATGCCGGAATATGTGGAAACCTTTGCGACTTCCCTTGTTCTGCCTTATGCCTGCGACTTTCATGATTCTTGCGGCAATATTATAGGTGTTGTCTAAGCGCAAGTGCAGAGGATACTGACTAACAAAGATTTCCTCGGTGCTGCAGGTTGGACGTTCATGGCAGATATAATCGTATATTGCATTGCCGACAATGGGACGTAAAGGTAGTTTCAGTGGGACACCGGTTTTCTCTTGATTGACAAGTATCACATCATTCTCCCAGTCTATATCAGTTAGTCTCAGGCCTAGAATGTCGCAGCCTCTCAACCCTGTGAATAAGGCAATAAGACCGATAGCCTTATCCCGCAAGCACAGATCAGAGTCCCGAGCTGTCAGAACTTTCTTTACACTGGCAATTTCTTCTGCTTTGAGATACTCGATGTTACGACGCTTGCTTCTTGTCATGGGAAGCAATGAGATGAAGTGTTCGCAAACGCCATCCTCAAAGAATGGAGCACAGCACCTGACCACCACTCTGATAACTTTCCTGTAACCACAGCAGTGTCCTGAAAAAGCTGTCTGAATGTGATTCTCACAAGCCTCGCTAAATGTGAAAACACCTTGTGTCTGCAACTCACAGAAGAAGTTCGTGGCGAGGCTTGCCTCACGCTTGATTGTCGTGGCCTTCTTTCCTGACTTTGGCTCTTCACGGCGATAGATGTCTATTGCGCGTTGAAACTCTTTCGAGAGTGTGTCATACTTCTTTTCCCCGCCGCGAGGTGTATTGCCATGGCCCGGTAGAATACCGGTTCTATCGAAATGTTCGATGGTAGCGAAGAGCCTACGCCAATGGTGAAGTGGACGGTGATTTGGATCCGCATCTACTTTGGATCGATAGATGTCTTCATAAGAGATGCCGGGATGAACACTCCGAAGACGTAACGCATAATTAATCGCCAGCCGGAAAAGGTCAATGGTGTACTTTGAGTACCCATTGTCATGAAAGTGTCCAAGCAGAATTGATGCTTTGGATTTTAAATCCTGTTCTTTCATATGAATGAATATTGATTACTGAAATTAATATAATAAAAATCAAAACAACATGATAGAATATTCACTGGATTCCAGTTGATTATATATGATAGTTTGGATTTTATACTTGTTTGGATAACGAATCTTATCCAAACGTTTGGATAAGTTGCGTAATAGATACTTCAAGGGATGTGTCGCCCCGAAGGACATCACCCATATCCGACAGCAAAAAGAGCCACGAACCGTCTGTTATCTTTTCGAGGGCTTCATGGATTATCTCTCGTTCCTGACCATCCGAGTAAAGAACAATCCGCAACACCCACGATTGAATGCACAGGATTACGTCATTCTCAACTCCGTTTCCAACCTCTCGAAAGCGGAAAGCATATTGGCAACCTATACCCGAATCGGCTGTTTCCTTGACAATGACACAGCAGGACGGAACGCATACGCCAACCTGCAACGGATGTTGGGTGACCGCTTGCAGGATATGTCGGTTCACTATGCAGGGTATAATGACTTGAACGAGTACCTGTGCAAAAAACTCTTGTCCCAATCGACAGAGCCGATAAAGGAGGAGAAGCAAGTACAATCCGCAAGGCGGATGATGCAGCCACCGAAAAAGAAAGGGCTGAAAATATAGAGGGGAACAGGTTCGCTTTCCCAAGGGTATTTAGACAGAAATACCATAGCTCAATAGGGCGTTTTCTTCACGCATTACACGGTAATGCTAAAAACTCCCTATCGAGCCAAAGGGAAATCCCTTTGGAAACCCTGAGAGCCAATGCCACAGGCAGAGAATACACTCATAACAATAACCGTAAAAATCAAACTACATGGGATATTTTTCATTGGACATAAAGAAAGCAAAAGGTTCATCGGACACCGTACAATCCGACCATATAGAGAGAAGAATCATACCTAAAAACGCAGACCCGACAAGAACGCATCTGAACAGGGTACTTATAGAATACCCCGATGGCGTTCATGGCAGGGATGAAGCGATTGCCCACAGGCTGAACACGGCAGGCATCAAGCGGAAGATTACACATGACCAAGTCCGTGTAGTCCGAGTGGTTCTGTCGGGAACACATGAGGACATGATGGACATACAGGAAAACGGAAGACTTGACGAATGGTGCAGCGACAGCATCCAATGGCTGCAAGCCACATTCGGCAGGGAGAACGTGGTTGCCGCCCATCTTCACATGGACGAGAAGACACCGCATATCCATGCAGCCATTGTTCCCATCGTGACAGGTGAAAGGCGCAAAGCCAAGAAAGAGCAGGAAGACGGCAAACGGAAGTATCACAAGAAAGCAAATACCGTCCGTTTGTGTGCCGATGACCTGTTCAACCGTCAGACCTTGATTGCGTACCACGACAATTATGCAAGGGTTATGGCTAAATACGGATTACAGCGAGGTGTGCGAGGTTCCGAAGCACGGCACACCACCACGACACAGTATTATCGGGACATACAGAAAAAGAACGCTGCCCTTGATGCAGAAAACAAGCGGTTACAGGAGCAGAAAACCGAAACCGAACAGGAACTCAGACAAGCCAAGAAAGAGGTACAGACCGAGAAACTGAAAGGTGCAGCCACCACCGCAGCGACCAACATAGCTGAAAGTGTCGGTTCTCTTTTCGGGAGCAACAAGGTCAAGACTTTGGAAAGGGAGAACACCGCCCTGTATCGGGAAGTTGCCACCCATGAGGAAACCATTGAGATACTGCAAAACCGCATACACACGATGCAAACCGAGCACAACCGCCAGTTGTTGGAAATACAGCAGAATCACCGTAAGGAGATGGCGGAAAAAAGTGTCAGACACAAAGATGAAGTATCAGGTTTGAAACGCATTATCGAAAAGCTGTGTGCATGGTTTCCTATGGCAAAGGAAATTATGAGAATAGAGAGCCTGTGCCGCCTTGTCGGGTTCAATGAAAGGCAGACCACGACATTGACTTATGGTAAGCCTTTGATATACGAGGGCAAACTTTATTCGGAGGAACATAATCGGAGTTTTACGACAGAAAGAGCAGGCTTTCAAGTGGTGAAAGACCCTGCGGACAAGTCTAAACTGACACTCGTAATCAACCGCCAGCCCATAGGCGAATGGTTCAGGGAACAGTTCGACAGGCTACGGCAGAGCATACGACAGCCAATTCAACCACAAAGGAAAAGTAGAGGAATTACATAAGTAGTTAAAACAGATTGCAATAAGCCTCCGATAATCGTATTTCCCTATCAGAGGCTTATTGCTGTTTAGATTTAGTTACGTTTCATAAATCATGATTTTTGTTTTTGATTGTCGACCTTTCTAAGTTGTGGAAGACATAAGGCTATTATAGCGAGAAGCAGAATAGCCATACCTGAGAACAAAAACCAACGGTTTACCCCGATTTGGTCTGCAAATGCACCCGACACTACCAACCCAAGCGGCATGGCAAACGACATGATGCTGCCAAGAAGTCCGAAAACACGCCCTAAATACTCGGGTTGTATCTGTTCTTGAAATAGCGCGGTCTGTACTCCATTATAGAATGGGGCAGAAAAGCCCATCAACGTACAACATATCGCAAATATCATAAAACCATTGGTTGGTAGCAAGCCGGAAACAGTCAATGACACTCCCATAAGAAAGATAGAGCCGATGATATTTGCCATGCGCTTTTTGAAACCTCCCCATGCGCCCAATAGAAGTCCGCCCAACAACATACCAACTGCAAAAACAATTTCCACCACGGAAGCATGCAAGGTACTTCCCTCGAAATAATTCATACTCATCAGCGGAAATAGCGCATTGATTGGCATATAAATGAACATATTGATTGCTCCTATCCAAAGCAATGTGAAAAGAGCTTTATTTTGTCGTATTGCGTTATAGCCAATGCGCAGTTCGGTGAAAAAGTTTTCTTGCTGCAGCGCTTCAATCGGTTGTTTTGGGATGTGAACCATTGCAACAGTGATACAGGCAATTATTGCTCCGAATACGTCAAGGGCAACCGCAGAATTCAACCCCCATTTTGCATAGAGAAAAGCGGCAATTGCCGGACTTAGGATGAAACTTGCCGATTGGATGGACTGGGTGTAGCCGGCACATTTGACTAACTGTTCTTCAGGCACTAAAAGAGGTGTTACCGCACTTAACGCAGGGGAATGGAATGCAGTGCCAACGCTTCTAATGAAGAGGATGAGCATTACTATCCATACAGGTAGTTCCGCTGACAGGGAAATTACGGTAAGTACCAGTCCAGCACAAGCTATGATGACATCTGCACCAATCATGACCATTTTCCGGTTCCAGCGGTCAACAAGTACTCCGATTGCAGAACCTAAAACCGCTTGAGGTAGAAACCCAACCAAGGTCGCCATTGACAACACCATCGCAGACCCTGTTGTATTTGTCAGATGCCAGATGATGGCCATTTGAAGAACCCCACTTGTTATCAGGGACACAGCTTGCCCCGCCCATATTGTATAGAAATCTTGTTTCCAATTTCTGATTTTTTCCATTTGAATTTTTCCTTTTATCTTTTGAATGTTTCTTGATTTTATAGCACAAAAAATCTCTCGACAAGCCTGAAATAGCATGCCGGATTACAAAGACAATGACATTCAAATCGAATTAATTAGATTTGAATGTGGAAAAATTACCAAGGTTTATGATATGCAATATTAACGGTGTTTTTACCTGTTAATATTGTACAATTGTTCATAATCATATTGAAAACCACTATATATGTTGCGACTTATCTTAATTGGGATGGTATTATATGCACACCGAATCCGCTGCAAAGTTACAATAAATTATTCGATTTTTGCACTAACTAAAGTAAAGAATTTCAATGCTTCCTGAATTTTGCCTTTCCTTTTTTATCCAAATCTGCAAAAAATAACGGCATAAGCAAATAGGTATATATCGAAAGGCAAAAAATGGCGAATACTGTTTGTATTGGATACTATATCAAAGATTTGTCGTATCTTTGCACCTGAAAGAGTTATTTGATAGTAAAACACCGCAAAACGCTGAAAATCGCACGGTTTCCTAGTCGTTACCATTACTTTTCAGATACTCCGTTAAATGTTTATTCGGCTCAAGCCGAAAGCACGGTGCATATGTTAAATTGGGCAATTAGAAGTGTTAAATTTTTAGGCGTAGAGTTTGACTAATCGGAAGATGAAGAAGTCGCGGTCCCGGACACCACGCATTTGTGAGCGAAATATTTTGACTTTAGAGTTGAATGCCTCGGCAGAGGCATTGGTCGCACGACGACGGAAATAGTTCAGGATTGTTGGGGCGTGGTTCTTGAATGTTTTGATTACCGAGCGGAAGTTGTTGTTACCCAATGCCATTACCTTTTCATACCACTTGTTCATCCTCCCCATGGCTTTTGTCGGTGAGATTTTAGCGTTGAAAATCTTGCGCAGCTCCATCGCAAGGCTGTATGCAGCCTTCAATATTGGATAGTATTTGAACAGTATGTTGACACGATGGCGCTGTATGTCAGTCCATTTGTTCTGCGACATCATCAGAGTGTGTTTGCTGCGAGCCAGTATCTGGCGCATGGTCTCTCCGTTGGAGTACGTTACCGGCGGTTCGGACTTGTTGCGGTTGTTTTCCTCTGCGATGAGCTGTCGGCGAATGTCAATGCGGATTTCGTCAACGGCCTCATTATAGACCTGTTGGACATGAAAACGGTCGTTGACTACATGGGCGTTATAGAACACTTCTGCGGCTATGAGCATCATTGATGGCGAGAGATCGCAGGTCACTTCCTTGACCCTGCGTCTGATTGATTTCTCCATAGCTCCGATGAGTATGGATATAATTTCGTCACTCTTTGTTCCGGGAATGGCTGCCGCAAGTGTTCCCTTGCCTCCGTGGCCGTCCTTGTTGGTCAGGAACGTCCATACCTCCCCGTTGCTCAGACACGTCTCATCAAGACTCATGTAAGGGCCGATATTATCGGCGTTGAAATAGAACCCACAGCCAAGCTCCTGTTCGCACCAGTCGGCGTAACCGCTTATCTTATTGCGGTACAAGTCGGCAAAATGTTTGCCGTTGACGCAGTACATCTGCGCTATCTGTTTAATCGACAGGGCTGTCGTCTCCACCTTCGTCTTTTAAAAAAGCCACGAACTCGGCGCTGAGTCGTGTTCCTTCCTCGTTGGGAAGTTCGAGATTGTAGCTGAAGATTTCGTTGGTCTGCCTGTCCCACCACTTGTTCTTGCGCATGTGAAGAAATACAGGCCGTCCACGCATCGGATAGTCCTGTATTGTTACATAATCCGTATAGCCTCGCGCTACGATATTTGGATTACGATAGTCTTCATCAGACAGTTTCTTCTTTTCGTCAAGCCATATGTCATAGGACTGTTCCGTGCGCTCGAAGCGCACCATTTCAAATAGTTCGTCCATGCCCTCGGGCAGGCACATCCATATTGCATCTGCGGTTTTCATGCCACAAATTTAACACTTTTCTCAAAATTCATGCACCGTGCTTTCGGCTTGACCCGTTTATTCATCAAACGGTTAGACGAAACCGTTCAGAATTTAAAATAGTTGAATTAATTTGTCAATGGCTATAACACCGGAGATGTCTGATTTGTTTATTGATGCTGATGGAAAAATTCCTTGATCTTTTAGTCCTCTGAATAGATCGAATTTCCATGCCTTGTTGATAGACCGGTATACCGGTAGCTTGTTTTTTTGCAAATGGGGGAGGGAGAAGTTGTTGATCTATAACGAAACAAACTTCTTGGTAAGGTGCATACCTGTCGGTAAGTTGTTGGTTTATTTTGGGTTCCATGTAATTTCGCAGTGTGAAAATAATAGGAACAAGATTGAAAATTAGTTAGACAATGAAAAAAGTAATAGTAATCAATGGCAGCCCCAGGCGTAATGGAAACACTCTTCGTATGGCTGATTCAGTGGTTGCCGGTATTCAAACTGTGCTTTCGGAAGTAGAGGTGAAGTGGTATGATCTTTATGAATTCAGGTATAGTGGATGTCGCAGTTGTTTTGCCTGTAAAGCGAAGGATGGTGGTAGCTATGGACGATGTGTGATTGGCGATGATTTGTCAGCAGTGCTTGACCAGATCGCCGATGCAGATTGCCTGATAGTTGCATCGCCAGTATATCTTATGGATGTAAGCGGTCAGACACGGAGCTTTGCCGAGCGGTTGTGTTTCTCGTTGGGCTCATATGAAAAGGGCTACCGGTCGCTTGCGAAGAAAAATATGCCTGTCGTAACGGTCTACACCATGAATGCACTACCAGAAATGGCCTCCTACAGGGCATTTGATAATATAGAATACTTCCTTGGACATATATTTTCACTACCACGGCGCCTGTGTGCACTCAATACTTATCAATTTCAGGATTATACCAAATATGTAGTCGAGACATTCTCCGAGCTGGAAAAGGCATACTGGCGTGACGTGCATTTTAAGGATGATTTGCAAGCAGCTTTTGATGCGGGCAAAGATATCGCCGGACAATTGCATGAAGGGTAGGGGACGGCGAAAGTCAGTTTCGGGCTTGTTTTTTTATATTGTTGTCATCGACATACGGCCCGGATGTCAAAAAAACAGAAATAATGACTCCCAAAAAATCGCATATGAAATAAGTTTGCAATTGTGACAGATATAAATGAATGTTTTTGTCTGGAAGAATCAGTTTGTGCGGTTGATGATGCTGGTCTTACTGGCAATCATCTGATGTATAATGTGTTGCTGCTCATATGAACGGTGCGGAATGATCTTGAACACTGAGTTGAGAAGATAAATGCGAAAAGAAAAACGAAAAGAAAAATCATTTTTTTGAAAAAAATATTCAAAAATATTTGCATGATTAAAAAAAACTCTCTACCTTTGCATCGCTTTTAAGGAAAAGCCCACTTGAAAACTCAAGCGGTCACCGACCAAAGCATTGATTCGCTAGCTCAGCTGGTAGAGCACAACACTTTTAATGTTGGGGTCCTGGGTTCGAGCCCCAGGCGGATCACTTGAAATTAAACCCAAACATCTATATATCAGATGTTTGGGTTTTCTTATTTTTGAAGATTGTCCACAAATTGTCCACCAAATGAAGAGCTGCGCTGATGTGGACAAAAATTTTTCGATGTTGAGTGTTAAATTTTCTCAAACATTATGGCCGGGGTGCGTGTTTTGTATTTCGGTGCGAATTTTTCGTGCTGCAACAACTATCCCCCATTTATGAACAACGAGGAAAAAATTGAACACGCAAAAGGGCTTCTCCGCGAATGGAAAGCCACACACCACGAGGAATACTGCAACTTCACCGACTGGATGCATGACCGCGAAGGCCCCGGCTTCATCGCGGTATTCAACCATGCCAAGGCTTTCATGCCGCAATTTGAGACAGCCGTGCTGCTGCATCTTAAAGATGACAGCTCGAATGATGTGGGCCATCTGGAAAAGATGCTTGTCGAGGGAGGCATGGAGAACCATCTGCTGACAGGGCTGAATACTCCCCACATACCCGGCAACATTTTCCTGCCGATGTTGGCATGGATGTTCTACGGGCGCAGCTTCGAGTGTATGGTGGAGTACGGAGAAGACCTTATCAGAAATCCCAAGACTAATTTTCTTATACGCTTGGGAGCGAAACACCATATCAAGTGGATAATCAAGAGCAGCATAGCATTGAAAGGCCGAACAGAAGAGGACTGGGCTAACTTTGTCGAGGAACAGCGCGAGATGGGCAGCGAACCTAACGTTACCGCCAAGACCATCGCCAAGTTGAAGACAGCTTCGGAAGAAATACGGGAATTTGTAAAACCCGCAGGAAAGAAAGGTGCTCCGGGCAGAGCCGCCCGTCGTCGCCCGTTGACCGAGCTTTTGCCCAATGGCGACAATTATCTCTTTGACTGCATCGACAACCATGTGAAGATACGCAATAGCGGCAAGGATTTCGCCATGCTATTTATCGTGCTTAACGAGGGGCAGGCGTTGGCGAGAACCAATATCGTCGAGTTTCATTCCGCTCTCTCCGAAAGATACAAGGATAATCCCGGAATACCAATCCCAACCCCGCGCAGCATACAGGAGGGTCACAAGAGCTATATGGAGCTTACCGAGTACAAGGGCAACAAAATCCGAATGTTCGAGCGGCCGGAGTATATTTCCGAATACAATGACATCCGGGAGAAGCTGAGTGTAGCCGATTATATGTTTGCCGACTGACATAAGCGCTCGACCAAAACCATAATGCAGAAGCCATCTGACAATTTTGTCGGGTGGCTTTTGTCGTTTTTGGCAGTTTGGTTTACCCCTATTTCAGACAAATTTCTTCGTTTTATTTCGTTACGAACCAAAACGAATTTAACCCACTATCTATCAGTGTTATACATTTGCAAGGGCACGAGATTTGTGCTTTCTTTGCACCGCTGTAACGCTGAAAACGCATAGTGGTAACGAGGCTCAACGGGGAAAATAGACCGGTCGCCCCCAACGCCTCAATACGATTGCCGATGCGTCAGGCTGAACAGCCTTTGACTGCATTTAACTGTTGTCGGTGCGGTCAATGTCTTAACCCAGATGACGCGAATAAAATCAACATGACAGGTTTATCCGAACTTTTGCAGGAAGGAGTGGCCGGGCTTACACTGGCCATCCCCCTGTGCGACCTCAAGGAATTTGCCGACTATATAGTAGCAAAGACCAAGGAGGAACTGCTGCCTACGTTGAAGGCGGCGGACACAGATCCGCTTATTCCCCGTTTGGAGGTGATGCGGATGCTTGGTGTATGCGCCAACACCCTTAGAAACTGGCGTAGGAGCAAATATCTTGAAGCCGTGCTTGTGGGCGCGAAAGTGTATTACCGCACGTCGGCTGTTAACAAAGTCCTTAATGAGTATGGAAAAGAACGTATCTGACAGAAAAGGTATCGACCCGATGCTCGTGCTCGGCAAGGCCGTTGACATGAGCGTGAAGATTAAAGGCGGCGATTTCCCTTTGGGTGCCATGCCTATGAAGATTCAGCGTATCGTGCGGGAGGCGAATGAGTGTTACGGTTACCCGGTGGATTATCTGGCAGGAGCTATGCTTGTGGCTGTCGGGCTGGGTATCGGCAATACCCATTTCGCCCGGCTCAAAGGGAAATGGGATGAGAGCGCGATTCTTTTCATGGCTCTTGTCGGCAGACCCGGTGCCTGTAAGTCGCATCCGCTGAATTTCGCCATACGTCCGTTCACTGAGCTGGACGGTAAGGCAACACGCGCATACGTCAAGGAGTGCGAGGAATACGAGCGTCAGCGTGAACTGCCGATGAAGGAGCGTACAGCCCCACACCCTGTGGCCCCGGTATGCAAACGTTTTCTTATTTCTGATGCCACCCCGGAAGCCATGCTGCTTATTCACTCGCAGAATCTGCGTGGCATACTTATGTGGAATGACGAGCTTGCAGGATGGTTCAAGAACTTCAACCGCTACAACAAAGGTTCTGACGAGGAATACTGGCTCAAACTGTTCAATGCCAATCCGTCGTTCTCCGACCGCAAGGGCGTGAAAAACTCGGTTTATATCAGCCGTCCTTTTATCTCGGTTGTGGGAACTATACAGAACGGTATACTCAATGAGCTGGCTCAGGGAAGTCGCACCTCAAATGGTTTCATCGACCGTCTGCTGTTCGTTATGCCCGGCAATCAGGACAAGCAGCCGTGGAGCGACAGAGAACCATCGTTCGACATAGAAGCGGCATGGGCTGACATCATCGGCAGACTTGTGGCAATGCCCTACGAAACCGATGATGACGGCAATATCGTCGCTGGGATTCTGCCTTTCACTCCTGAGGCAAAATCGCGACTTTACGAATGGCAACGTCAGAACACTGAGGAATGTAACCGGGAGGAATGTGACGCACTGAAAGGTGTCTATAACAAGTTCGATTTCCATGCCATACGCTTTTGTCTAATAATGCAAATGGCGCGCTGGGCATGTGGTGAAGCTGACAAATCGGAAATAGAGCTTGTATCGGTTGAAAATGCCATATCACTTGTGGATTATTTCAAGACAACCGCCACAAGAGTGCAGGGCATTATCCGCGAGCTGTCGCTGTCGGAACTGCAAAGAGCCGTGATGTCGGCTCTACCCGATGAGTTCACAACTGAACAGGGTGTTGAAATCGCAGCCGACAATTCTATGCCGGAGCGTACTTTCAAGGATTTTATCAGGCGTTTCACCGGGATTCACTTTCAGAAAATACGTCATGGAATTTATGGCAAGATATGACTGTAAACCTGCATTTTCTGCACTTTTTGCATTTTCCTCCAACCAAAATGCAGATAATGCAGATAGTGCGAACCGATTTTTTGAGAATCTATGAATAATATACACCGATTCATTCTCCAGCCATACAAAGGAGTGGCTACACGACATCCCTGCCCCGCCTGCCACAAGAAACGTTGTTTCAGCCGGTATATTGACACCGAGAAACAAATCTCGTTTCCCGACGATGTCGGCAGATGCGACCATGAACAGAGCTGCGGCTATCATCTTACGCCGAAGGAATATTTCGAGCGTAATCCACAGGCGAAGCCTGTGCACTGTGATTTCGCAACTCCGTCAGCATGGCGAGCCAAACCGACCGAGCAGCTAAAGCCTACCTCCTTCATCGCGGCAGAGACTGTTTCACAGACTCTGCACGGATATGAGAAGAACAATCTCTATCTGTTCCTCCGCTCCAAGTTTGGGCCCGAGGACGCGCTCCGTCTGATGAAGGATTACCGCGTAGGCACATCGAAGCACTGGCCGGGATCATGCGTCTTCTGGCAGACCGATATTAAAGGTTGTGTCCGCACGGGTAAGGTCATGCTCTACAATGCCGAAAACGGCAAGCGTGTCAAAGAGCCATTCAATCATGTGACATGGGTTCATTCGCTGTTGAAGTTGCCGGAGTTCAATCTGCGTCAGTGCTTTTTCGGCGAACACCTCTTGCCGATGAACCGAGGCAAACCGGTTGCCATTGTCGAGAGCGAAAAAACTGCAATCGTGGCATCTTATTATCTGCCGGAATATGTGTGGCTGGCAACAGGTGGTAAAAACGGTTGCTTTAATGCCGATGCACTTCGTGTTCTCCGTGGCTGTCAGGTTATCCTGTATCCCGATATTGGCGCGACCGACCAGTGGCGGCAGAAGCTGAGTTTGTTACGCAGTCTCGGTATCGAGGCAAGCATCTTCAACCTCCTTGAAGAAGTTGCCACTGATGACGAGCGAACAGCCGGACTCGACATAGCAGATTATCTGCTGCAAATCGAGCCTGACCAAGCGATACTGCAATCAATGATACGCTGTAATCCGATTTTGCAGAAACTCATGGATGATCTGCAACTCACTCTTGTGTCAGTTGAACGGTATAACCCGGATACTGATACTATTCACAAACCCTCAAAAACTGATAAATCATGACAGCAAAGAAATCTCCGTCAACAACCGCATCCAAGTCAACTCAGTTGACCGATGCGCCCGAATCCAAAGTATCAACCCATAATCCCGATTTTATTATGAAGTCAGATAACTCAACCAACCCTGTCAATCCTGTTAACAGCGACAACGCTGTCAACAGCACTTCTCCTGCAAACACAGACAATCTGTTCGACAACGAGCAGACGGCAACCGACACTACCGAGCCACCGAAGCAACAGCGCGTGGGCAAGCAACAGCGCAAATCGGATTACGCCGATTTCAAGGCTACCTATCTCACGCCGGCAAAGCTGGAGAAGCGTCACCCTGTCAACATTGAGGACAGCGTGTGGGAGAAGTTCGAACGCATCGCCCGTATCCTCGGCGACCGTGACACCACCGTCGGCAGCTACATCAACGCCGTCCTCTTGGAGCATCTCAATCTCTATGCCAACGACATCGAAATATGGCGTAAACTCTGAGATGATAATGTCGGGATACCACTGCACCCGGTACACCGTGGGGCAGCTTCCCGATGAACGTAGTGAATTGGGAAGGCAAGGATATGTTTCGGGATTTCTTTTTCTCCGAAAACGACTCCCCAAAACTGCGCAGCATAAGCCGCTCTTTGCCTCCCCGATTCACATAAACCACAACAATGTCTACTATGAGTAAACCTACTGTCAGGAAGGGCGGTCGTCCCTCTAAACCGACCGATGAGAAGCGCACCCATGTGGTGACAATCAAACTGAACGATGCCGAATACTCCGACCTTCTGGAGCGGTCAAAAGCCGCCGGAGTAAAGATGGCGGAGTATGTCAGGCATGGCGCGTTCCGTCTCACTATCGTCAGTCGCCTGAGCGAGATTGAAAAGGAGATTGCCAAAGGAATACTAAATCTCAGCTCCGATTTCAATCAGGCAATGACCTGTTTTCATCAGCTCAAACTTCGCAGCGCGGCCAATAAATTAGCCGCCGTCGTCGATAAGATGTTTGACATTCTCAAAAAATTAAGACCCAATAAAGAGACTGACTATGTTTGCAAGAATACTTAAAAGCGGCACGTTTCACGATGTCGTGGGGTATGTGACGCGCCAGTTCCACGACCCGAAAGAGTACACACCAGACACATGGCGCATCATCGGAAGCGATAATATCTTCATCTCCGACTATGCGAAAATGGTTCAGTCGTTTGAAGCGATACATGGATTTATGCCCGGCAAGGAGAATCCGGCAGGACATATTTCCATCAGTTTTGACACCGCCGATGCGTCAAGACTGACCGATGAATTCATGGCTCAGCTCGCAAAAGAGTATATAGACGGTATGGGAATCAAGAACACCCAGTATCTTGTCGTGCGCCATCTGGAAACCGAACATCCGCATTTTCATATCGTCTATAACCGTGTGAATATGTCAGGCAATGCAGTCGACGAGCGCAAGAATTTCAGGCGCAGCGACCGTGTTGTAAAGGCTATCAAGGACAAATACGGACTCACATACTCGCCGCTGAAACAGAAATACGAGGACAAAATTCCGGTATTTAAGGAGCGGATCAGTCAGGCGATTTATGGCTGTAAGTCGTGGGATGAATTCTCGCGCCGACTCGCCTGTGCAGGAATTGAGGTAAAATTCCATGATGACCACAACACCGGCAAACACATCGGAGTGAAATTTACAGACGGTGACATAACGGTCAACGGGTCTAAAATCGACCGTGCTTTCACATATCGCCGACTGAACAACCTCTTTGAGTTCAACCGCAGGCATGGGCAACAACAGTCTGATCATGCTCCGGCACACCCCAAAGTAACGGTCGAATATACCCCGACGCAAAAGCCCTCACTTGTAGAAGATGTGATTGAAGCCACCGTCGGGGCAATCGGAAATTTGTTCACTCTCGGCCCCGGCTTCGATCCTGAGGAACAGGCGTTTCAAAACGCCATCAAGAAAGAAGAAGCCAAACGTAAACGCAAATCAAGAAAAATCTGAATATGTCAAAGCTATATGATGACGTCAAGAAACAAGGTGAGCAGATTGACGACCTGCAAAAGACAGTAACCAACCACACCACCCGCATCGAGACCCTCGAAACAAAAGCGAAGGCAACGCCACCGCCACAAGCAGTCAATCAAGGGCCGATAACGGTGAAATTGCCCGACAACATAGCAACCAATGAAAGCATCGGCAAACTGCTTGATGAGAAGCTACTGGAAACTTCAACCGACGGCACACTCAAAAAAGTCATGGAGCAACTGCCGGGTAGCCTGTCGAAAGGAGTTGCGGATGTACTGTCCGACAATCTGGGAGACAAGGTCAAGGACGCTCTTTATGAAGGATTCCGCAGGGAGTTTGCGGATGAGCGAAGAAAGCTCTATGACGTGGTGAACGACATGCGCTACAAAGCTCAGTCGATAATTTGGGGGCAATGGTGGCGTGCTACCCCACATTGGGTCTATGCCATCTTTGCTGTTCTACTTATCGCCGCCGGAGGATTCGGTTATGGATTCTTCTATCAGCTCAACAAAAACTCAAAGCTAAAAGATGTGGAATGGCTCTACCGTTACGAGCGTGGACTTAACCGCGACATGAATGTGGTAATGCACCGTGAACGCCTTATGCTCCACGGCAAGCCCAACGAAGTTGACAGCATGAGGTCGCTAATCCGACATCAGGAGCATAGAACCCAAGC
This sequence comes from Duncaniella sp. C9, assembly GCF_004803935.1. Lineage (GTDB taxonomy): Bacteria > Bacteroidota > Bacteroidia > Bacteroidales > Muribaculaceae > Duncaniella > Duncaniella muris. The sequence continues at coordinate 2,085,642 of NZ_CP039547.1, forward strand.
CGACACCACTTTTGTAAACTACTATCCTACCAATCCCTAAATATATCCCATGCCACCGGCTGCTACATGAGCTTTCGGTGGCATTTCTCTTTTAATCGGAGTAATACTGATATGTTTTTCAGCATATCGCATTGTTGGTTTAAATATTATCCGTAATTTTGTTAATTAAGATGGAATAGCAATCTCAACTCCTGTAATGATTCTGACGCGATGTATAAGCATATCTATTGATAATGGTGTGACCTTAAATCAGACCAAGACACGCCGCACTCTCATCGTGCCAAATCAGGCGATTGCAACCTACGTCACCCAGTGGACTTACGACAGCCACAACCGACTCATCGAGATGATCTATCCCGACGAGGAGAAGGTTACTTATTCCTACAACCTCGGAGGTCTCCTTGAAAAGGTTCGCGGCGAGAAGTCATACGGCTATGACTACATCACCAAGTTAGGCTACGACAAGTTCGAGCAGCGCAGCTACCTGAAGTACTGCAACGGCGCGGAGACATTCTACACCTACGACAACCGTCGCCGCCTGAGCAATCTCGCTGTCAACAGCGGAGGCACATCCATTATGGACAACGCCTATACGTTTGATGCGGTCAGCAATGTACTTTCGGTGGCAAATAATGCTTCTCTCCCTGCCAACGGCAATGCCGGCGGCCAGATGTCGCACACCTATACTTATGACGGTCTCTATCGTCTCGCCACCGCCAAAGGTACATACACCGGAGCAGACAACAAGTCCGCATCCTATACCCTCGCTATGGGCTATGACAATATGCACCGCATCAAGTCGAAGAGCCAGCATCTCACTCAGGACAACGTTCAGTTCAACGGCACCCTCAATGTCGGTTACGACCTCACTTACGCCTACAGTTCGGAAGAAGGAAAGAAATTCCAACTCGAAAGTGTAAAGGATGTTAATTACCGCACTGAGGAGACTCCCGAAGGTCAACAAGTGGAGAACGGTCACATCTACCAGTACGACAAAAACGGCAACCTTATTTACGTCAACACCAATCGCGTAATGACGGATGGCCATAGAGATAACAGTGTCGGAGAGCGCAAGCTTATCTGGGATGAGGAGAATCGTCTGCTTGCTGTTGACGACAACGGCTTCGTGTCCAACTACTGGTACGACGCCGACGGAGAGCGCACTGTCAAGACATCCGGAGAAAGCGATCAGGTCTATGTCAACGGAGTCTTCTCCGGTGGCTCGACCAACACCGCGAAATTCTCCCTCTATGTCAGCCCGTACCTCGTGGCTAATCAGGGAGGTCGTTACACCAAACATATCTACGCTGGTTCGCAGAGAATTGTGTCCAAGGTCGGCGATTTCGCCTCCTACGGCTCAGACCCGCGCCGCATAGAATATGCCGGTGCCAACACCGACGGCCTTTCGGTTGACTACAAGTCAAAGTATGCAGCGCAGCAGCAGGTTATCAAGGACAACTACAAGTTCTTCGATGTACCGTACAACGGCACTGACAACGACAACTATGCTGACGGCGAAGGATTCTGCTGCAATGACGGTTCAATGGAGGCGGCTGTTGCGCAGGCTCGGAAGGCTCAGACCCGCGCGGTTTCGCGGTCTTTCAAAGATCCCGACAACTACGAGAACTTGCAGTTCTTCTATCACCCCGACCACCTCGGAAGTTCCAGCTTCATTACCAACCTTGACGGTGAAGTAGTTCAGCACATCGAGTATGTCCCCTTCGGCGAAGTCTTCATCGAGGAGCGCAACAACGTGTGGAACACTCCTTATCTCTTCAACGCTAAAGAGTTCGATGAGGAGACAGGTATGTACTACTACGGTGCCCGCTACTATGACCCACGTATCAGCCTGTGGATGTCAACTGACCCAGCACAAGAAGAATATTATAGCCATTCTTCCTACTGTTTCTCAGGCAATAATCCTATAATATACATAGATTACAATGGAAAAGAATGGACTGATTTAGATGGGCAGGTCATAACAGATACTAAGAATATCAAGAAATTCATATTTTATTCAAAAGATTTCAGCAAACAAGCAAAAGTGCAATATAATGACGGCATCAAAAAGTATGGAGCTGGAAGTGTAGCCATGAGTCAGACAAGTACTACTCAGGCTTTCTCAGAAGATTGGAAAAATATGAATGGAACTGAGATTTCTGAAGTATTAATTATGACGCACGGGAAGAATCAATCAATTCTTGTTGGTGAAGGTCAGCAGTTTACGGCAACAGGAGATGGGAAAACTAATATTTCAAGGTCTCCTGCTCCAAATATTCAAGATCTTCCTCAACCGACTGGCAATATTGAAAATGCGATGTTATATATGTATTCTTGCCATTCTGCAGACACAAATCCACATCCACACGGAGAAGGAGATCATCAACAAGGAGCTTTGCTTGGGTCACAACGACCAATAGCGTATGTATTTGCTCAATATTTCAAATTTTATGGAGTGCAAGGCACAAGTGAATCTGTAAATTACCATTACGGCTTAATGGATTTATTTTCGCCTTCATCAGATTATTTGCAACCATATCCAGCAAATGGAGGTAAATGGCGCATTTACTACAATTCCAATAACTCATTAAGAAAGCAGGGCAAATGACAAAAAAAAGACTTTTTCTCATTGTCGTATTTACTGCGACAATAGTCTTAAGTCTACTCTCTATCGCTTATAGCAAGCACTATATCAAATATAGTGCTTGCTATAAGCTCACTACACTTAAGACTCCGTACTATCCTGATGCCTATAGGTTTATAAATACTAAAGAAGATCTTGAGGTTTGTATTGAATCGGTGAACGATACTGTTGATGTTAAGAATTTCATTGAGTCCAATAAAATAGACTTTAGAAGATATTCCTATGTGATGGTATTTGGTGCCCCTATTAAGGAGATGTATTATAGTTTAAAAACAACTATTTTTGACGATAAATCACCAAGTTATGCAAAAGCAATAAAATACAATAAAAAATGTGTTTTTATAAAATATGCTCATCCAACCGGGTATATATATATATACCGAATAAAAAAGGACCTAAGCCTAACAGGTTTCAATGGAATCTAATGGCATAGTCTATGTAAACACCAACCGGGTTATGACTGACGGACATAGGGACAACAGTGTCGGTGAGCGCAAGCTCATCTGGGATGAGGAGAATCGTCTGCTTGCTGTGGACGACAACGGTTTCGTGTCCAACTACTGGTACGATGCCGATGGTGAACGCACTGTCAAGACTTCGGGCGAAAGCGATCAGGTCTATGTCAACGGAGTTTTCTCCGGCGGCTCGACCAACACCGCTAAATTCTCCCTCTATGTAAGCCCGTATCTCGTGGCAAATCAGGGAGGTCGCTACACCAAGCATATCTACGCCGGTAGCCAACGCATCGTGTCCAAGGTCGGCGATTTCGCCTCCTACGGCTCAGACCCGCGTCGCATCGAGTATGCCGGTGCGAACACCGACGGTCTTTCGGTTGACTACAAATCGAAGTATGCAGCCCAGCAACAGGTAATCAAGGACAACTACAAGTTCTTCGATGTTCCCTACAACGGTACTGACAATGACAACTATGCCGATGGTGAAGGGTTCTGCTGCAACGACGGCTCTATGGAGGCGGCGGTGGCAGAGGCACGGAAGTCTCAGACCCGCGCGGTTTCGCGGTCGTTCAAAGACCCCGACAACTACGAGAACTTGCAGTTCTTCTATCATTCCGACCACCTCGGCAGCTCCAGCTTCATCACCAACCTTGACGGTGAAGTGGTTCAGCACATAGAGTATGTCCCCTTCGGAGAGGTCTTCATCGAGGAGCGAAACAACGTATGGAACACGCCTTATCTCTTCAACGCGAAGGAATTCGATGAGGAAACAGGTATGTACTACTACGGTGCTCGTTACTATGATCCACGTCTCAGTCTGTGGATGTCAACGGATCCAATGGAAGAAATTTCGCCCGATATATCCAGTTATACTTTTTGTCATAACAATCCGATAAATCGTGTTGACCCATTAGGATTAACTGACTATTTTAACGAAAATGGAGCATATATTCAAACCATAGATGATCAAAAAGATGTCAGGGTAATGGTTTTTATAACGAAGAAGGATAAGGATAAAGCTGCACTCGCAGTCAGCGAAGGCAAATGTATGGCTGTTCCATCAAGAGAAGTTGTAAAGACCATGAAAGAAACATATGATCTAACCGAGAAAACCGGCAATGAACATGGTTTCCGGGTTGGAAAAAACGGCACGATTTCCCCAATTGTTGAGGGAGAGGGCGATGTTGTTAACGATGCTCACTGGAAAGATGCAATTGACGCTCTTGTCAACGTTGGAGACAGGGTTTCCTATGATGTGCATTCTCACCCGCAGTTAATCTTCCATGAAGGTGATAGCAAGTTATTATACAATAATTTACCCTCTCAAACTGACATAGATAATACTGTTGGAGATAGTCCTAATGTAGTATTAGGTTATAAGATGGTTCAGCTTCCTAATAATCATAATACAATTGGTGGTTCACCAAATGTAACCGTTGAAAAACGAATACGATTCTATAACAGGACTGGGGCATTGAACTCTGACAATTACAAATTCTCATCATTTGAGAGAGCTGTAGATAAGATTCATAAATGGAAACCAAAGACAAAATAGCTATTAAATTAGCAATTATGTTAATTGGTGTATGCACCCTGATTTCTTGTAAAGCAATTATCTCCCCCAACACGAATGGGGGAGATGATTACTCTCTCATAAAAGTATTAGGATATGCCTATGCCAATCCAAGTTCTGGTGATACAATTAATACCATACCATCATATTCTTTCAATTTGCCTAAAAAAATGGTAAAAAGGGTGGATTATGATATGGGGATAACTGTTGTAGAACTCAAAGATTATCAGTACATTTATATCATATATGAACCAAATAAGTTTTCGGATTATAGTGAACTTATTAGTCATCTTAAAGTTTATTTGGAAGAGTCGGACAATTCTCGATTAAATAAACTTAGCAATCACATTAATCTAAATAAAAACACTAAGCGTTTAAATCGTTTTTACAGAAAAGATAATTTTGAAATTGGCATACTCAATGTCCTTCCTCAAAATTACGAGGACCTTTTTAGTGTGATTGAAAACTCGTTTAATGTACAGTATCGAAGCCATAATTAGGTCATCACGAAATTCTCATATGAGTGTTTGGTGAGATACGATTGATAGATAAACAGAGTTCAATAAAATTCTCTTAGAATTGAGGCTGGAATCAGGTTTTTACTAAAACTGATTCCAGCCTCATAATATAAATGTTTGTCGTTAAGCGTGACGTTCAGAAAATTAAACTATGACAAAATCTTTTAGGTGAATTAAAATTGGAAAATCTATATGCGGGTAGAATTATAATTTTGTACATCAAAATTCGCCCCTTGAAATTAAATTCACAAAAATTATTCCTATGTTTTTAATATACCTTCGAAACATATCTATTTGGTATAATTCACAACATCGGTTATTTTGCTCATAAAGTCAACCTCCTCAATCATCAGGTCGTTGATGCTCTTGGTGAAATTCTTATAATGCCGAGAGCCTTGTATGAAAAGATTGAAAATAGCTTGTGCCGCATTTATTATACCGTAATTGTCCCTTAAATCATCCCGGACACTCTCAATCAGCGTAAAAATAATAGCATATCAAATTTACTGAAATGAATGATATATTATTAATTAGAATCAAAATTCATTGACTCGATAAAGATATTTCCGATATTCTCGACATAGACGCGGTTTAGGTCGAGAATGTTGTTTACACGGCCTCCGACTATGCGGCTCATGAAGTCTTGCTCCAGCTGCATCAGTTCGCCGACGTTTGATGTGAATTGGTCGTAGTGCTTGGAGCCTTGAATGAATAGATTGAAGATTGCCTGTGACGGATTTTCGACACCGTAGTTATCCCTTAAATCATCGCGGACTCGCTCAAACGGGGTCTTGTATCTGTTATAGAAGTCGGAGACAGTAGCCTTGGATAGTTTCTCGCGTTCGTCATCCGAGAGCGCGAACACCGGGAAGAACAGTTCGTCGAGGATATTGGCGAAAAGAGTCTTTTTATTCTTGAAATAGTATGCGATAGCACCCCTTGTCTGCTTGATTACCTTTTCAATATCGGAAATCGCGATAGCGTCCCAACTGCCGATAGCAACCAGCGGATAGCACTTTCTAAGTATATCCGACCTATTTCTTAACGATTGTTCCCGATGTTTCGACATTACGCAAAAAGGGTATGGAGAAGCGTCGTATCTAACACGAGGGTTGTTGTGGAAGACCTGTAAGAAAGATACGGCGCAACCCCATACCCGTATGACGTATGGACTCGCGTTTCATATCTATCCGTCTTCTTACTAAAATTTTCCACGCAAAATGCGGATAATGCAGAAAATGCAGAGGAAATTATGCTGTTATCAATTTTAGGTCGAAGAAGAAAATCCGGCTTTTCAAATCCTCATCGGCAGATATGCCAAACGCATCTTTCTCTCCTTGCTCGGTCTTATATAGAGGCTTAAAGCCGTTTTTCAGGTAGTAATGCAGAGTGGATTCGGTATTGTAGGCATCAACGAGCATATAGCGGCAAGCCGCCTTATTATTCTCGTCCATAAACCAGTATTTGAGGACATCCATGAGCTGAGTGCCTATATTCAATCCTTGACCTTGAAATGTCTTGTTCACACCGAGGCGACCAATCAACACCGCAGGATAGCTGCGGTGGCGCTTTTGCTGGGGTATCTTTCGTTGGAGAGCATTTCGTGACGGATTGTCGAGTGTATAGGTCTTAATGCCATCGTAGGAGAGAGTGGCAATCGCCACAATTTCACGCTGATTCTCTCGGTTTATCCAACAATACGTTTTGCCAAGCAATTCATCCTCATAGAGAAAGACATCATGGCTGAAAAAATCGTCAAGGTCGTAATCTCCACAAGAAAAGGGGTCACAGTAATCTGCGACCTCCTTGGTATAAGGCACCATAAAGGTGTTTTCTACGAAAATAAATTCAGCCATTGTCAATTTTTCCGTGGAGGAAATATGATGTTCTTGGCACTCTCCAACATTGTGGAAAGCACCTTACGCTGTGATTCCGAGAGTTTTGGCGTAGGCAATTTGCCATTGCGCTCCGCTTCCTCGGTGAAGATTCTTGCATCTTCGCCCCAAAGTTCGGGGGATGTTTTAATTGTCATTGCCATAGTTTTATCTCCTTTTACTAATTCAATTACAAAGGTACAACAAATTTCTCACATAATCAGCTTAATAGGCTGATAAAATAACATCAGTCGAGCAAGCTGACAAGTTCTTTTTTCAGATCCTCGTCAATCTCCCTGTATCTGGCGAAAGCCTTGCTGCCCTCTTTATGCCCTGACAAAGCCCCAACAAGACTGGGATCCTTGACTTTCTTGTATAGATTGCCGATGAATGTACGCCGTGCCATGTGGCTGCTTGCAATCTCATTTATCGGGCGTTTCTCCTCTTCCCCGGTCTTTGGATTGCGTACAGTCACCATTCGGGTTATCTCGCAGAGAGTGAATATCTTTTTTATTGCCTCGTTGTATTTCTGTGCGCTGATGAAAGGAAACAGTTTCTCAGCTCCTTTGGCAGAATATTTCTCCACCAATTGCCGTGCGCGTGTATTCAGTGGCACTCGTACAACCTCCGGGCGTTCATTCTTGGTCTTGTTGGGGATGTACTCGATTGCACCGTTTATGATGCTTCCCGACGTCATTTCCAACAAGTCCGACACTCGGCAACCGATAAGGCACTGAAAAACAAATATGTCGCGTTGCACCTCCAAAGCCGGTTTATCCGACAGGTCGAAATCGGCTATCAAATCGCGCTCCTCTATTGTGATATAGTAAGGAGTGCCGTATTTCTCACTGCCTATACCTGTGAAAGTTGCGAACGGAGTGCGGTCGAGATAGCCACGTCTCACACACCAGTTGAAGAAAGCCCGAAGCCTTTTTAGTATCCCTATGACAGAATTCTCGCCGCGTTTCTCCGGGCGACGGGGCTTACGTGCAGTCTCAACGACATCAGAGGCGGTCTTGTATATTGAGGGATATTTGTCATAAATTTTCGGCTCATTGACCACAAATTCCTTGAACCGCTCTATCTCAGCGGAATCAAAGTCGTTGAGAATAAGCGTGAACTTTGTCCGGGTCGTTTTCTGCCTGTACAGCTCAAAGCGACGCAACAGTCGGGCAAGCACCTTGTAGTGGCCTGACAGTGGTGCGCCGTCAAGATGCTTGTCGAGAAATTCATTGAACACATCGAAAAACGACATCTTCTTCGGAGCGGCCTCAAACAGTTCCGGGTGGTGGTGACGCAGAATAGCGTCCTCGAAAAATTCTTTGGAGAGAGACTTTTGTGGTGTGCTTACACAGAGCGAAATCAGTCGGCTCTCCAAAGATATCAGATTGTCATTTATTATTTGTAACTTTGCTAGTGTCTTTCGGTCTGCGCGTGGCATAATGATCTTACCGTCACGAAAACGGGTAGCCTCAACAAAGATGCCGCTTTTCAGGCGCAGACGCAGTTCGCGCGACACCGACAGTCGCAACATGATTTCAGCTTCGCCATTGGCGTTGACCTTAGAGGATAGAGAGCGTGTTATGGTTGCCATATTCAGAGAGATTATTTTGATGTGGTACAAAATTACGCAATTTTGTACCACATGGCAAAATTTCCGTCCACGCTTTGTCCACATCTTCTGCCTCTACTTGCGCCCTGATGATTTCCAAAGTTCAATGTCTCGAATGGCTTTGTTATGATAAGGCGCTGATAATCAATCAATACGTAATAATTAGCTTTGAATGCTAAAATTCATTACGATTCAATACGATTCACAAATGTCACTCCCAGGCGGATCACGATAAGATTTATCAAATCGAAGAAAACCTCTGAAAATCAACGATTTTCGGAGGTTTTGCTTTTTGCCTCTTACCCCAAATCGGCGCAATATACGGCAATATCCGGTGTGCAAAAAGGGAGCAAAGAATTTTATACTGAAATTGCTCCCTTTTTAGGGGATATTGGGTTGCTTTTCAATATTTTGCGCCGATTGCGACTACTTTATACCTGCTTCCTGAGGGAGCTTCAGAGGGAACAGTATGCAGACAATACAGCACTTTTGTCAAAGTATGCCAAACTCTGAATCCGGCTTGTCAACCACCTGTCGGCACTTTCTTTTTTAAGAATATTCCATTTGAATAATTGTTAAAAAAGGGAGCAAATCGGGGAGCAAATCAGCGAAAACCATAGAAAATATGATTTTGCTCCCTCTTTACACCCCGTTTTTCTGATGTCTTCTGGTATTTACAGATTGTAAAACTGAAAAATTTTGCGTATCTTTAAGATACCATTAAAGCCACAAGACAAAATGAAACTATCCAATGAAAGCTACTTTTCCTTGAACTTCATCGCGAGGAAAAGAGCCAACAAGGAGGGTGAGCTGCCGATAACCCTCCGTATCACGATGAACGGACAGCGTGCAGAAATATATATTAACCGCACTGTCAGACCCGATGACTGGAATGCCGCGAATGGTAAGTCAAAAGGCAAGTCAAAGAAAGACCTTGAGCTTAACCGCTATCTTGACACGGTGCGCACCAAGATCTGCGAAATCCACAACCGGCTCGTTATGCGTGACGAGCCGATAAATCCGGATGTGCTTAAACGAGCGTTCCTCGGCAAGCTCGAAAAGCCCAAGATGCTTTGCGAGGCTTTCCGTGAGGTTAACGTGAAAGTGAGGGAACAGTATGAGCGCGGCGACATCTGCAAGGCTACCGTGCTTCGCTGGGAACGCTGCGAGAAGTATCTGTCAGAATTTCTGATGATGAAGGAGAATGTGTCCGATATTCCGATGAAGAACCTTACATCGGGAATGGTGGATGACTTCGAGCATTTCCTGCGTGTAAGAAAAATGTGCGCCAACAATGCCGCCGTGAAGTATATCCGCTATCTGAAGAATGTCGTGAGGGTCGGTATCGCCAACAAGTGGATTGATGACGATCCGTTTATCGGCAAGCGTTATACCCGCACAAAGGCTGACAGGGAATTTCTGAGCGAAAACGAGCTGAAAGCGATAATGAAGCTCGACCTTACGACACTCCCCCGTCTTGACCTCGTGCGTGACACATTCGTGTTCTGCTGCTTCTGCGGACTTGCCTTCGCTGACATATATGGGGCACAAAACGAAGCGTTTGATGTTGAGGTCGGCGGTTTTGAGCGAAAGCCTTTGAGTTTGCGGTAGTTAGACGAGGGTGGGGGAGTGCGGCGAAAAAAACGAAGCGTTTACATTGCTTTAATTTCGGTTTAATTTTTGGCTTCACAGGTTTACACGAAGGCTACATGGGGCGCATGGTCGGCGATGATGGGTTTACGTCATTGATCCCAGTGGTCGGATAGGATAGGGCGGTCGGCTTTGTGCCGACTTTTTAGTGCCGGTTCTTGATTTATATAATTTCAAAAGGTTGCAAATAGCGGTTATTTGTGTATATTTGCGGAAAATTTACGAGTATGAGACAGACCAAATGCATCATCGTTCACTTGACAGGCAAGCGTAAAACCCTCGCTTTCGGCTCGATTGCCGCCATTTTCCATCATCTGACCCCGGAACAAGTAGGATGTGGGTATGATTATCTGCGCCGCGCCGGGTTGAGTGGTGGCGGCACGGTCGTTACCAAACGTGCGATAATACAGCAAACTACGCTGCTCACAGCCCCTCGTGGAGCCGGTGATGGCGCAGATGATTGAATGACATAATAACGGCGTTTGAACGGCCTTAGAGAGCCGCTAAAACGCCTACATTCCGGGGGAGCCAAACGGTTCCCCTATTTTGTGTTCGAAAGGCCGATTCTGAGGGGTGGATATTCAGGTGGATATTCAAAGTGGATATTCACTTTGGCTAAACTGGATATTCACATTTGGGGTAATCGGGGGGGTAATAGAGTGGTGGAAAAATACCGTTTTTTCAAAATAGACCCCCGATTTCGGCATTTCACTATTAAGAAAAAACCTCCACTTTGCGCCCAGGTACCTTATTAAATATAGGAATTTCAAGGGTTTGAGCCGATTTAGACCCCATTTTGAGGGGGTAACACTCCGGGAAGGGGCGATTCGAGGGTATTCCGGGGTTTCCTTTGGTATCCGTTTCGTTCAGTTGGGGCATATTCCAAGCCTCTCCCATTCCTCTATAAGTCCACGGTGGATTTGGAAAGTTCCCTTGGGGCAGCTTGAAAGGATTCCTCGCCAACGTTTTTTTCTCGCTCAAGCTGCGCGATGCGCTCCTTGAGGCGACCTATCTCTTCTGCCTGTTCCTTTATAGTAGCCATAAAACGCTCGATGAGTATGGCATTAGAATCTTGCTGCGAAAATTTTTGAGGGTTATTTGCGATATTTTTCTCGGATGCCTCTTCGGGAGGTTCATCCGAGGGTACTGTTGTGTGATCTACTGAGTCTCTCAGCATATCCCTTGGCCTGTCAATAGCCATACAGGAGAATATTTGGGAAATCTTTCACAAATGAGTTCCAGCCACTTAGACTGTATATCGGTGCCCTTGGATATTGCTTTGGATATAACTCCTCTACTTGCACCTATTGCACGCTCAATGGTGCCGATGGAGACCCCCTCGGCATCCGCTAAAACCTTTATGCGAGATAAAATTTTACACATAATGCGAAAATTATCGTCAATAAATTTGGTGGTGCGAAAATTATCGCTTACCTTTGCAGCGTATTCAGTAATGAACGAGCGGCCAAAGATACGAAAAAACCGCGAGTTCTCAAAATTTACAGATATGAGCGAGACAAAGAAAATGACAACGGAGGAGATTCTTGAAATCTTCAAGGGCGAGTACGACCGCCTTCTCCGTAAGTGCGAGCGCAGAGTTGAAAAATACGCCCTCAATATGAACGAGGACTACGAATACTTCTTCCGTTGGCACGGTGATGACATGTATAAAGCCCAAGTCAACCTCAAGGCTATCCGGGGACTTCGCCCGGCCACTGCATGGGATGACCTTGAAAAAATCAAGACGTGGCTCGGAGGTCACATCAAGAGCATCGAACTCAACCTCATCGACGGAAGTCAGTACCCGACAAGCTCAAGCATCATGCACAATGTTGCCGAAACCCTTAGCCGGGTGGCTCAGCAGGAGCTAAGAGGAGAACTTCAAAGACTACTGTTTGCAATAACCTGTAACGAGTAACACTATGAGCAAGACGACCTATTGGTTTCAGATACATGACTTCTATACCGAACCGGATAAATGCCGCATAATCGAATTGGACGAGGATTATCCGACTGAGGACTCAGCGAAAGCCGCGGGATGGGCAATAATTGAAGCCTTTGCCAAAATACACGGACTCGGCTACGAGAATCAAGGCGACCAATACATGGCCTTCTATCAAGGTGGCGAGAATGATGGACTCGGAGCCTTGACCATCGAGGTCTATGATTCCAGCGGGATGCCGGTGGACTTATAAGGGTTAGACCCAAGAGAGGGCGATCCTCCGGCAAGAGAGCCGGTTAAAGCCGAAAGGCACAACATTTGACCCCCCCGGCGTTGCCAAATGCGCCGGGGAATTCGGAAGGGTAGCTCAATTGGTAGAGTAGCCAAATACAAAGTCGGAGATGCGGGTTCGAATCCTGCCCCTTCCACCAAATTTCAGAAAAGATGAAACAACATTCAGAGAAAAGAACCGAGGTCGCAGTCAAGCTGCTCATTGAGACCTTGACACAGAACCTCACCGACACCGGGGTTGTCCTCGATGAGTTTGAGGCAACTCACAACGACTGGGAGTGCGACCAATCCAAGCAGTACTCTGCCCTCGTTGCCGGACACTTCGCTCTGAAAGAGGCCATCGACGAGATTAACAACCGACTAAATAAGTGAGAAAATGACTAAAAGTAAGAATTTCCCTCAGAATCCCGAAGTTCCACATGATAGTGTGGGTTTCGGACCCGCAGGATGTTCAGAGCCTGTAAATACTCAAGTTGAATATGTTCGGGCAGAGCATCTAAATCTACCTCGAAACAATCCATTCCGGGCATCATCAACTCTTTCAGAGGCTCAATACGAGCGATTCTCGCAAACGACAGTAGGTCGCGCTTATATTCGTCTCTTTGGGTATCGTCGCTGTACTCTACGACTTGAACCCGAATCTTGTATTTCATAATTGGTTCAGTTGTGAATGAGATTGTAAAGATAATAAATAAAATCCAATAAGTGAGACAGATGATGAAAAAGAACATCGCAGTATCAAAAGAAACACGTGAGAAGATTGCCAAGCTCTTCAACGTGACCATGCGTTCAGTATGGAATGCCCTTAATCTCGACTACCCCGAAACTGACCTGACAAAGCGTATCCGCAAGGTCGCAAAAGAGAATGGAGGCGTAGTAATGACTTCTATTCCGGCAGGAGAGGCCATCCACTTCTTTGATGGCACGATGAGAATGGAATTTGACAATGGTGCCATTTTGGAGTTCTATCGCAAGGATGGCACCGGCCACATCTACGTCAAGGGTGCAGAGGTTGAGGTTTATGAGAATGTAACCCTTCCGATGATTTATGAAATCAAGGAACGGGCAGCAGCTTTGAGATAAGGGTATGGAATATTGCAACGGCAGACTTTGTATATCGACCCGCGAGTTATTCGACGGCGGCATCGTTACGGAATCCAATTATCGTAATTGGACGAACCGTAACCGTGTCGAGGTCGTACAACGTGGCGGCGGTGCAAGGGGAAGCTACGCTCTCATTGCCGTTGACAGCTTACCCCAACGCTACAAAGACAAAGTTGAAGAAGTTTATCCCGGCGGCGCACAGGCTCGGCTTGAGGGCTGGGTCAAGAGCAACTATGAGGTCGATCAACAGGCCGTGGCCTTTTTCTTCTCCAAAGAGAAGTGCGGCATGACGCTCCCACGCGAGAAGGCACAGGAATACGTCACCAACGCCTCGGTTCTCAACACCTGCATCAAGCTCTACGACAGAGCGGCCACCGCCCAAAGGCTGTTCGGAGGCAAATACGACTGGAGTATGATGGCCGCGACCATTGAGGTTCTGCGCAAACACTTCGGCCACACCCTCCCGGCATCGACCCTGCGGTTTCGCAAGAAGGTCAACGACTACAAGGCTAACGGTTACGCCTGTCTCATAAGCGGCAAGTTCGGCAATCAGTGTGCCCGGAAGGTTGACCACAAGACCGAGCGTCTTATTCTCGGCATTGCAGTCCTTCCCAACAAGCCGTGGGGTACCAACGTCCTCGAACTGTACAACTCTTTCGTTACAGGCGAGCTTGACGTGTACGACCCGGAATCCGGAGAACTGTTCAACCCCGATGACTTTGCCGACAAGAACGGCGAGCCGATGGTTCTGAGCGAGGCGACCATCATCAACTATCTGAACAAGCCGAAAAACAAAATCATCATAGACAAGGCGACTATGAGTTACACGACCTTCATGCACGAGACCATGCCGCACATGCACCGTCATCACGGCGAGTTCTCGCTGTCGAAGGTGTCATTCGACGACCGCGACCTTCCGCGCAAACTCAAGGACACCCGGATTCGCCCGAAGGCATATTATGCCTACGACGTGACAAGCGGCTGCTGTATCGGCTACGCCTACAACCGCGCCAAGAACGTCGATCTTGTGGTTGATATGTTCCGCAATATGTTCAGGCTGCTCGACCGTCAAGGCTGGGGTTGCCCTGCCGAGGTCGAGGTCGAGAACCACCTCATGAGCCAATGGCGGGACTCTTTCCTCCGGGCAGGTGTTATGTTCCCATTCGTAAGGTTCTGCGCTCCGATGAACTCACAGGAGAAACACGCCGAACAGTTCAACGGTGCAAAAAAACGCAGCATCGAGCATCGCAACCATGTAGGCATCGGCAGGTTCTTCGCCAAGAGCCGACAGTACCGAACCGAAAGCAACAAGGTATTCGATGAGTTCAACAATACCTATGTCGAGAAGGAATACTACACTTGGGATGAGTTGATCGCTGACGATATGCGCGATATCTACGAATACAACCATGCCCTGCATCCCAATCAGAAAAAGTACAAGGGCATGACAAGGTGGGACGTACTTGTAGCCAACATCAATCCGACACTCCAACCCCTCGACAAAGCGACCATAGCCCGATATGTCGGCGAAAAGGTCAGCACCTCAATCCGGCGAAACTCATACTGCCGGGTAGCCGGAGCCGATTGGTGGCTGAGCAAGACCGAAGTCATCGAGCTGCTCGCCCCCAATGACTACAAGGTCGAAGCCTACTACCTCACAGACGAGGAGGGCAAGATCACCGATATGTTCATCTACCAAGGCGATATGTATATCGACCGGCTTGAGAACCTCGGCACCTACAACACCGCCCGTGCCGAGCAGACCGAGGAGGACGAGAGAATCTTCACAGAGCAGCGAAAAAAGATCAGCCACTTCAACAAATATGTCGAAGACAACGCCATCGGGCGTGTGGGCGTAATAGAGCGCGACACACGGCCTCAGACGATCGAGGTGGAAGAAGTTATCGTCCCGGAGTCGGAAACGCGAGAAACGCAAGAATACGGCCTCAGTGAAGACTACGCCGCACGAGCCTTGCAAGACTTATAGAACGAAATTATAACACTGTTAGAATATGATTACAACAGACGTCAAAAACAAAATCCTCGCCGCAATCAAGGCGAACCGCGCCAACTATCCGAGTGACGCGAAACACGCCGCCTCACTCGGCATCACGACCTCGGTTTACAGCGCGGTCAAGAACGGGCAGACCGACCGGGTTCTGAGCGATGCCAACTGGATAAGCATCGCCCGTAAGCTCGGAGTCAGCCTCCGGGGTGAAATCGAATGGAAGGTCGCCAAGACCCCGACCTTCATGTTCATCACGGCGCAGTTGGAGGCCTGTCAGTCGAGCGGCATCAGCGCAATCCTCTGCGACCAGCCCAATATCGGCAAGACTTTCACCGCACGGCACTATGTCAAGACGCACCCCAACGCCATCTACATCGACTGCTCGCAGGTAAAGACCAAGCTCAAGCTCGTGCGCAAAATTGCCGCTGAGTTCGGTGTCGATAGCAAAGGCCGGTACTCGGATGTGTATGAAGACCTCGTTTACTACCTCGGCTCCATCGACTGCCCCCTCATCATTCTTGACGAGGCTGGAGACCTTCAGTATGAAGCCTTCCTCGAACTCAAGGCACTGTGGAACGCCACCGAGCGATGCTGCGCATGGTACATGATGGGAGCCGACGGACTCAAGGAGAAAATCAACCGATCCATCGAGTGCAAGAAGGTCGGCTACACTGAGATGCTCAGTCGCTACGGTGATCGCTACAGCAAGGTTACGCCGGATGACAGCAAAGAGCGCACCAAGTTCCTCATTGAACAGGCGCGGATCGTTGCCAAGCTCAACGCACCGGAAGGCATCGATGCCGGGGAGATTGCCCGGAAGACGGGTGGCGGACTTCGCCGAGTTTACACTGAAATCGAAAAACTTAAAAGACAATGATAATGATAAGCGTAATTGAAAAAGAATACATGGAGACCGTCATCAGAATGGGCAAGCGTCTCCAACGTGGCGAAATCGATTGGGAGCAGCGTCGATACGAGATAGCATTCGCCGTCTATATGGAGCGCAGAAAACTCTTGACATCAAGAGAGGATGATGTTAAGGACGCTGTAGCAGAGGCAGATTTGCTTATAGCGGAACTGAAAAAGCCTCAAGAGAAGAAGTAACGATGGCAAAGCGAGCATATAGTCCGAAAGAGGTTCTTGCCAAGACCTACAAAACCTTGCCGTGGGGTGAGCGGTGGAGCCGACCTTTCGGCACCCCGACCATCAACGAGGCGTGGTTTATCAGCGGCGCGTCCGCTTCCGGCAAGAGCAGCTTTGTGATGCAGCTCGCCAAGGAACTCTGCAACTACGGAATGACACTCTACTGTTCCTTCGAGGAAGGTGTGAGCCAATCGTTCAAGGAGCGTGTCGAGCGATTCAAGATGGGCGAGGTGCAAGGTCGGTTCCGGGTTGCGACGAGCGATACCTATGATGAGCTTATAGAGCGACTTGCCAAACCTAAAAGTCCCCACTTTGTGATTGTGGACAGCTTTCAGGTGGCAGGGTGGACATACGACCAAGCAAAGCAGCTGATAGACCGTTTCCCGGCAAAGAGTTTCATCTTCATCTCGCAGGAACACAAAGGTCAGCCAATGGGCAAAGCTGCCGTGCGGCTCCGCTACATTGCCGGGATCAAAGTCCGGGTGGTAGGTTACAAGGCATTTTGCCAAGGACGATTCACCGAAGATCCCGGCAGCTATTATGTAGTGTGGGAAGAAGGTGTTTTAAGAACTTCAAACAATATCGGATAAATGAGTACGAAAAAAGAAATGATAATACTTGAGCCGAACGGACGCATCCGAAAAGAAGGGTTCTGTTCCCGGCCAATGACCTGTCCGTACTGCGGCGGCAAAGGTTTCTTCATGGAGCGATTCCTGCCTTATGCGGATATAAAAAAGGATTGTCCCGACTGTGAAGGAACAGGCGAGGTAATCGCCTTGGTAACGATAGATTGGAAACCGAATAAACAATAAATAACATGGCACAAAACATCAATCAGGTCTTTCGTCAGTTAGGCCGATCCGAAAAAACTCAATTCATCGAGAAGAACCTTGAGTATGCCTCTGAATGGGCAATCGCCGAATATGTGGACACATATTTCTTAGGAGTGGCAAAGCACCTGCCTGAAGAGACTCTGATGGCAATGCTTCACTATAAACAAGAACAGAGCAAGAACGATGAAACAACAGGTAACTAACTTCGGGCGGTTCTACTCCGCCTTTCACAAGCTCACCATTCATGGCGAGCCGGACGAGGCAAAGCGTCAGTTTGTGTTGCAGTACACTGCCGGACGCACCGACTCCCTCAAGGAGATGACCCGGAAGGAATATGACGACCTCTGCATAGCCATCGAAGGCATGAACGGAACGAGAGATGAACTCAAGCGTCGCCGGAGCATTGCCCTCAAGCTGATGCAGGAACTTGAAGTTGATACGACCGATTGGGCGCAGATAAATGATTTCTGCCGCCACCCCCGAATCTCCGGGAAAGCCTTCGGGCAGCTCTCGATCGAGGAACTGATGGAACTGGCCACCAAACTCCGCTCCATAAAGCGCAAGGGATGGCAGCGCAAGAAGTCAGAACCGACGCAAGCCCCGGAAACACCTCAGCAACGTATAACATATCTCATAAACCTTGCCGCTCCCGGCATGACAAGCTACAACTGAAATGAAGCAAGTAATAAAACAAATCGAAAACTACATTCAGCTCCACACCTCGGACATGGAGAACGGTGATTACATCGAACTCCTGCGAGAGATAGCTGAATGGGCGACGAACCAAGCCAACCTCGTCGAATTCCAATGTGAAGAGTTAATTCCCACCGAAGAATAATCACCCTTTAAAATCATAATTATGGAACAAGTTCAGATGTCCGCCGAAGAGCGGAAAGAGTTCGAGGCTTTCAAAGCCGAGCGCGAGAAAAAACGTCGCGAAGAAGAGCGCAAGCAGCAGCGTCAGCAGTATGCAGCTCTTGTCGATGACGAGATTGCGGCCACCATCCCCAAGCTACGGGAAGTGAGTGAAATGCTCAAGAATGCCAAGGATAAAATCTTTGGCAACTTCGAAACCATTCTCAAGATGAAGGCCGAGATAATCGGAGCCGCACGTGATGGACAGTGCAGCCATACATTCACCAACTCCGACAGCACCCTCCGCATCATACTCGGAGTCAACTGCATCGACGGATACCGTGATACGGTAGAAGACGGCATCGCAATGGTTAAGACATACATCGAGAGTCTTGCCAAGGATGAGGCTACCAAGTCGCTGGTCAACGCCGTACTGCGCCTTCTCAGCCGTGACGGGCAGGGTAACATCAAGGCAAGCCGAGTCCTTCAGCTCCGCAAGATGGCTGAGGACAGTGGCAATGAACAATTCCTTGAGGGTGTTCGTATCATCGAGGAGTCATATCAGCCCACAGTCAGCAAGAAGTTCATCCGCGCCCAATATAAAGATGATAAGGGTGCATGGCGTTACATTCCACTCGGCATGACAGATGTCGATTAAACCGATAGGCTATGAAACGAGAAATATCAAGACCACCCAAGGTCGCCCTCTGCCGGGTCTGCAAAGGCACCGGCAGGGTGGCCGGGGATGAGGAAGGCGAGTTTCACACTTGCCTTCAGTGCGAGGGCAGCGGCAGGGTAACCGTGAGCTGCGAGATGACATTGGATATCAGACCGTATAAACCCCAACACTCTAAACGACACTGACGCATGGGTAAGAAACCCGGAAAGAGTTATCAAAAGAGAGTTACAGACATCAACAGGATATATGACCTTCACGCCAAAAAGGGAATTCCCAACCGGGAAATATGGCGCAGGTACATATATCCTGTGTATGGTATCTGTGAGCGTACTTTTTACAACCTTCTGAAGGCTCCGACAAAGCCGGGTTTCAGCGAGACCTTACCCGATTTACCCAATCTTTTCGATATGTTTAAAGACACGGACGATGGCGAATAATTATGACCAGATAATCAAGAACATTCTCCGCGACATACAAGTGGAGATGACCGATGAGTTCGACCGCAATTTTGAGCGACAGGCTTTCTTCTCTGAGGCTTGGCAGCGCAGAAAAAGCCCCACCCGCCCCGGAGGTCATATCCTCGTCGATACCGGTGGCCTTCGCCGCAGCATCATGAGCTATGAGACCGAAAACAGCATCGTGTTTCGTAGCGAACACCCGGCAGCGGCCATTCACAACGAGGGCGGTGAAATCAAGGTCACAGCCAAAATGAAACGATTCTTTTGGTATAAATACTATTCGACCACCGGCTCTTTCGGCAGACGCAAGGATGGCTCACAGCGTAAGGATAAGAGGACTGTTCAATTATCAACCGAGGCAGAGTTTTGGAAATTCATGGCCTTAATGAAAGTCGGCTCAACCATCAAGATACCACGCCGACGATTCCTTGGAACCGCCCCGGAGGTCGAGCAGACCGTCAGGCAAATTATCGAAGAGAACATCACCGAATTTTTCAACACCGATTTCGATATTATAGAACGATGAGAAAAGAACTTTACAACAAAATCAAACAGCGTCTGACACTCTTATGCGTCAACGCCGCCGGGGAGTATTACGAGGCTCCTCTTGACATGGACGATGATGTACGCTTCCGTGCCATCAAACATATCGACCTGTGGAACCGAAACGTGGAATTCATCGAACAGGAAGCCGCATGGGAGCGTCCGGCTGTGTTCATCGAATTCGAGCCGATACACTGGACATCTATCGTGCCGGGCATAGAGTACCGTGCAGAGGCAAGAGTGCGACTGCATATCGTGACTGATTGGGCTCCTGCCGTAGCCGATGGTTCCGACGGTTCCGGCAGATTCTTTGAGTTGCCGGATAAAATCCACGATGTCCTTGCCGGACTCAATGGTGCAAACTTCAAAGATTTCACCCTCGAAGAATCGCATACAAACCACGACCACGAGGATATCGTTGAAAGCATCGAAGTATATAACTTTATCGCGTTCAAACATACAGCCCAATAAACGCGCTGTGTCGCGTATAAATGAGAGAGCCGTTACCTTTATCGGGTGACGGCTCTCTTGCGATATATGGGCGAGAAAAAGGCCTTATGCGGCGTTGTCGGGAGGAAGGTCGGGTATCGTGAACAGCATGATGTCCGTGTACCGGGCATTGTAGTTCATCGTCGCTTTAAACTCCCTCCTTTGACAACGGGCAAACGGGTCGCCGAGCGAGGGGTGGCGACCCATCCACTCGCACAGTTCGACAATGCACGATTTCTCGGAAGTAAAATAAATGAAGTTGTGTCCGGGCAGAACCGACAGCACATCGAGGTAATCGGCGAGTCGCCAATACATACGATAGGTTCCGACATCGGTGGAAAGGTATGGCGGATCAACAAGGAACACCACACCCGGAGTGTCTTTAAATCTCTCGAACAGTTCCCGGTAATCACAGGATTCTATCTCAAGACCGGCGAGATAATCCGGGCAGGGAGCATAGTCGCTCTTACGGACATTGTTATACAATACCTCGGAGCGCATATCTTCGATGCTCAGTTTATACTTCATAGAGAACATCAATGAAGACGAGAGCGTGATGAAGTCGAGATAACCGGACTCCTGTTCCTCCTGTTCGAGCAGTTTGAATATCTGCTCGCGAGACTCACCGGTGATAGGCTTGTGCCTGTCGAAACGGTCTGAGATAGGCCGTATAAGGGAGAGTAGCCGGTTGGTGCGCCCGATATTGTTGATGCGGTGTCGGTAGTTGTCGAAGTCGTTGTAGATCACCCTTGATTCCGGGTGGTAATATTTGGTGATGTGGGACAGTAGGCCGGAGCCGCCGAACAGATCGACAAAGACCGTACCGGGTGGATACTGTTTGATTACTTCGATGAAATGCTTTGCAAACATTCGTTTTTGTCCTACGAATGGAAGCGGAGCGGAAAGGTATAATGTATGTGGATGATTGGATGTCGCCATTTTTTGATTGTTTAGACAATGCAAAGTTAGTGTACAGGCGACCGCAGCACACTATCGACGTGACGAATTACACTGCAGCCGGATTGCAGTCGCTTTGGAACCGCTTGATTAGAGTATATACCTTGCGCTCTGATACTCGATAATTGGTGGCAAGGCAAGCCACCGCATACGACACCTTTTCCCCGTCGGCAACCATTTTGTTGAAGTCAACAAAAAGGTCGATGTAGTCGGCATCCTCAAGTCTAATTCCGGATTGACGGAGCCTGTTAAGCAGTTCCCGATCACGGCTCTTTCATTTAACCTAAAATAAATAGCATATCTTCCCTTACCCGGTTCATTGAGAATCGGGTAATTTTTCCATGTCTGTATATCAAAGAGTTATTCTGGTATCAAAATCTTATTTTTTTCACTTTTGACTTAAAAATCGAATCAGTCTGGTAAAGCTCATCGAGATATGTCTGATCAGTTCGGCTATGCCTTTATTCTTATCTGATTGTTTCTTGCGAAGTCCTTTCCATATTGAGAACACCGAGTAAACTATTCTTTGTATGGTATCGAGGTTTCTGGCGGCTCTCGTCGACTTGCGTTTTATATTGTCCTGCTGAAGATTGTAGTCCAGCCCCCAGTGCATACTTTCTATTGACCAATGGTTGCGCACGAAGATTCCTGGCTTCGGAGTATGCGTAGGCATACTGCTGACGTACAGGCGTTTTTCTGAGGTGTGTACTCCTGTTGACTTTTTGACTGTGGACGATTCATACTCTATGATGGTCATGTTTCCGCCCCATTTCTTCTTGTCTGCGATAATGTCCAGTCCGTCATATACGCGGTAGGTTCTCGTCTCTATCCTGCCGTGGGCCAGTTCGGGACCTTCGGTGTAAGAATATACCGGTGTGTGTTCCACTAGCCTGTCCTCAATGCCGTATCGCAATGACGGCTGGTTGGCTTTGAGTTCTATCAGAAAGTCTCCGCCTTTCTTTCTGATTTTCTCGACAATATCCTTCTGCATAGACATTGCGTCGGCTGTGACAATCTTTCCTGCGACATCTATTTTATCAAGAAGTATCGGTATGGCCTTTATCTCGTTGCTCTTTTCCTGACAGGCTTCGGTGGCGATTGTTATGCCGGTGCTGAACGAATAGGCAGAGACGATATCCGGGCTTCGCCCGTTTTCCTGAACGGTGCCGCGCTCGGCTTTGCCGTCAATGCAGATTATTTCAATGATGCGGCTGGCGCAAGTAAGTCTTTCAAGGAATATGTCTGCGAACTGCTGCATCCTGTCGGCCATATCCATATCGTTGATGCCGTTCTCCACACGGCAAAGCGTGGCCTCAGATGGTACGCCGTTCCTTAACAGGCCCATTTTGTGTAATTTGTTGAGGTTGTATCTGCCGAACTCCAATATCTCGGCTCGTCCGATGCATCCGGCCATACGTCCGAGTATCATCAGCATGATGATATCGTTGAGGCTGTGACGGAAATTGCCTTTGTCCAATCTACGGAAATCCGGCACGGATGAGGCAAACGCTCGAAGTTCTTCCATGATACTGCGCCTTGTGTCAAATTTATTGTGTACTTTTGCGGTATGATCAGGCGCATAGGCGTCAGTCGAACAGACTTGGTCAAGTGGCTTCATTTTTTTTGGCGTAACTCTTTGATTATCACCTATAAAGTTACTAAAAATCTGCCACTTGGCCAAATTTTCATTGCACTTATTTTCTTGAAAATCAGAGGTTAAAGCCTCTCCACCCGTACTGCTCTCGCTATAAAATAACACATTTGTCGAGAATGAGACGAAATCTTAAATGAAAGAGCCGTGGTTCCCGATTGAATTTCAGTATTTCAAATATGGTCATGTCCCGAAAAATTATTAAATTTGCAGCGTCTCACTTATAAAACACCCGCGTAGGGAAGCTCAAGGAGGACTTAATGCCCCGGCGAGCTTCCCTACGCGGGTTGTGTTAAAAGTAAGTGAGACGACTATTAACAGGCCGGGGGCATTTTTATGCCCTCCCCCGATGGGCAGATGGGTCAGTTCACTCGGTAGAGTTCCAAGTCAATCGCATCCTTGGCATTCCAACCGTCGAGCAGCGTCTTCTGAACGAACTGCATTGCGCCGGTGTAGAAGGCTGTCAAGGTGTCAAGGGTCTCGAAGGTGACATATTCCGGATTGTCATCATCTCCGAGCTTGAAGGTTACGGGCAATGTCGCTCCGGCAGTCTGAACCGCGAGGTCGTAAGCGGCCTTATAGTTAAACTGATTTTCGGTGGAGAGCCACACCATTTTGCCATCGTATCGATAGCCGGAGAGAATTCGGGAATCGGTCTGAGAGTTTATCCAACCGCTGATGATGGATTTGATTTCCTCCTCGGATGGCTTATGGTTGAATTCTTCCTCCATGTAAGAGGTGATGCCGGATTCATCGACGGACACGTCCCAACGGACACGCCATTTGTTTCTTACCGGGTTTGTACACTCAAGCAGAGCGACATCGGGATTGCCTTGGACTCGTTTCATGTTTAAGTAAAGACGTATTTGGTTTTACCTTTGCCGAAGGTCTCCGCCTTGATGGTGGTCTCGAAAGGGAAACCGTCCGGCATTTCACTAACTTGTTGGAGGATGTTTTTCATCTCCTCCGAGTTGGTGAAGAACTTCTTCTGTTCACCGTTCTGCTCGATGGCGACAACGCAGCGGTCTTCACCCTGCGAGGTCTTGACACCCATCTCGAAGTCGCGGACTACGATGGGAAGGTTCACCAGTTCCCGGATACTTACCACCGCTCCGGGGAATCGCTTCTTGCCGTCATCAGGCTTGTAAGCGACATTGAGGTCTTTGAATGATTTCATTTCTATGCCTGTTAATTTGTTAAAGAGATTATTACATTGCGCGTGCTTGGCCATTCCGTAGAACGAGGCAACAAGCACACGTCGTCTTTTACGACTTTTCACCTCGCCCATCTTCCGGGCGAACTTTTTCTTTATGCGCTTGCGGATGAGCGCATGGTCGGGATAGATGACGTATCCCAAAAAATCAATACCCTCGGTTACCGGGAAGACACGCTCGTTATATTTTATCTTGAGTCCGATGCATTCCACGCACTCGTGAATGATGTCCCGGATTCTCCACAGTTCCTCTTTGGTAGAGGCAAGAACGGCACCATCATCACAGTATCGATAATAGAAAGGCACTCCGAGACGGTCTTTAAGAATGTGATCGAGGTGAACCGACAGTAGCAGGTTGCAAAGTCCTTGGGAACTTCTCAAGCCTATACTCACCCCGGAAGGCATCATACGGATGAACCGCTCAAGTATCACAATCAATTTCTCATCCTTGAAGATGCGCCGGACGCAATTGATAATGGACTGCTGACTGACGCTCTCATAAAACTTTGAGATGTCGAACTTGTAGCAGAACCGGGTCTCATCCGGGTGTTCCCGGAGATCACGCTCGATGTAAGCCTTGAGGTCGTGCATACCGCGACCTTTGATGCTTGCCGAAGTCGTGCGGATGAAGCGGCGTTTCAGATGCTCATCGACAACAGACATCACAGCATGGACGGCGATGCGGTCTTTCATCGTGAGAACCTGTATGTGCCGTTCTTTGCCGCCCTCGATGATTGTGCGTTCCCTGTAACCACCGGCGATGAAATAGCTGCCGTCGGCAATCTGAGCCGAGAGTTCCGCTATCACCTCCTCCCGGTGTGCCAATAGCCAACGACCCTGTCGGCTCCGCTTCCGGCTTGTGCCTCGCAGAACTTGGTCGAATGACTGTGCCATATTTGGATAAGCGACAATCTCCTCTATGATATGTCCTTCTCGACGCATGGTGCGGAGCGTTTTAGAAATTTGTAACAACAGGCTCCTTGAGCCTTCCTTCTCTGAGTCCGGGTTCTTCGAGCTTTCGCCTACCAAACCCTACTCGTTCACTTGGTGTTCCGGCTTTCCGGCTTTCGCCGCTGTTGCCGAGGCTCATCCCTCTCGGCACCTCGGTGGGAACACGTTCCCGGTGATGTATGCCGATTGTTGGTTGTCCAGCCGCGAGCCGACATTCGTGTTCGCATTCGAAGCATCGTTATTCGCATTCGCGTACGACACGCCGCCATTCGCATTCGCGTTGTTGTTGCCGCGATAGACCACACGGCCTATTGAGGGACTCTGCCTTTTGAACTGCAAATTTACTCATAATTTGGCGTTCAGCAGTGAACATATCAAATTATAAGCCAAAACACAGCGGCGATGGCACCTCCGGCAACGGTAAGAATCCAATCGACCCAATCCCAATAGCAGCCGTGTAGCCTGTCTTTCAACTCAAGACATGACGCCGCCACTACCGAGGCGTATATGGCCGGGATAGCACCAAGGGCAAACAGCCCTACGAGAAGACCGCCAATGAGGTGCTTGTAGCGGTTGGAGGTCTTGAGGAATAATAAAATCTTGTCCATAAACTTTTGTATGTCAGAAATTGTTTGTATTTTTGCATTCAAGAATCGCACTGTGTGTGGGCTAAACTTGCGTAAAGCATAAGGGGTCGCCACAGTCGGTTCTTTTTTTATTGTATGGCATCTGTTATCGAATACAGGAATCGGTCATGTCTGATTTTGCCGGTACGCGATATGATGTCGGTCTCTCCGACATTGAGATAGACCTTCCTGCCGTGCAGTTCAGCCTCATAGTAGTAGAATCTCTCGATGCGGTCGCGGCGTGGTTTTGATTTCGCCACTTTTTTTATGAATTTCGCTCCGGCCAAAAGAGAATCAAGCGAGGCGAGATCATCTTTAGTCAGTACGGAACTTCTCCCGAAAGTATCGGCATATAAATGCTTGTTCCCATATTTGGAGAATCCGACATTCATAGGATGGCCGTTGCCGTTGACAGAAATTTTCTTTGTAAGGAGCGGTTCCATCTCACGCATATAATGCTTTTTGACAACGGCACTTTCGGATTTTGAAAGGTCGTTGTAACACTCATTTATAATGGCACACGCCTCGCACAGACTGTTCATCGGCCTAAATGCGAATTTCCGTTTGTTTATATCGCAGTCCCGGCAGCGGCGTATAGTGTATGGATTGTAGTCCGGCACCGTCTTTTGCTCAAGTCCGGGATTGAATCGGAATATTCCTTTGCTGTCGCGTTGCAGAGCCTCGTCGCCAAGCCTCATCGCCTCCGCGTGGGATGTCGCCGGATACTTTGACTTGCGAACCTGTACGACAGTGCATCGGCAGTTCCATCCATTCGGAGGATAGAACTCCGCCCAAAACGGGTCAGACGGAGGCAGGGTCACACCATCGAGGGCGGCGTGTTCCGGGCGAACCTTATCATCCTTTTGAGTTCGGTATTGGAGATTGTATCGGTCTCCATCCTGCATGAATCCTTCCCATTTAGCAGCCATTTCTGCCGAAGCGGTGACAAAGTTATACTCAGCCCGGAGGTAGTTTGCATTATAGGTTTGGTCGATGCTTCGAACATCGTTCAAAAAGCGTTCAAACGATTTTCGTTCGCCGTTCTCATCTACAAGTGAGGGGAAAGCCTCGTTGAGTTCGTGGAATGTTTTAATGCCAGAGAAAATAAAGTCCGAGCGGTGGAGCCTTTTGCGCATGGCATCGGACATCTTGACTTGCTCGAATGACGAGTCAAGGGCAGACGCATGGCTCTTGATGAATTCCCGGACTTGCGGAGTGGATAGAATATCGATGGAGAGCTGCGCACCTTCAGTTTTATACACAGCCTTCATCATTCCGTTGAACAGAACGGAGAGCTGCTTGCGTATTTCGTCCTCACGCTCTTTGCGCCCGGCCATGAACACCTCCGGCATATCCTTGAGCAGACGGGCATAGCGTTCATGCAGCCCCACATAGTCAGTGGGGCTTAGTCGAAAAAAGGTCTGCCGTTCTTTTGCTTGCCCTTATCATCCGCCTTCGTGTCATCGCCATCTTCCCCATCACCTCCGGGTGGTATGATTGGTGCGGTCTCCCGACGGTCTCCCACAGGCATGCCGTATTTGTCGGCAAAGTATGAAGGGTCAACATCGAAATTGTTGAGAACCATAGTCTCGTATGCAATCTGTTGTTCCGGGGTATAATCCACTGCATCGTCCCATTCAAAGCGCAAGCCTTTGAGGGGGAAACCGTGCTTGATCATCCGGGGAATAAGCTGATTGTTCACGATGTCGCGGAGCATATCGCGGTCGGACTCCACAAGGTTCTCGAAAACCTGCAAGTGTGTTTCTGACTGCGACAGTGAAGAACCGTCCTCAATGGTCATGGTCTGGCCGATGGTCAGTTTCGACAGTTCCGAATTGGCACGGTCAATGCGCTTGTCATATACATTGAAGGCATCGCCTTTGCCGGATTCGACAAACTGAACTTCCGTCTCCATGCCGGTCACCATGCCGAGATTGCTTCCGGCTTCCTGTATCATCTGCTCAAGGCGTTTCCACTCCTTTGGGTCGCGTGTTGTTGTCTTTGCGACACGCATAGGCATACCGAATATTTCGGCAAAGGCATCCCAAAACGCGAGTGCGTTCTTTTTGGGTATTGTCTGTTGTGCCGCTTTGAGGAAGAGTCCGAGATCATCGGGTTGTCCGGCTTCTATCAACCAATCCGAATATGGCCTTTCGTGGTAGTCTATGCCCGAAGTCCAGTCATCCCCTACATTTTGGACACAGCGGTGATACTCCGAGATAACGTGCTTGCGAGGTATAAGCCGGACACCGTCATAAGACAGGCACCCGTCCCCGTCCTGCGTGAGCTCTCCGAGTTCAATCAATGAGTGGCCGAACCACAACGAATCGTGGCACAGGCGCAGAAGCTGTTTGAACCAGGATTGATCGAAATAATGCATGGCAGACTCATCCTCGTCGCCGGATTCATTGACGAGCTTAAACGAGCGTGACATTACGAACCCTCGCCGCTGCTCGATACAGCCGGAGAGGTGGAGGTCAACGGCAACGTCCCTGTAAATGTCATAAAGACGCTGCCGGTTAGGGTTGTCAACATTTATTGCGAGCTGCCATGCCGCCCTCCAATCCGCTATGTCCTTTCGCGTCAGTGCATCGGTAGTCCGATGTATGTCCATGACGATGCTCTGAAACTTTGCCCGGTCTTTCGGCTTGGCAAGATTCAGTTCTCCGTATGGGGTCTGGAGTATCATGGGGTCGCTCTTTTTGGAGCGGAAGTTCTCAAGGAATTTGTCGAGTACGCCCATAGTATTACCAATTATGACGGAGCCGTGGCTCCGAGTGAAATATTGTGCCGTTCATGACGGGAGTGTGCTCTTCCTCAATCAGCGGCAAGTCCGGGATGATTTTGCCTGACTGAACACCCTCAAGCCATTCGATAGCCCGTTCATAACGCTCCTTGCGTATCTCGATACCCATCTTCTGAGGGAGTGAGGCAACAAGATGATAGAGGGCTATGTCGGCAGTCCGCATGACAATAAGCCTGTTCCGGGCATCCCCTTCGGCTGAAAAAATCGCCTCGCAATCATAGACAGGACGCAGATACCCGGAGATTTCCTCGATTGCCTCAAGTTCCGCGTTGGCGCGGTTTTCCTCAGAGGCACGTGAGATAACCTTGAGCGCATCTTCGCCTATGACCACGGCGTAGTCGGTGTCGGTGATAAACATGATGCTGAAGTTAAGTTGTTACGAAAAGAGCGTGTCTCTCGATATCCTCGACGGTCACGCCTTTGCGGAACCGTTTGCGCTTGATAAGTTCCTTGATTGTCTGTTTCGGGACGACTTTGAGAGAGCCGCCGAGGTTGATGACGTAATACTTCCTGCCGAACAGTCCGGCGAGTTTTTTTGCTTTGCGCACGGCTCTCTTGAAACGCCATGCGGCATAATACTTTTTGATGGTCTTGAACATATCACCATGAATTTTTAGGGTGCCGACGCGGTATCGACACCGGTTTGAATGTCTCTTGTCTCGTGCTTCGCTGTAGAAACCATATAGCACCTTCGTCTGCGTCCGGCGCGTCATCATGGACACGGGAGCCACGTTCAAGTGCAAGAGTCTGCTCTATGCCTACCTCCATGTCCGGGGTACCCTTGAGAGCTTCGTTGTAGAATACGAATCCACGCTCCCACAGAGGCGAGACCGCCTCGATGCGTTGAATCTTCTCTGGCTTTTTTCGGGTGTCCGGCATGATTGGCAGCTGATAGCCGCGAATGTTTCCTTCAGTCGCAAACTCATCGAGGATAATATCCTGCATAAAATTCGCCTCCATATAGAATGTCACTACGACATTCTCCGGCAAACTTTCATAGAGGTTGTATAGCCAACGCACCATCCCGGAAACGGTATCCTGTCGGACGTATGTGTCGATAAGGTGCAGCTCGGTTCCTATCTTACCCCACAGGCGACACGCCTTGTAGTCATTGGCTGTGGTCGACTTGAAAGACGGGTCGGTGTAGCAGACAAGCATATCGTACTTGTCGAGTTTGGGCATACGCTTGAACCGAATCCATTCATGCCTGAAGATGGTGCCGTCCGTGATGGGGTTGTGCATCATCTCCTTTTCCCATGCCCTGTATCCGACAAAATCCTTATATTCCTGTGCTTCCTCCTTAGTCCATTTTTCAGCCCATACAGGGTTCCCATCGCTGTCAACGGCCTTTATCTCGGACACATGAACACCTTTGGAAGCGGCAATATTGGCAAGCACAGAGTTTTTGGAGATAAGGTTGCCGACCATGATAAAACGACCACGGCCAACGTCGAGCGCACCGAACAGAGCCTCCTTCACCCAATCGGTCAAATCTTTTATACGCTTTTCATTCCGGCATATCTCGTCATCGTCCAAGTCATCGATGACAATATAGTCCGGGCGAGCCTCGCGGTCACGGAGACCACGGGGAGACTGTCCACGGCCAACAGCGAGGAACTTGGCACCGCCCTTGGTCTTGAATTCCCCCTCAAGCCAAGAACCGAGGTTTTTTTGCTCGCCGAAGTCAGCGATCAATTTCTGATTGAATTCAAGTTCGGCCTGTAAATCGCCGAGCAGACGTATTGCGTTGTCCTCGGACTTGCCGACGGTTATCATAAAATTGATGAGTCTCTTCGGTTGGAAAATAAGCCAAAGAGGAATGAACACACCGATATGGGTTGACTTGGCATGACCTCTCGGCCATTTGAACACAGCCTTGAGGTTGGGGGTATTCCTTATCTTCAGAGCGGCCTTCGTGTGGAATGGAGCGTTGTGTATCGTCTTGATGATCTCGCCGGTTGTCTTGTCGCGCAATGTAAGGAAATGGGCGAAGTAATACTCGCAGAACTCGTCATAGTTCGAGAGCAGCCGCTTTATGCGCCTGTCGCGTTCAACCGGGGTCTCTTTGGCGATAGCCATAGACACAGCCGTCAGCGTCTGAACCTCCCGGCAATGTTCCTGCCACCGTTCAAACGCCTCCTTCTGCTCTTTTGTCCATTTAGTCGCCATAGCAAACGAGAGTTCCCTTGTTAAAAGATTCTATGAGGAACCCGTCCTGCAACCTGTTTACAGTCTTGATAAGCTCAAGTGTGATCTCTGGGTCTGTCTTAGCACGGAATTCAAGATATTTCGAGAAGGCGGTGAATACTTCTATTGCCGCCACGACGTTAGCCTGTGACTTGTCAAGTTTATCAATGGCGGCTGTCAGTTTGGACAGCTTGTCTCCGAGACTGTCGATAAGGTTGAGGTCGCCGGAGGCGTTCACTTTGTCAAGAAGGGTGTTTGTGGCAAGCAGCAGCTTCTTGATCAGTTCCGGGCGTGATATTGTTTTTGCCGCACGGGTTTCCTTCCATCCGTCGGCGGTACACCATTTCGATATAGTTACCCTCGATACGCCGACCATGTCCGCGATCTCGGTCTGCTCCTTCCCGGACATATACAAGGTACGGGCAAGGTCTTTTTTTCTTTCGAGTTCTGCTTTTGTCATGTTGATAATGATTTTGCGCGGTTACATTTCGGCAAGCATGATGGTGTCGAGCCGAAAAACTATGCAAATTTGGAGAGTTCACGCCTAAGAGCAAAAAAAGTGTGCAACGGTTTCATACAAGTGTGCAACCGTTGCACACTTTCTTGTCGGGCAGAGGATTACGTCGTAATATTGCACCGAATTTCAAACGCAACGACCGCAATGGGAAAAAGAGTAAGAATGACTGATGACAGTCTCAACAGCCACGGAAGCCGGGTATTGACAGCCGGGTGTGACACCGCACAATATGAGCGGAACCCTGTGCTGCTGTACATGCACGAGCGCGGCAAGGTCATCGGTTACATGAAGGACATCGAGGTCAAGAATGGCGAGATCAGCGGCGAGCCGGTCTTCGACTGCGCGACTGAATTGTCCAAGCAGTGTAAAAAACAATGGGAGGTAGGTTCTCTCCGAATGGTCAGCATCGGAATCGATGTCCTTGAGCTTAGTGAAAAGCCGGAACATCTCGTTGCCGGGCAGACTGCGCCGACCATTACGAAGAGCAAGATCTTCGAGACCTCCATAGTTGACATCGGAGCCAATGACAATGCCATAGTCATGCGCCACAACGGAAAGCAGATAACGCTGGGCAGGGACAGCGAAAATCCCCTGCCTATGCTCAGTAATAAACCTCAAACAACAAAACAACAAATGGAACTCAAGACCATCGCCCTCAAACTGGGTTTGCCGGAAACGGCTGACGAGACCGCCGTGCTTGCAAAAATCGGCGAGCTGAACCTTACTGCCGCAGAAGTGGAGCAGCTCAAAAAAGACAAGGATGCGCTGACTCTCTCGCAGGTTACTTCTGCCGTCGAGACCGCCATCAAGGAAAACCGTCTCACACCCGATAAGAAGGAACATTTCATCAACCTTGGCAAGACAATCGGCATCGACAGTCTCAAGGCGACCCTCGACGCAATGACCCCGGCGGCAAAGCTCAGTAAAACCATCACTCCGTCTAACGGTAGCACACCCCCTGCCGGTCAGAAGACCTACAACAAGTTCCGCGAGGTTCCCGAAGATGAACTCCGCAAAATGCGCAGCGAGAATCCGACAGAATATCGCCGTCTCTTCAAAGCCGAATATGGCTACGATTGCAACATCTAACCAAAAATATCAACAATGATGAAAACAGCATCCAAAACCATCTGCGCTCTGCTTTTCAATATGCTCATGGGCGCAATCATCGCAACGCTTCTCGGCGTTCCCCCTCTCGTCGGTATGCTCTTCATGGTGGCCATAGGCATCACCATGAGCTTCGCGCCGGTCCCCAAAGGCGCACTCCGTGCCGGAGTCTATACCGAGGTATGGACAGGCGAGCTTGTGAAAGGACTCCGCGAGTTCCTAACAGGCTCATGGCTCGACGGTGTTCCTGACCAATCGTCTATCGTCAACAACGATGTCATCCACCTTGTAGAAGTGGGTGTTGACCCCGATGTCCTCATCAATAACACGACCTATCCGATTCCGCTTCAGGCACTCGAAGATAAGGATATCGCCATCTCGCTCGACAAATTCCAGACAAAGGTCACTCCCGTCACCGACGATGAACTGTATGCCATTTCGTATGACAAGATGTCCCGTGTCAAGGAAAGCCATGCCAACGCCCTCAGCGATGCTAAATTCGCAAAAGCGGCACACGCACTGTGCGCACAGGAGAATACAGACAAGACACCCGTCCTTAAGACTACCGGCGCAGCAGACCCCACAACAGGCCGACATCGTCTTACCCTTAACGACCTAATCAGTCTGAAAGAGGCTCTCGACAACCTCAAGGTGCCGGCCTCGAATCGTCGTCTTGTCCTTTGCCCCGACCATGTAAACGACCTGCTGCGTTCCGAGCAGACATTCCGTGAGCAGTTCAATATCAACCGCAATACCGGCACTGTCGGCAATCTGTATGGCTTTGACATCTATACTTACGGAGACAACCCTGTCTATACAACCGCCGGTAAGAAAAAGGCAGTCCAAGCAGCTGCAAGTGCAGGTGAATTCCAGTGTTCATTTGCCTTCTATGTTCCCCGTGTGTTCAAGGCTACCGGCTCCACAAAGATGTATTACAGCGAGGCTTCGACCGACCCCGAATACCAGCGTAATAAAATCAACTTCCGCCATTACTTCATCGCAATGCCTAAGAAGGCTGATGCCGGTGCTGTAATGATGAGTGGCTATACCGCTCCGACTACAGGTGGCGGTACACAGACTGAAGGTAAGTAACGCATGGCAAGACTCAAGTATCTTGTAATTCACTGCACCGCCACCCCGGAGGGTCGTGATGTGTCCGCCGCAGACATACGGCGTATGCATTGCTCCCCGGTGAGTGCCGGTGGCAGGGGATGGAAGCAGGTAGGCTACACAGACCTGTTCCGGCTCGACGGCACAGTCGAGCGTCTTGTGAATAATAACGAGGATGCCAATGTCGATCCGTGGGAAGTTACCAACGGAGCCAAGGGCTACAACTCCATCAGCCGACACATCGTGTATGCAGGTGGCTGTGACGAGTCTATGAATCCGAAGGATACCCGGACAGCGGCTCAGAAAAAAGCAATGGCCGCTTACGTCCTCAATTTCCACCGCCGGTTCCCCGATGTCAAGATCATAGGACACCGCGACCTGTCGCCCGACCTTAACGGCAATGGCATCATCGAACCCTTCGAGTTTATGAAAGCGTGTCCGAGCTTTGAAGTTTCGGAGTGGCTTAAATCTATCGGCATCAACCAATAATCAACAAATCCGAGTGGCTATGACATTCAGTGAAATTCTTAACATACTTCTTGGCGGTGGCTTCCTTGCCTTAATGGTGGGTGTCATTACGCTCAAGGCGACAGTCCGAAAGGCCAACGCCGATGCCGAGAGAGCAAAGGCCGATGCCGAAAGTGTGCGCATCACCAACACTGAGAACGCCACCCGGATTCTTGTAGAAAACATCGTCAAACCTTTAAAAGAGGAACTCAATGCAACCAGAGAAGACCTACAGGCAACGAAAAAGGAGATGGCCTCTACCAAGAGAGAGATGGCGCGTCTCCGCAAGGCTGTCGAAGCTGCTTCCGGCTGTCCTCATTCCGATGGCTGTCCTGTGCTGCGTAAGTTGCGCGACAACCAAAAAGACACAGACGGAACAGATTCAGGCAGTGCAGACGGTAGAGAAGCACGATACCATAACAGTGATAAGGCAGATACACAAGGAGACGGTGCCGATGAGTCAGGCTCGGATAACCGTATCCGTGGACAGCCTCCTTAAACTCCCGGCAGGAGCGTCGTACCATAAGCGCAGCGGTCAAGCCGGAGCCGAGGTCTCCTTAAGAGGCGACACAATCTTCGTCACCGCGACCTGCGACAGTCTTCAGCGCGAAGTGGAATATTACGAGGAGCAATACCAAGCCACCCTCGAAGCTCTCGACAACCTCAAGGAGAGCGTTCAAACGGAGCGCGAACACCGTTCAAATCCAATTAAAATCGCATTGGCGGCATTTATTGCCGGACTGTTTGTCGGCGTACTCTCAACAATAATCATCTTATCAAAATCCCGATATGGAAAAAAATAAAAACTTCCTGTATGGCATCGGCTCGCTTGCTTTCGATGACTTTACGATGGGCTACATCGAAAAAGGCTCATTCGATTTCGGAGGCACCAAGCCGGAATCCGTCGATGTGGAGGCCGAGCAGGTTCCCGATGCGCCGGTTCTGACCCTGCTTCAGAAAAATGGTCAGATTGCCCCGACCTTCAACCTCATTCAGCTCAACTACGAGAATATCGCGGCTGTGCTCGGTGGCAAACTTATCGGCACCAAACCGAACTACACCGGCTGGGAGGCTCCTTCCGACCTCGTTCAAAAGTCCGGCAAGTGGACAATCAATCTCGTTTCCGGCCAAGTGATCACCATTCCCAACGGCACCATTCTCGCAAGCCTTGCCGGTAAGCTCACACTTACCGAAGTCGCAAAGCTCGAATGTCAGCTCAAGGTCAACAAACCGACCGATGGCTCTGCGCCATATTCCATCAAAGACGCTCCGGCTTCGGCAGGTTAGTAACGTATGAAGGACAAGACCATCAGAATGATCCAACAGGAGGCAGCGGAGGCACTCTTAAACGTGGGTGTCTCCCTCCCCCTGAAGGAGTTCCGGCTACCGTTCAGAAAACGACCGATAGTCTTTAGGGTGACGATGCGCCGCCCCTGCATGTCCGGCCAAATCGAAATTGCCCGGACTTATTTGTCAATGGGGGTCAAAAGCTCCGATATGGAGAAATTCTCCAAGGAAGAGCAGATGGAGTTCCTCGCCAAACATGGAGGCAAGATCTGTAGGATGATCGCCCTGACTCTTGGCCGAACAGTCTATGTGAAGCCGTTGACATGGTTCGTGCGCCATTTTGTCCGCTATGAATATCAGATAGCGGCTGTGAGGGAATTCGTCCGTCTCATGGGAACCGACCCTTTTATACCTATTATCAGATCAGCCGAGAAGACAAATCCGATGCGGCTGAGACTGAGCCAAAAAAAGAAGGGGAGTTAACGACTCACTACGAGAATTCCCATAGCCCCTTCGGATTCCTGTGGCAAGTGGCTACCGCCACGGGATGGACGATTGACTACATACTCCACAAGGTCAATTATCAGACACTCATCATGATGTTGAGCGATGCGCCCCGGTATATCGAGAAACGAACCTCAAAGCCGGAGGCCGGAGGTTCGGCAGAGGATGAAGCCAACGAAGTAGCAGGATTTTTCAGAAGCAATCTCTTACAATGAAACCGGTCGAAATAGAATTCTTGATGAAAGACGGACTGACTCCCGGCTTGAAAAACGCCGGGAGGATAGTCCGTCAGTTCTCCGATGACGCAGCAGCCGAGTTAAAGGAAGTGTCAGAGTCTCTCAAATTGCAGAGGCAGCACGTCTCGCGCCTTGAAAAGACTCTCAAGGAATTGGAGAAGGCATCCAAGAGTGCTGCGCCCGGTGCTGAGTGGAGCAAAGCCAAAGCTCGTATCGAGGAAGTCAGGAAGGAACTCGAAGACGAGAAAGCCGGACTTGCCGAGCTTGTCGATATGGAGAATCAGCTCAAGGCTGCGTCGGAGGGAGCGGATGTCTCCCTCCGGCAGCAGCTCCGCAATCTCACTCAAGAGATAGCCACACTCATGGTCGCGTATGCCCAACTCAGCGATGAAGAGCGTGCCACAGCCGAGGGAAAGGCTCTGCAACGTCATATCGAGGAGCTGACCGAACAGGCCGGTGTCTTGAGAGACGCGATGGGCGATACCACTGCGGCCATTAACAACGCAGCTTCCGACACACGAGGCTTCGATCAGTTGACGGGAGCCCTTCAGCTTGCCATCGACAGTTTCGGCTTGGCGACCGCCGGAGCCGAGATGTTCGGAGTCAGCCAAGAGGATTTGGTGGAGGCTCAGACAAAATTACAGGCAGCTCTTGTAGCGAGCAACGCACTCAGTTCCATTCAGAATAACTTGCAGAGGCAGTCTGCACTCATGCAGGGCATCGGAATTATTCAGACCAAGGCTGCTACTACTGCCGAAACGATAAAGACTGCCGCGCAGGGTCGCGGGGTTATTGTCACTAAGGCCGCTACAATCGCACAGGCGGCGTTTAATGCGGTTGCCAAGGCGAATCCTTATGTCTTGCTTGCTATGGCCTGTGTGACGGTCGTAGGGGCTTTGTATGCCTTTGCCAAGGGTAGTAAGGCAGCTCAGAAAGCAGAGGAAGAGCGTCAGGAACAAATGGAGAAAGCGCGTGAGGAGCAGGAGGAATTTGCCCGGACGGTAGCCACTGCTGCCGGAGAGCAGATTGCGTCTTTCCTCAAATTGAAACGTGCATGGGAGAACCTTGGAGACAGTTTCGATAAAAAGAAGAAGTTTATAACAGATACCAAGGAGGAATGGCGCAAGCTCGGTAAAGAGATAGACAACGTCAACGATATGGAGAAGATATTCCGTCAGCATACGAAAGATATGATGACGGCGATCATTCTCCGCGCAGAACTGAAAGCCTATGAGACCCGTATTCAGAATGTCGCAGACCAGATGGTCGAGAACATTGAAAAGAATAAAACATATAAATATGTTCCGGCGACTACCGAAACAAGATTCGTAGATCTGACTGAGGCCGAGAAAGCGGCCATCTCCGATCGGGACAGTGCCGGAAACTTTGTAACAGGCGGTCGTGGGGAACGAAATCTCCGAATGGTAAAAGGAGCCTCTTCATATTGGGCTCTTACTGACGAGGGTGCGCGTATTGTCACTCAGATGCGCAGGGATGCCGGTAATGCTTCGGCTTTGGCCGCTCAGAACAATGCCCGGACAAATGCCGAAAGGACTATTCAGGAATATATCGGTGAAATGAATCGACTGGCCGATCAACTTGATGCTACTATGGCAAATATTCCCGGTACAAATGTTGATCCGGATGGTGGTAAGCCGGACAAACCCGATAAGCCGGACAAACCCGACAAAGATGATCGTGTCGAGCAGGAACGTCGTGTCGCAGAGGAACTGCGCAAACTGCGATGGAAAAATCAGCAAGAGGAAATCGACCAACTTGAGGATGGTGCAGAGAAGCGTCGCCGTCAGATTGCCCTTGACTATGAAAAGCAGATGTCCGAAATACAGGATCAAGAGGATAAGTGGCGAGAGATGCAGAACGGCACGTTGTCGCCGGAGCAAACCGAGGCTATTGCCGAGGCTCGCCGTCTCGCCAACCAAGGTATGCAGAATGCCATTCGTGAGGTCGAGAATGACGAAGTTGCAAAGAACCGGGAAAAGCTCAATGAGCTGCTTGAGCAGTATAAGGACTATGATCAACGCCGCAGGGATATAGAATCATCCTATAAAGCCGATATGGAAACCCTCAATGCTGAACTCGCCCGGCTTGAATCGGAGGGATTGGACACCACCGAAATCAAGTCGGCAATATCAGCCCGCGAACAGGCTTACCGTTCCTCTATTTCATCGCTTGAGGGAGAAATATTGCAGGCAAGCGATTTCTATGACAAACTGTTCGGCACGGTATCCGACCGAGGATATAAAGTCCTCAAGGATTTCTATGCACAGGCAAAGGAGACTCTTGAGAATGCAAAGGTTGACGGCGACGGTGTCGAAATAACCATCCCGGTAAAGGATGCCGACGGCAAGTTTGTAAAGAAGGCGGTCAAAATAACAGTCGATGAGTACCGGCGAATGCTCAAGCAGGTGCAGGAAATCAAGAAGCAGCTTGAAAAGAATAATCCTTTTGCCGCTTTCAGGACTTCATGGTCTGAACTTAACAAAGCCATCAAAGAGGGAGGTGATGTGTCCGGCGCACTCAAAGACCTCAATGCAAAGGGGAAGGAAGTGACAAGTACCATACGGGGCTGGGGAGAATCCCTCGGCTCAGTGTTTGGTGATAACTTCAAGAACTCGATGAATGAGATTCTGACCTTCTGCGACGGAGCAATGGATATGGGTACCGGCATCGCGCAGATATGGTCGGGAGATGGAAAACCCAGGCTCGGATGACCCCTTAGACCAAGGTTGAATTGACCCCTGAAAATATTTTGAATTGACCCCTGAAAACGTTCTGGCCGACGGGGTCAATTTTATTTTGTCTTATCGGCTTTTTATAGCTTTAAGCTTACGGACGCTTTCGCCGGTAAGCGTGATTCGATGAGCAGTGTGGACAATGCGATCGAGTATTGCATCTGCCACTGTGGAGTCACCGATTGCTTCGTACCAGTCCAGTTCGGGGAGCTGTGATGTCACGATGATTGATTTGCGACCATGGCGGTCTTCGATGATTTCCGTAAGGTGTGCGCGTTCCTTGGCGTCGAGAGGCACCAGGAAGAGATCGTCGAGGATCAGGAGCTGCGTTTTTTCGAGTTTCTTGAGCTCCGTTTCGATTGTTCCTTTGTTTTTGGCGATTTTCAGGGTCCCCATCAGTTTGGATGCGTTCGCGTACAGTACGCGCATACCGGCCTTGCATGCCTCGTATCCCAGTGCTGTTGCCAGATAGCTTTTGCCCGTACCAGAACAGCCTGTGATGAACAGGTTTTCACCTTTACGGATAAAGTCCAGCGATGCGAGACGCTCCATCTGATTACGATCCAGGCCACGCGGAAGGTTATAGTCAATCTGCGCCACCGACGCGTCATCGTATCTGAAGTTTGCGTTTTTCACCAGGCGCTCAATATTGCGTGCGGCCCTGTAGTCCCATTCTCTGGATAACAGCCAGTTCAGAAAGCTGTCAGGTGTCATTGTCTCGGCGAATGTGGCCTGAAGACTTTCGGAAAACGCTGCCGACATGCCGTGTAAGCGCATACGGTGCATCAGAT
Source organism: Duncaniella sp. C9 (assembly GCF_004803935.1). Classification (GTDB taxonomy): domain Bacteria; phylum Bacteroidota; class Bacteroidia; order Bacteroidales; family Muribaculaceae; genus Duncaniella; species Duncaniella muris. The sequence goes on from NZ_CP039547.1 coordinate 2,125,516, forward strand.
CCAGAGAGATGGAGTTGCGGTCTTTCTCCGCTGTTATTGGCGTGGTTTTATTGTTCGTTTCCATGTTGTTCGTTGTTGTTGGCTGATAGTTTTATGCTCGCGGCAAAATATTCTTTACCGCGTATGTTCCGGTGGGATGGTGTCTGACGGTCATTGCCGTCAGCATCAGCCCCCGGCAAATAATCTGCATCGGCTCCGGACTCAAGTATGTCCACCATGTCGCTGACACTGTAAAGGCGTGCGTCCATTGCCGCGGCGCATCCTGACACAAGCCGTTTCAGTCCATACTTTTTCTCAAGTTTCATGATGCCACGGCAGACTCTGAAGGCAAGTTCCGGATAACGCCTGTCCTCGATGACAGCACGCAGATAGTGCAATACGATGTTGTCGATCTGTGCAGCGCGTGAAAGCAGTTCCGCAATGTCGCTCTCGCAGCTCCCCTTGCGTCCGGGCAGATTGTGTGACGGTTTCGTTGTATATTCATACGGAGTATCGTTGCGGTGATGCGTCGCCACATGGGTAAAGCCATGAAAGATGTCGATCGTGTCAGTGTCGTAGACCAGTTCCACACGTTTGCCTACATATTGCACAGGCACACTGTAGTGATGCTTGTGCAGAGTTACGTAGCTGTTACGCTGTACTGTCGCGACAGCCCGCTGTTTCATCTGATAGCGGTTCGCAGGCAATGGCCGGAGATTGTCCCGCTCCACAGCCTCAAAGAGCTGACGGCGTGATTCCTTTCGACGCGTCAGATTACGCGCGTTGAACTTCTCCAGAGACCTGAGGATTGCTTCGTTAAGCGACTCCAGATTATGGAAAATCTGACCTTCAAGGTCTACGTACACAGACCGATACATCAGTTTTACTGCATTTTCCACCAGGGCCTTGTCCTTTGGATGCCGCACACGGGCAGGCACCACGGCGCAGCCGTAATGCTCGGCAAAGGATTCGAAGTCAGGATTTATGACCGGCTCGTCGCGGCCACTGCGCGTGACTGCAGATTTCAGGTTGTCAGGCACAATCGCACATGGTGCGCCGCCGTAGAAACGGATGGCGTTTTCGCAGGCCTTTATCAGATCTTCCTTCTTCTGCGTCCACACTGCCTCGCAATATGTGTAGTGGCTACATGGAAGTATCGCCACAAACACCTCGACCTTTCGTATCCCGGCTGTTGCCTCATCGACTATTTCCAATCTGTCTCCGGCAAAATCGATATACATCTGGTCTCCGGCGCGGTGCTTCACATGCCCGATGGCGTTGGTCTGCAGCATGAACTGCCTGAGTTTCATCCCGAAAGATGCCTTCAGATAGCCATCGGGATGGCCGGTATGATACTCTTCATACAACTTCTTGACCGTCATGCCCTTTCGAGAAAGTCGCGCCGCATAATCGGGCAATAGGGCTTCAAGCCAGACCTGCCGCTCCGACGGTTTACGTTCCTTTGCCCCTGGTATGGCAAATAGTTCCTGTAGCCGCGCATCACTCAGCGACGGCAGCTTCTCAGCGGGTATACCGCTGTCCTGATACATTCTCACATAGCGGCGCACCGTGTTCCGGGATATGTCAAAGGCACTACTGATGCCTTTTATGCCCATCCCTGATGCGTGACATAGGAGAATATTCTTTTATCTTGTGTTCATGTTTTCTTTGAATTATATCCCCCGTCGGCCAAAACGGAATTCAAAGATACATATAAAATCCCCTGCTGACATTACGTCGACAGGGGTCATTTTTATATTGGGCAAAAGGGTCAGTGATATTTTGGCTTAAGGGGTCAATTCAACCTGGTCTAAGGGGTCATCCGAGCCTGGGTTTTCCATCGGAGAGAGAAGCTTGGAGAAGATTATATAAATTCATTGTGAGGTCTGAATTTAAGATTTTACGCCGAAACAATACATTGCCACATCTCCGGCGCTTTCGAGCGGTGACAACGGTCTGTAATGACATAGAGGATGCTGTCAGCTTGTTTCATTAAAGCCAACAATTGTTGCTGCCAACCAATAGAGGTAAGCAAAAGGCGTAGTTCTCCCATGCCGCTTGTGTTCGCAAAAGCCAACAGCAGTAGCGGTCCACCTTTTTGAGGGCAGAATACGCTTTGTGTTCGGTTGCAAATCTTTGCAATCGGAACCTTTCTTCTAATGTTACATTGAGGTCACCTTACCCTGTGCTATCCTATTATATAATTATGCGCCAGATGCTTGGAACCTACTACATATCTCCTCTACTTAACGCCGCCACTAAATCCAAAAAAATCCGGCGTGTTTTGGCAATATACAGTAATGTCCGTCAGTACATTATGACGCGCACAGAGCGTCAGTATTTTCAATTCTCAGTAGCCGCTGACTGAGGAATAAGCCCGTTAAGCATCGCTTCCTTACGGCGAGTTGTTTAGGGCTGGCGGTACAGGCCGCCACCTTACGGCTTCTCATAAGTTCATAGTACATCGGGTGCCTTTTCACCCGACTAAGATAATTACGTGTCGCAACGACAATTAGGCATAGCAACGTCAAAGAGCATCATTCCTAATCCGGGCAATATGGTTGAACGTGTCGGACGGATGCTTCTGCCTCGTAGCGTTACATAAAGATACGAAAAAAATCTCATATCTCCAAAAGAGCACAATCTATAAAGTGGTAATCCTGTATCTCAGCCATCGCTATAAATTGGAGTATAGCCATAGCTTCCATAAGTGCAACATCAAACAACAACAGCCGGCATCAGCGTAAAGTCGGGTCTTTGCCCGCACGCCGATTATAATCGCGTTAGTAAAGTTTCCGGTTACGATGTCTGGCACACACTCTTAGGATTGTGCGTTGGTGTTCGACCCGTTTAGGTCGAATATGTTTGACGCCCACTCTTGGGTCTTGTCTTTTGGTGTGTCTTATACATGACGGTCACGGCATGGTACAGTGTCAGCCCCGCTATTGTCGTGTGAAAACACACCGCAACTACTAAAACCATATAGCCGCCTGTATGGTTCGGGCGAGAGTGAATGAAGTCTTATTAAAAAATGCAAAATCAACTACTGCGCTTGAATGATGATGAATGACGATGAATTTTGAAAGAGATTTTCGGTTTCTGTTGTGCAATTGTTGTGCAAAAATGGCAAAAGAAAATCGCAACCGATTGTTATTTAATCAGTTGCGATTTTGAAGTGTTGCCTTGGAAGGGCAACTTTTGTGATATTTCGTGAAACTTCGATTTTGTAAATATGCCAATATTAAATGGTTATACATTTTAACAATTTCATAAAGTCGCAAAAAGCATCATAATGTCGCTTTGATTTGTATCAACTTTGTATCAACTTTTGAACTATATCATATACCTTTGCCGTTATTAGATAAACACTTATCGAATATGGCTAAATCAGCATATACTAAATTCGTACTGCGAACCACCAAGAAAACCGGCGTTGCGCCTCTTTATACCCGTCGCGTTGGCTTCAACTCCAATCTTATGCTCCACTCTCGAATTGAAGTTGACATCAAGACTTGGAATGACGCCATTTCCACTCCCGGACGGTGGAATACATTTCGTGCCGGTCCAGGGAAGGAACTCTGCGACAAGCTTGATGAAATGTCGGCTCTGATTGATACTATAATCAACGACCCTAAAGGTTCAAGAACGAAACTTGATAAGGCGATAGATGAATTCGCCCATAAAGAGCAACGCGAGTTTCAGGAGGCACAACGGAAAGCACAGGAAGAAGCACAAGAGCGTAAGAAAGCTCAACGTGAGGCTGAACAGCGGCGCAAAAAAGAAGAACTTGAAGCGATGCTCCGACAGCGTGAAGAATCCTTCATTGTGGCTCTTGATGTCTTTATTGATGCTGCCCCGGCTCGAACATGGCACGGCAAACCAATTGGACTGAAAACGATACAGCACTACAAGCATCTTCGCCGCTATATCCGCGACTTTATGAAGAAGAAGCATATCACCGATATTCGGTTTGACGAACTCAATAAGTCGTTTTATTCCGATTATCTATCCTTTGCCTATGGAGAGGGATTAAAGCTAAATACTATCGGCGACCATATCAAGGTAATCAAGACCGTTATCCGCGACCAACCGATGCGCATACAATGTATGGCAGAAGATTTCCTTAGATGTGAAAAGCTGAAAGAGGAGTCGGAAAGTATCGCTCTGCTCGAAAGTGAGATTGATCTGATAGCAAAACAAGAGTTGCCAACCGAACACCTCAGAACCGTGCGCAATCAGTTCATATTGATGTGCTGGACAGGAGCCAGACACTCCGACCTCGAACAACTCAATTACAACTCCATTCATGTAACAGAGGATGGAGAACGATATATCCAATATAAAGCAAAAAAGACCGATAAGGTATCGGTGGTAAAGATTTTGCCCGAAACTCAAGCAATCCTCGACTTATACGATGACGGAAAGGCGATGCCACGTGTAATCAGCAACCAGAAGTTCAACGATGCGCTGAAAGAAATAATGAAAGCTGTATATGAGGCAAATCCGGAAAGTACATTAGCCGGATATGTTACCAAGGCATATACCGCCGACGTAGGCAATGGCAGAGCCGGACGCAAAACCGACATATACCAGCGATGGCAGATGGTGAGCTGCCACACCGGGCGCCGCTCATTCGCCACTAATATGCGACTACGAGGTAATGACCGAGATGTAATCTGTGCAGCCACGGGCCACACCACCGAAGCATCACTCAGCCGCTACATCAAGGAAGACCGTCTTACTCGTGCCTCACGTCTAAAGTAGAACTATGCAAAAGAATAATTTTTCTTTTCACCAGCCCTATCTATATGTTGGTTTGGTTTAAGTCGGGTATATATTACCCGGACTAAACCAAACTGACATATCATACCACACCTATGATTTGCGGCTGATGTAAAATCCTATTTAATTGGATGTAATGTTTTGTGTAATTGGAAATAAAACACTAACTTTGCACTGCTGAGAAAGGACAATTAAGCGTTTATTTTCCTTTTTTACTCATCGCGATATGAAACAAACAATTATCTCAAAGGTCAATCGCAGCAAGAAGGGCACCATCTTCTTGCCGGATAGCTTTTTGCCTATTGATACTCACTACGCCTCCAACATATTGTCAGAACTATGCAATGAAGGGAAGCTTGTCAGAGTTGCCACAGGGATATACGTTAAGCCAAAAGAATCACGATTTGGGCCCGTTATTCCGACGATAGGAGAAATAGCACAGACCATAGCAAAACGTGATGATGCGCAACTGTTGCCAACCGGAGCGACTGCTGAGAATTATCTCGGTTTTTCAACACAAGTTCCAATGAACTCCGTGTATCTTACATCAGGAACACCACGTAAAATAAAGATTGGCAAACGTACTCTGACTCTTAAACATAGTGTGCCATCGACATTTGCATATAAGGGCAAGATTATGCCGATATTAGTGCTTGCGCTAAAGTCTATCAAGCAATATAATGTTGATGATAATACTCTTGACGTAGTTTATGGCGTGTTGAAAGAAAGCCCGGAGGAAGAGACATGGCAAGAAGATATAGCTCGTGCTCCGCGCTGGATTAGAAAAATTATTATCGAAACAAAGGATAAAATCAAACGAAATGAGCAGATGGATTGATGCCTCGGATGCTGACCGTCAACAGTCGGCATATATTATAGCAAATGAAAAGAACATCAGCGTGGGTGCGGTTGAAAAGGACTGGTGGGTTACTGCCATTTTGAAGGTTCTGTTTTCCCTTTCCCCGGCAAAGTATATGTTCTTCAAAGGTGGAACAAGTCTCAGCAAAGGCTGGAACCTGATTGACCGCTTTTCGGAAGACATCGACATAGCCCTCTATCGTGATTTCTATCTCAATGAACTTGGTAAGGATTGCGCTAAAGCTGCAACTAACAATCAGGTGAAGAATCTCCGCATTGTCAATCGTGATTATATACTTGGCGAGTTCGCAAAGGAATTGGAATCGAAACTTATAGAATCCGGTTTAGGCGAATGCAAGGTAGTACCGATAACCACAAAGAAGGACGGTTCGCCAATCGACCACGACAGCGATCCGGTAATCATAGAGATTCACTATCCGGTCAAAGTTGACTCTGATGCGTATGTGCGTCCCGTAGTCAAGATTGAGATAAGTTGTCTTTCGATGAAAGAACCGTTTGAAGTCAAGCGCATATCATCACTCGTTGGCAATGCTTTCCCGGAGATTGACGGTGAGACATTTGCCGAAATACCGACCATAACACCGACACGCACATTCCTTGAAAAAGCCTTTCTGCTCAATGAGGAATACCAGCGTCGTTCACCTCGCTCCGACCGCATGAGCCGCCATCTTTATGATTTGGAGCGACTGATGGACACTGCTTTTGCAGAAGCCGCACTCTCCGACATGGAATTATATCAGGAAATCATCGCCCATCGCCAACGATTCTATCATGTCGGCGGTGTAAACTACGAGCTTAACCATCCGTCAACCATCGCATTCTGTCCGACTGGCGAATTGCGCGACAAAATGCGCCTTGACTACGAAACAATGAAAACCTCCATGATTTACGGGGAGAAGCTGTCGTTTGATGCACTAATTGACCGGCTCGAACAATTGGAAAATCGTTTCCGCTCAATGCCCATGTAACCTATGAGGACAACAACACTCACGCCCAACCTTCTTTTTGCTGAGTATTTCCATATAAGTTTAGGTTTGGTTGGGCATATATAAAGCCCGAACCAAACCAAACTATTGTAGCGGGGATGTTTCTCCGCGTCAGAGGGAGCGGAGCATTTTGTCGATGCACTTTTTCTTTTGCTCAGCGCCCGGATGGACGTAAAGGTTGAGAGTTGTGGCGATGTCGGCATGGCCGAGTATGACGCTGACCGTTTTGTAATCGCAGTTGCTTTCGATGCAGCGTGTGGCGAAACTATGGCGTAGTCCGTGAAATTTCAGCGGGGGTATGCCGAGCTGTTTCATCAGCTTCATGTAGTAGTTGCGGTAGGTACGCGGCTCAATGGGCTGCGGCTCGTTGCTTATGACGTAGTATTCGTTGTTGACGACCTTCTTAAAGGGTCGTATCATTGTCATCAGGGGCTTGTTGAGCGGTATTTCGCGGGCGGAGTTTGCGGTCTTGGGAGTATTGACGACGATTTGAGTGTGTTTGGTGCCGTCATCTTCGAGAACATAGATTCTCTCCACCGTGCGTTGCACAGTCAGCATTGAGCGTTCAATGTCGAGATCGCACCATTTCAAGCCGCATACCTCCCCGATGCGTAGCCCGGTCGTAAGGCAGACGTATATGCCGAGATTGCGGAATGTGAAGTTCTGGCTGATGTAGTCCAGAATTTTGCGGTGGTTTGCGGCTGTCAGGACTTCTAAGCCTTGCTTTTCGGGAGCGGTCGGATATTTGATGTCCCACTCGCAGTGTTGGAGATAGCCGTGCTTTTCGCCGAAGCGAACTATCATTTTCAGGACTATGAGTATGTCCTTGACGTACTTCTGACTCAGACCGGAGTTAAGTCGGTCGATTACAAACGACTGCACATCCGCTTCGGTCAAGGCGTAAAGATTCCCGAATGTCGGGATTATTTGATTCTCTACGATTAGGGCGTAGGCTGAGTATGTGGATTGCTTCACATACTGTCGCTTGTCCTTTTTCCAAAGGACAGCGAGATCTTTGATTGTGATTTTTTCTTTTTCCATATTCGTTGAAATGAATTGATTAGGATAATTAAAGAAAATATCGCATCAATTCGCCCGTTTTGCGCTTCCCCGGCTTCACCGAGCCGTGGAAAAAGTGTCGACTGGGTGACTATATACGCATTTTTAGCGGAGAAAGCCCCAATTGTGTTAGTTCAAAATTTGGAATAATACCATATTACAAGGTTGAACAACTAAATTGGTGTGAGAAATATTTAGGAGAAACTCCATATCTGAGCCAACGAGGAAAGAATATTTTACCAGAAGGCTGTGTCGTTTTCTCTAAAAGAGGTGCCGCAATCCTAACCAACAAGGTCAGAATGAATCTCTTCCCGATTAATATTGATACCAATTTGATGGGAATTAAAGCAGATAATTCGTTTATCTCAGATCAATATTTGTTTTATTTCATTCTCCGAGCAAGATTAAGTCGAATTGCGGATACCTCAACTATTCCTCAAATCAATAATATTCATATTAATCCCATCACTATACATGTTCCATCTTTAGAAGAGCAAGAAAAAATAACTCGGTCCTTGGGACTACTCGATGAGCGCATAGCTACCCAAAGGAGGCTGATTGAGGATTTTATATCTTTGCGTAGAGCATTACTACAAAACGCAATATCAAGAGGCTTATCCAAGAAGTCGTGGAAGTTGACCTCATTAAGTGACATTCTGACCGAGCGCGGCGAAAAAAACTCTGCGGGATACAATGTTTGCTCGGTATCGGTTTCTGAGGGAGTTGTAAATCAGATAGAATATCTTGGTCGCTCATTTGCTGCAAAAGAGACAGGACATTATAATGTTGCTCGCTATGGGGATATTATATATACCAAAAGCCCGACCGGGAGTTTCCCTTATGGAATAGTCAAACGCAACACTCAGAAATTACCGGCAGCTATTTCCCCATTATATGGGGTATTTGTTCCTAAATATGATTGGATTGGTATATTGCTGGGTTACTACTTTGAGAGCGAGGTAAATACTTTTAACTATCTTCATCCTATAATTCAGAAAGGTGCGAAAAACACAATCAACATCACAAACAGTGGATTCTTAGCAAACAGCGTCCCTCTGCCAACCGATGAAAGCGAGGCATTAACCCTCGCTAAATGCTTGGATACAATTAGCGACAAGATTATTCTTGAAAAGTCCATATTGACCCATTACACAGAGCAACGAGAATATTTGTTATCCAAGATGTTCGTGTGACATAGATTGAGGATATATTTCAATCAATGTCCTCAATAAATGAAACGCTATATGAAACATTGACCACGGATTGCAAAACGTCATTCAATGAAATTGGCATTGATTATGGAGGTTTGACCGGGAAATCCGCTGAAGATTTTGGCTATGGAAAGCCTTTTATCTCATATCTGAACGTATATCAGAATCAAGTGATAACCGATTACAATTTTGATAATGTGGAGATTAGAGACGGAGAGAATCAGAATAAGGTACGCACGGGCGATTTACTGTTTACCCTGTCGTCGGAAACGCCCGAAGAAATTGGCTATTCCGCTGTATATATGGGGAATGCTAAAGAACTATACTTGAATAGTTTTTGTTTTGGCATACATATTCAAGAGTCTGAAATGGTGTATCCCCCTTATATGGGATACTTTACTTCAACGACTTATTTCCGTAGGAAGATAATCCCCTATGCACAAGGCAGCACTCGCTTCAATTTACATAAGCCATCGTTGATGAATATAAAATTCTCACTTCCCGCAAAAGAATATCAAATAAAGATCTTCAATACTCTCCAGTTGTTAACCGACAAAATATCGACAGAAATAGAATTGCATAACAGATATATTCAACAGAGAATCTATCTGCTATCGAAGATGTTTATATGAGCATCTTTGATAGAAGGTAGCCTTTCTGACTTTCATATCTTTGTAATATTGTTCTCTCGCATTCTATCTTTATCAAAACGGCTCTAATAGTGGCTGCTATATCTCTTTGCTCATCAAGCGATGGCAAAGGTATTAGCATATTAAAGAAATCTTTTATCGAGACATTCAGCAGTCCGTGATTTCTTGCTCCTTCAACAACAATTTCTGCAATATCTTTGTGCCATTTCTTTGACTCAAAGTAAAACAAAAGATAATCTGAGTCAATGAGTTTTTCTTTTGGCTGGAAGCAGATATAGAGGGGAGACAATACACCTGATTCATATTTGTCCAACCTTTTTACTGCGCCCCAAATATAATCACCTGAATAACTTTTATTGTATGCGAAATCGCCCTTTTTAAGAATATAATAATTGCTTAGATTCTCACTTGCAACTACTTTGTTGAAGAATGAACATTGATCAATCAGTCCATATTGAGCTGCGATTGTAAGAATACGGTTTGATTCAATAGTGGTATTTCTCCTTGTTATGCGTGTGCAAATATCACCAAGTTGACATACTGACCAGTTATCAACATATTTCTTATTGATTCTCTGACGAGGGACATTTTCTCTTGGTGAGCAGTATACTTCTTCAACAATTGAGGACTTTAGTTTTTCCAAATCCTCAATCAGCCTCCTTTGAGTTGCAATGCGCTCGTCAAGGAGTTGTAAAAAATATGCGATTTTTGATTGTTCATCAATTGAAGGAATAGAGACCACGAGCGATTTCAAGGATTCTTTATAGAGATGGACAACGGAAACACCTTGGGCTAATTTGGCGATCTCCCGCTTGCGTACCCCATTTAGTTGATAGCACAAAAAAGAACCACTATCATTATTCAATCGAATAATATTTAAGTCTCCCCCTAAGAAAACATCATTTTTGAGGACACATCGTGCAGTGGCAATATCTTCGGCAGTTTCGCCTGAGGATGGGATTATGACATCATTTGCCACACTTTTAATCAGGCTGTCTTCTGGTAAATTCGTCCTACTGATAACGTTTGTGATATTTGTGGCAGTATACGTGGTATATAGTTCTCCATATAGAATGCATGGTTTCCCGTTCTCATTCCTTTGGTCTTTAGATATACCTGCACCTTTACTGAATGTCGCGATTTTCCCTAATCGAATTCTTCTCCACGGTTCGGTGAATCCGGGGAAGCGCAGGGAGGGTGCGGATGTGGAAACGGGCGAATTGGAGTTTTTATTGTTTTCAGTGTCAGTCATCGGGATTTTCAATCTTTACTGTTCAACATTAAGGATTCTTATTCCACGATTCCAAGTTCGCGGAGATACACTTCGATTTGCGCGTCGAGTTCAGAGCGTTTCGCTTCAAGCTCTTTGATGTCTGCCATTACTGCCTTGATGTCGATTTCTTCCTCTTCCTCGAATGTATCTACATAGCGGGGAATGTTGAGGTTATAATCGTTGTCGGCTATCTCCTTAAGCGAAGCCAGATGGCTGTATTTTTCGATTTCAGTACGATTGCGATAGGTATCTACAATCTTCTGTATGTGTTCGGGGCGCAGTTTGTTTTGCGTCTTAACCTTCTCAAACTCCCGGCTTGCATCAATAAAGAGAATGGAGTCATCCTCCTTGCGGCATTTCTTGGCTACGATGATGCAGGTTGGTATTCCCGTGCCGTAGAAGATGTTTGGTGGCAAACCGATAATAGCGTCAATGTAGTTCTTGTTCTCAATGAGATAACGGCGTATCTTACCCTCGGCATTACCACGGAATAGTACGCCGTGGGGAGCTACACAGGCGAGTGTACCGCCCTCATTGAGATGATGAATCATGTGCAGGATGAAAGCGTAGTCCGCTTTCGATTTCGGAGCCAATGCCCCTGCCTTGCTGAAACGGTCGTCAGAGTTGAATTTCTCCGCCGCGCTCCATTGTGCCGAGAAAGGAGGATTTGCAACCACGGCATCAAACTCTCTGTCGGGGAAAGCATCAGCTTCGAGGGTGTCACCGTTTTCTATGGTGAAATCCTTGTACTTGACACCATGAAGGAGCATATTCATACGGGCAAGATTGAATGTGGTGGGGTTTTTCTCTTGTCCATAAATGGTGTCGGCATTGCCGTTGCGTGCTGTGCGCAGAAGAAGGGAGCCGGAACCGCAAGTAGGGTCATATACATCGCGCAGACGTGTCTTTCCAGTGGTCACTACCTCGGCGAGAATCTGACTAACCTCCTGAGGAGTGTAAAACTCACCGGCTTTTTTACCGGCACCGGCAGCAAACTGACCGATCATATACTCGTATGCATCGCCGAGAATGTCGATGTCGGAAGCCTCGTTAAGTCCGAAGTCTATGCCGTTGAGGGCTACAAGCACGTTGGAAATTAGTGTATTCTTATCATCGGCAGACTTTCCCAACTTAGGCGAAGCGAGGTCAATGTCGGAGAAAAGACCGCCAAAATCCTCATTGCTGTCCTGACCTACGGTGCTGTCCTCTATTTTCTTCAGCGAGCGTTCAAGTTGAGGCAGGATGTTCTCTCTGCGGTCAACCGCCTCGATAATGCTTGAGAAAAGGAACTCCGGCTCAAGGAAGTATCCGAGGTTGCTTAGACACTCGTCTTTTATGTCGGCTTTCAACTCGGCATCGTCGCTTGCCCAAGCATTCTTGAATGTAACACCGTCCTCCGACAATATGTCATCGGCATACATCTCAATCTTCTCGGACAAGTATTTGTAGAATATGAATCCGAGGGTGAAATACATAAAGTCGCTCGCCGACATATTGCCGCGAAGGTTGTTTGCCACAGTCCAAAGCTGACTGCGAAGCTGCTGCTGGAGTTCCTCGCTCATATATTATTCCCAGTTGTAGATTTCTATTATTTTACGAAGTTTTTGAAGAATACGGTTGAATACGCTGCGGCGTTGTTTCAGACCGAGTTTCTTTTTCTTTATGGCATCCTGAAGTATCTCGTCCTTCTCACGGTGGAGATAGTCGTATTCCTCCATGAACTTATGAAGTGCCGTCTGGTCGATTTCTTCCTCCGCAGCAAGTTGCTCTACGGCACGGTCTTTTGCTCTGCGTACATAATCCACCAGTCGTGATTCAAGATCTATTGTGCCGTCAGCCTTAGACCGCCGGAACTCATCCTGATTGGCATCGACATTCTCGCTGATGAAACCGTCGATAAGCTCAGCCTTGCTGCGCATCTCGGCATCACGAATCATCGTGTCAAGAATCTCACGGCGTTTTTCAGAGTAATCATCGCTTGCCGGGTCAAGGTCGTGAATCAGCGCGAGGATGTATGCCACGTTGATTACGTCGCTGTGTAGCAGTTCAAGACAAAAGTCAATATCTTCAAGTGTCGTTTCCGGTTCGGCGCCATAAGCGGCAGCGGGTTCAGCGGCAACCTTTGCCGGTTTTGAACCGAAATTCTGTGCTATGTCAAGATACTTGCTGCGGAAGTCCTGAAACTCCTGCTCAGTCATTATGAAAGATATATCCGAAGGCGAATATTCCTCATAAATCTGCATTTCAGCGTGTTTCTTGATTATGTCGCGGAAAGCAAGGACAAACGCCACTTTGTCGTTCTCACTTTCAAGATTGTCTATCTCATCAACATTCGGATACTTAGACAGGAACTGTTCGGTTTTTTCAATGTACTCGCGCTTGACATCCTTGAACGGCGGACGCACTATATCTTCGATAGGATTATTGTCGGAGAACAGCTTTATAGACGCATCCACGTTGCTTTTGAGGTCGCGGAAGCAGATCACCTTTCCGAATCTCTTTTTCTCGTTCAGTACACGATTCGTGCGACTGAAAGCCTGCAACAGACCATGATATTCAAGATTTTTATCAACATAGAGAGTGTTGAGCTTCTTGGCATCGAAACCCGTAAGGAACATCCCGACGACGAGCAACAAGTCCAAAGGCTTCATCTTCGGGTCTTTCTTTTTCATTCTCTTGTTGATGTCGTCATAGTAGAGTCCGAAGTTTTCTACCGAATGGGATGTGCCGAAGGTTTTGTTGTAGTCATCTATGATTTCCTGCATCTCATCGGCGGCGACTTTCGGATTTGCGAAACCCCGGTTCATGCCGGTGGCTTCATCATCCTGACTGCCGTTTGCTGCGTAAGTGAATATCGCACCGATTTTGATGTCTGGATTCAATCCCTTAAAAATCTTGTAGTAACGCAAAAGCATCGGCACTGACTGAACGGCAAACAGAGCGTTGTACTCGCCATCAAAAGTGGACTTATTGAAGTTGTTGAGGATAAACCGTGCGACTTCGCGCATACGGCTATCGCTTTCAAGATCAAGGTCTGCGTTGCCGGTGTAATATTCAACGAGAAAGCCCAGTACATTGTCATCGGCGATAGCATCTTTAATCAGATACTTGTGCAGGCAATTACCGAAGATTTCTTTGGTTGTGCGGTCATTCTTTGAGTTTTCGACGAATATCGGAGTGCCGGTGAAGCCGAATATCTGAAGGTTGTTAAAGAAGTGGACAATATTTTTGTGACTTTCTCCAAAATGGCTTCGGTGGCACTCATCAAAAATCATCACGACCTTTTTATCGCGCACATCTTGAAGATGACGGTTGTAATAGTCTTTGGTGACTGCGCAATTCAGCTTTTGAATAGTGGTGATTATTATCTTCTTATCACTTCCGAGACGCTGTATAAGTTCCTTAGTACTGTCAGTGCCATCCACAGCTCCCGGCTCAAAGGCTTCATATTCCGCCTGTGTCTGAGTGTCGAGGTCGTGCCTGTCAACGACAAAAAGCACCTTGTCTATTTCATCAATTTCAGAAACAAGCTGTGCGGCTTTGAATGAGGTTAACGTCTTTCCCGCTCCGGTTGTGTGCCAGATATAGCCGTTATCATTGCTGTTGACCACACGGTTGAGGATTTCCTCAACGGCATAATATTGATATGGGCGCAAAACCATCATACATTTATCGCCTTCGTGAAGTACGATGTACTTGCTGATAATTTTGCCGAGTGTGCATGGGTCGAAGAATTCAGCCGCGAAAAGACTTAGTTGGTTGAACGGATTGTTCTTCCGATCAGTCCAGTTAAACGTGAACTTGTAACCACTATTAGGGTTATTGGCAAAATAGCGGGTGTTCACGCCGTTGGAAATCACGAAAATCTGAATATAGTTGAACAGACCGTGGAATGATGTCTTGTGGTAGCGTTGAACCTGATTGTATGCTTGTTTTAATTCAACACCACGTTTCTTCAACTCAATCTGCACCAATGGCAGACCGTTAATCAGAATGGTAACATCATAACGGCACTGACGACGGCCTTCTAAAGTTATCTGGTTGGAAACTTGAAATTCATTCTGACACCATTTATGACGATTAAGAAATTCAAGCCATACGCGCTGTCCGTTGTCAAGTTCCAAAGGAAGCAAATCCCGCAGTTTTTTGGCTTTCTCAAACGTGGTGCCACCTTCAAGATAGAGCATGACCTTATTGAACTCATTGTCCGTAAGTTCCGTTCTGCCATGTTGCGCAAGTTCCTTGGCATTGTGTTTTTCCAACTGTCGTTTGAAATTTGATATAAGGTTAGTCTCCTCATGGATTTCAACGTATTCATACGCCATATCCGTGAGAGTCTTTATCAAACCTTTTTCCAGTGCATCTTCGCTTTGAGTAAGTGCCATTTATAAAAACAAAAACTCCGTTTGCAGTTTTCTGAAAGGTTGACCGAACCTGTAACGACTGCATTGGAGTTTTAAAATATGGTTGGTTTTGGCGGCATCGCTGCCTTTGGGATTAAACCGTTTCGGCCATCTTCAGAAGTTTAAGGTTACTATATTGCAATGATTCGGTAAAAATTACAGAAGTAGTTGAAACTTAAGTTAATATAACGAATTGTCAAATACAAATGAATCGCCAAAGCGTTCATTATAAAAATCTTAGCGTATGAACGTATTGACGATTCTCAAAGACTTCACCTTTCGGTGTAAGTCGGTATTTGAAAATACTACAACCAAGATGAGCAAAAGGTTCCTCAACTGGCTGATTTTAACAATACGCACTGTGGCGTTGATTCCGGGCAAAGTCAATTTTACCCGGCTGTCGCGCTATGGCGGTCGTACAGCCAAGACCTTTGCCTCCAATTTCAAGACACCCGTAGACTGGATGAAAGTCAACATAGGTATGGCACAGGATTGTTTTGGACCGTCCGATGACATGGCAGTGGCAATCGATCCGTCGTTTATCTCCAAATCCGGCAGCCTGACGTATGGCATAGGCCGTTTCTGGTCAGGGGTGGCACAACGTGTCAAACGCGGTCTGGAGATAATGGCGATCGGGGCAATAAGCCTGAGTAAACATACATGTGTGATGCTCGGTGCTGTTCAGTCACCGAACTTCAGGACTCTTGAATCTGAGAAACAAATGTCAATGCTTGACTGGTATGTGGCACTTGTCAGGTCAAAGGCGACAGAGCTGCTCTCACTGACGGATATTCTGGTTGCCGATGCCTTTTTCTCCAAATATGAATTTGTGAATGAAGTGGTTGGCATGGGCTTCCGGTTTGTCGGGAGATTACGTGCCAACTCATATCTGAGGTATCTGGCCATGCCGGATTCCTCCGCCCCGCGAAGACGCGGCAGAAAGAAAAAGTATGGAGAGAAAGTGGATTTCTCCAGCCTTGATATGTCCGTGTTCACTTCATTCATATATGAGGATTCCAAAGGAAACAAAACCCGATGTCACACGGCGGTCGTACACTCGAGGGCATTGAAACGCGACATCCGTATCGTGGTCTGTCCGGTTGAAAACGGAGAGCCTCTCCTGTACTTCTCCACCGACACCGACATGAGGCCTGAAAAGATCATCGGTTTCTACCGCACCCGCTTCCAGATTGAGTTCGGCATACGCGATGCCAAACAGTTCACAGGACTCCAGTCTCAGCAGACCCGGGACAGGGATCGGCTTGACTTTGCGTTCAATCTTTCCTTCACTGCCCTCAATGTCTGCAAAGAGGTCATAAGGAAAGATTATCCGGGTCTTTCGTTAGCGCAGTTCAAACGGCTTATGTTTGAATCTTATCTCGCCTCAACAATTATTTCGACTTGCGGAAAATCTCCGCATCTCAAAATAATTCAGAAAATAAATCATCGGTTGGCTCAGTTAGCGGCTTAGCCAAGGCTGAACAACCTCAAATTTTACCGAATCATTGATATTGCAAAATTAGCGAAAATTTCTGAGATGGCAATTGAATATGCTGATAAACATATACGATACAGCTATACTCATCCATCTCTGAGTCCATTAAGGAGATTAGATGAGAGACGCCGCCGAGGTCTGCTTCCCTCGGCGGCGTTGGGTTTAGTGTAGTTTGGGCCCTTGTCGGCGGCGTTTGGCTTTTTGTTCTTCACGATAGCGATGAAGGGCCTCTTCAATGGTAAGTCCGGGATGGCGGCTCATCCACAGTTTGAAATCATCGGGTAAAACGCCTCCATTAGCAAAACCTTCTTGCATCTGCGAGGTTCCTGAGGATGGAACTTGGGATAACCGAGTGCCATAGTTTTGCGACTGGGATGCGGATTGGCCGACTAAATCCGGATTCGATGAATAGACTCCCGGAGTCATGCGCTGTGGGTTGAATTTTATCCACACAGTAGGCATATCTCCCTGACATCCGTCAACTCGGATAGCTTTCCCCGCAACGTAATCATTCATTTGTTGTGTCGTAAGCCGCACACCTTTGTATGATGCGATAGGCACGATGGAGCCATCTGCATACATCCATTGAGACTGAGAATGTAGCGGTTTGTTGTTAGCCAGATGCTTGGATATATTGCCCAGACTGAATCGCCGGTCAATCTTTGATGCAGCGAAACGCTTGCCTTTTCTGGTGTACCATAGACCCTGCAATTCGCTGGTGCCACGCTTGTATTTGTATTCTATGCCGACACCAGCCGCCTTTAAGCGAGTCTCGAATTGCTCGAAAGTATGGACTGATTTATCGTTCCATACAGCGTCAACGGCATTGAAAATCTCATATCGTATCTTTTCCGTGCCACGCAATTTATTGACATTAGTCTGCTTTTTACCCTCGGAAATGTGCAGTCCATATTCCTTTGTCAAGTCAAGACAGGCTGCCTTGTTGCGACTGAAATCATTCTTATCGGAAATGGTTTCGGCGTGGTTATCTATTCGGCTGAACACGATATGACAGTGTGGATAATCTTTGTCGAGATGCCGGACAATGATGTATGGAGTATCCATGATGCCCATTTTCTTCATATATTTTTGGGCAATCTCTACCATAATCCGGTCATCAACTTTATCCTTGTCGTTGGCATGAAAGTTCAGGGAAATATGCCCGACCGGATTTTTCAAGTCCGGATTCAAGGCGAGATTATCTTCAAAAGAAGCGATAATTCCATTTCTCCCTTCCATCATAGATACATCTTTGCAGTCTATAAGACGCCATTCATTACAGGGCGTGCCGTCGGGATTATCCTTCTTTCGACGAGTGACGTAATCGACACAACCGCCGAAACTGCCGCCTTTTGTTATCTTGCCCATCATACGCTGTCCGGTGTATTACGATAGTTTTTTATCAGTGAAAGGACAAAATCCTTGCACTGAATTATCTCTCTGTATGTGCGGACAATCTGTTCCTCAGAGGCACCACCTTTTAGAATGGCACCGACAAATTTTGCCGTGCGGTTGAGATTTTCAGCGATTCCCTGAAGGTCGCGGATTGCCTTGACATCTCTTGGCGTGAGCCTTTCCACGACTTTACAGTGCAGTGCCGACTGCCGGATATATTCCGAGCGGTTGAGCCCTGCCGTGAGAGCTTTGTCCATCATTACCTGATATTGGTCTATGTCGAATTTCACCGGCACCATGATGGACTTTCGTTCATCAGCCGGGAGCTTGGGACGCCCTTTAGCGGGACGTAAATTGGATTTCTTCATTGGAAATTCTGTTTGAGGTTTGTGACCATCGGGAGCGGAGGGGAGCGAGTCGTTTGAGGATTACTTGTAATACGAAAACATAAACTCGCTCCCTCCGATTCCGAACCCCTACGATAGTTTCGAGGTGCACGAAACTACGAGGACTATTTAGCGGTCAAAATGTAGTTGCAATCACGCGCTCAGAGTTTGCGCCAGATTTCGATGTCTTCGGCATACTGTTTCAGATGCTCGGCGAGGATTGCGTTGGCGTAACTGCTGACGGTAGTGCCACGGCCACCGAGGATTCTGGAAACGCGCTCAAGCTGGTCCCATAGGTCGCCTTCGATGTTCAGGGCATGGCGGTTCACCAGCTTTGCAGGAGTGAGGAACGTTGCCTTGAACTCGGCGAAATCCGATTTGCGCTGCTGCCTGCCGATGCGCTGTTGCTTCGGTGGCTCGGTTACGGCAGTTGCCTCGGTTACTGGCTGTTCGTTGTCAAACAGATTGTCAGCGTTGGCAGGTGTGGTGCTGTTAACAGTGTTATCGCTGTTGACTGCGGGATTAGGGTTGGTGGAGTTATCTGATTTCATTGTGACTTCGGGGTTAAGGGTCGATACTTTGGATTTGGTTGCATCGGTCAACTCGGTTGACTTGGATGCGGTGGGTTTATTTGTTTTCATTGGAAAGTGTGTTTTTGGTGAAACTTCGATTGATAAGAAAATCATTCAAGTCGTTGAACTCGGAGTAGAGCGTGGAGCGGTCAATCATTGTTGAGCCATAAATGGCGGTCAACTCGGCGAGTGCTGTTTTCCCGGCATTGTCGTTGTCAAGGTAGCAGTTGATAGTAGTGTAACCTTTGAGAAAAGGCACAGCCTTGTTGACATTGACAACCGAGTTGAGTATGATTGTGTCGGCTCCACTGATGATGCCGAGTGTGAGTGCCGAGAGATAATCTATAAATCCCTCGAACACGGCACACTCTGCTGACGGGCCATCTCTCGCCCACGGCAAATATGAGATGTCCTTGCGTCTACGGCAACCTTTGAAATATCGGTTGCGCAGTTCCCAGCCTCCGCTGACGTTCTCAAATGCCACGGCAAAATAAAACTTGCCGTTGACGCTGTATTGAGCCTCCTTGCAGTTCGCCGTGGCGATGTGTGCCGGGATGCCACGCTCTTGGAGGTATGCGACAAGTGCGCGGTGTTCCAGTGGCACGACCTCAAACCGCTCCATACTCGGTGCTGAGTGTCGCGGAGCAAAAGAGGAAGCGATTGTCGGCACCGATGGTACCGGGTAGCTGTCAGCGATGCAACGCAGTATATGGCGCAGGTCTGTTGTCTGATACAACTCGGCTGCAAGGTCGATGATGTTGCCGCCTCTGCCAAGTCCGAAATCATACCAGCAGTTGAGCGCAGTCTCGACCTTGAATGACGGCGTATGTTCCTGTCGCAAAGGCGACTTATACCAGAGCCTTGTTCCTTTTCTCGCCGTAGGCTCATGTCCGATTCGGGACATGAAGGAGGCTAAAGGGATTGATTTAATCTCTTTGATCATGGGTTCTAAAATGTTTGGGTGAGATGGTTCTTGGTTTAGCGCCTATTATATATGCCCTTTTCTAAACCAAACCAATTTGGTGTTTCTCAATAGTAGAAATCAGGATTGTAGATATACTCGCGGTTCTCGTAACGAATCATACCTTTGTTGTCAAGAAAGGTCTTCAAGCCCTTTACCTTGTTGTTGGAATAGGAATGACCACAGGCGGCATATCCGCTTTTGAGTGCAGCCTCGAAGTTCCGGCAACCTTTTATCGGACCGTTGGCGAAGATTACGCCTAATGCCTCGCGATGCTGTTCCTCGGTCAACTCCTTGTATGGATAAGGGTCTTTGGCTTTCTTGCCCGGCTCGGAGAACACATACCCGCTTGCAATCTCAGGGAGTCCATAGTCATTGACGCGGAAGGCAAATGGATCGAACTCGGCGGCGCGGATCATGGCGGCGCAGACCTCCGACACGGTATCATCGGTTTTGCTGCGGCTAATTTGGAGGATTGTCTCTGCCTTGTTGTTCAGCTCGGTGCCGACATGACCACGGGCGTTGTCGTCGCTCTTGTTGAGATGCAGGACGGTGTGGATATGAATCTGGAACTTGTCTGTCCATTCCATCAGCTTGCCGATAAGGTCGGTCGATTCCTTGGCGCAGTTGATGTCGTACATAAGGTCGCGCACACCGTCGATGATTACAAGTCCGACACCGGGAGTGTTGATTATCGCCTGTTCGATTACTTCAAGGCGCAATGTGGGTGTTAGCTGGCGCAGAGCGGCGAACTTCAAATGTTCCGGATGGGTGTCGGTCGGGAGTTTCGCCAGGCGCAACGCACGTTCCATAACTTTCTGACAGTGATACGGACTTTGCTCGGTGTCAAAATAGAGGATTGTGCGCTTGTCATCGGGGAACTCTGCGGTGTAGCCCAATACTTTGCCGTTGACGAGTGATGCCCCGACAATCGCGGCGACATTGAATGTCTTTTTGCTCTTGGCTTTGCCGGTCGAAGCCGAGAAGTTGCCGAGTGTTCCGATAACGCTGCCGTTGGCGTACAGCACCTCCGGCGCAGTCTGAATCTCATCCGTGATTCTCAACTGCTTTTCCTCCCAAAGTCGGAGGATGTCCTCTTTCACTTCTTGCATCGGCGACCTCCCTTCTTTGATGACTGGATAAGATCGAGCGCAAGTTGTGCGTCGATAACGATTTTTCTACCCGTTTGAGTAATGGCATCTTTGATTACGCCACTGTTCTTGATACGGTGTGCAGTTGCTTTGCTGCACTGGAGAAGTTCGCAGAGACCTTCAATTCCATAGACGAGCCATCGCTTTGCTGTGATAGCTGCACCGTCTGGTTCGATGTTATCCTTGACATTACGGGAATCAAGTAATTCTAAAAGTTGTTCTCCGGTATACTGCCAGAGAGGAAGTTTGAGTAACTGGTCTTTTGTCATACGCAGTGTGGGTTTGAATTATACTTCCGCCCTCTGAGAGAGCGTATCCGAGTATCTCCCGGACACTGCAAAATTACAACCGGTTATGGGTGGGGTGTATGTGGTTTCATCTTATCCACTTAATAGAACTACCCATCAGAGTATCAGGCTCTGACGGGTAGTATCATAAGGTTTCAAAAGTGGAAATATGAGTGGTGAAAGTGGTGCGCGAGTGGTATCTTTAAGTCGCACAAACTCTCATGCTCGTTTTTTATGGTTTTTGAAGATTCTGTCAATCTCATCAGCATATTCTCTACTTGATGCACTGGCATCATCTCCGCGTGGATGACAATACTTCTTTTCATAGTAGCTCCACTGAATATCAAGATGAGCGAGAATATCCTCGCGCCACGCCGCTTTGTGTTTGGCCGGAACAATCTCATATAATTTCGATATGAGATAGCACGCCTTGATTTTCTGTTTTGGTCGTATCTTTATAGGTTCATGCTTACCATGGAGATTGAGCGATGAATGGAACTGAGTCTCGGTACTATCGAAAACATCAGAGCAGATTTCATATAATTCCGACACAAGAATCATCGGGAACAGTTCCCCTTCCCATTGGCGGCATGATTTCGTATTGGTCTGATTCTGTTTTACAGGTTGTTCAGGCGTGGGATAACTACCATTATGAACCTGCATCTTTTGTATAAAGGTTTCCCTGCATTTCGGATGTAACTGAATTTCACATGGCGGAAAGTATCTTTCCACCGTGATAAAAATTTTGCGACAGACATTTCGCAAGTCATGGTACACATCGAATGAAGGTTTCAACAGAAATTCATCATATTCAACGCTTTCCTGCAATTTCTTAAGAAATTCCCGTTTCTTTTCAAGCCATCCTTCACGGGTTTCGGCCATATGGAATAACTCGATTTCCTGTTTGTACTTATCTATCGTCCAATCATCAGGCACCGAGATTTTGCGACAAGCCTTTAGCGCGTACTCATAATGAGCGGCAATCATATAGAACATCTCCACTTCTTTAAGGAAGTGGTTGCTTTCGTAGCCGTCTATCATGTCTGCCTTGGATTTATTTTTACGATCTTTGTCCAATTTATAGAATACATTTTGGAATGTATCTATTCTTGTCGCAATCTCAGCACAGTAATTTCTGGTCTGGTTAGCTTGCACCTTTCCGATTTCTCCGGAGGCGTGAGATTCGATAATAGCATTTTCGATGTCGATAGAGCAAAGTTTACTGGTGGCTTCGGCTATTCGCTTGTATAAAATTGTATCCTGTTTGGCTACCAGCGGAACTTTTATAAGCTGCCTGAGGTCTTCCAAAATTGGCACAACATCTCGTAATGTCGTAGGGTTTGGGTCAAGCCGAAAGCACGGTGCATGAATTTTGAGAAAAGTGTTAAATTTGTGGCATGAAAACCGCAGATGCAATATGGATGTGCCTGCCCGAGGGCATGGACGAACTATTTGAAATGGTGCGCTTCGAGCGCACGGAACAGTCCTATGACATATGGCTTGACGAAAAGAAGAAACTGTCTGATGAAGACTATCGTAATCCAAATATCGTAGCGCGAGGCTATACGGATTATGTAACAATACAGGACTATCCGATGCGTGGACGGCCTGTATTTCTTCACATGCGCAAGAACAAGTGGTGGGACAGGCAGACCAACGAAATCTTCAGCTACAATCTCGAACTTCCCAACGAGGAAGGAACACGACTCAGCGCCGAGTTCGTGGCTTTTTTAAAAGACGAAGGTGGAGACGACAGCCCTGTCGATTAAACAGATAGCGCAGATGTACTGCGTCAACGGCAAACATTTTGCCGACTTGTACCGCAATAAGATAAGCGGTTACGCCGACTGGTGCGAACAGGAGCTTGGCTGTGGGTTCTATTTCAACGCCGATAATATCGGCCCTTACATGAGTCTTGATGAGACGTGTCTGAGCAACGGGGAGGTATGGACGTTCCTGACCAACAAGGACGGCCACGGAGGCAAGGGAACACTTGCGGCAGCCATTCCCGGAACAAAGAGTGACGAAATTATATCCATACTCATCGGAGCTATGGAGAAATCAATCAGACGCAGGGTCAAGGAAGTGACCTGCGATCTCTCGCCATCAATGATGCTCATAGCCGCAGAAGTGTTCTATAACGCCCATGTAGTCAACGACCGTTTTCATGTCCAACAGGTCTATAATGAGGCCGTTGACGAAATCCGCATTGACATTCGCCGACAGCTCATCGCAGAGGAAAACAACCGCAACAAGTCCGAACCGCCGGTAACGTACTCCAACGGAGAGACCATGCGCCAGATACTGGCTCGCAGCAAACACACTCTGATGATGTCGCAGAACAAATGGACTGACATACAGCGCCATCGTGTCAACATACTGTTCAAATACTATCCAATATTGAAGGCTGCATACAGCCTTGCGATGGAGCTGCGCAAGATTTTCAACGCTAAAATCTCACCGACAAAAGCCATGGGGAGGATGAACAAGTGGTATGAAAAGGTAATGGCATTGGGTAACAACAACTTCCGCTCGGTAATCAAAACATTCAAGAACCACGCCCCAACAATCCTGAACTATTTCCGTCGTCGTGCGACCAATGCCTCTGCCGAGGCATTCAACTCTAAAGTCAAAATATTTCGCTCACAAATGCGTGGTGTCCGGGACCGCGACTTCTTCATCTTCCGATTAGTCAAACTCTACGCCTAAAAATTTAACACTTCTAATTGCCCAATTTAACATATGCACCGTGCTTTCGGCTTGAGCCTAGGGTTTGGCATTTGCGGGTGTTACGTTAGAGTGTTATTAATGGTGAGAGCCAATCAAACTCAAACAGACTTGTTGAATCTTTGTTAAATTTTAGCACTCGATAACATAAACACGCGATACCCAATGATAGTTCGCATATCTATTTTTGATACGATTATCAATCTCTACAAACCATACATTATGGACAATTGTATCAAAATTGTATCAAAAATACAATTTTTAACATTTTGCGGCGGAATAAAAATAAAGAAAGAGCTAAATCTTAGCGACTTAGCTCTTTATTTGTGTTGCCTTGGAAGGATTCGAACCCTCACAGGCGGAACCAGAATCCGACGTGCTACCATTACACCACAAGGCAATTTTTTTGTTTGTCATCGGGTTTGTTTTGAGCTCGCTTACTCGTTTTTCCTTTTGACGGTGCAAAGGTAGGGGTTTGTTTTGAATCCTGCAAATATTTCGGCAACTTTTTTCAATGTTTTTTCTCTTTTTATCTGATTTTTTGTGAACCGGTTGTTTGGATTGGGACTGTTGTGTGGGGTTGCTGCTTGATTTTCAGTTGGTTATTGATGGTGTTGGCGGGGTGTCGCCAAAATGCAGTTTTTTTGATTTTTTTGTGGCGGATTGCATTGGGATAGACTCCGATGCTTGTGAGTTCTGGCAAAATGTGTCGGGGATGATCAGGTGAGTTGGATTTAATTGGTGTCCGCAGGACTGAATTTAGTATATTGAGGCAAAAAAACGTTACAAATGGCTACTGTAAAAGTTAAATTCAGGCCCTTGGCAGGCGATGCGGAGCAAGGACGTCTATATATCCAGATTATTCATGAGCGTCAGGTCAAGCTGATTTCTACTCCTTATATTGTCAATGCCGCGGAATGGGATTCCGAGAGGGGTGGTTTTGTCGCTTCCGGATCAGCAGGCCGCCGGGAAGAGCTCTACAGAGTGAATCATTCTCTGCAGTGTCACATCGGGCGGGTGAAGGCGATAATCAGCCGTCTTGACAAGACGATGCTTTTTTATAATGTAGGAGACATTGCGGATGAGTGCAGAAGTTATGTGGCAAGATTCCGACTTTTTGCTTTCTTCGAGCATCGTATCGGGCAGCTTAAGCTCAAGAATAAAATCCGGACAGCTCAGAATTACCGGTCGACGATGAACAGTTTCAAGTCATTTCTTCATGGTGAAGATATAATCATTGACTTGATAGATGCTGACATGATCGAGCGTTACGAGGCTTTTCTTCAGGCCAGGCGGCTGCGTCCTAACACGACTTCGTTTTATATGCGGGTGCTCCGCGCGGTGTGTAATACGGCTGCCGATGAAGGGGCCTTTGTCTTGCCTGGAATTTTCCGTCATGTGTACACCGGGGTTGACAAGACTGAAAAGCGGGCTTTGCCACTGACTGTTCTCAGACGGATTCATTCAATGGATCTCGCTGCATCGCCTGCGCTTGACTATGCCAGAGACATATTCATGCTGAGCTTTTTCACCCGCGGGATGAGTTTTATAGATATGGCCTTTATCCTTAAGACTGACCTGAACAACGGATATCTTACGTATAGCCGGCATAAAACGCGGCAGATGCTAAAACTGAAGTGGACTGCCGAGATGCAGCGCATAATTGACAAATATCCCTCCAACACGAGTCCATATCTGTTTCCGATACTGATAAATCCGCAATCGAACCTGGCTTATGCTTACCGGAATATTTCATACCGCATAAATTCCAGTCTTAAGAAGATAGCTGTGCTTGCCGGCTATCCGGAGAGCTTCACTCTTTATTCCGCCCGTCATTCATGGGCTTCTGTGGCATGCACGCAGGGGGTTCCAATAAGTGTGATAAGCCAGGGGATGGGCCATGACTCTGAGCGCACCACGAGGATCTATATTTCATCAATTGATTCTTCGGCCATTGACAGGGCCAATTCAAAAGTGATCAGTTCGCTGTTTTGATTTTAATGGCCGATGTCGGTCTTCAGATCCAATCCTTCTGATGTGCATACAATGACTTTTTTAATTACAAAATCAGTAACTATAAATTTGGAGAATCGCTTCAAGCCGATTAACTTTGCAATAATTTTTATTCGCGGACACTCTCCACCCCGTCAGAGAAATCATTTTATACCCGTTTCCAATCGTTATGTTAATCATAGGAATAGCAGGTGGTACCGGCTCAGGCAAGACCACCGTTGTAAACAAGATAATCAACAGCCTTCCTCCGGGCGAAGTTGCAGTCCTGCCTCAGGACTCTTATTATAAGGATTCAAGTCATATTCCGGTTGAGGAACGCAGTAAGATTAATTTTGATGAACCGGCCTCCATTGAATGGACTCTTCTGGTAGAGCATCTCAAGCGTCTCAAGGACGGCAACTCGATTGAGATGCCTACATATTCATATCTGACCTGCACCCGCCAGGCAGAGACAGTCAGAGTCGATCCGCGAGAGGTGGTCATTGTGGAGGGCATTCTTGTGCTGACCGACCCGGTGCTGCGATCGATGATGGATGTGAAGGTCTTTGTCGATGCCGATGCCGACGAACGTCTGATCAGAGTCATTGCGCGTGATTGCGTGGAGCGTGGCCGCACTCCGGCTATGGTGCTTGACCGTTATCAGGATGTGTTGAAGCCGATGCACGAGATGTATATCGAGCCGACAAAGCGTCATGCCGATCTGATTGTGCCGCAAGGCGGAAGCAATGTGGTGGCTATTCAGCTGTTGACCGATTACATAGAGTCGCGCCTCAGACGCACTACTGTAAACCGTTAAATCTATCTCTCCACGCAAGCATCCCCACCAGATGGAACAAAATCCCAATATACAGCCTTCGATACCGGTAGGCACACCTGACAAGATGGTGCTTCGCACAGACAATCTTGTGAAGAAGTATGGCAAGCGAACAGTTGCAAACCATGTGTCGATCAACGTGACGCAAGGAGAGATTGTAGGCCTGCTCGGACCTAACGGAGCCGGCAAGACGACTACTTTCTACATGACCGTAGGGCTGATCACTCCTAACGAGGGACAGATCTACCTGAACGACCTTAACATCACAAAATATCCGGTCTATAAGCGGGCGCAGAATGGCATCGGCTATCTTGCTCAGGAACCAAGCGTGTTCCGCAAACTGACCGTGGAAAACAATATAAAGGCCGTTCTGCAGATGACCAACACATCGGCTGAATATCAGCGTGACAAGCTTGAAAGCCTGATAGCTGAATTCAGCCTTGAAAAAGTGCGTCATAATCTTGGCGATCAGCTCTCAGGCGGCGAGCGCCGCCGCACGGAGATTGCCCGCTGTCTGGCTATCGACCCGAAATTCATCATGCTCGACGAGCCTTTTGCGGGAGTCGACCCGATTGCGGTCGAGGATATCCAGTCTGTGGTCTATCATCTCAAGGAAAAAAATATCGGCATTCTCATCACAGACCATAACGCGCAGGAAACATTGCGTATCACCGACCGAGCCTACCTGCTTTTTGAAGGAAAGATCCTGTTCCAGGGTACTTCTGAGGAGTTGGCTGAAAATCCGGTTGTCCGCGAAAAATATCTCGGCCGAGACTTCATGTTCTACCGCAAAAAATTCGACGCCGAATAGCATAACCTCGGCGCCGTCAGAAATCAGGATCAGATCGGTCACATCCGGTCTGATTTTTTATTGCTTGCTAAATAGGGGGGCAATTGAGTGATTAGCAACCAGGGTTCTGAACCCATCCGGGAGAAAGTGCGATTTGCTCGCCGGGTATGGGCCAAAGATTTTGATAAGAAGCATAGCCTTCGAGGTTGTTGCGCTTTTGGAAGGCGAAGTAGTCAATCGAGATCGTCGTCGATGTCATCTTCGAGGAAGTCGAAATCCCAGCCGTCAGACATTGATTCTGTGAATTCGGCAAGTTCGCGTCCTTCCCGTTTGGTGGGGCGCCCAAGACCTTTGCGGCGGTCGATGAATCCGGAGATCTTTACAATCTCAAGCAGATCGAGTTCGCTTTGGGGTGTGATGTTTTCCATATAATCAGGCACGAGCTTGGCTCCAAGTCTGTTTTGGGTCAGGGCGAGCACACGGAAAGAGTAGGTCACCGGTGGCTTGCGCACCTTCACCACATCGCCGACTTTGATTGTGCGCGATGGTTTGGCAAGTGCGTCGCCGACATACACGCGGCCTTTCTTGCAGGCTTCCGTGGCGATTGTGCGCGTCTTGAATATGCGCATGGCCCATAGCCATTTATCTATTCTGACTTCGTTCATGATGCTTTTTTATCTTGTGTCTGCGTAGAGAGTCCGGCGCTTACTTTTTGTTGTACATGTTCATGGCTCTTTCGATGCCTGTGAGGCAGAATGCTTTTATGGCTTCTACGGCAATGTCGATCCTTTCAGGCATAGCCTCTTCCTCGGCCTTTGTGAATGCACCGAGCACGTATTCGATCTGCATTCCGCGCGGGAAATCGTTGCCAATGCCGAACCGCAGACGGGGATAGGCCTGTGTGCCGAGCATCTGGGCTATGTTTTTGAGTCCGTTGTGTCCGGCATCGCTGCCGGAGCCTTTGATGCGGATGGCACCGAAGGGAATGGCGCAGTCATCAACAATCACAAGGATGTTCTCAATCTCTATACCTTCTTTTTCTTTCCAGTAGCGGACGGCATTTCCGGAAAGATTCATGTAGGTGGACGGTTTGAGTATCACCAGCTGGGCGTTTTTGACCCTCATGCGGGCTATATCGCCATAGCGTTCGGTCGAGAAGCTTGCGTTGCCGCCGGCGGCAAGAGCGTCAGCGATTCTGAAGCCGGCATTGTGGCGTGTGTTGGCATATTCCGGACCGATATTTCCCAGTCCGACTATCAGGTACTTCATTGGAGTGGTTAAAAGTAGGGTTGATGTGGTGTAGGGCAGGGGAGGTGGCTCCCGGATGCCCGCTAAACAAGCGACAGATTCTCCCGGCTTGAAAAAAGGTCGAGAAAATCTGTCGCAATGAAATCGGTTTATGCGCGGTGTGCGCTGATGCTGAGATTACTGAGCGTTGGCCTGAGCACCACGGGCGGCACGGGTGAGCTGAACGGCGCAGACAACAGCGTTCTTGGCGTTCATCAGTTCGAGACCGTCGAAGTGGAGTTCGCCGATCTGGAGAGTCTTGCCGAGGCCGAGGTGGTCAACGTTGATAACCACACGTTCGGGGATTTCAGTGTAGACAGCTTTCACGCGGATTTTCTTCATAGAGAGGTTGAGCTTACCACCTGCTTTCACACCTTCTGCGTGGCCTTCGAGCTGAACGGGAACTTCGATGGTGACGGGCTTCTTGTCAGTCACTTCGAGGAGGTCCATGTGAAGGATGGTGTCTTTAACCGGGTGGAACTGGATGTCCTTGAGGACAGCCATGCGGGTTTCGCCGTTTACAGTAAGCTCAATAGCGAAGATATCGGGAGTGTAGACGAGTTTGCGGACTGCGTCCTGAGTCACTACGAGGTCAGTAGTCACGAGGCCTTTGCCGTTGCCGATCTCCACAAGCTTTTCGCCGGGTTTCAGAGCCTTCTCATAGGGAAGGTTAACGATTTCGCCGCCGTTGAGAACCACGGGGATCTTGTTTTCTTTGCGGAGGGCTTTGGTAGCCTTTTTGCCGAGGTCTGTACGGGGTTCGGCAGTCAGTTGAAATGTCTTCATTTCTGATTGATTTGTTTGATTGTGTTACTCAAAATTAAGTTGTAATTCAATTGCTCCTTAATTTCCCATCACACGGGGATGCTAAAAAGCGACTGCAAAGTTACTGAATTTTCTGCGATTACATCACATCTGTTCACATTATTTAACAGCAGCGGCTGATCCGGCTCTTTTTGAGCGGCTGAGGTTGGTCTGAAACTGGATGCCGAGTGACAGGGTGAGGTCGTTGGCCCAGGATTTGGATTTGAATTTCTCGGTTGAATCCTGATTGCCCCCGGAGGTGCTGACGGTTAGGCTTGCCGATTCAAGCGGATGGTGATAGCAGATGTCAAAGATCACGCTGCATACTCTTGATGTGCGGAAGCCCACTCCGAATCCGCCTTCGATGAAGTAGGGGGCTATTTCCCGTCTGACGGTAGTCTTTATGCCATTCCACTCTTTTGACTGCTTGTTGGTTTTGACCGCTTGGCATCCGGCTCCGATGCGTGGCATGAACTGCCATCGGCCTACCTGGGAGAGGTGTGATGCGCCGATTGAGAATGAAGGATGTATTGTGCTGATTCCTGGCATGATCAGTTTGACGAGAAGGTCTGCGTATTTATCGGAAAGCGGGTCGGAGTGAATGCTGTAGAATGTGTAGCCAAGGTCGGCATAGACATTCCAGTTGCGGTGAAATCCGAAGTTGAATCGGAAGTTTATCTGAGTGGCGGCATCGGGGCGGCATCCGAACACTTCACTGTTATGACGACCGCCGGTGTTGAAATTAGCCCCTGCTGATAAGGTAAGCATGAATGGTTTTTCAAGCATTCTAAAGCGGTCCTTACGAGCGGTGCTGTCTGCCGTTACCGCAACTTCTCCGATGCTGGCTGCCTGAACTGTCACCATGCCGAGGCATAGCGAGAGAAGGATTGTGGAAAGATATTTTTTCATATGTGGTCCTGTGTATCTGCTAAATGTTTATCGCATAGTTGCTTGTAGTACTATTCGTCTCTGAGGGATTGTCGGGTTTAAGACGGGGTCCATGACAGCGGCTTTCACGCGCAGCTCATCGGCAGTCAGTTTTTCTATCAGCCAGAACAGGTCTCCGTGTGTGGCGCTGTAGAGATAGATAACTGCGAAATTTTCGGTAGTGAAAGTCCAGTCGTAATACTGAGTTTCATTATAGGTCGTATTTCCGTCCTTGTCTGTCCATTTGTAAGTGACAGAGGCTTTGCCTTTTTTGTCAAAACTCCATGACTGGCGGCACTCGATCGGATTTTCCGGATCGTGGGAATCAGTTGATTGCTCAGTCCATCTGGTGGCTGTCAGCAAATCGAGGCGCTTTCTCTGATCATCATTGTAATAGCCCGACCGCTCGCAAGACAAGCAGATCAATAGGCCAAGTATAAGCGGGAGTAAGTGTGACTTGCCGGTTTTCATGTTGCTATTTTGATGCAGAATTCGTATGTTAAGTGGTAAACTGTGCAAATATAGGAAAAACCGATGATAAAAAGTGTGACTGAAATCACATCTGCTGATTTTTACGCGTGATTTATCTTCCATTCAATAAAATAAGAGCCGTCTTAAGAAAGCAAATGCGGCTCGATTAAGCGGAATAAAAAAATGTCAGCCTTACGCTTGGGTGAGGCTGACATCTGATTCTTTTGGTTTGTGGTTTAGAGCTTTCAGCTATGCGACGGAGTGGGTACAGAAGTGGGAATTGACCAGTCGGCAATGAAGTCGAGAGTCTGACGGGGTGTGATTGTCTTGATGGTCTGAACAATTGTCCCTACGATGTTGCCGAAGAATTCCTCATGTACGGTTGAAAATTTGTCTTTAGGTTCCATTGTGTTTGGTCATTACGTTAGATACAAAATAGTATTCAATGGTAATAACACTCCAATGGATGGTAGGGTTTATGGGAATTGCGTTAATAGAAGTTAAAAAACGGCGAGATCTCTTCCTATCGCGAAGGCTTTGGATCAATGGTGAATCTGTCAGCCGCTTTGTAGAACGGAAAGCGCTCTCGGCTTTCTTTCAGATGGTCTTTGTCAAGCAGTGCATAGATGTGGCCGTTGCGGCGGGTTTCGCGGATCTCTTCCCCAAGGCAGTCGAAAACGGAGGTCATACCTGCCGGATAGTCTCCGAATTTGTCGGAGCCGGTGCGGTTTGCTCCCACTGTATAGATCTGATTTTCCACCGCGCGGGCTGCCAGGAGCAGCTTGTAAGGCTTGACTCTTGCCACAGGCCAGTTTGACGGCACCAGCAGAAGGTCATAGAGGTCATCAGGGTTGTTGCGTGTCCACACCGGGAAGCGCAGATCGAAGCAGACTATCATGCGGATGTTCCAGCTACGGAAGCGTATGGCCTGCGGTTCGCCTTCTGCGGCGGTATAGACAGTGTGTTCGTTAGAGAGAGGGAAGAGGTGGCGCTTGTCAATGAATGTGATGTCGCCTATCGGTTCGACAAAAAAGGCGCGGTTGAAATAATTGCCTTGTCCGTCAGTGGCCAGGAAACTCCCGGCTATGGCAAATCCGAAATACTGAGCCCAGCGTTTTAGGGCTTCAACCGTGCGTCCGTCATTCGGCTCGGCGGTGGCGGCCACAGCCTTTGCGTCGGGGACAAAAGCGGTGGTAAATAATTCCGGCAGGACTACTATGTCGGTGTCAGGTTCTACCTGATTGAGCTGATGGGCTGTCGAGATGAGATTGTTTTCGACATCGGCATAGGCGATGTCAAGCGGGATGACGCAGATTTTAAGCATTATTTCGGTGGCAGATCTGAGGCTTAGACGGTAAAATTATCCCGGTTTATTCCGGTAAATGGCCTGTAATAGGCTTTTACGGCTTCCATGTCGGCGTCAGTATCGCCGGTCGGGAAGAACGTTTTTTGCAGATGTATGGTCTTGGTGGCTGCGTCAATGGCGCCGAGCACTATCGGAATTTTGGCCCCGTAGGCAATGTGGAGAAAACCGGTGTGCCATTGCGAGACTTTGGCTCTGGTCCCTTCAGGGGTTATGGCTATTGACATCCGCTCTGTTTCCGAGAATTTTTTGATCAGTGTGTCTGTGAGTGACGAGCCTTTGCCTCTTTTGACCGGGATTCCGCCAAATGCTTTGAAGATGAGGTTCATCGGGAAGAAAAACCACTCCTGTTTGATCAGGAATCCGGCCTGCCGGCCGAGCGACCAGTAGGCCAGTTTTCCGAGAATAAAATCCCAGTTGGAAGTGTGGGGCGCAACGCAGATTATACATTTTGGATAATCCGGAACGCTGCACACCACCTTCCAGCCGAAGAGTCGTAGGATTGTGCCGCTTAATGACATGGCTTTTCTTCTACGTGTTTATTTATCTTTGTTATGCTTTGAGAGCTGCTTTGTTGGCGTCTTTCTGAGCCTGCGGAAGAGCTTCGTTCATTTTTTTGACGATAGCTTCTACGTGAGCGTTGAACTCGCACTTAAGCTTCCTGTAGGCGGCTTTGAAGTAGGCTGAGCGGGCTTTGTTGTATTCAGCTGCGCTTGCAAAGGCTTTGGGCGACTGGGGGAAATCGAAGTTCACACGGCTGAGTGCGTTGTACTGTAGCTCTGCGAGTTCATAGATGATTTCATTGAGCTTTTCGGGATCAATGCCCGGAACGGTGATTTTGGCTATCACGCATTCGCCGGCGAGCGCGCCGCATATCATTCGGATTTCTTTCTTTAAAATACGTTTGTTAGATGCCATAAGTGATGGTGTTTTGGGGATGATTTATTTTCGTCCGGCATCCATGATTGAGTGGATGCCGGATGCAGTTATGCAAATTTAACAAAAAAGAATTGATTTAGGTTGATGTTATCAGGATTTTTTTGAGTGCCTGCAATGCGGGGGTGATTTTAGGCACGTCATGGCGGACTGATATGCAGCCTGTCGAGTCTTGCTGCGGATTCTTGATTTCGGTCCCAGTTATACGTCCTACGATATCGGCGAATTTTGCCGGATGGGCAGTGGCGAGAAAGATTCCGTTTTCGCCGTCTTTAAGGTCTTCGGCGAGTGCTCGGTAGGCTGTGGCGGCATGAGGATCAGCTATATATCCGTGTGATCGGTAAAGATCCGCGATCGAATCGGCTATTTCGTCATCACTGTAGGAGTAGGCCTTCATGTCGGAGCTGATCGGCGCAGGTGCCGCGTTATACATGTCGGTAATGCGCGAGAGATTCGAAGGGTTACCGACATCCATCGCACAGGCTATGCTGTGGTGCGGACGGGCGGGAGTGAAATGACCTGTGCGGACAAAGCGTGTGAAGGAGTCATTGCTGTTGTTAGCCACCACAAAGCGTTTCACCGGAAGTCCCATCTTTCTGGCCAGAAGACCGGCGGTAAGGTTTCCGAGATTGCCGCAAGGCACTGAAAATACCACTCCATCGCTGTCGATCCGGTCTGGCTGCCCGCTGAGGAGCTGACTGTAGGCATAGAAATAGTAGAACATCTGAGGCAGCAGACGGCAGATGTTTATTGAGTTGGCCGAGGTGATGTTCAGTTTACGTCGCAGATCCTGATCCACGAAGGCTTCCTTGACAAGCCGCTGGCAGTCATCGAAGGTGCCGAGCACCTCGATCGGAATTACATTGTCACCAAGCGATGTGAACTGATGGCGCTGTTTGGCTGATAGCCCTCTCTCCGGGTAGAGAACGAACACTCTGACACCGGGCACTCTGTGGAAACCGCTTGCCACAGCTCCGCCTGAATCGCCCGATGTGGCCACCAGTACATTCACCGGTTTGTCGAGATTGCGGGAGTAGTGGCTGATGATGCGGGCGAGAAAACGTGCGCCGATGTCTTTGAACGCAAGGGTGGGGCCATGAAAAAGTTCGAGCACGCTGATATCTGATGATATTTTGCGCAGAGGAATGTCAAAAGTAAAAGTGTTGTAGACAATATCCTTTAGCTCGGCTGCGTCAATGTCATCGCCAAGCATTGTGGAGGCCACCACGTAGGCTATGTCGCGGATTGACATTTCCGCGATATTGTTGAAGAATGCGCGTGGGATGAGCGGGATGCGCTCAGGCATATAAAGGCCGCCGTCAGCCGGCAGGCCTGTCATCACAGCTTCTTCGAGCGAAGCCTGGCTGCTTTGTCGGTTTGTGCTGTAAAATTGCATGATGATTATAACAGAATGTGATTCTTGATAAGCAAAGATAACTAACTCGGAGCGCCGATGCAAGTGCGATGATTTAAAAATGGTGAAAATGGCCAATTTTGATGTCTGTGTAGATCGGACGGAGCATCTGCGGGAATAACTGTTTGCTTCAGGATTTGTTCAGAGTTAGAGGGTGTTTCATAATAATTTATCTAAAAGATACACCACTCAGATTTTAACTATTGTTATTACCCCCTTAAAATAGTATTCTCGCCAGAGAGTCGTTGTTGGTGCGGATATAGTCGGTGAATCCGCGTTCATAGTCTGCGGCGGCCTGAGTGCCGAGTTTCGATCGGATATTGCTGATGCGGGCGCGAATGTCGAGCAGCCCGTCCTGCAGGGCATCTTCATTATTCGCATATTGCAGCAGGCGTTCGGCATGTTCTTCTCCGAGGTGGTAGGCTTTCTTGTCTTTGACCTTGCTTGAGACGGTCTCGGTGTGGCTGCCGCTGTTTTCAGAAAAGCTGCATGAGAGGCATATCTCACCGGTAAGACAGGCGATGGCGAGAGGCAGGAATTTCAAGATTGTATGATGAAAGAATTTCATAGAAGTGTCATTGCTATTTTTGCACACCCTTCGGCATCGGCGAGTGCATCGTGATGGTTGTAGAAGGGTATGCCGAGAAAATCACAGACAAATGGCAGTGAATATGATGTCAGCATCTGGCGTGGAATCTGTTTACGGGCGGCGGTCAGGGTGCAGTAGAATGGGTAATCTGGATAGTCCATGCCGTAGACGCGGTGGGCGGCACGGATACATTTCTCGTCAAATGCCTTGTTGTGGGCCACAAGCGGGAGATCTCCGATAAACCGGTGGATATCTCGCCACACCTCTGAAAACACTCTTGCGTTTTCAGTGTCCTCGCGTCCGATGCCGTGGATGTTCTGTGTGAAATGACGGAAGTAGTATTCCGGTTCCGGCTTGACGAGCTCGTAGAACCGGTCGGTGATTACTCCGCCGATGACTTTTATAGCGCCGATAGCGCAGATTGATGACGGCTCGTTGTTGGCTGTCTCTACGTCAATGGCTATGAAGTTATCCATTTGACGCTACTTTATCGCGCACTTTCTCCATCAGCCAGCGCGGAGTTGAGGTTGCTCCGCAGATGCCTACGGTGCCTGCGCCTTCTATCCATTCCGGACGGAAGTCAGACGGGTTTGAAACCAGATAAGAACGCTTGTTGACATCGCGGCATTCATGATATAGCACTTTGCCGTTGCTGCTTTTGGCTCCGGCCACGAAGAGAATCACGTCATGGGCGCGGGCAAACTCCCGCAGGTGTTCCACCCGGTTTGCCACCTGGCGGCAGATGGTGTCGAAATATTCGAAACGTACTCCGGGGCTAATCCGGCGGTTGATTTCACCGACCATCTCTGCCAGGCCCTGAAGCGACATTGTGGTCTGTGAGTAGAGAGCAATGTCGCGGTTGAAATCAATGCGGTCGAGCTGAGCTATGTTTTCCACTACGATGGCTTCGCCGTTGGTCTGCCCGACAAGCCCGTTGACTTCTGCATGGCCGGCCTTGCCGTAGATCACAATCTGTGGTCGGGGAGTGGTGCTGTCAAAAGTCTGCTTTATCCGTTTCTGCAACTGGAGCACCACCGGGCAGGTGGCATCAATTATCTCGATCCCTTTCTCGCGGGCTATGGCATAGGTTGACGGCGGCTCGCCGTGGGCGCGCAAGAGGACTCTGGCTCCCGGCAGATGGTCGAGATCGGCATGGGTTATTGTGGCAAGCCCTTTCTGTCCGAGTCTTTCTACCTCATCGCTGTTATGAACAATGTCGCCGAGGCAATACAATGGTTCCGGTGAGCGGTCAAGCTCTTCCTCGGCTTTCCGTATAGCTGTCACCACACCATGACAGAATCCTGAACGGGCATCAATTTCTATTACAGGTGAATTTTTCATCTGGCAAAATTCGCTTGTTATATATAATAAATATATGTGGCGGGACGGCTCACAGTCCTACCGTTTTCCGCCTGAACAGATCGAGAAGCCATCGGTCCTGCTCTTCGAGAGTCATTTCGGAATTGTCGAGTCTGACAGCGTCATCGGCGCAACGCAGCGGGCTTTCATCTCTTGTTTCGTCGATGTGGTCACGGCTGACCACATTGGCCAGGACTTCTTCATAAGTGATTGACTGGCCTTTTTCGGTCAGTTCCTTGAAGCGCCGTTCGGCACGTTTTTCAGCTGACGCATCGCAGAAGATCTTCAGCTCGGCCTGCGGGAAAACCATAGTGCCTATGTCGCGGCCGTCCATCACTATGCCCTTGCTTTCGCCCATATCGCGCTGCATTTTGACCAGTGCGCGACGCACTTCGGCTATCGTTGCTATCGGGGAGACGTGGGCCGAGACTTCGAGTGTGCGGATCTCGTCTTCCACATCTTTGTCGTTGAGTTGAGTCCGCTGTCCGTCGGGGGTGACTTTGAAGTCGATTTTTATGTCCGGGAGGGCGCTGACAAGGGCTGCTTTGTCAATCGAGCCGTCAGCGGAGATGAAACCGTGCTGCATGGCATAGAGTGTCACTGCGCGATACATTGCACCGGAATCTATGTAGCGGTAGCCTATGGCTTTCGCCAGACGGCGGGCCATTGTGCTTTTGCCAGACGATGAGTAACCGTCAATGGCTATGATGAGATTGTCAGAATTCATATAGTTTTGTTGATAGGTTCAGCATTATGGTTGTGGCGCCGGTGTGGGGTTGTGACAGAGCTACGCCTACACCGAAGTTCCTGACATTTAGCCCGGCGCAGACTGAGAACCCGGAAAGGAAGCTGCGCTTGTATGTGGCCATGTCAGTGCGGGTTTTATAGTTGTATCCGAGTCCGATGTGGAATTTCTCGCTCGGCACGAAGTCGGCGGCAAATATCAGGTGGCGGAAGAGGTTTGAGCTGAAGCTGTCTTTGACAGTCGGCTCTGAACTGTCAGTCCCGTCGCCGTTGTCATAGAAGGGAAGATGCCATTTGGTGAGATTCCAAGCTGTGACTGACCATGTGATGGGGATTGTGCCGAATGATTTGGAAACGCCGATGCGCAGATCGACCGGCAGGCGGTCATAAGAGTCCTGAAACCGCTTGACTTGACCGCCGAGATTTGCTATGACGGCTGAGAATGACAGGTTGCTCTCAGGATTGTAGTAGTTGACACCGAGATCAGTGGCAACGGCCATTGCCGAGTAGGCGTCGTAGCTCGAATAGATAAACTTCAGGTTTATGCCGCCGCGCCAGCGGTCTGAGATGTCATGGGCATACATTGCGTTGAACACCATGTCTTTGGGAGAGAAATCGCCGGTCAGGATTCCGTTGACATCTGCACCGCGTATGGTGCCGTAGCCGAAATACTGTATTCCTGCGGCCCACGCTCCGTGTTCTCCGGCGCTGTGACCGAACTTTACGCCTGCAAAATTGCTGTCGCCCACATAGCGCATGTAATTCACGCCAAGCTGCATGTCGATCTCAGGTCCCAGCAGACCGGGATTCTGATCAATGCTGTTGATGTCATCTTCGATTGCCGTGATGTTTATTCCGCCAAGGCCATAGGCCAGGGTTGACGATGGAATTTCCAGGAAACGGTAGGCTGGCGAACTGTCCTGTGCCTTCATCCCTCCGGCTGCTGTGACGGCGAGAAGGAATGAGAACAGAATGCGTATGCCTCGGATATGGGCGTGGGACGTATATTTGGATCGGGGTAATGTCATGACTTGGAATCTTCAAATAAATAACGCGCATGTGCCTGTATTATTATATGTCGCCGGAAATGTCAACAAAACAAAAACAATTGTAATCAATCTCAAAATACTTGCATCAAGACGCTCTGAATTATAATTTTGTATTGTCACATTAGCTGATTTTATATGCCTAAAACTCTACTCCGCTCAATTCTCCTTCTTCCTCTTATGGCTGGTGCCGCTGTCTTTTCAGCGGCACAGCCGCCCAGGCATATTGCCAATGTCTCTTCACGTGCCGGCTCGGCACCGGTCTGTGTGGATGTCTATGAATATGATTGCGTAGATATTCAGCCGCAGTTTCCCGGAGGCGATGGCGCGATGGTGCGTTTCATCAACAAAGAACGCCGCTACCCCACGCAGGCCTATCACGAAGGCATAGAGGGGCGGGTGCTGTGTGGTTTCGTTGTGAATGAAGACGGATCTCTGTCACATATCTCTGTGATCAGAAGTGTTGAGAAATCGCTTGACCGTGAGGCTGTGCGCATTATCTCCAACATGCCGAAGTGGGACGCCGGCGTGCTTTCAGATACTTTTGTTCCGGTCTATTATATTCTTCCTATTCCTTTCCGCCTTTGATTTTATGGGCATCATGAGCAGCCGCGCGGCTGATGGTGACGAGATAGACTCCAGAGAATATAAGCGCCACGGCCACTATTTTCACCGGTGTGAAGCGGTCGAGTCCGAGGCACACGCCGATAACCGATGCCACAATTGGCTGGACATAGTTGTACATTCCGACAAGAGTAGGGCGCAGATTCTTCTGTCCGATCATAGTGCATATATAGGCTATGAAGGTGGCGAATATGACCACATAGCCTATTCCGACAAGTTCGATAGCCGAGACATCACCCCAGGAAGTGCCAATCCATTCTCTGACCGACACGGGGGTGACGGCTATCGCGGCGAAAGTAAACATCCATTTCATCAGCGTGAACACCGAGTATTTCTTTATGAAATTTCTGTAGAAGGTGAGATACAGCGCATAGCTTAGCTGTGCGGTCAGCACGAGCAGGTCGCCGAGCACCGGATTGTCTCCTTTCATGCCGGAACCGGCGCTTCCGAGCACCAGCATCAGCGCGCCTGTGCCTCCGAGGGCTATGCCGCCTGCCTTTTTCCAGGTGATAGGCTCTTTCAGAATGACGGCGGCAAGAAGCATTACCCAGATTGGCATTGTCGTTGTAATGATTGACGCTTCGCCGGGGGAAGTGAAGCCCACGCCGAATACGTAGCATCCTTGATTGAAGACAATGCCGAGAAGGCCGGCGCCTGCGAGTCTCAGCAGGTCACGCGAGGACACATGCTCGCGGGGTGTGAACAGTGATGCGATCCAGAAGAGTATGGCCGCGCCGAAGATTCTGAAATTGGTAAGCAGCAGCGGGCTGACTATGCCCGCTGCCATAACGAGCTTCGCCACGGGTGCCATGATCCCCCACATGGTGTTTGCTCCTAACATTGCCAGATGACCTTTGAGTCTGAATTCCCTCATCGTCGAGTGAGATTGAATGATATTTTTTCTTAATTTTGTGACTTCTTTCCTGCGCGGGAAAAAATCGCGCAAAATTATTCAAAAACATTTAACCGTACAAATGTACAAGCTCTAAAAAAGTCGGTCCCGTCGTCTTATGGCTTCATCTACCTTACATCCGTCTTGGCTCACCGGCCTGGCATCCTCTTCGGGATATCAGGCCATGTTCACTTCGAGAGGCGGAGATGGAAATCAAAAGTCTCCTTACGCAGATTTCAATATCTGTCATTATACCGGTGATGATCCCGCTCATGTGGCTGCTTCTCGACAGATGCTTATCAGTGAACTTGGTCTGGATGCCGGTTCATTGATCGTGCCTCGCCAGACCCACTCCGCCAATGTGCGGGTGATAGATTCTCTCCCGGTAGATCCGGCTGCGATTGAAGGTGTCGACGCCCTTGTCACAAGGTTGCCGGAGGTGGCTGTCGGAGTTTCTACGGCCGATTGTGTGCCTGTGGTGATCGTGGATGAACGGAACGGAGTTGCAGGCGTGGCACATGCCGGCTGGAGGGGCGCGCTCGGAGGTGTTGTCGATAATACAGTCGGCGCAATGCTTGAGCTTGGGGCCGATGTCTCGCGCATGGATGTCTTTTTCGGCCCGTCTATTTGCTGCGACTGTTTTGAGGTAGGGGAGGAGGTGGCTGCTCGTTTCCCTGAGGAGTATGTGGTGTGCAGAGCGGAGTGGCCACGCCCTCATATCGATCTTCCGGCCTATGTGGCCGGCCGTTTGCTGGCAGCCGGCATTCCGGCGGAACGGATAAGAAATTTCTCGCCTGATCTGTGCACCCGATGTCATCCCGGCCGTTATTTTTCGGCTCGTATTACAGGGGTGGAGTCGGGGCGTAATTTCACCTTTGTGATGTTGAAACGGAAGATCTGAACAAGATGTGTTTATTTAGAATGATTATAAATAGAGCTTGCGCCGGAAGAAATTGGCCCGCATTTTCATAATGCCGAATTTCAGCGAGTTCGCAATCTGTAGAGCTTGGTGTAAAGAGTGTCGATAAAGGAGCGTTTGCAGACGTAATATATTGAGAAATAGGAGTATACGCAGGTGTGGCGGATGCAGGGCTAAAGTAAGTGTTAAATACGGTGTAAGTCTTTGTGACTCAGTATTGTATAAATTATTTGAAACTTCCAAATAAAAAGCGGTTTGATTTTGAAGAAAAAAAGTAAGAAATTTGCATTCACAAGTTGACAATTATTCAACGGCGCATAATCAATCAGCCAAAGTTTCCAATCAACCGACACAGACACATTTCTCCTGCCACTCAAGTTTGATTGACATGCGCTATTCACTTTAACTGAGCAATGCAAGAAGAATACTCAAAAAAATGGGACAAATGTCTTGAGATTATTCGTGACATTATTCCGGCAGAACAATTCAAATCCTGGTTCAGCCCGCTGACATTTCTGCGGGTTGAAAATGATGTTTTGACCATTTACTGTCCTACCGAGTTCTTCGCCGAGCAGCTTGAAGAGCGTTATATCAACGTTCTTGGCAAAACCCTCAAACGAGTTTTCGGGCCGTCGATCCGTCTGATCTACGAATATCCTATTGTGGCAGATGATCCGAGCAGCAAAATCTCAGTCGGAAGCGCACACCCCAGCCAGGCTGTCAAGCCTATGCCCGGAGCCACCTCGAATCCGTTCAAGGAACAGATAGTAGAGGATATCGACTCGCAGCTCAACCCTGACTATACGTTTGAAAACTATTGCATCAGCGACAGTAATAAAGTGGCCCGTTCTATCGGTGAGGCTATTGCAAACGATTCGAAGCTCCAGACATTCAACCCGCTCTTCGTGTTCGGTCCCTGCGGAGTAGGGAAAACCCACCTGATTCAGGCCATCGGCATCCGCATCAAGGAGCGCAATCCCCGCGCGCGCGTACTTTATATTACTGCACGTCTGTTCGAAAGCCAGTACACTGCCGCAGTGCAGCGCAGCAAAGTCAATGAATTCATCAACTTCTATCAGAGTATCGACACCCTGATCATTGATGATATCCAGGACTTCATCGGCAAAGACAAGACTCAGAAAACATTCTACCACATATTCAACCACCTCAAGCAGAACCACCGCCAGCTGATCATGTCGAGCGACTGCTGTCCGTCGCAGATGGAAGGTATGCAGGACCGTCTGCTTTCGCGATTCAAGTCGGGTATGACCGCACAGCTTGAGAAGCCTGACCTTGATCTCCGCCGCGACGTACTGACGCAGAAATCACTCCGCGATGGACTCTCGCTCCCAAGAGAGGTGATGGATTTCATCGCATCGAATGTCACTGAGAGCATCCGTGAGCTTGAAGGTGTGGTTGTTTCGCTTCTGGCACATGCCACCTTCCTTGACAAGGATATCTCGGTGGAACTTGCGCGCCGTGTGCTCTCCAACTCTGTGAAACTCAACAAGCGCACCGTCAACTTCGAGACTATCGCCCGTCAAGTCAGCGCGTTCTACAACATTGAGACAGATCAGATCTTCACTAAATCGCGTAAAAGAGAAGTCTCTGATGCACGCCAGATGGTGATGTATCTTGCAAAGAAGCACACCAAAATGCCCCTCAAGGCCATCGGTACACGTCTGGGCCGCACACACGCCACCGTGCTGTATGCCTGCCGCCTGATCGACGAACGTATGCCGCTTGAGAAGAAACTTCAGGACGATATAGCGAAAATAGAAAGCGAACTCTTGTCGGTGTGAAGTCGTGACAGACCTCACACCAGCGCCTCGTAAGCCGGAATCTCTTTAAGAAACCTGTATCTGCCGCTCTCCTCGTCAAGCATACAGCAATAATGGTGCAGCCCGTTTGAAACGGTCAGATACTTCACACGGAGCACAATATTGTAGCGGGCTATCTGCTCGAAAACTTTTTGTGTGATGGCCACGTGAGGCGCCTTATATTCCACTATCATTATCGGTTTGGCCGCATGACTGTAGACCACTGTGTCGCAGCGCTTGCTCGTGCCGTTGAGGTTGATGGCCGTCTCGTTGGCCATAAGGCCTGCGGGGTAGCCGAAATCCGAGATCAGCCACGATATGAAATTCTGACGCACCCATTCTTCAGGAGTCAGAACAAGCCACTTGCCACGCAGCGGATCAAAAATCTCATCTCCTTTTTCGCCTTGACGCAGTCTGAGCTGTGCGGGGGGCAGGTTGAGCGCCTGAATGGCAGAGGATGGTTTTGCTTGCTCTTTCATGATGTGGTGTCTGTGGCTGTTGGATTGCAAAATTAGTAAATAAAGCGCTCTGATCGTCTGTGCATGATGATTTTTCTTGGCTTTTTCGCACACATTGCGTAAATTTGTAATATTAAGAGGTTGTTTAAAACCAAGAGTTAAAATCTGAGTGGTGTATAAACAACCTCTAAAAGCTTCTAAACCATTCATATCACCCCTGCCGATGGCCTCCGCGACTCCTACATTTTCAGAACTCCGACGTCAGCTTGCCGCACGGACGTCTTTATCACCCGTCTACCTGCTTCATGGAGAGGAAGGCTATTATATCGACGAGCTCGTAAAGGATTTTGAAAACCTGATTCCCGAAGAGGAGCGTGATTTCAATCTCTACACTCTCTATGCTCCTGAATCAGGCATTGAGACTGTCATGGATGTCTGCCACCGCTACCCGATGATGGCCGAGCGCCAGGTGGTGATAGTAAAGGAGGCCCAGGCAGTCAGAGCCGATATGCTCAACAAGCTGCATAATTATGTGGCTCAGCCAAACCCGACTACAATTCTGGTGATCTCCTGCCGCGGTGCACAGGCCAAGGGCAAGGAACTGCTTGCCGCTGTCAGGAAAAATGGAGTGATATTTGAATCCAAAAGGCTCAGCGAACGCAACATTCTGCCGGTGATCTCTGATCTGATCAAAGAGAAGAAACTCAATGTCGATGCCAAGGCTCTTTCTATGTTGCGTGACTATATCGGCACTGATCTGTCGCGCCTTTACAATGAAATAGACAAACTGGCACTGATTCTTGGACAGGGAGCCATGATCACCCCTGAAGCCATCGAGCGCAACATCGGCATATCGAAAGACTACAACAACTTCGAGCTGATAGATGCCATAATCGCCCGAAATGCAGCCAAGGCATTCGCCATCATCGAATATTTCAGAAACAACCCGAAGAGCAACCCGACGGTGATGACCGTATCCTCTCTGTTCAACCAGTTTTCCAATCTGCTGGTCTATCATTACACCCGCGACAAAACCCAGAGCGGCTACATGGACGCTCTCGGACTGCGTTCGCCCTGGGCCTTGAAATCATATGAAGCCGCCGCGCGGAGCTACAATGTCAGGCAGACCATTGAGATCATCTCGGCCATACGCGAATTTGATACCCGCAGCAAAGGCATCGGCTCTCGTCAGAATGAATATGACCTGCTGAAAGACCTGGTCTTCCACATACTCACCGCCCGCGGAATCATCGGATGAAAACAAGAATGAGTTACTTATGAAAATACGCCTGCACATATGTCGTCTTCTGGTTTTGGCCTGCCTGTCAGTGCTGACACTATTGTCGCCATGTGTGGCAAAGGCTGATCTTAACGACTCTTTGTCCGGCCGGCTGGCCTATCTGAAAGAGCATGAAGATGACAAGCAGACCATAAAAGATGTAGCCTTTCTTTATCTGAACCTCGGCAACT
Source organism: Duncaniella sp. C9 (assembly GCF_004803935.1). Lineage (GTDB taxonomy): Bacteria > Bacteroidota > Bacteroidia > Bacteroidales > Muribaculaceae > Duncaniella > Duncaniella muris. The sequence continues at coordinate 2,170,452 of NZ_CP039547.1, forward strand.
ATGAAGAGGCTAAGAAATATGGCCGGCGCCTGCTTGACATGGGGAGCTCGACCGGCGACAAGGATTTCTGTGAACTTTACGGGCGTATAGTCATAGGCTCATCTATGCTTGACGAGGATGCCGACGAGTGTTTCCGTCAACTCGAAGAAGCACGGCTGATAGCCAATGCCACCGGCAATCTGGATGCGCTGGTCTCGATCGACAACAGTTTCGGAGCATATTATCTTCTTGGGCAGAATGATGCCTATACCTCGGCCGCATATTACTATGAAGCCCTTGAAAAGGCAAAGGAGCTGAATGACACCCGTCGTTACGGCATAATCCTGTCCAACTTGTCAGGAGCTTACCTGCTGATGAAAGATGTCTCCGGCCGCAGGCTTGCGGAAGAGGCTCACGAAATAGCCGAAAAGCGTGGAGATCCCATCCCGTTGTATTACGCCAAGTCCGCATTGGCCCACTTCTGTCTTCTTGCCGACAGTCTCGACCAGGCCGGGCGGCTGATTGCCGAGATCGAAGATCTTCACCGGCAGGGTGAATTCGGAGGCGAACCGAACCTGTATCTTGTCAAAGGTCTCTTGGCCGACAAGCGCGGTGACACTCGCAGCGCCTACCGGGACTATACCCTCGCTATGGAACATTTCCGTGAATCAGATGCCTCTGAGGTCTCTGCCACTTATCTTGCCTATGCGCGTCTGCTTCGGCGCGACGGCCATCTGAAAAGCGCCATAGAGGTTCTTGAACAAGGCCTTGTCCATGCCAGAAGCGCAGAGATGAAAGTCCATGCCCCGGAACTGATGAAAGAGCTGGTCTATAGCTACCGCGATGCAGGCGACTATCGCAAGGCTCTTGATTATAGCCTTGCCTGCCAGGCCCTCCAGGACAGTGTCTTCACTCTGAGCCGCGAGCGGACACTGCATGAAAACCGTATCCGCCATGAAATCTATGCCAATGAACGGCTCATTGACGAACAGCGGATGGAACTGATGGCCACACGTCACCGCATGATTCTTCTTGCTGTCTGCGTGGCAGCGGCTGTCGCTCTGGTGCTTCTGGTCTATTTCAACTACAGGAAAAAAGACCGTCTTTATCGGGCCATCGTATTGCAGAACAAAGAATACATGGCCCGTGAACAAATGCTGGTGGAGCGGCTCGAAAGAGCCAGAGAGCAGGAGGGTCCGCAGGCTCAGGCTTCGCAAGCCTTGGCTGATGACGGTGGCAGAAGCAGGATCAACAGCCTGATGCCAAGTTTCACATCGCTGATGATCGAGCAGAAAGTCTTCTGTGATCCGGCCATTACCGTGGGTAAAGCCGCAGAGATGCTTGGCACCAACCGCACCTATCTCTCAAAAGCCATCAACGAATCCACCGGGAAGACATTCACGCAGATCGTCAACGATTATCGCATCCGTGAAGCGATCGCTCAGATCTCTGATCTGGAAACCGACAAACCGTTGAAGCAGATCTGCAGCGATGTGGGGTTCAGCTCACTTTCCACATTTTATTCGTCATTTCAGTCAATCACCGGAATGACTCCTGCCCGCTATCGCTCCCAGCTTAAGGAGATCTGATCTTCCTGCATCGGCATTTGATTTTGCGCACGTAGGTTTAGGCCCGACAAAAAAGCTAATTGCAGGCTTGTATATCATGGAGTTATTTTTTTTGGGGGCGTCTTGTTTTCCTGTTCTTTCAATTTTTACGTTTTCGGAAACATTAAATTTGCATTTATATCGCTGACATTTCTATATTTGCGATTGACAACAAATAATAGAATCTGTCAGCGATATTATTATTGCATTTCATAAATCACGTCTCATCAGTCGGATTTCGAAGCTTTAAAGTGAAAACCAGTCACCCACAAAATATTTTCCTTATGTTTAAACCAATCCTATACATCCTGACTGCTTCATTGGCTCTTTCCGTGCCGGCAATGGCGGATGCACAGGCTAAAAAATCGCCGTCTGTATCCACAAGCATAGATAAGATTAAGAGCAACACAATCTCAGGAACAGTACTTGACGAAAACGAAGAACCGCTACCAGGTGCCACGGTGATGATTGAAGGCACCGGCGAAGGCACTTCAACTGACATGGACGGCAATTTCACCTTGCTTTGTCACAAGCCGGAGCCGACATTGGTGTTTTCCTACGTCGGCATGAAGACAAAACAAGTCAGGGTTGATAAAAATTACAATTATATCCGCATTGTGATGGAAGCGGTCCCCAACATGATGGAGGAAGTAGTCGTGACGGGCTATCAGAACATCAAGCGTGAAAACGCCACCGGTTCCTACCAGATAATACGGGCAGAGGATATGGACAAGCGTTACACCGGCGACATCACTTCTAACCTCGAAGGCCGGGTGCCCGGTGTGGTTTTCGACCCGAAATCCAACACCAAGGATGAAAATGCCATCACCATCCGAGGCAAAAGCACGTTCAACGCCAAGGAGTCGCCGCTCGTTGTTGTCGACGGGCTCCCGATCGAAGGCGGCATGAACACTGTCAACCCCTACGATATCGAAAACATCACCATTCTCAAAGATGCTGCGGCAGCCTCGATCTATGGTGCCCGCGCTTCAAACGGTGTCATTGTCATCACAAGCAAGAAAGCCAAGTCGCAGAAACTGAGCATCGACTTCAATGCCGATCTCCAGATCAGCGAGAAGATGAACTACGACAACTACAACTGGGCTTCGGCGGCCGATCTGATCCAACTCGAAAAATACAATTTCGATGCCATGCTCAAAAACAGCCCTCAGAGTATCCAGGACAATTTCAACCTGCTTGACCGCGGCAAAGCCAACGAGCTGACCCAGGTGATGCGAGTGCTTCTCGAAAACAACCGTGGCAATATCAGCGACGATGAGATGAACAGCACCTTCGACCGCTGGAGCCGTAACAACTACCGCAAGGAATATCAGAAAGTCCATGACCGCACCCAGGTCTCTCAGCAGTACAATCTTGCCTTGCGTGTCAATGGCAAAACCCTGTCGTCAAACATCGTAGTCAACTGGAACGGCAACAACGGCGGTGTCAGAGGCTATGATGCATCATCGCTCGCCCTCAAATATCTCGGTGATCTCAAAGTCGCTTCATGGATGGACCTCAATTTAAGCCTCAATGTGCTGAACAACCGCACCAAGAGTCATGCGCTCGGAAGCTATGGAAACATCAACTCATTCCTCGCATATCAATCCATGTACAACCCCGATGGTTCCCTTGCGCGCATGGAAGCCGACATCTACCCCGGCGAGGAAGTGCTTAACAATCCTGAATACGAACTTAAGGATGTGACCTACAACGTAGCTGACGAAATTGACAAAGGCTACAACACAAGCAAATCGCGCTACACCAATGTGCGCACCAACGTCCTTGCGCTTTTCCGTCTTCCCGTGACCGGATGGACTGCCCAGGCCCAGTTCCAGTATGAGGATATAGTTTCAATCAGCAGCACCCAATACAGCAAGGACTCTCAGTTCATGCGCAGCCTCTACAACCGCTACACAACCTCTTCCTCCGTGACTGAGTGGGTTGATACCGACGACCCATTCAACTGGGACTTCGGTAGCTGGGACGGTGATCCAGACCATTTTTATAAAGATCCTGTGACCATCAACAAGACAATCCACAACATCCCTGACGGCGACGCGCTGAGCGAAAGCACTGCACAAAGCCAGTACTATACATTCCGCGCACAGACCCGCTACAACCGCGAATTTCTCGGCGTACACGCCATCGACTTCATAGCCGGTTTCGAATACCGTCAGACCCATTCCTCTATGGAACAGGGCGGATACTACGGCTATGACCGCCAGACAAGCTCGAACCTCAACATGATCACCAACTGGGAATATATCAACAAACCGACCGTCGGTGTGATGGGCTCGAACTATACTCCCTATGGCGCACCCATAAGTTTTAGAACCTCTGAGACTCTTCACCGTTACTATTCTTACTACTTCACCGGCAACTATGTCTATGACAGCCGCTATTCTGTTTCAGGCAGCTACCGTGTCGACAAAGCCGACATGTTCGGAACCGACCCCAAATTCCGCGGCAAGCCCCTCTGGTCTGTCGGTGCTTCATGGAACGTCCACAACGAACGCTTCCTCCGCCCCGCCACCTGGCTCAATGTCCTTAAGCTCCGTGCCAGCTACGGTCTCACCGGCAATATCGACAACTCCGTGTCATCCTATCTTACCGCAAGCATGGCCACTAACCAGTTCGGCAATCTGCAAGGCACCCTTAACACACCCCCTAACGACCAGCTCCGTTGGGAAAAGACCGCCACTTGGAATGCCGGTATTGACTTCGCTTTCCTTGGCTACCGTCTCGCCGGTACATTCGACTTCTACCGCAAAAACAGCTCTGACATTCTGACTTCTGCCGAGCTCGACCCGACTACCGGGTGGACCACCCAGACCATCAACAGCGCCAAGATGACCAACACCGGTGTGGAACTTCAGCTTGACGGACAGATTCTTCCCGCGCGCCGCCGCAAAGACATCGGCATCAACCTCGGATTCAACATCGCCTATAACCACAATAAGGTGACCGACCTCCGTCGTTATCCGACCTCGGCAAGCGAATTTCTCGGCATGACCTATCACAAGGGCTATCCGCTCAACTCTCTCTTCTCGATCGACTATGCAGGCCTTGTTGACAAGGACGGCACAATCTTTGTCGGGTGGTATGACAGAAATGGAGAAGTCCAGACCACTTCTACCTCAAGTTCGACATTCACAATGGACGATGTCATCTTCTCAGGCACTACCACGCCCAAAATTTCCGGCTCTCTGACTCCGGAAATCAGATGGAACGGCTTCTCGCTCTCAGCAATGTTTGCCTTCTACGGCGGCCACTACATGCGCACCGACAATGACGCATGGACAAGCTTTACAGCCGGAACTGCCGGCTACAAGGGCGCTTTCGGCGATGCTTCCTTCTCCCGCGACCTTCTTCGCTACTGGAATGGCGATGAGGTTCCCGCCAACGGCTGGATGTCGACAAAGAACGGCAGCAACATCTCCACCGGCACTATCCGTAACACTGCCGTCAAACATGCCGACTACATGAAATTCCGCAGCCTGATCCTCAGCTACAGCTTCGATCAGAAACTTTGCCGGAAAATCGGACTCAACGATCTTCGTCTCCGTTTCCAGATGAACAATATAGCGACATGGGCGCGCAACGGCATAGGCATCGACCCCGAAGCCTATAATCTCACCTCCGGCTTCCACATGGATAAAACTCCGCGTAGCTACACTATGAGCCTTATGTTCAACCTCTAAAAAGCCAACCGACACAATGAAAAAGATATTACTGACACTTGCATCCGCTGCGATGTTGCTTACATCCTGTGATGACAAACTCGACATAAAGCCCTACGGTTCCTCAACCCTCAGTACAGTCGATGAACTTGAGACTCTTCTCAATGGGCTGCCATATCTGTGGTCAGGCAGCGACTACTTCGATCTGGAGGTCATCTGCAACAACACCTATCGTCCCTGGAACGGTGTCGCCGACTATATCGGCAATGACAACAGTCTCCGCTATGCCTATTTCACTTATGACGAAAGCATAGACCGGGCCGACCTTACTGATGATGACTATCGCTATAACAACCTTTATCAGAAAATAAATTATATGAACACGGTGATCTCCAAGGTGCCCGGCGCCGATGGAGGAACCGCTCAGAAGAAAGATCAGATCGTAGCCGAAGCCCGTGTGCGCCGTGCCTGGTATCACTTCCTGCTTGTCGGAATGTATGCCCGGCAGTATGACGAGGCCGAGGCCGACAAGCTTGGCGGAATCCCCTATGTCGATAACACCAATTCCGCCGAGGAAAAGACAAAACTCAGTCTCAAGAAGACCTATGAGCGGATTCTTGAGGATTGCGCTGACAATGTCCTCGAAAAACTCGTTCCGACCGGCGTCGACAACGTCTGCCGTTGCGGTCTCGACTTCGGCTACGGTGTCCGTGCCCGTGTGCTCTTCCAGATGAAACGCTATGACGAGGCTCTCCGCTATGCCGATCTCGCGCTGAAAATCAACGGCCGTCTTGAAAACCGCTCTGCTGTCAAAACTACAGGAAACTGGATTCTTGACTACGATTGTCCGAGCAACTACTATCTGATTTATTCAGACAATTCCAACCTCGGCGACTTGTATGGCTACGTGATTTCGCCCGAAGTCGCTGCCTGCATCGACCCGGATGACTACGTGTTCAAATATTATGTTGCCGAACCTTATATGGACCCAGCTTGGGGCACGCCTTATCCAACAGTTCCTGAAGGCTGTCTCCAGTCAAACATCGGTGATGCCCGTTGTAACGTCTGGGGCCTTCGTTCGGAGTCCATGTACTACATCAAGGCCGAGTGCCTGATCCGTTCAGGACAGATATCCGAAGGCCTCGCTCAGATTGACAAGGTCCGTGCCTCGCGCATCGAAGATCCTGAAATCTACGCTGACAAGACCGGTCTGACCGAAGCCGAGGCCATGAAGCTCCTCCAGGACAGCAAGCGTTTTGAATTCATCAAGACTTTCGAAAATTTCTTTGACCGCAAGCGCTGGAACTCGGAAGAAGCCTACAAGGCCACAATTGTCCGCGATCTCACCTCGCTCGGACTTGGTACATACTCCCTTTCGCCCGATTCGCCCATCTGGGTGTTCCCCTTCCCGATGAACGCTGTCAAACACAACAAATCTCTGACTCAGAACTATTGAACAGATCAAAAGACAACCCATAAATATCATTCATAAATATCATGATGAAAAGATTTTTCCTGAGTTCGGCTCTCTGTCTTGGCTTCGCCTTGACAGGAGCCGCACAGACTGAATTCCGCCACATTTCATTCGAAGAGGCTCTGACGGCAGCCAAAGCCGAGGGAAAGAAAGTGTTCATTGACTTCTACACCTCATGGTGCGGTCCGTGCAAGCGCCTTGCCGCCAATGTTTTCCCTACAAAAGAAGTGGGCGACTATATGAACAGCAACTACGTCTGTCTGAAACTTGATGCCGAAAAGGAAGGCGCCGATCTCGCAAAACAATTTCAGGTCAGCGCATATCCGACCCTGATTGTGGTCGACACCGACGGCAAACTCCTTGGCTCATTTGCCGGATATAAGGAAGGCAAGGATTTCATTGCGGCTGTCGATGCTCTCAAGGACCCTGAAATGAATCCCGAACGTGTAAAGGAACGCTATCTGGCCGGAGAGCGCAACGGCAAGCTCGTTTTTGCCTATGCCCGCTACCTCATGGAAAACAACCGTTCATATCAGGAGGGAATCCGTCAGAGCCAGCAGGTGATTGACGAGTATTTCAACTCACTCTCTGACTCCGACCGCCTGAAGCCCGAAAATGCGTTGATGTTCACAAACTACACCTATGAATATTCTAATCCGAGGCTGAAATTCATGTGCGACAACGTCAATGCTTTCGATGAATCACTGCGCGAGGATGTAAAGAAGATGATCGCCATTCTTTACCGCCAGGAAGCCTATCGCTATCTTTCCGGCAATCATCTTGTTGATGAAGCCTCTCGCTCTGCCTATGACCTCTTTAAAAAAGAATCGGCCGGCCTTGGCTATGCCGATGACTTTGCCGGAATGTTCCGCTTCATAGAGAAACGGGCCGAGTCTGATGACGCTGCCTATCTTGCATATTGCAACGAGAATTTTCCCTCGCTTGATGATGATGCGCAGTCAAGCCTTGTTTCCGGAGTGGGCGAGATCTTCAATACGGATACCCCTGAGCAGAAAAAAGCCATCTCGGCCTTTATCCGCAAATATATCGGCACAATGTCAAGCCAGGGAGTCTATATGGCGGCAATGTCGATCTATCAGCTTGAAAAGTAAAATAGGGGAGAGAGACTCCCTGTCTTGCTTAACATAAGGTTAATATATTTTGTGAGAGTGCTTGCCTGTTGCACGGGCAAGACACTCTCTGTTTGGTTGGAAATGGAACCGGCGCTTGGTTTGCGTCGGCTTCATTGTTTTTTTCTGCCGGTTTGTACACGTTTGTTGTTGAACGACCTCTTAAATTCGTGGTCCAAAATTTGGAAATTATGGCTCTGAATTGTAATTTTGTCGATTGATGAACGAGGAAAAGCGAAAAAGCGAGGCTGAAAGCCGTCTGCGTCAGTATCTTTCTGAGCGTCACCTGCGTTGTACTCCCGAACGTCTGGCGATTCTTGGAGTAGTTATGGATGCACGCGGTCCGTTTACACCAGCCGACCTGCTCACAGAGCTTTCCGGCCGTGACTTTCGGCTGAGCCAGGCTACTGTCTACAACACTCTGAAACTTCTTGAAGCAGCCTCGGTGGTCAGACATCGTCCTTCATCGGGCGGCGTAGAGACCTACGAATGCGCCTCGCGTGTCTACGAGCATCTCACCCTTGTCTGTTCGCGTTGCGGCCGCACCCGCGAGCTCCGCGATGCCGAACTCACCAAACTCATCAAGCTACGGCGCTATCCGTCGTTCGTCATGAGCGGTTTCGACCTTTATATCCACGGTCTGTGTTCGCGGTGCCGTGGGGTAGGGAGGGCCCGCCGGACAGCAAAAGAAAAATAAACATCACACAGTATAAATCATAGAACTTAGTAAAATCATGAAAGTTGACGTGCTTCTCGGTCTCCAGTGGGGCGACGAAGGGAAAGGTAAGGTGGTCGATGTGCTGACCCCGCGCTACGATGCAGTTGCCCGCTTCCAGGGTGGTCCAAATGCCGGCCACACCTTAGAGTTCGAAGGCAAGAAATATGTGCTCCGTTCAATTCCCTCAGGCATTTTCCAGCATGGCCAGATCAATATCATCGGCAATGGCGTGGTTCTTGACCCCGTGCTTTTCAAGCAGGAAGCCGAGGAACTTGAAAAAAGCGGAGTTGATCTGCGCTCCATCCTGAAGATCTCGAAAAAAGTTCATCTCATAACCCCGACCCACCGTCTGCTCGACGCTGCCAATGAAAAAGCCAAAGGCGGCAAAAAGATCGGCACCACAGGCAAGGGCATAGGCCCGACCTACACCGACAAGATCTCGCGCAACGGCCTGCGTCTCGGCGATGTCTTCCACAACTTCAAGGAAAAATATTCAACTCTGCGCCAGCGTCATCTCGAAATGCTCGCATCGCTCGGTGCCACCCCTGACAATCTCGAACAGCTTGAAGAAACCTGGATGGACGCCATTGTCTATCTCAAAGGCTTCGGCATTGTAGACTCCGAATTCCTCATCAACCAGCTTCTTGCCGAAGGCAAGAGTGTGCTCTGCGAAGGAGCTCAGGGCACGCTCCTCGACATTGACTTCGGTTCATATCCCTTTGTGACATCATCCAACACAATCAGCGCCGGTGCATGCTCCGGACTCGGTGTGGCTCCCAATAAGATCGGAGAAGTGTTCGGCATTTTCAAAGCCTACTGCACCCGCGTGGGCAGCGGTCCCTTCCCCACAGAACTTTTTGATGCCACCGGAAAACGCATCCGCGACCTCGGTCATGAATACGGCGCCGTTACCGGCCGCGAACGCCGCTGCGGATGGATCGACCTCGTGGCTCTCCGCTATGCCATCATGCTTAACGGTGTGACCCAGCTCATCATGATGAAGAGCGACGTACTTGACGATTTCGACGAAATCAAAGCCTGCGTGGCCTATCGCATAAACGGCCGCGAGACAACCCAGTTCCCATTCTCGATCGACGAAAGCATCGAACCCGTCTATGCCACTCTTCCCGGATGGAAGACCGACATGACCGGAATGCAGAGTGAATCGGAGTTCCCGAAGCAGTTCAAAGACTATATCGACTTCCTTGAAAAGGAACTTGCCACACCGATCACCATCGTGTCAATCGGTCCTGACAGAAAACAGACAATCATACGCGACAGAAAGGCCTGACAGGGGCCTTTCTCCTCGCCTTGTGACAATATACAACTTACCTTAAACCAAAAACCAAAACACATGGCAAAAGTAAAACCGTTCAAGGGGATTCGTCCCCCGCGTGAAATGGTCACCCGCGTCGCATCCCGTCCTTACGATGTTCTGAACTCCGAAGAAGCCCGCCATGAGGCCGAAGGAAATCCCAGCTCGCTCTATCACATCATCAAGCCTGAGATTGATTTCGAGCCCGGAACAGACGAGCATGACCCCAAGGTCTACGAAAAGGCCGTTGAAAACTTCAACGCTTTCCGTTCCAACGGATGGCTGGTCCAGGACGAAGAGGACCACTACTACATCTATGCCCAGACCATGAACGGCCGCACTCAGTACGGCATCGTTGTGGCTGCCAATGTGGCTGACTACATGGAAGGACGCATCAAGAAGCATGAGCTTACACGCCGTGACAAGGAAGAAGACCGCATGAAGCATGTCCGCATCAACAATGCCAACGTCGAACCGGTGTTCTTCGCTTTCCCTGACAACGAACCGCTGCAGAAAGTCATCGACACTGTCACTGCCGGCGAGCCTGAATATGACTTCACTGCTCCTGACGGCTTCGGCCACCACTTCTGGGTTATCAGTGACCCGGTTATGATTCAGTGCGTTACCGAAGAGTTTGCCAAGATCCCTTATCTATATATCGCCGACGGCCATCATCGTTCAGCAGCAGCAGCACTGGTGGGGCATGAGAAAGCCCAGGCCAATCCCGCGCATACCGGCGAAGAGGAATATAACTATTTCCTTGCCGTGGCTTTCCCCGCTTCGCATCTTAACATCATCGACTACAACCGTGTGGTGAAAGATCTCAACGGTCTCACCCCCGCGCAGTTCCTCGACCGTGTGGCCGAAAACTTCATAGTCGAAGAAAAGGGCGCTGACGAATATCGCCCCCAGGAGCTCCACAACTTCGCGCTCTACCTCGGCGGAAAATGGTATTCGCTCACAGCCAAGCCCGGAACCTATAATGACAATGATCCCATCGGAGTGCTTGACGTGACCATCTCAAGCGATCTGATTCTGCGTGACATCCTCGGCATAACCGACCTCCGCAGCGACAAGCGCATCGACTTCGTGGGTGGCATCCGCGGCCTCGGCGAACTCAGCCGGCGTGTCGACTCCGGAGAGATGGCTGTGGCCCTTGCTCTCTATCCAGTGTCGATGAAGCAACTGATGGATATCGCGGACACCGGCAACATCATGCCTCCGAAGACAACCTGGTTCGAACCTAAACTCCGTTCAGGCCTCGTTATCCACAAACTCGACTGATACCGCCAATCACCCTTGGCAGTCAGACCGATCGGCCTGACTGCCAAGGGCAATAAAAAAACAAATCTCACAGATCCGTCGCGGATTTGTGAGATTTTTTGTTGGCTATGTCTGATATGATAAAACTATGGTTGTTATAGTGTGTATTTTATGAGAGTCGTGTTTTAGGCTGTCGGGCTGTTGACGCCGATGATCCGCTTGGCTCCGATGTAGCGTTTGGAGTAGTAACCGCCGTCGGGGAAACGCTGGTAGGTCACGCCCTGCGATGTCGATGCGTGGATGAATGTGCATGAGCCGTCTTCCTTGACATCGACCACCATTGCCACATGGCCAACGGTCTTCTTGCCTCCTGCTCGGCCTGAGAAGAAGAGCAGGTCACCGGGACGGAGATCTTCGGTGTTCACCTTTTCTCCTTCGGTGTACTGGCTGCGTGACGAGCGGCTGAGATTGAAACCGAATTTCTTGAACACGTAGCCCACAAAACCTGAGCAATCGAAAGCCGAAGGGCCGGAAGCTCCGCGACGATAGCGTGTGCCGAGAAATTTTGCAGCGTAATCGGTCATCTTGCCGATGAGATCTGAATCAAACTCCTCCTCTGCACTTTCTTCTGAAGTGAAAGGCGAGAATGCCTGAAGGGCGCTGATGGCATCTCCGCTTACGCCCGATGCCGCGTTAAACAACTCTATGTGGGCTGCCGGAAGCTTGAAGGGAGTGGGATTCTGTTCTGCTTTAGTCTGAATGGAACACATGAGCGGGAGCAGGAGTGTTGCCATTGCAGTCACTATATATTGTTTCATGTCTTGTTGATGATTCTTAATTTCATTTATCGGCCTCTGTGGCCTCCATTTCTGAATTGCATTGCAAAATTAGTAAAAATTTGTCGTACTTCTGCGTAGTCGGCTGAAAATCTTGTAATTTCAATAGGTCTTAATTCCGTGCCGACAATTTTACGGAAATGTTTTTGAGGATGTTACAGGTCCATAATCTGCTACGAATGTGTCATATTGATTTTTAGTTTTACCAATTATTGAGAATGATTGAAATCGCTTGGTTAATTCTTGGAGTTCATGCTCTGATGCCTTAGGAATCACAACAGACCATTGGAGTGTTCCACAAATACTCTTGCCATAGAAATCAGATGCTGCTTGGGGAGAAGGATATTCCCAGTGATAATTCGGCTCGGATACAAGAAATGACGCATCTATCATATTCTGAATGTTTTCATCATACCATTTGTTGAAATCTTCACTATTACTGTGTATATAAGAGAAAGATTCCAGATACACTATCCTCCACGGTCCTGTAAATTGAGGATTGAATTTTCTATACGATGCTCCTAAAGTAGAGTTATCTGCTTTGCCAATCAAAGTATTGAAAGATTCAGTTTTGAATTTTGCTTCCTCCTCGGTATTTACATATTCTAACCACTTTATAATTAAAGTGGATTCATACGAAAATGATGGCATATTGCGAACTGGGATTGAATATGTCATTATTTCCTCATTTTCTTGACACCATCGTAAATAGTCATTTATACATTCGGGGTTAACAGATATTCCGGATGCTTGATATTCAACAAGCCATTTGTCTTGTGCCATCGGCGTTGGATCATCAGAAGAGCATCCATATAGAAAGATGCTTAATATCCCGATTGTCCAATATAAGTATTTCATTTTCCGATTTGTTTTTCAAGTTGAGTAATACGCTCTTTGAGCATGGCGATAGTTTCTGATTTGGATTTGAGGGCATCGTTTAGAGTAGTGATTGTATCCACAAGACCATTTATACGCGCTATGTCCTCTGAGTTGTCTTCTTTTCTTATTAGCATTTCACCGTTGCCCCTTAGCAGCCACTCAGCAGAGATTTCAGGATATGCCTGAAGAATGCTTACAACTGTTTCGATACTGATACCTCTAAGACCCTTAATCTGGTTATCAAGGGTCTTTTGAGGTATTCCGCTTCTTATGGCAAGTGCGCGAATCGACATGCCGCTATATGCAACGATTTCCTTTAGACGGGTAAGAATGTCCATATTACCTAAATGTTAATAATTCTAAAAATTAGCCCAAACGAGCCTACATAATTTGCATTATTAGCTCAAATGGGCTAACTTTGCATCATCTTCAATCAAACACTACAAAATTAGCGAATTTGATTGAGATGAGCAAGAACATAATCAACAAAATATAAGCAAGATGACCCCAAACGAGACTAAACTCCAAAACCTCCGCAACTACCTTGATACCCTCATCGGGGAGTATCGGGAGGCAATTTCATCATCCGTCCGCGAGATGGAGAAGTTCAATATCTCTCCCGAAGATTTCCGCAAAGAGTCCGTCAGCCTCAACGTAGCCGCCTTTACCCTCGGCTATCTCAATCTGGCAAAAGAGGTATCCGAAAAATCGGACTACAAAACAACCGAGAATTATATCCGCTTCCACAAGCATCAGATTGAAACCAAAGCGATCGGCGAGGCTGGCGTAATCACTCTTGCCCAGAACGCCACAATCTCGGCTCTCTCTACCATCATCACCCTCTACCTTGATAAGTAAAGTCAAACCAATAACCCCAACAAAGTATGGCAAATTTAACCCCTTACTGCTACAAAGCACTCAATGCAGAGTCTTACAACGCTCTCGCCGCTCAGGTTGTAACTTCAACCATCAACGCATCATTCTTCCCCAAACTCTTCACCATTGTAGTAACTCCCCAAGAGGGAGAGGAAGAAGCCTTTAGGGAGATTGGCAAGTTCATCGACACCGAGGGTCTGAGTTTCCACATCAACCCCATCATCCTCCACGATGAGTGCCAGGGAGAAATCATCGACGACGAAGTAACACCGTCCTGCATCCTCCAATCCATCATCCACAAGTTGCTTGAAGAGAAAGCACACGACAAAGAGGTTGCGACCAGTCTACAGACTCGTCTTGATGCCTGCGAAGATAATCTCAACTCGGTTCGCAAGGACAAAGAAAGCTACTACAAATGGTGGCAGGAAGAGGTCTCCAAGCGAACCCGTCTGGAAGAGAGCGTTAAAGCCTTCCGCACCCTGCTCAACGCGGTAGTTGAGTAACCCCGCCAAAGTCAAACCAACCTATAAGGCCGGTTGAGTTGCAAATCAACCGAAAGGCGCAAGCCTTGGAGAATGTGGTGTAACGGTAGCACAAGAAGGAACCGAAGGTGCAGGTTCGAATCCTGCCATTCTCGCAACCAAAGAAGAGTACCTTGACAAGTCTGAAATTCCGCTGAGATGGCTGGACGGGAGACCGCCGGAACATCAGCGATGAGTGGTAGCCGATAAAGAAGCATTCGAGTATGCCGAGAGGTGAAAGACACTTTGAGACGGGTCGGTGCCACGGTAAGAAAGAACCATCCGAGCTTATGCCGAACAATGACGGATGGCGGGTTGAGTCGTGTCCGCCCGTGGCAAATGGACCGGTTATTAACGATTATCCCCGGTTGGAGTAAGCAACTATGATTTTTACGCGAAACAACCGGCAAATATATCAGAACGGTGTAGCTCAATTGGTAGAGCAACGAGGTATGATAATCCGTAGGTCGGCGGTTCAAGTCCGCCCACCGTTCCTAACTCAAATTCTACGAATATGGATAAGACTATTAAAGTAGCCACTCTCGGCATAGCTGAAGAGCTTAGAAATATGGAGATAGGCGATGTCGTTCAGTTTCCTGTCCCCAAGTATAATTACAATTCAATTCGCACTTCTCCCGGCACCACACTTGTAGCCGAAACAATGGAGGGTCGAAAGTGGAAAACCAAAAAGGACATTGACAATAAATGTGTCCTTGTTACAAGAACCGCGTAAGCCTATGGGAAGATGTCTTGTAACTTCGGTCAACCCTGCGGAGATCATGCTTGAGAATATATTTCGCGTCATGGAGCGTGAGACATTCTGCAAAGATACGGCTGCAAAAATCGTTGGCGGTGTAAAGAAGTTAGAGGACTTGATTGCCGCCGGCGAAATTGATGCTGAAAAGGGATGCAACGCCCAGAACAGCAAATGGAAATGCAATGCTGCACAAGTTCTGCGACATTGCCGGAATATGAGAAACAAATGAACTTACCACATAGTAGCCCGTGAGGGTGTTTTTCATTATAAGAATCAATAGATTGCCTTGAGTGCCCGTGAGGGTCGTGGCATCATCTTTAATCAAACCCCGATAGCCGAGCGGGTAATCTCGGCCACTTGGTCGGTAAAGTTCACGTGTTGGAGGCGTGAGGAGCGAAATAACCGATGGAGCCATCGGCCCTCATGGGTTCGATTCCCATACCGGCCACACCCCAAATTAGAATAATATCATTAACGCCGGATGGTCTGTGAAGATAGTCCGGTTTTTTCACATGAGAGACTGACATTTGGTGAGTGTCCCCCGGGTTGAACCGGGCGTAGGTGAATAATCGCGGCCGCTAAATAGCCTACAAGCAGGTTCGACTCCTGCTCTCTCAACTACATCATCAAAACACATCATCAAAATGGATAAGCCAACAATCTCCAAGCGCATCAGCGCCGGAACTCGCGTCTATTACATCGACGCGCACAACGACCGCAAAGGTCAGCCGTATATTTCCATTTCGGAAATACCTACCGACAAATCGCCAGGCAAAAAGAAAAGGCAGTGTATCTTCCTCCATGCAGAGAACGTGGACCAATTCGCCCAGGCATTTGCCGAGGTTGCAAACCATATTAAAAATGACACTCAAGGATGACCCGATTGTTCTTCTCGGCTGGAGTTGCCCGTATTGTGGTTCTCCAACAAAACTCGTTGACGACACGGAAATCTACGGGCGATCATACGGTACCAAGTGCTATCTCTGCAAACCGTGTGGAGTGTGGGTCGGCTGTCATAAGAACTCGGACAAAGCACTCGGCCGAGTCGCAAACAAAGAACTGCGACAACTGAAGCATCAGGCTCACGAGGCTTTTGACCCCATCTGGAAAGACGGCTATCTTCCACGCACTGCCGCTTATGAGGTCTTGTCCGTTGCTTTCGGACTCCCGATAGAGCAAACTCACATAGGAATGTTCGATGAGGATATGTGCCGGAAAGTAATCTCATTGTCAAACACAATTCTTAAATACATCAGAGAAGATGGCTAAACAAATAACACGCGGCAAGTTTCTCCTTATAGAATGTACCGCTGGTGAGCTGATGAATGCTGTCGGCTCCGACATCTGCATCTGCGATTGGTGTGGCAGACCATACCTCCCCTCTGATAAAGGGGTCTACATTGCAGTCCATAATCATTGGTATTGTAAGGAGTGCTTTTATGAATGGGCGGCACAAGCCACCTGGTATCCCCAAGATGCCGATGTTGAGCGTAAGAATTTCAGCTTCTATGCTCCTCGTCTCGGAGTCAAATGTCAGTAAATGTTAAGGCGTAAAAATGGCGGGCAATGCGTTTGTGTAACTCGCTAAAAATGACTAACTTTACTGTATATCAGAAACAATGATATTAAAAGTCAAACCAATAAAAACCTACCTATATGGCAAAGGAAAAACAACCAAAAGTTGAGCAAGACCAAGAGGTCAACGATGCTCAGATGAAAACCGAGGCAGAGGCTAAGGCAATCATCGAAAACAACCTCCGCTTCTACTCGCAAGGATGCGAGGTTCCGGCAGACGCGCTCAAACCAATCAGAGCAGGCCGACTCAAAGGGATGTCCGATGTGAATCCGATGTGGCGCATGAAGAGAATGACCGAGATTTTCGGTCCTGTCGGATTCGGCTGGAAATACGAAATTGTAAAGCAGTGGACTGAGACCTACGGAAACGAGGTCAAGTGTTTCTGCGTTGTCAATCTCTTTGTCCGCGATCCCGAAACAAAAGAGTGGAGTGAGCCTATACCCGGCAGTGGAGGTTCTGCCATCGTATCAATGGAGAGCAAGGGTGCTTATGTGAATGATGAGGGCTACAAGATGGCTCTTACCGATGCACTCTCAATCGCCATGAAGCCGCTCGGAATCGGAGGCAATATCTGGTATGGTCCCAAAGCGTCAGGGCATAATGAGAGCAAGTATGAGGCATCCACAAGAGAAGATGCCAATCAGAACCAACATCCTCAGCAAAGTCAAGGCACCTCAGCGATGGCGTTCACCGGCGCACAGCTCAACCAAGCCATTCAGGAAATGAACGCAACCACCACTGAGGCAGAATTTCAGGCTTGCTGGCAGAAATGGGCACAAATATCTCCTGCGTTGACAAGCAATGGCACTGACTTCTACAAAGCCGCGTGTGCAAAAATCAACGCTATCAAAAATCCCTCCGCAAAATGATGCAGTTCAAACAATCCCCTGTAATCTTCGACGAGGATAGCCACAGCTATCAACTCGACGGCAAGAGATTGCTCGGCATCACGGGACTTATACACTCAATCCTCGGATTGGGTGTATATCCCGATGCAAGTGAGCACGTCAAAGATTTCATCATTCCAAGAGCCGGAAGTCGCGGCACCGCCGTTCACCATGCCATTCAGACCTATGACCAACTCGGTATCAAGCAGACTACTCAGATAGTCCACACTCGCTACGGATGCCGGGAGCGTGATAACATTTCCTATGTTGATGAGACGTGGGATGTGAGTTCAGAACTTGAGGCATATATCCGACACCTCAACGGGTTCAAACCTCTTGCCAACGAGTTAACTGTTTCCGACAATGTGCGCTACGCCTCGCAGATAGACAATGTTTGGCAGTACGAGAAAACGGGTGGTATATGGCTTGTCGATACCAAGACTAACAACATCAAACTCTATCCGCTTTGCGGCTACTACAACGCCAACTATTTCAATAGCGGTGAAGATGCCCTCAAAGAATACCTCTCCTGGCAGCTCTCAATCTACGCAGAGTTATTTGAGGCAGAGAACCCCGGACTAAAGGTGGAGGGGCTGGCTTGCAACTGGCTGAAAGCCGATGCCGATGCGTTCTGGGTTATAGAGCGCAAGCCATCGGAGTTGGTTCAGGAACTCCTTAAAACCACCTATTTTTTCAGCGACAATGGGCCGGTCTATTTCCATCCCGATTTGTCGATGTTCGGCATCGGCTCGACTCTCCCTGCCGAAGTCAAAGAGCAAACTCCGATAGTTGCCCCCGATGTAGTGGATTATTTCACAAGACTTCTGAAAACATATAAGGATGCAGAGGCGAAACTTGAAGAGGCTAAAACAGCATTGAGAGCCGCCATGACCGAGCATAAAGTGAAGTCTTTTGATTTTGGCACATTCAGTGCCACAATCGGAGCCGACAGCGTTTCAACCTCCTTTGACACCAAAACATTCAAAAAGGATCATCCCGAACTATACAAGAAATATGCCTCATCAAAAGCCAAAAAGGGCAGTTTCACAATAAAACTCAAAGACAATGATTAAATTTTCAGCAACAAACGCCCTGGTTCACTCGGTTACTCCGGTGATTGAGATTGAGTCCAGATCCGGCGGTCAGCCGTTCTGCAAACGAGAGCTCATCATTGATGACTCTTGGGATAAGGATGGCAAGCATTATGCCAACTTCGTTTCAATCGAGTTCACCGGCGACAAGATGGCTCAACTTGACAGTGTCTATCCCGGTATGCGTGTGAACGTGGATGGACTTCTGAGCGGCCGAGAGTATAACAACCGCATCTACAACTCCGTCAGGGGTCAGTCGGTTTCTCCTTATCAGGCTCAACAGCAGAGCGCGCCCGCCCCGGCCCCATGCCTATCGGTTATCCTCAGCAACCGCAGTATCAGCAGGCTCCCGGCTATCAAGCAGCTCCCATGCCTGGTGGCTATCCTCAACAGCCTGCCGCTCCTGCTTATCCACAGCAACCTCAACAGTATGCACCACAACCCGCGCCGGCGGCCGCGCCCGTGGCGGCTCCGGCACAGCAGCCATACAGTCAACCATCCTCGCCGGGTGTGAATGACCTACCGTTTCCCCACTGATGGAAGCCAATCTCACCAAACGTAACGGAGTAGTGACAATGGATAAGACTTTTGACCTTATGTGTTCACTACTCCGTAACGGAGAATATGTGGTCAAGATAGTACGAAAGACTCAACCTCGTACCATATCCCAGAACTCATTGATGTGGATGTGGTACAAGTGTATGGAAGAGGCTACGGGAACTCCCAAAGAGGACTTTCACGACTACTATAAGGCCAAGTATCTGAGCCGTGATGTTGTTGTCGGTAAAAGGTGGTATCGGGTCCCCGGCAGTACAACCGACCTCAACACCTTGCAGATGACAAACTATCTGGAAAAGGTCAAAGCGGATGCCGCCACGGAATTTGGCATCATGCTCCCACTCCCCGAAGATAGGAACTATCAAACGTTCATATCGGAATACAGAATAAGATAACTCGTCGGACAGTCTTAATGACCGCCCGGCTTTTTTATTAACAATTTCAAAAAAATGGAAACCTCAGACATCCGAATTAAAAAAGCCAAACTGAGTAAGGGAGGCTGTATCGAGGCATCCTACATTGATGCCGATGGCAACGAGATTACCCTCAAAGGTAAGAACAAATGCCACAATGACCTCAAGGTTGCACTCGCCGCTCTGGTCCCATACTTTGCCGACCTTACCGAGCAGAAGGAAGCGGACAACATCAACTGGGACAATCTTGAAAGTGCCGAGAATGTTGACCTCCTCCGCAAGCTCGATGTAACGGGTCTCAGCATCGGTGGTGATGACAACAACCGCATCATCACCATGACCGGCAGACGAACCCTCATCACCTCACGGATTCTCAACCTCAACTCTCCTGGCGTGGAGATGGAATCCGAGACATTTGAGTGGGAACACATCGACGAGTTCGACTTGGCGGTGCAAAACCTCATCTATGAGGTCAAGGAGTATATTGTGAACCGCAAGTGGGAGGTAGTTCAGGCTACCCTCTTTGATGGAGATCCCGATGACCCCTTTGCGGGAGCCGAGCCAACAAATGACGCTCCACCTGTTGAACAGCCTGCCGAAAATGTAGCGTAAGAATGAAACCAATATATATTACCGAAACGCCCAACACTTTCCGCCTCTCCTTTGACTACCACAAAGACCTCGTCTCGACCATTAAGCGTGTGCCGAGCAGTCCGAGATGGGATGCCCAGGAAAAGGAGTGGATCGTGAAAAAGGAAAGTATCTGCTATCCTCCCGGGCGTGATGCTCGGTGGTATGTAGAGGCTTTCGCTCAATGGGCAGTTGCCAAACGCTTTTGTTCTAACATCTCAAGGCGTAGCGAGACCCACGATGTAGTGTATGAGATTCCGCCGATGAAAAACTTCTCCGGCGAACATTATATGCTGCTCAATCCATACGAGTATCAGTTGGAGGGTGTGCGCTACGCCTTGGATCATCAGCGTTGCATCTTCGGAGACCAGCCCGGCTTGGGCAAGACTCTTCAGGCGATATGCTCTGTTGTCAAAGCGCACAAGGAGGCTAATATCTATGGCGACACATTCCCGGTCCTGGTTATATGTCCTGCGGCTCTCAAAGTCAATTGGCAACGAGAGTTCAAGAAGTTTGCCGGAATCAATGCCGTTATCCTCGATGACAAGAACCGCGACAGTTGGGAGAGACTTTATGAGTTGAGGCGAGGTGACGGAGACCCCTATGCTCCGGTGTTCATCACCAACTATGAGAGCCTTAAAAAGTTCTTTGTTGTTGATGTCAAAGACCACGCCCGAATGACCCTCCGCTCCATCGTGTTTGATGATCGCATCAAGCTGTTCAAGTCAATCATCATTGACGAGAGCCACAAATGCAAGTCAAGCAAGACGCAACAGTCAAAGTATGTCGAGGGTATCTGCAAGGGTAAAAAATGGATATTCGCCCTAACGGGTACGCCTGTTGTCAATAACAACACCGACCTTATCCAGCAGCTCAAAATCCTCGGCAGGCTTGATGACTTCGGAGGCTATAAGCAGTTTGTCGGCCGTTTCTGCGACGGTCCCAAACAATCCTCCAATCTCCGAGAGCTGAATTACCGCCTATGGATGTGCTGTTTCTTTCGCAGAGAGAAAGCAAAGGTGTTGACCCAACTCCCCGACAAGATGCGGCAGTATATCACCTGCGACATCACCAACCGCAAAGAGTATGACGATGCCGAGAATGATGTTATCAAATATCTCCGTCAGTATAAGAATGCGAGTGATGACAGAGTGGCACGCGCCATGAGAGGTCAGGTGATGGTAAAGATGGGCATCCTCAAACAGATTGCGGCGAGAGGAAAAATCAAAGCCGTCTCCGAGTTTATCCATGATGTCATAGACGGAGGGGAAAAACTCATCATGTTCGCATATCTGAAAGAGGTTGTCGAGGCTCTGAAAAAAGAGTTTCCCGATGCCGTAACAGTTACGGGTTCCGATGACATCAAAGCAAAGCAGAATGCCGTTGACCGGTTCCAGAACGACCCTGAATGCAAGCTCATAATCCTCAACTACAAGTCCGGCGGTACTGGACTGACACTGACGGCTGCAAGCCGTGTCGGATTTATCGAGTTCCCCTGGACCTATTCGGATTGCGAGCAAGCAGAGGATCGCGCCCATCGCAACGGACAAAAGAACGCTGTGAACTGCTACTACTTCCTCGGAGATAAGACCATCGACCGCTATATGTATCAGGTCATTCAGACAAAGAAAGACATAGCCAACGAGGTTACGGGTACCACCACCCAAATTGAAGAGGACATGCTCAACATCACAATGAACCTGTTCCAAGACAGAATATGAAAAAGAGATACAAACTACTTGAAAAGAATGGCAAGGTTCATATTCTACATTGGGTTACTGATGGGGTGCTCTTCGGGCCCGACTGGGAGAGCATAGCGACATTTGACAAACAAGACTCTAATCTGGAAAGATGCAAGACAATAATACGGCTTATGAACGAGTGCGACAAGCACACAGACCACCCTAACGATGACAGAACAAGAAATAACAAAAACTGAGCAAGGTTACTCGGAATCCAAGATACAGCATATTTGTGTGAATTGGTTCCGGCAGACTTTTCCTCATGTCGGCAATCTTCTCTTTGCCGTACCTAACGGCGGATGGCGCGGCGCCCGTGCCGGCGCACAGATGGTATATGAGGGACAAGTCAAAGGTGTTGCCGACATTATCCTGCTTTATCCGTCAGGCGGGAAATCGAGCCTTTGTATTGAGATGAAAGTTCCAAAGAAAAAAGGTAGTAGTGCCGGGACACAGTCTACCGCTCAAAAGGAGTGGCAGGCTCTCGTTGAGCAATATGGCAGCACCTATGTAGTGTGCCACGGACTCATTGAGTTTATACAGGCTGTTTGCTCCTATCTTCAAATCAACTCTCAAAAGTATATTACTGAAGCTCTCAATAAGTATCCACTTTATCGATGAACTATATTGAATTAATTAACCGCTTTTGGCAGGAGGTCGAGATGAAGGATTTTCTTCCCTCGGAGGCTTGCGTATATTTCAGATTGCTGGATATATGCAACAAGTTAGGATGGCAAAATCCGTTCTCCCTCTCCAACTCACGGGCAGTCGCGCTGATGGCGATGAATGAAAAGACCTTTCGTGCTATCAGAGACAAGCTCGGCGGGCGCGGCTTAATAGAGTTCAAGAAAGGGAAAAAGAGGGAGAGCGCACCGATGTATTGTTTCCCGGAAAAGACTGAAAATGGATGGGTTTTTCCTTGGGGGAATTTTTTGGAGGTAAAAAATACCGTAAACACTACCGCAAACACGCCCGTTAACACGCCCGCATATAATAAAACTAAAACTAAAACAAATAAATCTCCTAACGGAGATGGCGCGGCGCCAATCCAAACGGAAATCTCATTGTTTGCGGAGGAAGAGAAACGAGCGGCCCGGAAAAAGCCTAAGGCATCAAAAGACCCACCACCGCCGCCGACACTCGAAGAGGTTCTGCAATATTTCCTCAGCCGAGATGCCGACAAGAGGCTGGAGAATTGGGAAGAGTCCGCCCGACGATTCTACGACAATTTCAATGCAGTTGACTGGAGAGACAAGTACAACCGCCGGATCATCCATTGGGACAGTCGGGCCAACTCTTGGATTCTTGATGATGAGAAACGACAAAAAGAAAGGATAACACCAAATGAAAGTGAGCAAGGAGATAAATTTTCGGGACGTCGAGGGACTGAGCCGACTGCTACAAGCCGAAAAGGTTTCAAGGGAACGCTTTAGTCTTGAAATTTCCGAAAGAGACTGCGCCAACGCTATCATGTCCGCCATGAAAGCGGAGGTTGAATATCGCGGAGGGGTTTTCAAATGTGATGAAGACACTCGCGCCCATATCCTCACCGCCGCTCAATGGCTCGTCAATCCGGAATCCACTCCAGGTCTATTGTTGTGCGGATTGTGTGGTAACGGCAAAACAACTCTTGCAAAGGCTATCGCCTGGCTTATCGGTTATCTCACGGAACGTGAGGAAGGTTACTCCAAGCGCAAGAGGATGTTGCTTTACACGGCAAAAAACATCTGCCGGCTATGTGCCGCAAGCGAGAAGTTCAAGGAGCAGTACGATGAATATGGCAGGCTGTTTACTGAGCCGATGATGATAATAGACGACCTTGGAGAAGAGCCGAAAGAGGTGATGGTCTATGGGATGATTCACACTCCCATCATTGACATCATCAGTGAGCGTTATGCTGCTCAACGAATGACCATCATCACAACCAACCTTGAGGTTGACGCTCTCAAAGAGAAATATGGCGATCGCATCATTGACCGGTTCCGGGAAATGCTAACCTCAATCATTTTCACTAATGACTCATACCGAACCCGAAAAAATAGTAATTAGGTGGACCACAAAAGACGAGAATGCTATTGCCGCCATCCGCAAGCGGTTCAATATGCCGAGTTACACCACGCTTAACGGCTGGAGCCCTGTTGAGGTGAAGCCGGAAGACAAGGATATATTTGAAGAGTGCGCCCGGCGCGGATTCTTTGGTATAATGCCGCAAAAATAACTAAAAAATGGTGAACAATATATTTTCATATCTCGTAATTAATGGCTATCTTTACAGTATAATTAATTAAAAGTCAAACCAATAAACCCAACTATGGAAATAAGACAAATTCCACTTTCATTGGTGTCTCCATCACCGATGAACCCTCGCAAAACATTTGACGAGGATGAGCTGCAAGAGTTGGCTGACAACATCGAGAAGCAGGGTTTACTCCAGCCAATCACCGTTAGGCCCATTGCAGACAAGACGAAGTTTGCCGTAGTAGATGGCAATGCCGACTTCCACCCCGAGTATGAAATCATTTGCGGAGAGCGCCGTTTCCGTGCTTTCAGCAAACTCTACGACAGATGGAGTGAAAGGAATCTCACTGATTCCAATGGTGAGCCTATCAACAACTTCTCTGAAATTTCCGCCATTGTGCGAGAGATGGACGATGACGAGGCATTTGAAGCGATGATCACCGAGAATCTTCAGCGCAAAGATGTTGACCCCATTGAAGAGGCTTTCGCTTTTGACCAACTCATTCAAAAGGGTAAAACCGCTGAAGAGGTTGCTGTCCGCTTTGGCAAATCCATCCGATTTGTTCAGGATCGCGTAAAACTCAACAACCTCATTCCGGAACTCATGCTTGCCGTCAAAGATGACAAGATGAGCATTTCGGCGGCAATGCTCATCGCCAAACTCGACGATGAGGACCAACGGAGATTTTATTCAGTTTACTCCAATCACTATCAAGGCTATTCAAAGTCAAACGCTCAGAACTTTGTCAATGACCTGTTCATGACAATAGAGCAGTCGCTATGGTATAAGAGCGACAATCAGGCTGACGAGGATTTTGAAGGAGGTTGTGGTCGTAAATGTTCCGAGTGTCAATACAACACCTCCAATCACGGTTGTCTGTTCTGGGAAATGAAAAGTCAGGATGCCGGGCGATGCACTGACCGGACCCAATTCCAAGCAAAGACATTGGCTTATATGCTCCGAGAGATTGACCTCATCGGCGACAATCTCGTGAAAGCTGGTGAGCCGCTTGAATTTGGCAAAACCGTTCTCTGCATAAGAGAGAACTATGTCAGTGATAACTCTGACATCAGACAACTAATCACCCTGCTCAAAGAGAAAATCGCTGAACGTGGCTATGAAGTTGTTGATCCCGACAAAGTATTCCAAAGCCGTTGCTTCTATGACCTTGATGACGAGAGAACCCAAGACTTCCTCAAAACTGGTCAGGCTTATCGTTGTTTCAACCTCATGGATTGGCGGTCTCCCAACCTCCAGCATGAGCGATGGTATGTGAAAAAAGGAGACACCGGTACCAATGTTGGTAAAGATGGAACGCCCTACCAAGTAACCGAAATCCTCAACTCTATCAAAAACGAGGAGCGTGGGTTAAAAAGTAGTTTAGCGGTAGCCGGAGCCGAGGCTCTCAAAGAGTGCTCCCCATCTGATGAACCACTTTCAGAGAACGAGCGTGTGATGCTCCTCACCTGTATGTTCAACAACAATTTCACGCTTGCCGAAAAGGTCGGTATGATGACAAGCCAATCGACTGACCCAATCAACTTGCACACCTTTGTCAAAGAACACCCGGAGAAATGGGCATTGATGATGAGGGCGTGGATGTTTCAGCAGATAGATGGGGTACATGCCAATCTTCGCTCTGCTGAGTCTATGCTTGATGAACTCGGTGAGAAGAATTGTCCGGAATTATACAAAGAGAAAAGAGACAAAGCTCAGACCAAGTTCAATAAGAGCAAAGCCAAAGCAGAGAAAAAACTAAGAGACCTCGGCTATGGTCTTGATGGCAAACCACTCGTTGTAACCAAGAAAGTTGCCTCTCTCAATCCCGATGCCAAGACTATTAAAGAACAGTTCAAGGCAATGAAAGCCAAGCACTCCGACGCAATTCTCATTTTCCGTATGGGAGACTACTATCAAATCTTCAACGAGGATGCAGAGATTGCGGCTCCCATACTTGGACTTAATCAAGCCCCCTGGCACGCTGAACCAACTATCAACCAGTGTGGATTCAGTCATAGTGCTCTTGACACTTATTTGCCTAAACTCATAAGAGCGGGCAAGCGTGTTGCAATCTGCGAGCAACTTGAAGACCCGAAAAAGAAGAGCAAAAAGGGGAAATAATCCTCTCCACCAAATCACATCATCAACCCAAACGCGGCACTACTCAATAAAACGAGTGGTGCCGCTTGCTTTACTATGGAATATCAAGAGTTTCTTAAATCCAAGATAAAAATATCGGAGGACTTCGGCTTTACCGTCAGCATGGATGAAATCAACCCCAAGTTGAAACCTCACAACAAGCTGATGGTAAAATGGCTCGTTGAGGGGGGCAAGCGTGCCTGTTTCGCGTCTTTCGGTCTGCATAAAACAGTAACACAGTTGGAGGCGGTCCGGCTCACTCTCGCCAAGATCGGCCATGGGAGCGGCTTGATTGTTTGCCCACTCTCAGTCCGTCAGGAGTTCGTCGAGGACTCCAAAAACATTCTCGGCTGGGAGTGCCCCCCAAAGTTTATCAGGCGCGCCGAAGAGATGGATGGTGACGGCATCTACCTCACCAACTACGAGAGCATCCGAGACGGCAAGTTGGACCCGGAATTATTTGTTGTCGCCAGTCTTGACGAGGCTTCAGTCCTGCGTGGTCTCGGCGGTTCCAAGACATTCCGTGAATTTATGAGGCTGTTCACCGGTGATGGCGGACCAATGCAGGTGCGCCGTCAGGCAGAGCGTATCAAATTCCGCTATGTCGCCACGGCCACTCCCTCACCAAACGACTATATAGAGTTGTTGGCTTATGCCGACTTCCTGGGCATCATGGATGTGTCGCAAGCCAAAACAAGGTTCTTTAAGCGGGATTCCACGCACGCCGACAACCTCACCCTCCACCCACACAAGGAAGAGGAGTTCTGGCTATGGATATCCTCGTGGGCACTGTTTGTCAGCAAACCATCTGACATCACCGGCGACACGGCAGACGATGAGGGCTACATCCTCCCTGACCTTGACCTGCGATGGCACGAGATACCGACGGACTATTCTAAGTCGAGTGTTGACAAATACGGCAATCCTGTATTATTCGCTTCTGAGGCTATGGGACTGCAACAGTCGGCAAAAGAAAAACGTGAGAGCCTCCCTGCCCGTATCGACAAGATGATGGAGTTGAGAGCCGAGGATCCCGACGCCCACCGTATCATTTGGCACGACCTTGAGGCAGAACGCCACGCCATAGAGAAAGCCATACCCTCTATAAAATCCATCTACGGCTCACAAGATTATGAGAAGAGAGAGAAAAACATCCTTGATTTCTCTTATGGCCGAGTTCAGGAGTTGGCGGCTAAACCTGTTATCGCCGGTTCCGGCTGTAACTTTCAACGCTATTGTTCCTGGGCAATATATCTCGGTATCGGCTACAAGTTCAATGATTTTATACAGTCCATTCACCGCCTGCAACGATTCCTTCAGACAAAGAAAGTCCGGGTTGACCTCATCTATACCGAGGCAGAGCGAGGAGTGCGAAAGGCTCTTGAAACAAAGTGGCAGAACCACAACAAACTCA
This sequence comes from Duncaniella sp. C9, assembly GCF_004803935.1. Lineage (GTDB taxonomy): Bacteria > Bacteroidota > Bacteroidia > Bacteroidales > Muribaculaceae > Duncaniella > Duncaniella muris. The sequence continues at coordinate 2,198,176 of NZ_CP039547.1, forward strand.
TTAATAACATGACTGAAATTATTAAGAAATACGGGCTATCTCACAAAGAGATGTCTGCACACCTCGCCCGTAAAATGGGCGTTGAACGTGTCGAGGTCTCCGGCGATGGCTACCGCATAGCCAACAATGACAATGTTCTTGAGTTGCAGGACACCGACCGCTACCCGGACAATTCAGTGGGGCTTATTGTAACCTCTATTCCGTTTGCAACCCAATACGAATACTCTCCCAATTACGCCGACTTCGGCCACTCTGAAAGCAACGAGGAGTTTTTCAAGCAGATGGATTTCCTCACCCCAAACCTCTTCCGAGTGCTCCAGCCCGGCAGGATGGCTATCATCCATGTCAAAGACCGCATCGTGCCGATGGGATTGAGCGGAATGGGTTGTCAGACGGTGTATCCGTTCCACTGCGATTGCATACGCCACTACACCAAGCACGGCTTTGCCTACATGGGGATGAAGACCATCGTAACGGATGTGGTCCGGGAAAACAATCAGACCTACCGCCTCGGCTGGACTGAACAATGCAAAGACGGCACCAAAATGGGAGTAGGTATGCCGGAGTATCTTCTCATCTTCCGAAAGCCTGCCACCGATCGCACAAATGCCTATGCCGACATTCCTGTTGTCAAAGACAAAAAGTGGTGGAATGAGCAGACCATAAGTTGGGATAATCCCGATGGTTACAGCCGCGCCCGCTGGCAGATGGATGCACACGGCTACACACGCTCTTCAGGTGATAGGCTGATGACCCCCGAAGAGATAGCAAAGATGGACCACAAATCTATCTACCGCTTCTTCAAAAAGTATTCTCTTAATGAGGTATGGGATTACGACTATGTTGTAAGAGTGGCCGAGGAGTTGGAGTTGCACGGCAAACTCCCTACGGGATTCATGCTCTTGCAGCCCGGCAGTTGGACCGACAACGTATGGTCTGACATCGCAAGAATGAGGACACTCAACACCATTCAGTCGGTAAAAGGTAAAGAACAGCATCTTTGCCCTCTGCAATTTGACATCGTGAACCGTGTCATTGACCAGATGAGCAATCCCGGTGATATTGTTCTTGACCCATTCGGGGGACTTATGACGGTTCCCTATTGCGCGCTGCTCAAAGGTCGTAAGGGCTGGGGCATAGAACTCTCGCCGGTGTACTTCCTTGATGGTGCTCAATATTGCGCCCAAGCCTCCACAAAGAAAGAGACCCCATCACTCTTTGACTTCCTCGATGATCAGGCGGAGGATGAAGAAGAGCCTCTACCTTTTGAACTCCAAGATAAAAAGTAATATGAAACGAGAAGATGCCCAGACCGCAACGGGCTTGAGCCTGCCGGTCATTGTTTTCGTGGTGTTCCTTACCCTGCGCCTTGCCGGAGTAATCTCCTGGTCATGGTGGTGGGTAACATCGCCACTCTGGATTGTAGCCGCTCTGATAGTGGCAATCACGATTTTCTATGTAGCGGTGTTCGCTTACCGCTACCGCAAACACAAACGCAACTAACCTCATCTGTTATGATGACAATAATAAGACCGCCTCCCGGCAATCGCGAAAGAGATAACACCAGTCATTCACTTAACCCAATTCTTTACCAATGGCAATAACGCTGAACAAAAGTGCTATCCGATGCGAAGAGATAGCAATCGCCAGTGGTAAAATAACCTCCAACTCATCGGCTCGACCATTGCTTTATGACATATCCCGGAATTGGCGTGAGTTACTTGATGCGTCAAGTTTTCAAAGCGACAATCCCGGTCCCTGGAGCGAAAAGGAAGAGGCGGCGGCCGAGGTTATGATTTCCACTCTGACCTATCTTCAGCGCATTGGGTGCAAGAACATCGAACAGTTGCTCAAGGACACCATAGAGCGACACGCCCGGCAAAATGAGTAGGTTTCGTTAATGGCTATTCTGATGATGTAAATTGATGATGTATAATAGCAATGACCGAAAATACAATTTTAGCAATCGGCCTCTTGGATTTCAACAAGGGGCAACTCCAAGGACTCCCGAAGAATCCCCGGTTCTTTCGGGACTATCGCTATGAGGCGATGAAAAAGAGCATTGAGGAATCTCCCGAGATGCTTGAACTCCGTGAACTAATCGTCTATCCATATCCGGAGGGGCGGTACATAGTCGTTTGTGGCAATCTGCGTTTGCGTGCCTGCAAGGAACTCGGCTACAAAGAGCTTCCCTGCAAGATTCTCAACCCTAAAACCGATGTGAAGAAGTTGCGCGAATATGCCACAAAGGACAATGTGAGTTTCGGCGAGAATGATGTTGATGTGATGATCAACGAGTGGGACAAATCAGAGTTGCAGGATTGGGGAGTTGAATTTTCCCCGGAAAAGAAAACCGATGAGTTCAAAGAGCGGTTTGATTCGATCACTGATGAAACCGCAATATATCCCCTGGTCCCCAAATACGATGAGAAGCACGAGTTGTTCATCATTCAGTCAGGTAACGAGGTTGATAGCAACTGGCTCCGTGAGCGTCTTGGTATGCAGCGTATGCGCTCCTATAAGACCGGCAAAGTGAGCAAGAGCAATGTTATCGACGTTAAAGATGTTCGTGTCGCATTGGAGGGCGAAAGGAAATGAGCAATCTCAAAATCGTAATCCCCTCACACAAGCGGCACGATCGTGTTTTCGCAAAGAAACTCGTTAACAACCCCATCATCTGTGTTGCTGAAAGTCAGGCAGACCTCTACCGCCAATACAACCCCGAATGTGAGATAGTAACTCATCCCGATGATGTCATAGGGCTTATTCCCAAACGCAATTGGATGGCCCGGCACTTTGGCGATTTAATGATGCTCGACGATGATGTTCACGTTGTCAAAACCCTCTTTTGCGAGAAGGGCGAGACCGGGGTTATACGCGATCCGGACCAGATAACCCATATCATAGAATCCTTGTATGAGTTGGCGTGTCTGCTCGATGTTCATTTGTTCGGGTTCACCTCAGCCATTTCGCCGGTGATGTATAACGAATGGGGGTATTACTCCCTCTCGAAGATGATCACCGGTTGCGCCTATGGCGTGAGGTATAACAAGAATGTCTGGTGGAATGAAGAAATCCGGCTCAAAGAAGACTTTTGGATTTCATGTTACATGAAGTTCAAAGAACGCCGGATTCTTACCGACCTCCGCTACAACTTCGCCCAGAAGGGCACGTTTGTAAATGCCGGAGGGCTGGCAGCGTTCCGCAATCAGGAAGAGGAACGCCGCTCGATACTGTTCATCAAAAAGCACTTTGGGGACAGCATCAATATCAAAGGCGCAACCAACAACGGCAAAGACAAGACAAAGCAGCTCGTGGAGTATAACATCTCCTGCAAGTTCAAATTCTAACCTGCTGATTATCCGCTAAAAATGGTGTTCAATCTGATTGCACATATCGTCATTTTTGGCTAAATTTACAGTAGTAAACAACCAAATAATAGCGAGTTATGATAATAAGAACTATAAATGGCTATGACTTCTTTGAGGTGAGCTCTGCCATGCAGAAAGCAATCCGGCGGGCTGATGCCCGAGTTGCCGGATTCTTCGCCCTGGAACTCTGGCACAGCAACTATCGGGACTATGTATGGAAACGCCTGTTTACCATCAGTGCCGAGGACTGCTACGGACTCATCACGAAAGAGATAGAGGCTCTTTGGCAGGGGCACGAGTTAGTCAACAAGAATAAGACCGAGCCGAAAGGCAGAATCTTCGTAAGCAAAGCGGTGCTCCTGCTTTGTGAGTGTCGCAAAAGCAGGGATGCCGACCACCTCCAGAACCTTGTCTATGACCGCAACGATGTGGATGTAGAGCGGTGGCTTGATGATGTCAGACATTATCCTATCCCCATACCTCCTTATACATTCGATGTTCACACCCGAAAGGGTAAGAAATACGGCAGAACGAAAGAAGAGTTTTTTCGTGAAGAATATGAGGCATTACAGCCTCGGGTGCCTGGTCTGTTCGATGACCTTGTGCCATCTCAATCAAGCAATCTTTTCAGCGGTTCGGATCAGAAGTCTGAGCCGCTTTAATTTTAATCAACATGAATCTACCACCCTTAGACAAAGAGATGTTGGCAAAGATGGGCATTGCGCCGGACGCGGTGCCCATCCGCCCGGCATTAGATTACGGCATCAAAATTCCGCCCAGGAATCCCAAACCTCCCAAAGCAATCAGCACCGCAGAGGCTAACGAGATGTTCGGAGTGTCGCTTGCAGTAAAGATGAATTTCATCCACCAGATGCTTGTGGCCCTCGCCCTTGATTATGCCTCTCAGTTTGTGAATCATTGCCGGGATAAGCGTATCAGTGAGTTTAAGAAACACAATCGCCTTATCAAACTGTGTGTAGAAGAGCATACAGCCCGCCTTGCCAAGTCCTACGGCAACGCATTTCAGGCGTACACCAACTATGTTGAGCGGTACTTTGAATATGTCAGTGTTGACCGCTTCAAGATGTGGTGCAGCATCGGGAATGTTGTCAACCGGCAGATTCCGAAAGATAGAGACCGCGATGGTGCCACCCTCGTTGCGATTATCCATAAACTGATTGATTATGCCGAAGAGTATGACCGCAAAATGGATAAAGTGATTGCCGATAAGGTCAAAGCGCCTGTCAGTCGCAAGCAGGATGATATGCTGAAGCTCATCGTTGCGATGTGCTATGAGTTTGAGGACACATGGGGGTTCAAGTTAGAGCCGGATCCCATTGTTGATATGAACATCGGAGTGCTTGCAAATAGAGCCTCAACCCTTGCTGATTTCATCATCGGAGAGGAAAAATGTCAGTAAATGTTAAGGTGATAAAATGGTGTTCATTCTGATTGCAACATCCGCTTTTTATGGTTAACTTTACAGTATAACAAACTAAAAGTCAAACCAATAAAACCAAGATAACAATGAAAACAATCGCTGACCTCAACGCTCTTATTCCTACCCTCGTGGAACTCATTCGCAACAATGACCACGAAATCGGAGAGTCTTACTATGAGCAAGATGAAGATGGATGGGGAAGATGTGATGACTCAACCACTAACTACCTCTGCTATGAGGAAGATGGTTGGCTCATCGAAGTAACCTATGAGTGCTGTGGAGAGTGGGATAATGACCCCGGCGATTATTGGACTCCACCGAGCTGCGATCTTAGAAGAGCATGGGGCGAGGTTACTGAAATTACCGCTACCCACTACGATGAAGATATAGATGAAGAGTCTGAGTTCAGCGAAGAGGATGTAAATAAACTCTGGATTGCTCTTGATGAAGAGCTGAAAGATATAGCATAATAAGTCAAACCAATAAACCTTTTACAATGACAAAGTACGTTTTTAGAGTCTATACGACCTACGACCCCGAGGATGGCTTCAATGCCTGGGCAAGCGGGAACAGCCGCCAAGAGGCTGAGCGAGAAATCAGGAGTGAATATCATTCCATTATCCGTGTTGAACTTATCAGAACCGAGAAGTAATGACACGAAAAGAGAGACAAGAGGCCCGGGCGGAGCGTTACCGAGAGTATGCCGATAATGCCGATAAAAGAGCAACAGCCGCCTTTAATGCCAGCAGCGCCGCAGTTGAACACATTCCCCTCGGTCAGCCTATTCTCGTGGGACATCATTCAGAACGAGCCCACCGCCGCGCCCTGGAGCGTTCCAATAGCTCAATGATGCGGAGTGTTCACGAATCCGAGAAAGCGGCTTATTACCGTCAGAAAGCCGAGGCGGTTGAGAATAACGATAACATCTACATCGGCGATGATGATGCGGTAGAACGGCTCAAAAAGAAGATTGCTGAATTGACAGCCCTTCAGGAGCAGATGAAAGGAGCCAACAAGATAGTCCGTGCCAAGAGCATGAGCGATGTCGATAAGATTGATGCTCTTGTTCACCTCGGAATCTCAAGACCAAAGGCAAACAAGATGGTCGGCTCACAAATCATCTTCCCCGGCTATATGCTGACAAACAACAATGCCAAAATCAATGCCGCCAAAAAGCAACTTGCAAAAGCGGAGGCTCTGACATCAAAGGAAGATAGAGAGTACACCATTGATGACATCACAATCGAAGAGTGCTACTCTGAGAACCGTGTCCGCATCTATTTCCCCGGCAAACCCGGAGAGGAGACAAGAACAAAAATGAAGAGGGGCGGCTTCCACTGGTCAAAAACATTAGGATGTTGGCAGTGCTATATCAATCGCCGGAGCCTTGACCTCATCAAAGAGATAACAAGTCAAACCAATAAACCCGATAACAATGGGATATAAACTTCATGTAGCAGAAGAGTATCAGGTGCGTCATAACTCATCCGATGCTTTCAGCAATCGTTCCGCAGAAATCAACAGAATGCTTCACGAGAATTGCCCGGATTTAACGTGGATGGGCGAGGATGTGGAGTGCTCTGAACAGCTCAAAGTGCCACGCTCCGATTTGGCTGACCTCATCGGCAAGATTGTTGCCGATCGCGAAGATTTCGACAAGTGGCTCAAACTCTATGACATCCAAGAGTCCGTCGATGATGTTATTCGAATCATCGCGGGCTGGATTTCCAAAAGCGACCAACGTAATGATTATGTAGTTCTAACCTGGTACTAAGAAGATGACAGTAATAGAGCAACAAATGATGGATGCGGTCATATCACTCAACCGCAAAACAAAAGACGCCAACCATATTGATTGGGAGCAGCGTCGATATGAGATAGCAAAAGACATTTATACCCGTTGTCTATCGCACGAAGATGGCGACGTGAGAGCCTTCTGCAATCGAGAACTTGACATGACAGCCTCCGATTGTGTGAGAGAAGCAGATGCGCTTATCAAAGCACTACAAAAAAAGAGTGAGTGATGAATAAAGACTACGCCTATTGTGTCGGCCCCAACTACTTCGGGGGGCCGACACTCTGCGAGAATTGCAAACGGCACATACCTTTCAACACCGAAGTAAAAGAGACCTTGACATGGACAATGCCCCTTTACGATGAAAAGACCGGCACTTGCCCTCTGCATGAACCTAAAACAGTAGCGACTAACATTAACCCCAAATAAATATGGATGAAAAAGAATATAACGAGGCGTTAGAAAAGGCCAGAATCTTCTTCCTTGAGAAGTGTGGCGAAATGTCATTAGCCCATTATCGGGCATTGACATCCGCTTTCAAAATCGCGTATGAACTTGGACTCGAACACGGCAAGGCTCAGGAGCCCACAAATGGTGAGAGTAATGGCTAAATTCATCGAAGTAAAAAGAGCCGAGAATCCGGAAGTCTTCCGCTTTGAGTGTGACAAAGAAGATGAGTATATTCTCATCAATGCGGACCATATCGTAACAATTACACCAAAAGGCGAGAAATGCCTCATACAACTATCCGGCGAGATTGATATACTTGTCGATCACTCCGCCTCATGGGTAATTGGAATAATCAATGAGAGACCATGACAATGAGAACAATTAAATTCAGAGGCAAGCGAATAGACGATGGTAAGTGGATATATGGCTACCTCGCAGGTACCGACTCTATCAACAATATAGATGAAGTTGCATATCCAAATGAGGATGTAGCCCCCGAGACGATCGGGCAGTTTACCGGGATGCTCGACAAGAACGGGAAAGAAATCTATGAGGGAGACATAGTGAGGTACTATGATGACATCGAAGATGAATTGGTAAGCAGTCATGTTATATACCACAAAGAGTCCTGTTCCTTTTGCGCAGCTCCTACTAAATTGTGCGGTGATTATATCGGAATAACCGCCTATTGGCAGTTTGAGGTAATTGGCAATATCCACGATAAACCCGAACTAATCAAATAAACCATACATCATGAAAGAATTAACCCAAGCAGAGTGGCACAGGCTGCTCACTCTCTTTGTCGCAGACGCAGAAGATATGCGACCCGCGTTGATGAAGCCATTTGAGCAAGATGGATATGTATGCGCCACGAATGCCTACATTATCCTCCGTGTCGCAAAGCGGTTCATTTCAGAAGACTTCTCAACCGACAAACATCTCCCCGATGTTGCCAGTGTAACGCCGGAACACAATCCAATTTCCGCCATAACAATAGACACACTCCGAGGTGAGTTTGTCCGCCAGAAGATAGACTACGATACCACTACTGCTGATTGCCCCGATTGCGACGATGAGGGTGAGGTTGAATGGGAGTACACCGACACTGACGGAGATAAGCATAAGATGTGGGCCGAGTGTCCGTGTTGTGGTGGTACCGGGATTATTCCCAATGGCATCAACAAGAAATGTCAAGTTATAGGCGAAACAATCATTGTTCACTACATGCTGCTGTTATACCATGTGATGTTTGCACTCGGAGTAGATAAAGCCGAGATAACACGAGGCAAAAGAGAGCAGATTCTATTCCATATCGCCGAGGGTGTTGATGTGGTTGTAATGCCATGTAGCAATTCAAACAAATAAAACTATGATGGTACAAAAGCAGGTATGGCATAGCCGGACACGCTACATCATCGTAGTAGAGGGCATAGCCACCGTTCAGGTGGAACTCTACGATGAGCCACAAGGCCCAGACAAAGTAACCGCTTTCATCTGTAGCCTATGGGTTAACGAGGATGAGCGCCGATATGGTCACGCCGGAAGAATCTTAGACCGCGCCGAAGAGATAGCTGCCAAGGAGGGCCACAAGAGAGTGCATCTTGAATGGTGTTCACTCGATAGCCCTCAATGGGTGCTTGAATGGTATCTCAGAAGGGGCTATGAAGAGCGAGAGTTTGGCCCTAACTCATCATTGCTGGTTAAAGAATTAAATCAAATAAAATGAAAAGAAGAATCAAAGAAGTGCTTCTCATGCTAAGCCTTGCGCTAAGTGCAGCGTGGTTGGGAATCTGTATTTTCTATATGGTCAAAGACCATGAGGCATACAGTTCAACAATAGAGTATCGTGGGCATAGTTACATTTATTTCTACAATCACGGGACAAGTGCGGCAACTCACGATCCCGACTGCCCGTGCCATAAGGAAGATGTAAAAGAGCCATGAAACGCTGGACCCCGGAAGAAGAGAATGAACTGCGAGAGCTTTACGGCACAATGACCGCCGAGGCTCTCGCAGTTCGTTTCGGCACTACCTATCGGGCAATTTATCAGAAGTGCAACAAGATGGGACTGAAAAAGGATCAGCCGTGCAAAATTCATCTCACACCTCAACAACAGTTGTGGATGAAGATACACTGGCCGCATATGTCGAATGAGATATGCGCCCTTATACTCGGTATCAGCCATCGTTCAGTTGTCCGGCAGGCGCGCCGTCTCGGATTGCAAAAGACCGAGCAATTCATGAAAGAGTGCCAGGCACACACCTCAAAAAGAGCCAAAGAGAGCCACATCAAAAATGGCACATATCCGGCAAAGGGTTATTACTCTCCCAATCTCCAAAAGGGTGAGGCATATCAATTCAAGCCGGGCCACAAAGTAATCAAAAAACCATTTTAGCATGATAGAGATAAACGGGGTCAGGTTCTATGATGAGCCGGGGAGTTGCGGTAGTTACCCATGTCTTAAGACGGGAGCAACGCACTTCTCCCCAGGAGGGAAGCGCGGCCTCTGCATAATGTGGAATGAGATGCACCTAAGGACACGCAATATCCCGGCGAGATGTCATAAATTATTTAAGAAAGCACTCACTTATCCCGAGGGGAGTAAGCTGACGATAGTTGTAAACATGTAAATAAATTGACATGGCAAGACCAAACGGAAACGGCATCATATCTCTCCACGATGATAAGGAAACTAATCACGGGTTCTTCTGCATGAAACTCGTATCATATCTCAACGAAGAGGCAGAGATGGGTACTGATGTCTACGAAGAGCTATGGCACGAGCGTTTCGCCCAAGCAAAAGCCGGGAAATGTGCCTATCGCGAAAAGTGTCCTAACTATGCCAAATCAAAACCGCCATTCTGATGAAAGGGAGAGCAAAGATAATACACCGTCAAGGGAGCGTAGATGTAGCCGTTTGCAGTGTCCCGATGGATGACGCGCCCCGGACTTACAACAACCTCGTGAAAGCGATGAAAGACCGCGCCAAAAGCGTTTGGGGAGTGAGGTTTGTAGAGACGCCGGACTCTATCACGGCAATCTGGCCACGTTCCGATCGACTGCCCGACGGATGGAGCGAGAGCGTGAAGTTTATTCCGGAGGAATAGTGATTTTTTTGAAAAAAAGTGCTCAAAAATTTGGTTATTCAACAAAAGTTGATTAACTTTGCAGTGTCAATAAGACAAAGAGATAATTAACCCGATTGTTTAACCAAAACCGATTCAAAATGAATGACGAAAAATTCAAATCAAGAATCATCGAGGTAGTCGCCCTCTTGATAAAGTTCAGAACAATGACTGACAAGAGCGACAAGCGAATCCTCCGAGACTACATCAGAGCAGTAGTTAAAGAGTTGACCTTAGTCTAAGAGACTCCCCGAAACAAAGAACCCTCCCCCGAAAGGGGGAGCGGTTCCCTTAAAAAAATAAACTATGGCAGACGAAGAATTAGTTAAAGAGATTATGGAGCGTGCTCAATCCGATGAGGGTCAGCGGTTAGCCGATGATGTCCTGGCACGTTTGAAAAATGGAGAGGTTGCCCCGGATAAAGTAGTGGTAGACCTCAAAAGAGAGGACATTTCAAAAGTGCTGAAAGTGTCCTACATTGCAGAGCGTTTCTTTGGGCGTTCCCGGTCCTGGCTGTGTCATAAACTCAATAATGACATAGTGAACGGTAAGCGAGAGGGATTTACCATAGAGGAGCGCAAGAAGCTGAAAGCCGCTCTCGATACCATAGCATACGAGATTCAAATTTTGTCGGATAATTTGTAGTTCCTTTTTTCGTCATTCATCTACATAATCCGACGCCCCGGCCCGATTGACCTACAAAGTCAGTCGGGCTTTTTTAATTCCCTCGATTTCGGGGGAATTAAAATTGTAACCAACAATCAATCACCGCCTATGAAAGCGTATATATCAATTCCCATCAGCGGGAGACCGCTCATTGATGCCAAGTGTCAAGCCGAGCGGATCAAGGCGAAACTGACCGAACATGGCCACGAGTGCATAACCCCCTTTGATGTTTGCCCGGAATCAGGCAAGCCTTATGCCTACTACATGGGCAAAGACATTGAGGCTCTGTTAGCCGAAGACATCGACGCCGTTGTGTTCGGCAATGGTTTCCACAACTCCAAAGGCTGTCGGCTGGAGCACGCTGCCGCCGAAATCTACGGCAAGCGAATAGTCTATCAGTCGTGTTTCTATTTTCTCGATCTCACAACCCTTAAACCAATTCCTATCAAATGAAGAAAAAGTATCGTATCAGGAGAACCTGCAAATGGGTTCACTCACACAACCGGCATCTGTATTGCCCAACATACTCCGTTCAGGTCCGCACATGGCCGGGACTTTGGATTGATGTAAAACAATTCAAGGATGAAGAGGATCCCGACTTTGCCCGGCGTGAGGCAGAGGAACTGTTAGACAAACTCAACGAGAAATAAGACATGAAAGTAATCATCACCGGCGGCGAGGGCTTTATTGGAAAGGCTCTCGCCGTTGCGCTTAGAAAGCGAGGCATTGAGGTGTGCAGTATCGACCGCCTCAACGGGATTGAGGCCGGTGATTTTTTCACATCCGCCGACATCTCCGGCGTTGATTGTGTTTATCATCTTGCCGCTCAGACATCCGTTTTCAACGTGAACAAGACCGACATTATCCGCGACAACATTGAGGTGTTCAAAATCGTTTGCGATGCCTGCGCCCGTCGAGGTATAAAGTTAGTCTATGCCTCATCATCGACAGCGGCCGATGGCAACACAACATCCATCTACGGCATCAGCAAGCGTTTCAACGAGGACTATGCCCGGTGTTATCATCCGAGAGCAACGGGGGTAAGGTTTCACAACGTGTACGGTCCCCGACCGCGTCAGGGTACTCTTCTTTGGCACCTGCTCAATCAGGAGCGGGTGAAACTCTACAACATGGGGCGTAACGTGCGACACTTTACCTACATTGATGACATTGTTGAAAGTCTTGTTTATGCCTATGGGTGTAACCATCAGCTCATCAATGCCGCGAATCCGGAGGAGACAACCACTCTGCATTTCGCTGAATTGGTAAAACAATATAAACCTCTTGAAATAGAAATGATTGCAGAAGAGCGTGATTTTGACCGCAAAGAGCAATCGGTCAACGAGGCGGTTTATACAGTACCTTTGCAATATACGCCTGTTGCAGACGGCATAAGGCGCATATTTGAGAGCATGGACTATGAGCAGACGCAGTAAGATAATACGCATGGATAATTGGGATGTTCCAACCTCTCGGCCTCGGCTGAAGGGTGGGAATATCCCTCTTTGTGATTTGTCGCCCCGGACTGTCCTGCACCATCTCGGCTCCCTGGTGTATTTCGCCCAGTTCAAGCGTACCAAGAGCGGAACGCCATTCAGCGAGATAAAGCACTCGGCCGATACCGCCGCTTTGTTTGCCGAGACAGCCTGCAACTTCATTCAGCGTCTTGTCAACAATACGGAAGATTGGTGTATCATCACCACGCCCCGGCGCCGTCATGCAGACGGGTTCCACTTCGCCACTGCGGTATGTGAGCGCATAGCGGACACTCTCGGCATTCCGTTCTATGCCGATGCCGTTCAGTGTATCAACCGCAACCGCTTGGATCCCGACTTTCATCTGCTCCGGCCCATTGCCGAGCGGCGGGTTATAATCTACGATGACATCATCACCACTGGCACCACACTGACAGCAACCGCCGAATTGTTGAGCGATCGTGATTTTGTTCTCAACCTCATCGGCATAAATAACCGTTAAATCCACTCTCCCGGCTATGAATTTGACCCAATCCCCACCACATTCATACAGCAAAACGGCTTTCACGGGCATATTTCGCGCCTCAAACGGGCTTTTTTGTATGATTCCTACAAAATTTTTCGGGGCGGGTTAAAGCCAAAAGACTTTTACAAACATCTGTCAAAGTCAGTGTCAAAGTCTATTGTATCTTCTTTTGATTCTCTTTTGATTCATCTGAATGGTACAATAGGAAACAATAGAATAATTAACACCTCATCATATCATCATCACAATGGCAAAGAAAGAGAAACAGCAGCGCATAAGCCACGAGCGACGGCTCACGGAAAAGCAAGAAAGGTTCTGTCAGTTCTATCTCGATACTGACGGCAACGCATCTGAGGCGTACCGCATGGCTTATGACACATCGAATATGCAACCGGAGACAATCTGGAGCAATGCCAGCCGACTTTTAGCAAGTAGCAAGGTTGCAACAAGGATAAACGAGATAAGAGCGGAGAGGGCAGCGCGCTCACGCATCGAGCGCGAAAAGGTCGAGCAGGTTCTCATGGATATAGTAACAGCCGACCCTAACGACCTCTATATAGTGGATGCCAAGACCGGCAGAATCAAGATGAAGACACCGAGCCAACTGCCCAAGCGTATGCGCAACGCCTTGAAGAAGATAAAGAACAATAAAGGCGTAGTCGAGTATGAGTTGAACGGGCGAGTAGAAGCCGCCCGGTTGTTAGGCTCGTGGAATGGTTGGGATGCCCCCAAAGAGGTTAATGTCAACAATACGGGCAACATGACTAATGAAATCCGCATCGGCTTCGGCGATGATCAGGATTAGAGAGATTATGTTGATAGGTTGTGTTGAGAGTTTAGCAATAATGTTGAGAGCAAACATCAATATAACATATATAGTACCGCCAAGTAGCAAAATGTAAACTTTCCCCAATAGCGAGATACCGAGAAATGTAGCAAAGTGTCAGCGATACGCCCAAAAACCGCCAAAAACAATGATTCTGAATTATAAGTTATTCAACCCACTGTTCTTCTACCTGCTGATGTTCTTGCAGAATAAGACCATCCGTAACATCATCATGTTCGGAGGGTCCTCATCCGGCAAGACATACAGCATGGCTCAGGCTATCCTCATACTGACACTATGGGAGGGAACGAATCACCTTGTAATGCGAAAGGTCGGAGCGTCAATCAAAGATACCGTCTATCAAGATTTCAAGACAGCCGCCGAGCAACTTGAAATAAGTAAGTTGTTCAAATTCTCCGATGGAGTCAAGACTATAACCTGTATTCAGAACAAAGCGAGAATCGTGTTCAAAGGTCTCGATGATGCCGAGAAAATCAAAGGTCTATCGAGTTTCAAGCGTGTCGTTCTCGATGAATGGTCAGAGTTTGAGGAAGCCGATTACAAGCAGATTCGTTTGCGTCTGCGTGGTATGGAGGGACAGCAGCTCATCTATACTTTCAACCCCATCAAGGAGACCCATTGGATTAAAAAGAACGTATTTGACAAGCAGAAATGGCATGATGTCCCTATGGCTGTAAAGTTAGGCAGTCAGACAATACCCGAAGAACTTACAAGGGTCAAGTCCATAAAGATGAATGAGCCTCGTGTGATAATGCACAAGAGGACCGGCGAGATGATAGAGCACTCGCCCGATACTGTTGTTATCCAGACTACCTACCTCAATAACTTTTGGGTTGTCGGTTCGCCGGATGGGACATACGGCTACTATGATGAGCAGTGTATCGCCACGTTTGAGTATGACCGCGAACATGATCCCGACTATTACAACGTGTACGCCCTTGGAGAATGGGGTGTAATCCGCACCGGTTCCGAGTTCTTCAGTTCTTTCAATCGTGGCAAGCATACCGCCGAGGTTGCATATAATCCCGAATTGCCCGTTCATCTGAGTATCGACAGCAACGTGATGCCGTATATCTCGGTTCAGTTTTGGCAGGCTTATATTGGCGATACTATCAGCATACGGCAGTTTGATGAGATATGTGCCGAGAGTCCCAACAACTCAGCACGCAAAGCCGCCAAACTCGTTGCCAATAGGCTGAGGGAGTTGAACGCCTCTAAGGTCTATATACATGGGGATGCCTCCACGAAAGCAGCCAACACGATAGATGATGAGAAACGTTCATTCCTGGACCTGTTCATCGGGGTATTGCAGAAAGAGGGATTTGAGATTGTCGATTGTGTCGGCAACAAGAATCCGAGTGTGCCCATGTCCGGCGAATTTATCAACGCCATATACGATGAGGCCCTGCCCGAACTCGGCATATTGATTGGCGAAAACTGCAAGACCTCGATAGAGGACTACATGAGCGTTCAGAAGGATGCCAATGGAGCAATCTTAAAGACCAAGATAAAGAATAAGATTACCGGGCAAACCTATGAGGAACACGGGCACCTTTCGGACTGTAAGAGGTATATTGTAGTTGACATTCTCCGAGAGCAATTCCTATTGTTCTCTAACCGCCGTAAACGCAACCTCTATGCTGTTGATGGGGCTATCAGATTCTATAACCCATCTACCGAGTGCGCCTATACCGAGAACCTGGTCTATTGTATGCCTAACATCAATGGGCGTTTTGTACTCGCATACGGAAAGAAGTGCGGCGATAGTTGGCATATAACCGATGTGAGATTCATAGAGACCACATCAACCGAGAATATGAAAACGGCATTGACCGAGTGCAACAGTAGCCGTGTGATACTGGAGTGTTCCAAATCCTACTACCTAATGGCAAGGGATCTCCGCGACAGCCTTTCAGGAGATGTGCGTGTCGTACATGAAAGCACCGATCTGCCCCGGCGTATAGCCGCCACCTCCGATTATGTCAAGAGCAATATCCGATTCAATGAATCCGGAATGAACGACAATATGGAGTATGGAGAGTTTATGACAAATCTTCTGGACTACAACAAGGATGCCAATGAAAACATAGAGAGCAGTGCCGTGTTAAGTGGATTCATTCAGGCGGTATTAAAGTTGGGTTTGTAGTGGATGGTGGTTGTAAGTGTTTGTAATATTGAACCTTAATAGCGATTTTGTGCATTGTCTAAAATTGAGTTTTTCGGCTGTTTGGCTCAACCGAAAACAATGTAACTTATTTTTGCTCCAAAAGAGCGACAATGCAGTTAGTAAAGAAAATAAAAGGATGGTTCGCCACTGAGAAATCAGCATCAGAAGCCCCGGTTGAGAAGACAAAGCCGGAGCTGAACAACTATGATGATGAGGCGTGGCGCGTACATCTTATGAGTGAGATAGCCTCGCCGTATGTCGCCGACCGAAATTTCCTCACGCTGTTCCATACAGTCCCGGAGGTATTCTTCCCAATAGATTTCATCGCCAGGCGCATTGCCGGAGCCCACTTTGAGATTAGGTCATACAAAGATGACAGCATAATCTATTGCAACGGCCGATCGCAGAAAGCAGACCGCCTCAACGCGATATTGCAAGCTCCCAACAGCATACAAAGATGGCGTGAATTGGTGTATATGCACCATGTTTTCAAACTCGTAACGGGCAACGCCTTTATGCGTGCTGCTATGGCAGACACATTCAAGGATATGCCCAAGTGGAAATATTGCGACAACTTCTGGTCAATCCCCTCGAATTGGGTTAAGGTAGTGCCTGCCGGCACAAAGATTCCTCTTTTCGGAATAGCGAAATTTGAAGAGTTGGTTGGAGGGTATGAGTTGGCACGCTCCAATGATACCCTTATAAGGATTCCGACTTTCCAAGTATGGCACGACCGAGACGGGATGCCCCAATACCTCAACTGTACCGGTGCAGATTTCCTCAAATCAGAGAGCCGACTCAAAGCCGCCCATAGAGCAATCAGCAACCTCATCGCGGTATATGAGGCACGAAACGTCATATATGTCAAGCGTGGCGCACTCGGCTTTATCGTAGCCAAGAAAGATGGTGGCGAACTCGGCACCCAGGCAATGAAGCCAAAGGAGAAGGAAGAACTATTAGAGGAGTTGAACGGCAAATACGGGTTCGGGGATAACAAGATGCCTATCGGAGTAACAGATGTCCCCATCGAGTTTATCCGGCTCAACCAATCAATATCCGAGTTACAGCCATTTGAGGAAACATTGCTTGATGCGATCACGATTGCAGGTCTGTATGGTATTCCCGATGTGCTTGTACCGCGTAAGGACCACTCGACATTCAGTAATCAGGCAGTTGCCGAGAAAAGTGCCTATTGTGGCACTATCATTCCGATGGCAAAACAGTTCTGCGAGGATTTGACCCTGTTCTTGGGACTTGACAAAGAGGGCTACTACATCGACTGCAATTTCAATGATGTTGACTGCCTGCAAGTCGGATTGAAAGAATCCGAAGAAGTTAAGAAGCTCGTAAATGAGCGTTGCCGGAATCAGTTCAACGATGGTTTGATAACCTACAACGACTGGCGCGCCCAGATATATGAAACCGCATTGGAGGGAGACATTTACAACAAGGTCAAGTTTGATATGACTCCCGAAGAACTCGCAAAGATAGATACAATCATAAAATCAAATAATTCAAAACCCTCAACAGGAGAAGAAAGCAATGAACGAAACATTGAAAAGAATCCCGTATCAGACCAAAACGGCTGACGTGGATGAAAAAGGTATCGTCACCGTTGCGGTGAACGGTATAGGCATTGAGGATGCACAGCACGACATCTCAATGCCCGGCTCGTTTGTGGAAACCATAACCCACGATATGGACCGTATGCGTTGGTTCCTCAACCATGACAGCACACAACTCTTAGGAGTGCCGCTGTATGGTGAGGAGAAGTCAGACAACCTCATCGTAACCGGGCAACTCAACCTTTCCAAGCAGATCGGCCGAGATATTCTCGCCGACTACAAACTGTTTGCCGAGGCTGGCAGAACGCTTGAACACTCCATCGGTGTAAAAGCAATCCGGCGAGACAAGGAGGACCGGCGCAAGGTTCTTCAGTGGAAGATGTATGAGTATTCAACCCTTACATGGATGGGAGCCAATCCCAACACCTACCTTGTAGGGCTGAAGAGTGCGACACCCTCGCAGGTTCGTGATGCTGTGGACCTTTTGAAGATGGCATTAAAGCAAAAAGGATATAGCGACGAACGACTTATGAACATCGAACAAGAACTTGATGCCTGTTTCAAGGCACTTGAGGGCAACAACATGGTTGTTTGTCCCCATTGTGGCTATCAGTTCGACTATGACAAGGCCGAACAGACCACATTCCAGCAGATAGTGTTGGGATATGCCAACCAATACACTCGATGGATAGCCGAGGATATAGTATCTGAGCAGATACACGCCCTGGAGCCATCCATTCGTGCAGAGGTGCTTTCCATCATCGACGCGGTTAAATCCACCAAGCAGGAGATTACCGAGAAGAGCGTTGCCGATTTCGCCTCATACGCACGTTGCCCCCACTGCTGGGGCAAAGTATATGCAGCCAACAATCTGCTTATGAATCCCGCGCCCGAAATCAAAGAAGAGCCCGCGCCCGCCGCTGATACATCGCAGAAAGGCACTACACCCGAAACTGTCGAGAAATCAAGCGATGATTTCTTTGAGAACCTCAACAAGTATATCTAACATTTTCAATACTTCATATATATGAGCAAGAAAGTAACAGTAGAAGACCTCGGCCTTAAATTTGACGGCATGCCCGAGGCTCAGGCTGCATTTCTCCGCAAGTGCGCCGAAATGGTCGTCAATGTAGTTAACAAGAGCAACGAGGGTCAGTTGACCGATGAGCAGTTCATGGAAAAGATGAACACCGCTCTCAAACCGTTTGCCGGAATCGACAACGAATCCATCCAGTCACTCATCAAGGAGAACTCCGAACTCCAGACGCTCACCAAGAGCCTCGGCGAGAAGATCGCGAAACTGGAAGAGAAAGGAATCAGTACCGATTTCGTTTCCAAGTTCGACGAGTCGTTCAATGAGATGTATGACTCCGAATCGTTCCAGAAGTTCGCTTTCCAGCACGGCGCATCGGCAAAGGGCTTTGTCCTCAAAGACATTTCCCTCACGCAGAACTACACCGGCGACAGCCACGTTATGCTCACCGGTCAGAGCAACGATGTAGTTACTCAGGCCCGCGACAAGCAGGCTCATATCCGCGATTATGCAGTTGTTCTCACCGGCGATCCCGAACAGACCTCAATCGCCTATCAGGAAATCTACGAAGTAGACCGCAATGCCCGCTATGTGTCGGAGAACGGTATGCTCCCCGAATCTATGGTCAAGATTCGTGAGAAGAGTGCCGAGGTGAAGCGCGCCGGTACTCACTTCCGTATCTCCAAGCGTATGCTCAAGAGCCGCGTCTACATCCGCTCGTTCATTCTCAACATGGCTGTCGAGGCTGTCCGCAACAACGAGGACTTCGGTCTGCTCTTCGGCGACGGCTCCGGCGACAACCTCAAAGGTATCACAACCTACGAGGGTGTAACACCTGTCGAGAATATCCTCAACGACAACATCGTCAGCATCCCGGCCGGCGGTATCGAATCCATCGAAGCAGTAGGCAACGGCGTTCTTATCCATCTGGAGAAGCCCTATGACCTCCTCCGCGGCGGATTCAAGATTGTCGTTTCAGGTGCCGTAACAAGCACCGACCTCAACGGCACTTTCGACGTGATCCGCCAGAACGACACAACGCTCCTGCTTCGTGGTGCCAAACTCAAGGATGGTGCCACCGATGAGCAGAACAAGGCAGACGCCGCCGCGATGAAGGCAGATGTGCGCAACGGACTCTACAAGAGCATCGAGACCCCCAACAGCATGGATGCTCTTCAGGCAGCCGTCGCCGTCATGACCTATGCCCAGTTCCGCCCGACCATCCTCGCGCTGAACCCCCTTACCATCACCGCCATCTGTTGCGAGAAGGCCACCGACGGCAACCGCCTCGATGTGGTCCGCGACGCCAACGGCAACCTCCGCGTCGGCAACCTGACCGTTGTCCCCAACACCGACATCCCGATGGGGCACTACTTCCTCGGCGACTTCCGCAACGGAGCCAAGATTGTTGACTACACCACCATGACCCTTGAATGGGCCGACGACGTGAACTGCAAGCTCAAGAATCAGGTGGTTCTCATCTGCCAAGAAGAGCTCATCCTGCTCGTCGAATGTCCCTGGGCGTTCTCTTTCGGCAAAATCGCCGACCTCATCACCGCACTCGCCAAAGACTAAGCCTATGCCAGCGTATATCTTGAAAGGCGAATCTAAGGAAGTTGACAAGATACTCCGCGAAAACCGTATCCGTATCAGCCGAGGCGTGATTTCCATCACCCCGGCTGAGCCGGAAACGGCTCTCGATGAGTATAGCGTCAAGACTCTCATAGAAAGCCACAGCGCACTTGGCGAAGAGCGTGTTCAGTTAATCGCCGAAAAGAATAGGCTTGCCGAACTCGCCGGCCTTGTTGTGTCGATAGCCGTAGAGGGTGGTCAGACCATCCCCGAAGAGATTGCCGGGCGTCTTGCCGAATTCGGCATTATCGTTCCCAAAATCAGCGAAACAGCCGAAAATACGGCTGAAATCGGTGAAAATCTCACGGAAAGCGTTCCCAACACCCCGGAAAATGCAAACATTGATTCGAAACCCGCCGCGATGGATAACAAGCACATTGAGGTTGAAGATATGCAGGAGGTGAACCTCGACGCAGATGACAAAACCCCTGTAAACGATGACACCAAAGATGTATCGGAGGATGATGCTAAGGAAGCAGCGCCCGCCAAAAAGACATCCAAGCGATCTAAAAAATCAGAGTAAAGATGCTTATAGACTGTTCTTATTTCACCAAAGGAGCGAGACATATCTTAAACGCTAATGCTACGCTTGGCACTCTGCCACATTCTAATGCGGTAGAGGTCAACAACACGATAGAAGCCTTTATAGCCGAGCACCAGGAGGATTATCTTGTAGCCATGCTCGGCAAGACAATCGGCAATAAGGTCAACGCATATCTCGTGTGTCTCGATGAGGATGAGAAGCCCACACACCATGACAATTTAGATGCAGTGTGTGATTGTCTGCGCGATTCATTTGCAGACTATGTTTTCTTCCATATCCTCCGCGACACGAATACGCAAGGCACAGTATCGGGTCTTGTCAGGCTCAAATGCGCCAACGAGTATGTAGCACCGATTGTCCGTCAGGTTAATATCTGGAATACGATGGTGAATAAGCACAGACGCTTTGCCGAGTGGTGTGCGTCTTCCAACTGCACAATGGCCGGCATAAGCATCGACAGTGAAATGCTTACCAAAATCAATCAGTTCAATCTATGAGCAAGAGCCGGGAAATAATAGAGATAATTGCGGATGTTGTTAAGGAAACCGCTGTCGATTGCACGCTCACGGTCGTAATGCCGAGAGGTGTAGTCAAAGAGATTCCTTGTCCGCCCATTCACTATGTTTTCGGCAATGCCCAATATGTCAAAGACAAACTCGATGATTTGAGCAAGTCGCCGAGAGGAGCCGAGATGAAGTTTCCGATGATCGCCTTGTTCTGCCCGTTCAATGAGCAGCGCAATACCCCGGATTATCATAGCAAGGCGAAAGTCAGGATACTCATTGCCTGTTCATCCGATAAAAAATGGAGCAATGAACAGCGTCTGGAGACATCGTTCAAGAACATTCTTCGACCGATTTATAACAGATTCCTTGAAGCCCTCAAAGAAGATGGCAGATTTGATTTTGGCTATGATGAGCATGTAGCGCATGAATACTCTGAAAACTACTCTTATGGCAGATATGGGGCGCACACGGGCACCGGGGAAGAAGTGAGCGAACCCATTGATGCCATTAATATCAGCAATCTTGAATTAAAAGTCAAACTCCCAAATTGTAGAATATAATGAGAAAACTTAGAACGTGCGATTCCGCACAACTCAACACGGGTGTGTCTAAGTGTCCGCCCGATTTCGAGAACATGAAAGGTGCCATCCTCGTTCCCCCGGCACCAAGTTGCCCGCCGACCTCACCGCCGAAAAGCTGGAGCAGATGGTTCATGCCGACCGCCCGGGCCGCATCTTCGGCATTGTCCGTTTCACGGAGTATGCCAAGAACGGCGGCGAAATTCAGACAGCAGCCAACGGCTATGACGGCGAAGCTCCCACCGGCGTAAGCGCCCGCAAAGACACATTCACCCTTAACAAGTTCTTCCCGGAACTGATGGCGGCTCTTACCAGAACCTACAATCAGCAGTGGGATGCCTACTTCTTCGACGACAACAATATGCTGTTCGGTCTGAAGGACGGCACCGACACACTCGCCGGTTATCCCATGACCGCTGTCTATGGCGATTCCACGCCGTTCAACACCTCATCGACAAAGGCTACCATGACCGTTACTTTCGCGCACGAGAACGCCAAGCGTGCTATCACTGACTTCGATTTCGTGCAGCTCGACTTCAACCCGCAGAAGTGCGTTCTCGGTCTTACATGGGTGCGCCTGGAGAAAGCCGAAACCACTGGCAACGCCTACAAACTCTTTGAAGATGTAGGCGGCTATGATGTTACTGCTATCTATGGTCCCCTCATCGTTGCCGCCGGCAACACCGTTATCAACGGTGCCACCTCAGCGGCATCATACGACGATGCAACCCAGACCCTGACCATCGCCTCAACCTCCGGGGCCGACATCCGCCTCAAGTCGCCCTCCGTGCTGTATGAGAACGACATCAAAGGAATCGAGCAGGTAGCATGATTTTTGAGCGTGTCAACTTCAATGATGAAGAGATAAAGAAGATGAGCCGGGATGAATTTGAGTCCCGGCACATCAATCTCTTCTGGCTCGATCGGGATGAGGCGACCCGAAAGAAGATACTCGGTCAGGTCTACGACCTAATCACAAAGCCTGCCAAGCGGACCAAGCAGAAAGCCGAATAATAATGACGGGGCGGGAGTGGCAACATTTCCGCCCTTAATATTCCAGCAAAAGGCAACATTCTCGGCAAAAATATTCATTATGGGTATAGAAGAAGTAGCGAACATCATCAAGAAGATTTCCGACGGATTTGAGGAGGCGTGTATTCAATGCCTTTCCGACAATTCCGGCATAGTTCTTCGTGCCGTTACCGAACAGTTGTATAGCGGTCTTGACGGAGACGGCAAACATCTCTCTCCGACATACGATGATGACCCATTCTTTGAGGAGGAGGGGACGTGGTATCACAGAGCCAAAGATTACAAGGCGTGGAAGTACAGTATCACACCACCCGTGTCCGGCACCATGCTCGGATTGCCGCCGCGCCCCGATGAAGTCCCCAACCTTTTCATCAATGGTAAATTCTATTCCGAGATAACCGCAACCCGCAAAGGTGATGTTCTTGTCGTGGATCCAGGCAATGGCGATGGTCCGTCAATCGTAGCAAAGTATGGTGATGAGATACTCAACATGGGATCCACCGCCATCAGCTATTTCAATACTACTTATATGCTCCCGGCAATAGATTCGTTTTTCAAAGATTGTGGATACAAATGAGTTGTGCGTGTGAACATAAGCGGATGGGTCAGGAGTTAGACCGATTTCGCAGATTAGCAAAAGCGTGGGCCAAGATGGAAGGAGAAACAGCCGTAATCTATAAAAACGATGATGGCACCTATGGGTTCGCGTCAATCTCGGTAGAGATTGGGAAACCGATTGTAGAATATATAACGCCATACTGATGAGCGAAACAAAGATAACAGACCTGGTTCCCCAGGAGACCATCGACAAAATCAAGGAACTCAACACCGAGATTCAGACGCTGCTCAATACCTACACCACCACGGCAAAGGAGTTGGCGAAAGGCGTTGATGTGAATGTTAAGGTTGTCGGTGATATTGACAAGCTTGAGAAACTTCTTGTCGATAAGACCAAAGAGGCGACCGTCGCCACGGAACGTCTCAACGCTGCCATATCCGAGCAGAGCCAAGTAGTAGCCAACACCACCAACACCATCTCCCGGCAGTTGATGGAGCAGGAGCGTGTCAACAAGACCCAGCGTGAGGCATATACCGAACACGAGAAGGTAAAGAAACTGCTCGACCAATATCACGACACCTATGAGGAACAGGCGAAAAGTCTGGTCAAGATAAATCGTGAGCTTGAACAGAATAAGAAAGCCCAAAAGGATAACGAGAAGGCATTATCGGCGGGGAGTATCTCAATGGCTCAGTTCACGGCAAAGCAGGCGCAGTTGATAGCACAGCACCGCTCTCTTACACAAGAGAAGAGGACTCTTACGCAGATCATGAGCGCTGAGGAGAAAGCCTCACAATCTCAGGAAGGCAGTTATGTTCACATGTCGCAACAGTTGGAGCTGCTGAAGAAAGCCTATAAGGATTTGAGCGAGGAGGGCCGTAACTCCGATTTCGGCAAAGAATTGGAAGCATCCATTCAGAATCTCGACGCTCACCTCAAAGACGTTGCCGCCGACATGGGCGAGTTTCAGCGCAATGTCGGCAACTATGCAATCGCCGGTCAGCATGGTGTCGTAGCGACCGAGAGCGTTATCGCCGCCATGAATCAGGAGGCGAGAACTACACAAGACCTTATCGACCAGACTAAGATTTTGGAAGATGCCAAGAGGATGCTGAATACCTCTGATGAGAACTATGAACAGACTTTGGCGCAGCTCAACGAAAAGATTGAGGAGAATAAGCGTAGTTTGTCTGATGTCAGCGACATTATCGATAAAGATGCCACATCCATAGCTGAGGCAGAGGCTCAGAACAAGAGACTCCAAGAGGCTCTGAAGCACGTTGATCTTTCAAGTGATGATGCTCAGGCTACTATTGAAAAGCTAAATAAGAAGATAGCCGAAAATACACAGCTCATCAAGGATAACACGCCCGCCATTCAAGAGCAAACATCTGCTACGGAGGATCGGACAAAAGCCAATAAGGATGCAGCAGATGAACTATTGGGACTTGTTGGCATAAACACCAATTTCGGTGAGTCATTGCAAGGGTTAAGTAAAACCAACGCCGGTGGTGTGATGGATGGTCTTGGCACAAAAGCAAAGGCTCTCGGAAATACGCTCATGGGGATGTTATCCAATCCGTGGGTACTTGCATTTCTCGGTATTGTTGGAGTCGCCGCCGGATTCAAATGGTGGTACGACTATAACAAGGGACTTGTGGAAGCGTCAAAACTGACTCGGGACTTTACCGGCCTTACCGGTGATGCCATGAAAGCGGCCAGAAACGAGGTCCAGGCTGTTGCCGACATGTATGACAAGGATTTCCGAGAAGTATTGGAAAGTGCCAATGCGATGTCTAAACAATTCGGCATATCGTTCCAAGAGTCCATGCGGTTGATTGAGGACGGATTTGTTGCCGGGGCGGACGTAAACGGAGAGTTTTTGGAAAACATAAAGGAATATCCTGCATATTTCCGTGAGGCAGGACTCTCGGCAAGTGAGTTCATCGCCATAACCACACAAGCCAATCAAGCCGGTATATATTCCGACAAAGGCATTGATGTCATAAAAGAGGGCAATTTGCGTATTCGAGAGATGACAAAAGCAACAGCCGAGGCGTTGGAAGGCATAGGCATCTCATCTAAACAAGTGCAGCAGGATTTGGCTGATGGAAGCAAGACCACCTTTAACATCATGCAGGAAGTGTCGGAAAAGCTGGCCGAGTTCCCGGAATCATCATCTGAAGTCGGCACCGCATTGGCGGACATCTTCGGCGGTCCCGGTGAGGATGCAGGTTTGCAATATATCCTCACTCTGAAAGACATCGACAAGAACCTTGATAATGTCAAAGACCGTGCTGGAGAACTCGGAGAACTTCAAGAAGAGCAACTCCGTAGCCAAATAGAACTTGAAAACACAATAGCCGCTGTTTTCGATACTACGGGCGGTTCTTTTGAGCGTTTGACGACCAAGGCAAAAGTGTTTATCAATGACGGCATTATCAACATCATCAAAGGCTGTGTTGATATTGTCAACTGGTTTATTCGTATGTACAACAAATCTATTGTTGTGCGTGGAGCCGTGAACAGTATCGTTAACTCGTTCAAGACGATGTGGGAGGTTGCCAAGTTTATACTCAATCAGATTGTCGATTCTTTCAAGGCAATGGGAACAGTGATAGAAGGTGTTGTCACACTCGACTGGGACAAAGTGTCGAAGGGATGGAAGGATGGCATGAACGCCCTCAAAGGCAACGTTGAAACTATGGCCAGAAATATAGCATCTAATACGGCTCAGGCATTTAATAATACGATGGATGACGAGTTAAAAGAGGTGTCTATCGACCTCAATGCAAATCTACCTGCCAATGGAGTTGCTCAAACGGGACAAAAGCCGAAAAGTGGTTACACTCCGAGAGAATCTGAGGAAGAGAAGAAAGCTCGTGAAAAAGCCGCAAAAGAGGCTGAAAAGCAAGCCAAAGAAGAACTGAAACGCCTACATGAATTGGAAGAATCCAAAATCGCGGTTATGGCAGACGGGCATGAAAAGGAACTCGCCATGATCCGTTTGAAGTTCAAAAAGAAGATTGACGAAATCAAGGGTGATGGCGAAACCGAGAACGCGCTGAGGGTGCAACTTGCAGAGCAGTGTCAAAAGGAAATTGCAGATTGTGAGTTGAAGTATCAGACTGAACTTGCTAAAATCAATCTTGAAAACCGCCTCGCATCCGTTGAGGAAGGCAGTAAGGAGGAGCTTGATTTGAAGTTGGCCCAATTGGAGGCTACACGCGCCGCCGAACTCAAAGCCGCCGAGAAAACCGGCGCCGATGTTGCCCTCATCAATGACAAGTTCAACAAGGAGCGTCTTGAACTTGAAGAGGAATATGCCAACAATCTTGCTGATAAGATTACCGAGCGCTATGGCGTTGAGGAAATCATACGCAATCAGGAGTATTCCAATGCTGTAAACGCGCTCAAAGAACGCTATGCAAAGGAGATGGCTCTTGCCGCCGGTAATGCCGCCAAACAAGAGGAAATCAAGCGGAATCTTGAAAATGATTTGTACGCCCTGGAGGTTGAGTATTCTCAAAAGGCTGGCGAGGCTGCTATCAAGATGATAGAGGAAATCCTCAACCTTGAAAACTTATCGGCCGAGGATAGGCTGAAATGGGAGCAGGAACTTGCAAAGGCTAAGATTGATTTGGCAAATCAGATAGCCGATGCCAATTCCGAGAGCGTCGATAGGCAGATAGCCGATGATGAGAGGTTGAGAGAAAAGCGCAAAGCCAATCTTCAGAACTGGCTCCAAGTTGCATCCGATGCAATCGGCAACATCAGCGACCTCGTAAACACTCTGTTCGACGGGCAGATTGAAAAATTAGAGGAGGAGCAAGAGGCTAATACGGAAGCCGGAGAGAAAGAACAGGAGAGGATTACCGAACTTGTCAATAAAAAGGTGATCACCCAAGAGAAGGGCGAGGCCCGCAAGAGAGCGGCCGAGGCCCAGACAGCCAAAAAGAATGAAGAGCTGGAGAAGAAAAAACAGCAGCTCAAACACAAACAGGCAGTATGGGAAAAGGCCAATAGTTTGGCTCAGGCCGGAATCGCAACGGCCTTGGCGATAACCCACGCACTGCCCAACTTGGTACTGGCCGCAATCGCCGGTGCGATGGGTGCCATCCAAATCGCGACTATTCTTGCTACACCCATACCCAAGTATGCCAAAGGTACGGACTATCACCGAGGTGGCCCAGCCATTGTCGGTGATGGTGGTCGTTCAGAAGTTGTATTGTTCAACGGTGGTGCATGGCTGACCCCCGACAAACCTACACTTGTTAATATGCCAAAGGGAGCCATTGTCATTCCAAGTGTAACAGACTATGATGATAATCCGGCAGGTTTGTTGATGATGCCCGTGGGTTCGGACAAGACTCCGACCTCCCGGGTCTATGATGATTCCGCTATCCGTAGAGGTGTGTCGGAACTCATCTACCTCATTAAATGCCAGACACGACAGCAACACTGCGATTCTTACCTTACCAACTACGAATTTTTTAAGAGTAAAATATGATAGAGAGACTTGAACAATTAACCGTCGGCCAGTTCGTCGATCTCGTTTGTGGAGATACAAGTGTGCTGATTGGCAAGCGAGAAGTCGTAAATGAGGCGGTGCTTGTTGTTGCAATGCGCAACATAGTGTTTGAATACAAGGAGATTGTAGATAAAGCCGGAGTTAGTTCCTACCTCTCCACCATAGAGGAACTAATAAAGGCTAAGATGTCGGTTGTGGTATTTCAGATGTGCCGGAATCTTGTTTCATTGAATGAACATGACCGCGCCCGTGAGGTGTTAATAGAGTATGGTATTAATGCAAATTCTATGAATGACCAAAGGGTTACAGCAGAAATAAAATCACGTCTTGAAAGAGCTAAAAGCACTATCGAGAAAATCGAAAACGAGAGCAAGAAAGACAAGCCGGGGTCAATCAATTTCCGCCGGGTATTCGACACACAGACTGCCATGTTGATGGCTCATTTCAAGTTCCAGATTGATACATCCACTATGAAGGCCACTGTATATGCCCATCTTGTTGACCAACATAA
The DNA here is from genome assembly GCF_004803935.1 of Duncaniella sp. C9. GTDB lineage: Bacteria > Bacteroidota > Bacteroidia > Bacteroidales > Muribaculaceae > Duncaniella > Duncaniella muris. The sequence continues at coordinate 2,226,531 of NZ_CP039547.1, forward strand.
CAGAGAAGTCAAGGCGATGCGTGCAGCCTTGAAAAAGAAGTAAGCACCGCCCCCTGTAACCTAATGAGAGCTTGTCATTCATAATAGCAGGCTCTTTTTTTTTCAAGGTTGACCGCACTTTAGAACGGTTCGTTAGTAACCCCTTGCAAAACCGCAAAGTGTTATGACGAAACGTAATCAATGTTATAAGCGCCGCCCGTCGAGGCTTGACCGAGTAGAAAGGAAATGTGACAGAATCCTGTCCGAGTTGTTAATCATCCGCCAGCAGCTCAACCGTCGGCCGGATATGGATATGGCAATTGAACGCCTCCACCGTACCGCCCGCAAGTTGAGAACTCAATGCGAGCAAGAGCGTGATTTAACAAGAAGAATGTTCAACTCCAAATTCCCGGAGTAATGAACATCGAAGACCTTGTTGTAAAACACGCCGGATGGATACGACGAAAAGCACGAAGATACTATGCCGACGAGTTTGATGCCGATGATCTCGCAAGTGAGACCATCTACAAATGTCTGAGCCAAGCCCGGAAGTTTAACCCCGGAATGAGTTTTAAGCCGTGGGCATTAGCCATTATGGAGAACACCTACATTACGCAGTACAACCGCCGCCGTTGTGTTCTCTTTACCGGATATGATGAATATGACCCATACACGGGGAATGATTATGCCGACCAGAGAGCTTCTGTGAACAGCATCCTATCGATAGTCCGTGATTGCGGGCGTAAGTCATGTTGTATTGAGTGTGTTCTTCTATATGCCAAAGGATATAGTTATGATGAGATAGCCGAGAGAATCGGCATACCTGTCGGAACTGTCAAGAGCAGAGTTTCAGCCGGGCGCAAGATGCTCCGTGAGGCTCTTGACGGCTAAAATGTCAGTAAATGTTAAGGTGGTAAAATGGTGAAAATCAGACGCTAAATGGTGGTCATTCTGTTTGTGTCTCTTGTAAATAATGGCTAACTTTACATCAGAAAATAAAACAATAACCAACTAAAAGTCAAACCAATAAACCCCTTAATTATGGAAAAGAAAAATAATTTCCGCGTGAGAGTGATGAAGTATGCATGGCAACTCTGGAAAGCCACCAAGCAGGCGTGGCGCATCTGCATGATAAAAGCGTGGCAGCTCTACCGCCTCGCGAAAGCCATGCGCGAGGGCGTGGTAACATTCTACTACACCAAAGCCGACGGCTCTATCCGTAAGGCTGTGGGCACTCTCAGAAATGTACCTGCCGGTGCCACACTCGGTGGTAAGAAAGTAACCAAACCGTCTTACAAGACTATGGCTTACTTTGACACCGAAAAGAACGGATTCCGCTGTTTCAAAGTAGAGAATCTAATCTGCGCAATCTGATGGAACTGCAACCTGCCAAAGCCTACCTTATCACCGTCGGGGGAGATATAAACGAAATCTTCCCCGAGAACGGGGAAACCTTTGAGCTTGAAGAGGCTCAGGCTCATGTCGAGGGCTATATTGAGATCGTACACCTCACCAAAGACCAGATTATGATTGTCAACGAAGAGGGCAAATTTGATAAAGAGTACAATCCGATAGCCACCGGAATTGCCGACCTCCACCGAGCATTGTGGAGTGGCGATTACATCTGCGGCAATGTGGTGATTTGCCCCTCTCCGATGCTCCCATAGTAAAAGTCGCTTTCAGGGCAACTTCGGGCGCATAATTCACAAACTCAAAGAGTTAAAGTGAGTTATGCGCTTTTGTCATTTGGCAGAATTTGAGCCGTTTGGCTGAGCCGGCGATGTTTTGGCTTACATTTGCGAAAAGACCAAAACTATGCTCACGAAATATTTTATAGAAATAGACGGCCAAAGGACCGAGATTCCTAATGAATGTATTAAGAATTGGGATGAGGTTCGGTGTGCTTACAAGCGTGCAGATTTTAGTGGTGTCACTCGCTCGTTCTCATCGCAGTTTGAGTTTGTTGGCGATGCATACGATATGTTGATGGCCTTGTATCTCCGAGATGGATTCAATGCTGTTGCAACTCTATATCTTTATACCATTACAGACCGTTGGGTGTGGGAAGAACGATTTGCAGCTCCAATTGATTTCTCAACCATAGTATGGGACAACAATATCCTAAAAGTCAACTGCGTAGACAATAGTCTTGCCGCTCTCATCAAAGCAAACAAGAGTACCAAGTATGAGTTTGGAGTCGGTAGTGATATTCCAATAGCATCGCAGTTAAACTATGACCGTATTCCTATGACAGAAATTGTATCATATCAGGTTATTGGAGAAACAATCGATGATAGTTCAACTATGAAGTTATCTGTTCCTGGTGCTTTGGGTGTTGTTTATAGGATACCTGTAAACATTATTACAGAAAATGTGCTTGTCAACGAAAAGTTACTGTATAATGACCAAACCACAGATGATGGTAGCTATATGGTATCAGCAAAAACAGATGTCACTATTACAATAAAGGGAGGTATTGCAATAGATATGATTAATGCTTGTCAACCCGCAAACTTTGGAGTAACAATTTACAAAACAAGTAATGATGTGACTACTAAAATAGGTCCATTATGCAGCCAAAGTTTCTTGATAACATATAGAGGCGAATATGATAAACCTGGGGACCTGCCAATACTAACGCCAGCTACACTTGGCGCAACAGCATTTGTTAAACAAACAAATACTATCTGGAAATGGTGGGTCAATGAGGCGTCTACATCCGAGGATAATTTATTCATATGGATGGATTCAAAGATGTCTTCAGATGAATATATGCGGCAAATTCCCGAATACACCTATTCGGTTGACTTGAAGGAAGGTGATAAAATCTGGATTGGAGCTGAGGCGAATCCCGGTTTAGGTTCTCGCCCTGGGCCTTTTTGGATTTTAATGCTCGACCAGAAAATTGAGATTTCTTGGGGCGGAATAGGAAAAAGTGCTGAAATTGATGTAATACGGCCTCTTGATTTTTGCGAAAAAATTCTCAATCGTATTAGCATGGGTAAGGTTAATGTTGGTGTAACATTTAGTGATTTCGATAATCGCCTTGCCAATACGTATCTTTTAGCGGCTGAGAGTGTTCGTGGAATTGGTGATGCAAAGATATACTCATCATTCACAGAGTTTGTAGACTGGATGCAAACAGTATTCGGTTATACATATTGTCTTGGCCCGCGCACAAAGGCACAATTCAAAAGAAAGCAGTCAATATTCTACAATTCATGGCCGATTTCCGCAAATGATAATCTTCTGCATATGATGTGCCCGGTCGAGCCAGGAACCCAAGTTGTGATAATACAGGGGACTCCATACTGCGCTGTTTTGGGTGATTACAATTCTGACGGTGGCAACAATTACTACACTAAATGGGAAGGCAGTGATGCGTATAACGACCCGAAAACCGGTAAAGCTCGTTTGGACACCATTTTTATAGGAGAAGATAAAGAAGGGTGTTATTTCGACAGTAATTATAATCTTCACATATATGATGGAAATGTTGAAATGGCTATTTGTGATAACCAAGTAATCAATTTTATCCACCGTTCTGAGCTGTTTAAATCTGACGCCTCAACTATGAGAATAAACAACGTTCGGGATGTCTCGTATTCTGTTGATTCAAGTTCGATTTATTCGGCAATTACTATCGGATACGAAAAGCAGGATTATGAAGGCTTCAATGGGCGTGATGAGTTTAACTTCAATAATACTTACTCCACCGGCCATACTGTTAACGATAAGAAACTTAGTCTCATCAGTAAATATCGAGCAGATTGCTATGGTATTGAGTTCGCCGTTCAGAAGCGTGGGCAGGATACTACAGACTCGTCAAGTGATAAGGATGTTTTCTTTGTGCTTTCTAAAAGTGAGAATGGGTTACTTATTCCGGATAGAACCATTAGAATAGAAAATACTATATCTGATATGGTATTCAATGGCGCATTTTCTCCAATAGCTTGTATCCAGGCAAATGCCGGATTTATAGGAATGCAGGCAAAGCATCTTCATCTTGAATTTGCTTCGAGCATGGGGAATAGCTCTATTGTTATAGATGGCCGAGCTATGTCTGAAGATATAGATCTTGATGCTCCTTTGATGACGTGTGGTAGAGTATCATTTACAACTGATGAAATTGATGAACCGGCATCTGAAAACAATCTCATAGAAATTGAAAGTAATGGTATCCTGTATAGGGGATTTGTAAAAGATGCCACATTCAAATATGCCACGAATGAGGCCGTAAAATACGAACTAATCGTTAATGATATCGAGCTATGATAGTAAGCCCATTCACCCCGCTATTTTTCATCAATCGCAAGGCTGATGGGATAGATAGCGAATATATTCAGACATTCGCCACTACTGACCAGATACTCTTGCAGCTCATAGGAGGGCGTAATGATACCGTTGTCGCCCAGATTATAAGTGAGCCGGACGGAGCGGTCCTGCATCAAATTCAGTTCAATCAGTGGGACATAAACGACACTGTTACTCTGAGGTTCACAACAATCTCATTGTCGACCGGCTATTATTCAGTAAATATAATGGGTGTCGGTCGTAGTGAGGTGTTTCGAGTTACCGATGACCCTCTGATATTGAATAAGACAACACTGATTCAGTATTCGATGAGGAACAACCGCCAGCGTCAAGACGCAGTGTTCTTTATCGACGGGATGCAGTATTTCTTTGATTTCCGAGTCCCAGGAGGATTCAAAGATAGCAATTGGACTTTCAACGTTGAAAGTGAACAGTTTGTGACACAGTATGCAGACATATCCCAATTGTTCGGGCTTGAATCCACTCAAAAAAGATTCACCCTCGGCGGCAGTATGGGTGTTCCCGTGTGGTTTGGCGAAATGCTCAACCGAATACTCATCTGCTCCCATGTCTATTTCGATGGTATTAAGTACAGCCGAAAAGAGGCGAATGTGCCTGAACTGACAGTTCAGTTGGAGGGCGTAAACAGCTTTGTGTTTAACCAGACTCTCCAACAATCAACCAATCTTGATCCTGTTATTGAGCAAAGGAATCACGCTGCTATGCGCCGCGTAGATGATACCAATTATAGAGCAACTTCTTCAACTATTAACAGATTAATTCTTTAAGTATGGCAATCACTCCAGACGAACAGCAGAGCATCGTCAGTGCCGTGCTTTCCTCAATCCGCACAAATTCTCGGACTATCGACCAACTCACGCCCGTTACATCGTTGAGCGATAGCGATAGTTTCGAGATTAACGGAGGGAAGAGAGTAACGTATAAGGTGCTCCGGGATTTGATAGCGTCTTTGTCCTCATCGGAGCAAGACTCTCTCAGAACTCTCATCAATAAGTGTGAGCTGAAATCGGCGACTATAACTGTTGCTGAAAGTACCGCCACACTTTCAATCTCGTCGGTTGGCAAGACCATCACCGCATCAATCCCAGTTGCGACAACAAGCAAAGCGGGATTGATGACTGCCGCCGATAAAGTGAAACTACAAAGTGCATATGACACCGCCCAGGCAGCCAAAGAAACGGCTCAGACTGCCAAATCCGAGGCAGAGTCTGCTCAGTCGAATGTAACTACATTATCCAATAAGATTGGAGTCCCGAATGGGATTGCGCCTCTCGATGCAAATGCCAAAGTGCCGTCCGCCAATCTCCCTGGATTTGTCGATGATGTAGTTGAGTTTAACGCTATTGTAAGTAGTGTTACAATACAACTTGCATCTGCCGCCAATAGATCAACTGATGCCGGATGTATGGTTGTCTATGACACAGACCGAAATACATTCCTGCTCGCGGTATCGAATCTTAATGTAGCCGACAAATCCGAATGGGGAACAATCAAACGCCCCATAAAGGCCCTCAGCATACCGGCAGTCGCCGCAGAAATTGGAGAGGTGCAGGGTGCTATCAAAGTATCGGACTATTGGCAACTTGAAGGCGATAGGGCGATACTTATACCATCGATGTTTACCTATTACGGTAATTGGATTGATGCAGACTCCTTTGGAGAGGGTTCTGCAAATGGTCGTGTCCCGGAATCAGGTAAGGTCTATATCTGTACTTCCGACAACAAGACTTTCCGCTGGAGTGGGTCTGAACTCGTAACAATCGGCTCCGACCTTGCTCTTGGTCATACTGCAAGTACCGCTTTCCCCGGAGATGAGGGAGCGCAGCTTCAGGAAGATATGGATAATACTCGCGATGAAGTTAACCAAGTGTTCCGACGCGTCAACGATATTGCGATATTACCCTTTAATGGGTTCTATGAGGATAATCCGGACCAAAGTACCGGCGTGTGGTTCCGTCGTTATCCTGCCAATGAAGGAGGTACTTGTTGCATGTGGTCAAACGAATACCCCGAAGGTTATTATTTCTCTGACTACAACACCACATTTCACGGATTTAGCACAATCAGAGATGATAAGGTTTTCCGCCTTAAAAATGATTTCTACCGTTACGATGGCGAGAATCTTGTAAAGGTAGGAGGAGCCTCGGTCGGTAATGTTTATAACCTCACAGCAGAACTCCCGACACCCGACCCGGAGAAGATATTCTACACCCTCAACGATTCAACCGATAAATACTATGCTCCTGCCGCAGTTTTAGCCCAGGGCAAAGCAAAAATCGGTATGGATATAACTTTTGCCATAGCCAAAGGTTCGTGGAAAAGTTACAAATACGTTGGACTGACACTTGATACCAACGATGTTCTCGACAAGGAGAATTGGCTGGATCTTGCCGGAATGTCGGCAGGCTCTGAGCCTTTTGTCAATATCAATGCAGTATGTGAAGATAAGGATTACACCCTATCTCTTGCGATTCAGGCTCTGCTTGACCTCAAACAATCAACGGGCATAGACTATCGTAAGGAGGGTATGGTCATAACCTATCGTCGGTCCTCTAATCCCTTTGTTTGGGAGACCAAGCAATATCAAGGTGCGCTAACCGACCTTACCGCCACAAATGAGGCTCAGTGGATTGATTTCGGCAATGGTGGAGATGGTAAGGTGGAAACCAAAGATACCCCGGAGAAAGACGGCAAAGACGCTCTATCCACCGGGGGTGCCTACGATCTACAACAGAATCAGTTTGCCGGGCTTGAACTTGTGCCCGACCCGACGGATTATATAATCCAGGGAGTGAGCCGTGCGGGAACTGCAATCGGGGACAGTGTGAAGATTCCCAAGAGCAACGGTGCCGGCACAGCAGGTGGCAGCACTCTTACCATCTACTGCGATCAGGCTGTATGGGGTGCTTTCGGCAGTGAGGTATCGCTTATGGTGGCTATCAAGAGCGTAAGTTACGATGGCGAGGATGAGGTTCTCGGAACAATCCGAACCATCAGTATCATCGACCCCGTTACGAACATTGAACTGTGGAGCGAGGTCAAGAACGAGCGTTCATCAACAAGTGCCGCCGACTTGAAATTCAAGTTTGATTTCACCGACTTCATCACATCGGCATCAAGTCGAGATTTCATCATTCAGGCAACCGATGCTGACGGCAACCGAAGAACCAAGACCATCACCGTTACCGCTGTCGATGTTACCTGTACCTGCATACAGACCCTCAACTACTCGACCTCGACAGCCCTTGAGGTAGGTGTGGACCGAGACAAGAGTCTGCCGATGTATAAGTTTGAGAACAACGTGTCAACGCGCCTCGGTATTCTCGTTACTACCGAGATGTTCTACAACGGTGAGTGGCGTACACTCGGCACGGCCACTGTTGTTGATTCGTACTCCCACAACATATCCATCAATCCGTGCAATGTATTCGGAGGTGGAGAGCGTCTGGAACACGGTGCATATCCAATCCGTATTCAAGGCAAAGACCTTGCGTCCGGCGTTGTCGGCAATATGGTGTATACCGCCGTGATGTGTGTTGATTCCACCAACGCCACGCCTATTGTCGTAATGCGTTACGATGATCGCACTGAGGGCAAAGTGCGCCTGTACGATTCAATATCTGTCGATGTGGCGGCATATACTCCCGGCAAGACCAATACTCCGGTAGAGGTGATGATTGACGGGCATATTGCGACCACCGTCAATTGTCCCATCGGTCAGCCTTACAATGTGAGCAAGCAGATACAAGGATATGCCACCGACGGCTCAAAGAGCTTTGATGTGTACGCCCGGAGCGGAGCAAGCAAAAGTGAAACTATCACGCTTACCGTTGAGGGGTCTGCTATCGACGCATCTTTGAAAGAGGGTGCGCTGTTCTCGTTTGATTTCTCCACCAGAAGCAACACCGAGACCGACCACAGAATCATTGACAACGGCTATGAGATGACTCTGAACGGCTGTAACTATAACTCCAATGGTTTTGTCAATGTTCTTGGCGAAACGGTATGCCGTATTGCAGAGAATGTAACCGCTGAGATTCCTTATGCACCGTTCTCATCTGCCGCTTTGGAGACTGCCGGAGCCGCAATCCAGTTAGCTTTCTCTACAAAGAGTATCAAGGATAAGAACGCTATGCTCTGTGAGTGCTATGACCCGACAGCCGGTGTGGGTTTCTATATTCGCGGCAATGAGATTGTCCTCAGTGTCCTTAACGGAACACCCAAGCAGCAGCGCGTCGGATTCAAATGTGGTGAGAAGATCACTGTTGCCGTTGTTGTGGAACCCGGCACAAAGTATGTTACCTACAAGGGTATCAACTATTCCTTTGTCAAACTGTATGTCAATGGTGAGGAATGTGCCGCCATCGGTTATCAGCCCGGTACAAGCGCACTCCGCCAAAGCAAGAACATCACGTTCAACTCTGCCAATGGCGATTTCAACCTCAACTACATCATGCCTTATTCAAGTTACATGGAATGGTTGCAGGCGTTCCGTAACTACCTCTGCAAACTGAGTAATGTTACCGCCATGATTGCCGAGTATGACAAAGAGAATGTGCTTGATACCACCGGCAAACCCTCTATGTCGCTCATGGCGGCAAAAGGTATGCCTTACTATGTCATTGTTGCAGATCAGACCACGTTCAACAACTTTGACTATGCCCTCAACGGCGGAACTTCCACCTCTGACCAATTCGCCTGCACGCTTTACTACTACAATCCACAGCACCCGGAATGTAACTTTAAGGCGATAAATGTTCTTTGGCGTCGGCAGGGTACCACCTCGGCACAACGCCCGGAGAAGAATGACCGATTCAACTTCAATAAGAAGAACAAGACCACGGGACTCAAGGCGACTGTAACTCTGCTGAATCCCGATGACAGCACCGAACTCGGCCGTAAGGCGATACTTGCCGCCAAGCATAACAAAGTATTCGTTCACGAGACCGGGCATTTTGTCGATGTTATCACAGTAAAGAAAGACTACTCTGACAGCTCGATGGCGAATGACTGTGGCGTTTGCGACCTCATGAACGCCACGTTCCGCTCCCTCGGCTCATCTTACCTCACGCCGGCGCAACGCGCCTTTGACGGTACCCAAGACCTCGGAGACGGTGATATACTCACGGGTATTCAGATGGATCACTCCACAAAGAATCACCCCATCGCTTATTTCCGTGCAACGACAGACACCTTGCAGGATGCTTGGTTTCAGGCTCGTGGTAATTGGAAAGAGGATAAGGGCGAGCAGGTGGCTCTTGGATTCAAGGACACACCCGGCTACAACCTCGGATGTCTTAACTACGGTGATTTTGTGGAGTATTTCGGTACACCCGATGAGACTCTTGCCCAGACAGAGGCGCGATTCAAGGCAGACCCCGAAACCAATACTGAAAAGGCACACGGAAACGTGTATCTCATATCTCAGTATTGCGGTCGAGATTATGCAATATATCGCTACAAGAACGGAGCATGGACTCGTTCAACCGGCTCAATGAAGCAAGTAAACGGGAAATGGGTCGTTACTGGAGATGTTCTTAACCCCGTGACGGGTTATGAACTGTTGCAGTATGCCGGAATGGACTGGTGGCAGGGTGTAAACACTGTCGAGGATATGATGAAACCGACTACGCAGAAATCCTCATGGGTGAACAAACTCGGACTCGCTGCCACTGAATACCCGGCTTGGACATACTACTTTGAGTGTATGGTCGATGATGATCAGCTTCAGGAAGACCTAGCACTCGGCAAAAAGGTTCCTTACGACCTGTTCAATATGCTCAGGTTCTTTGATTCATGCGACTATTCTAAAGTAACGGGATGGGAGAAGATATGGAAGGAGAACGCCTATCGCTATATGTCGCTGGAGTCGGCTATGGCATACACCGCGTTCACCGACTATCTCGCCGCCGTCGATCAGCGTGCAAAGAATATGCAGCCTATGTTCTTCCTTGAAGATGGGTGTTCTGTTGAGAATGGCGTTTACTCCGGCTACCGCAACATGGAGCCAACCCGAATGTATCTCAATAAAGTGTATGACTGCGATACTTGCAACGGAGCAGACAACGACGGTGGACGCGATATTGATGCGGAGGTTGACCCCAACAAGATGACTGATGAGGCTACCGGATACACTAACCCCTACATGGGTTATGGCTCCGTGCTGTTCAACAATATCGACCGTCAGCAAGAGTGCTGGAATAGCAACGATCTCGGAGTAACGACAATCTCCTTAAAGAGCGTTGTGAACCGAATGCGCAATCAGACAGCCGAGATTGGCGGAAAGACAATGGCTCCATTCTCACCGGATGGCGCAATGTATTTCTTTGTAGAGAGCCGTCTGATGTTCTGGCCCAAGACCATAGCGACCTATGATTGCGAATCAAAGTATATTGACAAGACACACTTTGCCAATATGCCATACTTCTATGCCCTGCATGGTCTCGGCTTGACATCGCTACCCCGATTCATCGAGCAGCGTTGGGCAATCCGCGACGGTTACTATCAGACCGGCGATTTCTTCACCAATCCCCTCAGCGGTCGTGTGTCGGCAATTTCCTCTAAATCCAAAATCTATATCACGGCAGCCGCTACGGGCTACTTCGGTATAGGTAATGATGCGAGCGGTCAGTTGTCTGAAACCGTCTATCTCGAGGCGGGTCAGAGCCATGCTTTTACTGATTTTGCACACGATTCAGGAGCACTGCTTTATATCTACAATCCCGGTCGAATGAGCCGCATTGACCTATCCGAGATGTCTCTTGCGTTCCATTTTGATGATTTGAGCAAGCTGGAACTTGCAGAGGAGATTATTCTCGGCGGTAACAAGCACACCGCTAACACGTCGCTCAACGGCTTTAATCCCCTCGGCTCAATAGTCCTTGGTGATATGCCGTTCTTGCGTATACTTGATGTCAGCCTTACCACTGCTACAAGTATCGACGCAAGCGGATGCCCCCGTGTTGAAAGCATCGTTGCCAATGACACGGAACTTACGACCTGCAATCTTGCTCAGACCTCACCGATCGAGACACTGACACTCCCGGCAACGATGACATCACTTGAACTTGTCAACTTGCCTAATCTCTCGTTCCCCGGCGGTCTCACCCTGGCAAGTGTCGGCAACATCACGCGCCTTTGGGTTGAGGGCAGTAAGTATATCGACACTGAGACACTTCTCCTTGATGTGGCTCGTGCAGGAGCAATCCGAGAGGTGCGCATACCCGATGTGAACGTAACGGCATCCGTTACCGTTTTGCGTCTGCTCCGCAATTCCGGTGCCATCGGACTTGATGCCTCCGGCTCGGCTTATGAGGAGAGCAATCAGTGTTCAGGTGTGATCGGCCGCTGGATTCTTACCGAACTCATCAAAGAAGAAGATAGCGACGGACTCGCCGGACTTAATAGCCTCAACCGATACTTCCCGGAATTGGAGGTTATCAACTCGCAGTATTCTCATATCTGTTTCTCGGATTTTGAGAATGATACCGAGAACATCACCAACATGGATGATAGCACGGGCTATAAGTTCGGCACTCCTTACACTGTCCCCGGCCACTGGGCGAAAGTTGAGGAGTTGAGCCACTCCTACAAAGCCACATTCAACTCACGAGACGGCAAGATGCACCTCCGTCAGATTAGTGATTCGGATTATGGCAAGATGAGGGATGGTTCTGACTACGATCCTGCCGACCTCGCCGGTGAGGGCTTTGACATCATGAAGATGATTCACCCTCATTGGAGAAAGGGTGTCAACGACTACAAGACGCAGGAGAAGCACACATTCATAAGCTCTTGTGTCAACGAGCCCATCTCAACCGCAACCAAAGTGAACCGCAAGAAACTTTCCGATATTCTGGTAAAATCTCTTGCCGCCATATTCACCGACAATGTTGTTGCCGGCGGAGACTATGAGATTACCGACAATCCCAACATGAATGTTTACGAACTTGATGTTGAGGGTATGAAGCAAGTACGCTGGCCCGGTGTCAACAACGCCATGATAGGCGCCGTGTTTGTCGGAGCGGATGGAAAGATTATCAAGAAGTTCAACATGAGCGTTGGTGCCGCTCTGTTTGACTTTGTGAATGGTGAGTATGTCTATACGGATGTTCCTAACGGAGCAGTCAAAATCGTGTTCACATCACCTGTTGGTTTTGATGATTTGGAGGCGATAGCCGTTGACAGCTCGGCAGTCGAGGCGATAGAACCCGATTGGGTGTATGTCGGCGGTTCTCTTGACAATTCCGCAATCCGTGAGTTGTGCGGAGTGTATGGTATGTCACTTGACTCTCTTATGCGTGCCAGGTCCATAAGCGGTGCTGTTACAAAACGTGGTGAGAACAACAACACCATCAATGCGGATTGGCAGTATGATAGCGATGGTAATCTTACCAATGCAACCGTTCCCTCTTCTACGATGTCAGGATCCGCCGCCAACCTCATCAATCTTTGCCGTATGCGCGGCCCCGGCTTTTACAGCATCGACTACGAGATGAGAATCGACATCGACAATCTCGTGCTTGGTATCATCGGCGACCGTGATGTTCAGGCGGTATGCGGCTATGGATGTGGTTCGGGATATTCCACCGGAGCCAACGGCATGAACGCTTACGGCAATGTAACAAGACGCTGGAATGGCGGCAACACTGGTAATATCATCTTCGGTATTCAGAACTATGTCGGCTGTAACTCCGAGTGGCAAGACAATGTAGCGGTCAATGTTCCGAGTTTCGTAGAAATGCGCCGGCAGAAATATGCTGAGGTTGCGGCGTTCCCGATTGATGCCAAATGGCACATCTACAATCCTCTCACAAAGACGGAGCGTGTTGTGCAAGGCATCACCGACACCAACGGAATGTGTGTTGCCCGTGTTAAGCACGGTCGTTATTGCGACATGATAGCCTCTCGTTGTACGACCGACACAAGCAAATACAACGAGAACTATTCCGACGGCCATTGGTACACAGCCGGGCGAAGCCGTGTCCCTCTGCGGTCGGGCAGCTACGCGTATGCGTATGGCGGTCTCGCGTACTCGAATGCGCTTCACGCCGGGACGTACTCGTTCTCGTACTACGGCGTGCGGCTGGCCTTCAGAGGCGAGTGCGTGTTCGACGACGAGGCAGCGTAAAACGCAGAGCGCGTTTTGCGAAAAAACGACAGAGGGAGAGCCGACCAACGGGAGGCTGCTCCCTCTCTCTTTATCCCGCCTCTGGCGGGTCGATAAATTTTGATTTTTCTAATTGACCGATTTTTAGTAATTTTGTACCCAAAAGGTAGATAACCTCAATGCCGTGTCCCTCTGCGGTCGAGCAACAACGCGAATGCGAATGGCGGTCTCGCGTACTCGAATGCGAATAACGCCGGGACGAACTCGAACACGAACTACGGCGTGCGGCTGACATTAAGGACTATAATCATGGGCGGGTTAACCGCTCTTATTATATAAATCGCCACACTGCAACGTCCACGTGCTGGGCAATGAAAGAGACGAGAGGTTAGAGCCTCGGCAACCCTCGCGCAAGCAGAAAGCCGGAACATAACGAAGAGCCCTGAAGGCGCGTCATGGAGATTCAGTATCCAATTGATAATCTTATCCCGGAGATTGTCAGCGACTCCAATATGTATAGTGGCTATGATTATGTAATCAGCCATTTGGAGAGCAAAGAGCAACGGGCCAAATATGCTCCCGACAAGGAGCCAAAGACGGAGTATGATTTTAATACTCCCGAAGAATACGCCGCATATCTGGAACAACAGATTTATGCGGCGAAAGTGCGTGATGCTATAATCGGCACTCTGAAAAGGCAGATTGCCGATGGCTCTTTTAGGATCACGCTGAAAGATGTAAAGACACTACGGGTTAAGGATGGACCTAAAGAGCGGGAGTGCCAGGCACCTAAAGTCCCAAAGCGTGTCGGATGCCATTGTATAATGGTGGTGGTTGAGAAATACACTTATCCCTCACTGATTCACAATACGGGAGCCTCTATCAAAGGAAGGGGTATGCACTGGATGCACCATATTATTGAGGATGATATTAAGGCGGTGCCGGGACTGTTTACCCACTATTATAAAAATGACATTTCCCATTATTACGACAGTATAAGCCAGGAGCGGATGAAATGCGTAATCCGGCAATACATCAGTGACTCCGTTCTGCTTCCGATTCTTGATAGTTTCATAACGCTGCTCCCCGAAGGACTTTCAAAAGGATTGCGTTCATCGCAGACTTTCGGAAATCTCTTTATTTCGCCGGTCCACCATAAGATGCTCTCTATGGCAGAACGATATTTCATATCAAATGAGGATGGGAGTGTCGAGGTCAGATATCTCTACTACAACTATTGCGATGATACTGCAATCGGGGGCAATGACAAGAAACGGCTCTGGCAGTTGCGGGATGTCTATGTTGAGGAGATGGCAAAACTCGGTTTGACTGTCAAACCTAACGAGGCGGTTAGACCGCTTACGGATGGTCTTGATATGGTTGGTTATGTTCATTATCCGACTCACACCCTGCTCCGTAAGAGAACGAAACAAAATGCGGCCCGGAAGCTGGCTAAGGTTAAATCTCGAAAGCGCCGACAAAAAATCATAGGCTCTTTCAAGGGTATGGCTTGCCATGCTGACTGCAAGCATTTATATTTCAAATTAACACATCATCAAATGCAAAAATTTTCAGAGATGGGAATTTCCTATACTCCCGCAAACGGAAAGGAAATGCTCCCCGGCAATGTCGTAAGACTCGCCGCCCTCCAGAATAAGACCATCGAGGTTCACAAGTTCGTATCCGGGCAGGAAACCGGCTACGGCAAAGACCGATATATCGTATCGTGCCGCGACCCGCAGACGGGAACTTGGATGAAATTCTTCACCTCCTCCGAAGAGATGAAACAGATACTCGAAAAAGTTCGCGACGTTGACGGATTTCCATTTGAGACCATCATCCAAAGCGAGGTATTTGACGGAAACAAAGTAAAATACAAGTTTACCTAAGAATCAGCTTTTCGGTCATTTGGCTCAACCTGCCGTTTTTCGTTGTATATTAGCGCAAAAATCATTTTTGCGATGAAAAAGATATACGGCGCCAAAGAGCGGCAAGATGGCTTATACTCTATCGGCCGCAACAAATGGGAGGTGTTCTTCGGGTTCTGGAAAGACAATGAAGAAGATGAAAACGGCTTCAACCTCCGCAAAAAATACACCAAGAAGCCGACAAATGAGGAGATTATCAGCGACATCTTCGATGCTCTGAACAAGATGTGCGATGATAAAATCCTCTCCGGCCATACATTCAAAGGTATGCCCGTGTGGTTGTCTAAGGAGAATCAGAGCAACTACGAGACAGCCCGGAACATTGCCCGTGATACCAACGGGGAATCTCTGCCGGAAACATTCAAGTTTGGCGGCGATTTCGACTTGTACCTCTACGACTTCAAGACATTTGAAGATATTGATGATTTCTATATGGGCTGTTACCGATTCATCAAGCAGTGTCTTGCCGAGTGTTGGGCGTACAAAGCCGAGGCGTTGGCATTATTCCCGGTTGCGAACATAAGCCTGCCGGAGTTATGATAGCCAGTGTCGTTATTTCGGCTGTCTTATTTGCGGCATTGATTATCGGCTATGCGTTGAGGCATAAGCATCCCGAATCATTGAGCGCGATTTATTACGGAATGGCAAACGGGTGGATGTTCCCACTTACTCTCGGAGTTTGTGCCGGGCTCATTATCGCGCCGATGTTTGAGATTACGCCGGAGAGGTTTCAGTTCCTTGTGTTCCTGCTTATGGCAGGTGCCATGTTTGTTGCCGCAAGTCCTAAGTATCGTGATGGTCTTGATGGCCCGGTACATTATACCTCTGCCATAATTATGTGTGCTGCTCTATTGGCATGGGTGATAGCAATGGGATATTTTCCATATTTCGGGATTACCGGAGGGATTGTAGGACTATTCAAGCGGAGGTATCTCGTATATGCCTTTGAGGTCGGGATGCTGGTCAATTTATTCTATGTCTTGATTTTTGAATTAGTGTAATATATTAGTGAGTATGTGCATGAGATGGTGCGAATCGAAAGGTTCGTGCCATCTCGCTTTTTTTGCAAGTCGCTTAAATAGGGCGATTTAAGGTGTTTTGCTTATGTCGGTTTTTCGGCAATTCGTTGAATGAGTGGCTTATTCACTTACTTTTGGGCAAAAATAAGACTTATGAAGATAGCCAACGATAAAATCAAACATTTCTCGGCTTGCGCCGTAGTATCATTCACAGCATCAGCCATAGAGTTTAATGCGGAATATCACAACGCATGGATCGCCGGTTTTATCGCTGGCATGGCTATCGGTGTCGGCAAGGAGTATGGTGATAAATGTGCCATAGGAAACAAATGGGATTGGTCAGACATAGGTGCCGATGCTCTCGGTTCGGTTGTCGGTGCGACACTTGGCTCCCTTTTCACATTACTGAAACATTAAATCTTTAAGACATGAACCATATCTCTGAATTTCTCCGCTGGGTGTTCACGGCTATTGGAGCCATAGTAGCAATACTTGAACCAACATTGCCATATCTCATCATTTGCACCCTTATGATATTCGCCGACTGTTTCACCGCCTGGCAACTATCCAAACGAGCCAGAAAAGCTCATCCCGAAAGAGTGAGCGACGACGGCAAAAAATTCAAATCTCAACATTTCGGCAAGGTCATAATGACGGTGTTGAAAGCATGGGCTCTTATCATCATGGCGTTTCTCATGCAGAAGCACATCACCGATGGTTTGCCTATCGACCTTACCAAAGTGGCAGCCGGAGCGATATGCTTTTGGCAGTTGTGGTCCATCCTTGAGAACGAGTCCAGTTGTAACGGCGCAAAGTGGGCGAAACTTCTTCAGCGCATCGTTGTCGATAAGACCGAGCGGCACTTTGACATAGACCTGTCCGAAATCAAATCTAAAACTGAATAATATGACTACAATCAAGAAAGGTAGCCGGGGCGATGATGTGAAGAAGCTCCAGCAGGCATTGAACAAAGCCTGCAACTGCGGTCTGAGCGAAGATGGTGTTTTCGGTGCAAAAACGGAAACCGCTTTGAAGGACTATCAAAGGAAATATGGACTGACTCCCGATGGGATAGCCGGCCCCAAGACCTGGAGCAAGTTGGGCTATTCAACATCGGAGGTGCCTATGTCCCGTCTCATCGACGAGATTATTCTCCATTGTTCCGCCACCAAAGAGGGCGTGAACTTCACAAGCGACTCGGTCAATGCCGCCCACAAAGCGCGCAAGTTCTCAACCTATGTTGATTCCAAGACCGGGAAGACACTTTACATCGGATATCACTTCTATATCCGTCTTGACGGAACAATAGAGGAGTGCCGCCCCATAAACGTGCGCGGATGCCATGCGGTCAATCATAATGCACGCTCCATCGGCATCTGCTATGCCGGCGGTCTTGACAAAGCGGACACCAACGGCACGAAGATAAAGGACACAAGAACACCGGCCCAGAAAGCAGCAATCCTATCACTCTGCAAGCGACTGATTGCCGAGTATCCGACAATTAAGCGCATCATCGGGCACCGCGATACATCGCCCGACCTCAACGGCAATGGAGTTATTGAGCCGTTTGAGTATATCAAAGGCTGTCCGTGCTTTGACGCTATCCCGGAGTACAAACATCTTTTCAAAGTATGAGCCGATGAAGAACCTTGTTATAATCGTGGTATCACTTGCCTCTCTCATGCTTTCCGGGTGCCACTCATCTAAGCAGATGTTACCCTCAACGCCCGTCATTGTCAACAATACGGATAGCGTCAGGATTGAATATATCGAGACCGTCAGGATTGATACCGTTACCATTGAGGTGCCGGTTCCGATGGAATCAGCAAAGCAGGTAGTGCCGGATAGCACGAGCCACCTTGAAACATCTCTCGCCGAGTCCGACGCTTGGATAAATGAAGATGGTACACTCGGCCACTCGATCAAGAACAAGGAGCAGAAACTGAAAGCCGATGTGCCGGTGCCTGTCAAGGATACAAAGACCAACAACACCGAGGCAACAGTCAGAGAGGTGCCTGTTCCTTATCCCGAGCCGGTGTATATCGAGCGTGATTTCTCAAAATGGGAATCGTTCCGGCTTGATGCGTTCTGGTATCTTGTGGGATTAGTTTTGATTTCTTTAGGCTGGATTCTACGAAAGCCTTTGATTACTGCCATTAGGAAATGCTTATAGCAATTTTGATTATGTGTGAAAAGAGCCACGTTGTGAAACGCGGCTCTTTTGCTATGCGAACTTTTAAGAATGTCGTTAGTAATTGGTAGTGGAGCGTCTTTGATGATGTAAATTGATGATGTGTGACGCTCCGGGCTGTCGAGATGGCAGCCCTTTTTTATTTGGCGAGTGATAGACCGTGATAGGCGAGGAATTTTTCAAGCGTCTCAACTGAGATCCTGCCGAGTTGATTAATTTTTCTCAACCCTTTGGCGGTTTGATTTACCAAATCGCCGAGTGTTCTGATTCCTGCTTTTTCAAGAGGGCAAAGGATGCGTAGGGAGATGTCAAACTCTACAAGGTGAGCTTTCAGCAACCTCTCCATGTGGAGCCTCGGCTCATCGTATTTGTCAAATTCATTGCTTGTGGAGGGAGTGTCAAACATGGCTGATTGAATTGATGGGTTAATAAAAAAGCGGAGGGAACCACCCCTCCGCCAAAGTCAAACCAATAAGACCTTTCAGATGGAAAGAACTTATTGATAATGCAAAGTTAACACTTTATTTCAGATTATCCAGCACCTGTCGCACGGCTTTTGTAGCTTTATCAGGCGTTACCGAGATATAGGCGTAAAGAGAGGTGCCGCCTTTGTCAACTCTATGGCCCAGGATATAGTCAATGACACTCTCACTGATGCCGAGGTCAAAGGCGTGCTGGCTGAATGATTTTCGCGCCGAGTAGAATATGAGTTGTTTGATGCCCGTTATCTCTGCCAACTTGGGCATATTGACATCGAAGAAGTAATGACAGTTTGATTTTCTCTGAAACTCCGTTACACGGATGAAACCATCGGTGCCCTTGTGACGGGCAATAATATCCTTAGCCTCGTCTGGAATACGGAACTCTACAAACTTGTTCATCTTTGGGCGATACTCGGTCTTTGTCCTAACGTAGTGGATTGTGTCGGTCTGCTCATTGAAATTGATGTTGAGCAGATCAATCATGTTGATACCGCCAAGATAGTATGAGAGCATGAAGAGGTCCCGGCATTTCATGATGTTAGGCTTAACGCTCTCTATGTCCCGGATTTTTCTTACCTCATCTACGGAAAGCCAAGATTGGCGAACCTCCATCTTTGGCAACTCATATCCGGCAAAGGGGTCCACTCGGAACTGCACATAGCCACATCGCTTGGCATAGTTTAGCAAGACCATCAGGAACACGAGATAGTTGCGAACAGTAGTGGGTTTCAGCCCGCGTTCACGGAGATACTTGTCGAGTCCCAGGATTGTCCCGTGTGTAATGTTCTCAACAAGCATCTTCTCGCTGAGGTGCCCGCTGATAGTTTTCCAGATGTTCACATAGCCCTTGTATGTTCCCGGCTTGATGTGGGCGTTATCCATATACTCCTCGTAGATCGATAATAGGGTGCGGTGCTTATAATTTCCTGCGTTTTTGATTTGGTAAACGAGTTCCGAGCAGGTCAGACCGTTTGTGTATGCCAAATCATCGATCACGCCTTGATAGCGTTGTAGAAGACCACGGAGTTTGGTATTGAGAATGGCTGCATCCGGTCTTTTGACTATTGAGCCATTCTTAAACTCTTTGAGGGATTCGATTGTGATGTCAGTTACTATGTAGCGAGTTTCTCCATTGTGCGCCACTGAGATTCTGACCTTATGCCGACCACCCTTGAGGACTTTCGCCGGCACAATAACTGCGTTCAAGATTGCCATATTTCGGACAATTTTTAGGAAATGTTTTTAGCTCAAAGGGTCAATTTGACGATTGTCGGCTATTGTCAAAAATGACCCGATTTGAAAAGGGTTACTAACAAATCCTATTGAAGTTCAGTTATTTCAGCCTCTTAGAGCGGATTTTACGGCATATTTACACAAAAGTCGCATTGCCTCAAAATGGCAAAATATTGACTTTTCGATAATTGACAAAATGAAACTTTTGGGCTTGGATTGAAACAAAAATTAGCATTAAATGTGTAAATGTTAAAAGGTAAAGGGGTAAAGCGCAGTAAAAATACAATAATTAACATATTGTAACAATTGAGGTGTGCCAAATATGACAAATTGTTGACCGATTTTTCATATGCAGGGGGGAGTTGATATTGTAAATGTTAAATTGGTTAGTGGGTTTTTAGAGTGTACTTACCTGTAAAACAGCTATTAGCGCAATACAGCGGGATGTGTGCACTTTTACAATATTTTGCAGATTTTAACGCAGCAAGATCACGCCTGGGAAATGGCTATAACACTCAGGGCAAAATCGCTTGATTTTTTCCGAAATATTTGCGACCTTTGCCAAAGTAAAAAGCTAATTGTCTTTTAGAAGTGCAGATTCAGAGGTTGAGATTATACAATCTCGAAGCATTCTTTCCTCGTTTTAGGTGCAATGTCAAAATAGAAATAACCCTTTATAAAGAAAAAAGATGAAAAAAAGCGCTTTGCAGCAAGCCCGTGCGGCTTACAAGCCCCAACTCCCCATCGTGCTTACCGGTGGTGTGAAAGTGGTTGAAGGTGAGGCTACCCAGTCGGCCGACAATCAGGAAGACATCAAAAATCTTTTCCCCAACACCTACGGTCTCCCCGAAATCCGTTTCGAAAAAGTTCCGGCAGAGGAGTCAGTAGAGCCTATCAATGTAGGTGTGATCCTTTCAGGAGGCCAGGCCCCCGGCGGACACAACGTCATCAGCGGTCTCTTCGACGGTATCAAGAACATCAATAAAAAGAGCCGTCTCTACGGTTTCCTCATGGGCCCCGGCGGTCTCGTTGACCACAAATATAAAGAACTCACTGCCGAAATCATTGACGAATACCGCAACACCGGCGGCTTCGACATCATCGGTTCAGGCCGTACAAAGCTCGAAACCAAAGAGCAGTTCGACAAGGGCCTTGAAATCCTCAAGGAACTCGACATCAAAGCGCTCGTTATCATCGGCGGTGACGACTCGAACACAAACGCCGCCATCCTCGCCGAATACTACAAGGCCATCGGTGCCGGTGTGCAGGTGATCGGTGTGCCCAAGACCATCGACGGCGACCTCAAGAACAACGTCATCGAAACCTCGTTCGGCTTCGACACCGCCACCAAGGTGTATTCCGAAGTGATCGGCAACATCCAGCGCGACTGTAACTCAGCCAAAAAATACTGGCACTTCATCAAACTCATGGGCCGTTCGGCTTCTCACATCGCCCTCGAATGCGCTCTCCAGTGCCAGCCCAACGTCTGCATCATCTCTGAGGAAGTCGAGGCAAAGAATCTAACACTCGATCAGGTTGTGGATGACATCGCCGATGCGGTAGTGGCACGTGCAAAAGACGGCAACAACTACGGTGTGGTCCTCATCCCCGAAGGCCTAATCGAATTCATCCCCGCTGTCAAGGCCCTCATCTCCGAACTCAACGACCTTCTCGCTGTCAAGGCTGAGGAATTCGCTGCAATTGATCCTGAAAAGCAGCGCGAATGGGTGCTCGGTCAGCTCAGCGAAGCAAATGCCAAGACCTACGAGTCGCTCCCTGCAGGCGTGGCCCGTCAGCTCACTCTCGACCGCGACCCCCACGGCAACGTGCAGGTTTCTCTTATCGAGACTGAAAAGCTCCTCTCGGAAATGGTTGGCAAGCGTCTCGAACAGCTCGCTGCCGAAGGAAAATACAATGGCAAGTATGCCACAATGCACCACTTCTTCGGCTATGAAGGCCGCTGCGCCGATCCCTCTAACTTCGACGCAAACTATTGCTATGCGCTCGGCTACACCGCAGCCTGCCTGATCGCAGCGGGCAAGACCGGCTACATGTCAAGCCTCCGCAATCTCACCTTCGCTCCCGTCAACTGGATTGCAGGCGGTATCCCCATCACCATGATGATGAACATGGAACGCCGTCACGGCGAAATGAAGCCTGTGATCCGCAAGGCTCTCGTTGAACTCGACGGTGCGCCCTTCCTGAAATTCGCCAAGGAACGCAACACTTGGAAATATAACACCTGCTACACTTATCCCGGCCCGATCCAGTACTTCGGTCCCTCTGAAATCTGCGATCTTCCTTCACTCACACTCGTCTACGAGCAGAAGCGCCGCCGCTATTGATAAATAGCATTTAGAATAAAAATCCACCCGTCCCGCCGGACCGCTCCGGCAGGACGGGTGGATTTTTATTGTGAGCAATTATGCGTTTTCACTTGTTGTAAGAGATAACAGGTTGTTCCCGAACAGCCTCGGAGAGAATACGAACCGGAAATTCAATGATGCAACAAAAAATGTCAGAGGGATCAGCTCACAGACTGGTGGCTGTCATAGCGCGCGTAATGAAATATCTGCTGCCCGTAGCGGTGTCGGTAGGAATGGTCGTCTGGCTCTTCCACAAAGTCGACATCCGCCAGATAGGTGAAATCATGAGCAGCGGAGTGGACTATCGTTATCTTGTTGCCATGATGGTTCTGACAGTCCTGTCACACGTGATCAGAGGCATCCGATGGGGCATACAGCTCCGCGCCGCAGGCATTCCCCGCATACCAGTCCTGGCCGAAAGTGTCTCGATCTTCGGGGCATATGCTCTGAATCTGCTTTTCCCGTATCTCGGAGAGGCCTGGAGGTGTGTCTACATCTCCCGCCGCGAGCAATGCAAACTGTCAACCGTTGTGGGCACCGACATCGGCGACAGGGCTTCTGACGGAATAATGATTCTGCTGCTGGTGTTTATCGCCCTTTTTGTGGCCAGACCCTATATGGACCGTTTTCTCGACCGTTATCCGCTCGGTGAGGCCATTGACCGCATCACCACCAGCGGCGGGTTGTGGATCTGGATTGCCGTAGTGGTCGCGCTTCTGGTAGCCGGAGACTATTTCTTCCGCCGGACGGCCTTTGTCAAAGGTGTCAACCGGAGTCTCCGCAGAATCTGGAACGGATTCGTGGTCCTGTTCCACATGAAAGGGACCGGCCTCTACATAGTGCTCACGTTCGGCATATGGATCTGCTATTTCCTCGACACCTATCTTTGTTCCTTTGCCTTCCCCTTCACACGTCAGCTCATAAGCGGCCAGGGCTATTGCTGGGGGTTGATTCCGGGGCTGGTGGTGTTTGTATTCGGATCATGCAGCATGGGAGTCCCCTCGAACGGTGGACTTGGTCCGTGGAACATCGCCGTCATGTTCGCGCTCAGCCTTTTCGGTATCAGCGACAGCGACGGTGCGGCCTATTCACTGGTCTGCTGGAGTTTCCAGACCGCCATGCTCATAGCGTCAGGCATATTCAGCGCCATCTACATAATACTCTCCCGCCGCAGACTCCCCGCTCATCGCCCAGTCATAGATAAAGCGAATCTCATAAATTCAGGCAATTCAGAGAAATGAACACTGCTCAGGGGTGGTGAGAAGAAAATTACGGTCAGATGGAGCCGGCAAAGAATCATCCTTCACGATAAGCGATTCATATTCTATGCCGAGCTTCTTTAGGAACTCAAAAGACCAGTTGCCATCTATCGCGACAATCGAGTCATGACGGCTATCACTTGATGCTGACGCAGATCCTTTGTCCCTGCACGAGACACTCAAGATCAATATGGCTGTAATTATCAAAAGTATATGTTTCATTGCTTACCTCCTTTCCACCATAGTTTCATAAGACCTTTGAATTTAGTTCAATACTTACTATAATGTGCAAAAGGTCATAGTAATAGAAATATTGCTGTCCGATAAAACTTTTTGAGGCAAAACAAAATTAGGACTGGCACCTATTGCAGGAGTCAGTCCTTTTAGTTTTATCGGACAGCAATAAAAAAGAAATGACTATGAGACAGGCTGTCATGACAGCGGCACAACCGGCGGTGACAATTCCGGTGCCGAAAAAAAGAATCGTCCGGATTGAAAGACCCGGAATCAAGTCAAGGCGAAAGAATCCAAAGAGGACAGGGAAAAGCGCGAGAAGTATGAGAAGAATCTCAAGAAGGCAAAGGAGCATATCGCCGCCAAGAGACATAAGGAGGCCGTGGATGCGCTTACCGAGGCACGCAAGTACGCCAACCCCGGCGACTTGAAGGCTATCGACGAACGGCTTGACGAGCAGAAGAAACTGTCGGAACAAGGCGACCTCTTCGCAATGATGGAGGAACCAGAGCAGACTCAACCGCAGCAGTCCCAAGTCCAGCAACCGACACAACAGCCCGCGACGGCGCAGGTACAGCCTCAGCCAATGCCGGAACCTGTTAAACCGATTCAACAACCGATCGTTCAACAGCAAGCTGCACCACAACATCAGTCCGCCATGCCACAGCAGGAAATGCCGGCGCAAGCTGCACACCCCGCTCAACAGCCATACGGCAACCCCGGACAGGGATATAGTGGCCAGTACGGATATCCGCAACAGGCACATCCCAAAGGTGGCTATCCTCAATATGCACATTCAAATGGCGGAATGATGCCGCCAAACGAGGGGCAGAACGCCGCGTATCCTCCCAACGGTCAGCCACGGTACTCACAGCAGCCGATGCCGTTCGATCACGACATGGCGACTCATGCGCCGAGAATGGCGGATCCGGACGACGCGCCTCCTTACCGGCCGGAGGAATATGCGGAATATCCCGACTTCCCCGCGTCAATGTTACAAGGTAATTATGTACAACCCCAAATGATGTAAGACTATGGCACTCGAAATCACAGGAATCAAACGCGTGTTCACTTTCAAGAAAGGGACAGCCACAATCACACTCGACGACCCCAATCCGTCGGACAGCCCCGAAATGGTGATGGGATTCTATTCCAATACCTATCCCGAACTGACAACCGCCACGGTACACGGTCCCACCATGAAGGACGACGCGGCGGTCTATGAGTTCAAGACCACAATCGGAACCAAAGGATAAGAACTAATGCCCGTAAAACCTAAAAAAGAGAACCAATGCAGACTCCTGAGCGAATCACAGTCGGAACAGCTCGCAAAGCTGCTCATAAGTCAGACAGAGAGGCGCTATCATTACGGAGTGAACCGGCAAAGAAGAATTACAGCACCCAGCGGTGCTGTAATTCTTTTCTGAAAACGACCTTCCAGAGCACCGTACCTTCGTTCATAATTAGTAGTGGTGCGATAAAAATCCAACTACTGTGATTAATATATTAGTATTTAGCCAAATACAAGAGTACATTGATTCTTTGATTTGAATTTGGTTTATTAGTCTTGTTGTTCAGAAGCATCAAGATTATGAATCAAGGAAAGTTCGTGTTCTCCCAAGTCATCGAGTTTATACCGCGCTACTGGTTCGATAAGCTGGTAAAGCAATATAAAGGCGATTGGCATGTAAAGAATCTCACCAGTTACAACCACCTCCTTCATCTGCTCTTTGTTCAATTGACAGGGTGTGATTCACTTAGAGACATTTGTCTATGCTTGGAAGCTCACTCAAAAATTCTATATCACCTCGGTTTTCGCAACACAGTGAACCATACATCATTGTCTCGCGCAAACGAAAGCAGGGATTATCGTATTTTTGAGGGCCTTGGGTTTTATCTTATCGGATTGGTTAGACCAATGTATTCAAAGGTTCAACTCTCCGATATAACCATAGACAACGTAATTTATGCGTTGGACTCCACGACCATATCCACAAGCATAAAACTCGCAGCATGGGCGTTGGGCAAATACAGCAAGGGCGCAGTTAAAATGCACACATTACTTGATTTACGAGGAAGTATACCCACCAACATCCATATCACTGATGGTAAATGGCATGACAGTAACGAACTCGACATGCTCACACCGGAACCATTCGCTTTTTATGTAATGGACAAGGCGTATGTTGACTTCAAGGCACTGTTCAGATTCCATCAGTCGCAGGCATTCTGGGTGTTACGCCCAAAAGAGAACATGAAGTTCACAACCATCGAGCAGTTGGCTATCCCCGATACGACCCCAAGTATCATAGAAGACTCTCGGATTCGTGTCACCGGATACAAGTCCTGCAAGCTCTATCCTGAGGATATGAGATTCGTATGAGTATATGACCCGGACAATGATGCCATTGTTGATTTCATATCCAATAACTTTGAAGTCTGCGCATTGGAAATCGCCAATCTTTATCGTCACCGTTGGGATATAGAGGTTTTCTTCAAGTGGATTAAGCAGAACATCGTCGTCAAGAATCTTTGGGGATTCTCCGAAAATGCCGTTAAAGTCCACATTTGGACTGCCATCATAGCCTATCTGACGGTAGCAAGAATAAAAGCCAATTATAACAGCTGCTATTCTATTACCGAGGTGGCGACCTTGATCAGAATCTCTGCCTTGGAGCGTGTCGACCTGCGATGGCTTATGACCAAACAAGACCCATCAACCAATTCAGACCAAAATGTCAAAGAACTCTCTTTATTTGATGATTTTTAAACTAACGCGATTTTTATCGCACCAGTAGTAATTTAAGCATATAAATCTTTGCGGTCTAACGAATTTAGACTAACTTTGCACTATAAATCTTAAGTTGAAGATGATGGAACAACTTACCAAGCGTGAAGAAGAAGTGATGAATAAGTTTTGGGAGAAGGGCGAAGCTACCGTTAAGGAGATTATTGCCACTTATCCCGAACCTCGTCCAAGTCGAACTGCCATATCTACATTCGTGAAGTTTCTTGTTGATAAGGGCTTTTTAGGCCACAAGCCGGCAGGAAACAACGGATTCATCTACTATCCCCTTATAGAAAGAGAGGAGTATTGTGGTAACAATCTGAAAAATGTCGTTCAGCGATATTTCAACAATTCCATTCGTGGAGTGATAAGCACTCTTGTAAGAGATAGGAAAATGTCAGACGATGAAGTCCTGGAGTTGATAAATCAGGTGATAGAAGGCAATCGCCAAGAATAGAACTGATTATTATATGGAAGTCAAGAGCGTTATTGGCATTAATGGTGATGCGCAGGAAGATGGCAATATTTATCATTATTTGCACATATTGAATATAAATGAAATAGAACGGCTCAAATAGTTTTAGATATGAACCAAACAGAGATATATCCTCGTTCTGGTGATAATCAGACTGTCTATCTTAAATCAGTCATAACGCACCAGAATATTGAAGTCGGAGATTTTACCATTTACAATGATTTTGTGAATGACCCTCGTGACTTTGAGAAGAATAACGTGCTGTATCATTATCCTATAAATCATGATTGTTTGATTATCGGAAAGTTTTGCTCAATAGCCTGCGGAGCAAAGTTTATATTCAATTGCGCCAACCATACCCTGAAATCGCTTTCTACATACACGTTCCCGCTTTTCTTTGAGGAATGGGACTTACCGAAATCTGATGTTGTTTCTGCTTGGGATAACAAGGGCGATATTGTAATTGGCAATGATGTGTGGATTGGATATGACGCTATAATAATGGCTGGGGTGACCATCGGTGATGGTGCTATAATTGGCACACGAGCTGTTGTCACAAAGGATGTCGAGCCATACTCGATTGTTGGCGGTGTTCCTGCAAAGGAAATACGAAAACGATTCTCTACAGATATTATAGCCCGATTGCAAGAACTCCAATGGTGGAACTGGGACGCAGATATAATTCGTAATTCAATCAAAGCTATTCAAGACGGGGATTTAGGTTCATTAGACTGTCATTTTATATGAGGGACAAAACTGTATTCAAAATGAGAAAGTTACTGTTTATAATTATATATTTGTCTTTTATATCGCCTGCTTTCGCTGGTGGAAACAAGGCGATAGAGAATGCTTTGCACGAGTATATCAAAGGGAAAGATGCCCGTATAGGTGTCGCGGTCATTATCAATGGCAAAGACACCGTATCTGTCAACGGCAATCGGGACTTCCCTATGATGAGCGTAGTCAAATTTCCGCTGGCTCTGACGGTAGCGCACTGGATAAATACTAACGGTATGTCCCTGAACGATACCGTAACATTCAGCGAGAAGGCTATGAAAGAGGATACCTATAGCCCGATGCTCAAAAAGTATGGTAAGAGCCGAAATACCATAACTATAAGAGAACTGATTGAATGGTCTTTGGTTGAGAGTGACAACAATGCGGCAGACATACTCCTGCATCGCGTCGGTGGAACATCGGGAGTAACATCAATAATGAGGCAAATGGGTATCTCTGATGAGATTGTAATCGGAGCCTCGGAAGAAGATATGCACCGTGATCCATACCTAAGCTATCTTAACCGTACCACACCTTTGGCAATGGCGCAGCTATTTGATAGGTTTTACCACGAATTGAGAAACGCATCACAGTTATATTCTGAAATATCCGTCATGCTTGAACAGTGTCGCACGGGGCTTGACAGGCTTGCTTTCCCCCTTTTGCCTACTAATGCCCTGATAGGACATAAGACAGGTACGGGATTTCCGACACCCGAAGGTCGCATATCCGCAGTAAATGATTGTGGATATGTGAATTTGCCTAATGGTACAAGATATTCTATTGCCGTGTTTGTTGCTGATTCCAATTACGACATAGCAACGACCTCAGCCATCATTGCTGAGGTTTCTAAGATTGTCTTGGAAGGTTTGATTAAACAAAAATAAGATAAGAATATGGAACATAAATTTTGTCAAAGCTGCGGAATGCCGCTGACTACAGACAACAAAGGTACTAATGCTGATGGCAGTCGCAACGAGGATTACTGTATCTACTGCTATAAGGATGGCAGATTCACACAAGACTTCACTATGGAGCAGATGATTGAACATTGCGCTCAGTTTACCGACGAGATAAACAAGGAGTCAGGACAGACCTTGACACAGGAGCAGGCAAAAGACATGATGCGTCAATTCTTTCCACAACTCAAACGCTGGAAAAACCGGACAGCCATGTTTATTGCAATTCTGACATATAAAAAACCGCTTGAAGAAGTCGACCGTTTCCTTCAGGCACATCGTGACTATCTTGCCGAGCACTATGCGGCTGGCGATTTCATCGCATCCGGTCCGCAGACTCCCCGCGTTGGCGGTGTGATAATGATAAAGTCTGACAATCGCGCGTTGGTAGACTCCATCATCGCTCAAGATCCGTTCAACATCAACGGAATTGCCGACTACCGGATTGTGGAGTTTACTCCGACAATGTTCGTTTCCGAAGAATTGATTTGGAAGAACTGAAAATATCACGACAAGAACTAATTTATGCCCTACATATCAATCGAGAGCGGCAAACTGACCGCTGAACATAAAAACCGTTAATTGAAAATGAGCAACGATACACGAGACATCTTTTCCGGACTTAAAGCCCGCAAACCACAATATGTGCTGGGCACAAAGAACGGGGATATACGCACATCAAACGTGACCGAGGAAAAGATCCTTGATGCTATAGATGACATTGAGGATAACGGATGTGTATACCTTGAAAAATGCGTGCCGGTGGTGTTAGTCAGCGATGCAAAGGCATACTCAATTGATTACTTTAAAGATAGCAGTATAGCGGTATGTTTTATGGTCAACGGATATATGCTGCGAATGTGGCGGTCGGACGTTGATTGCGACATGGCCGCCGATATCATGTGTGACTTCTTCCGCACCGCATCGCTCCCTGATATGACCGGCTGGCACTGCCAGAAAATCCATCCCGAGCAAGAAATGGCAGAGACGAAACTATGTGTTGACGGCGAGGATTTCCGATACTTTGATATGGCGGATGTGTTCTGTGCTTTGGAAGATATCATAGAGGGCAAATCGCTATGGATGCTTTATGATTTCACTAAAGGCGATGGCGGGTATATCAACATCAGCAGGCGTGACAATGATACCGCTCCGACCACCGGATATAAAGTTGAATATGTAAGGTGGTCGGAGCCGGTACCTATTGGTTACAGAGGTGTTGTTTCTGATGAAGGACTCCTGCGGAGCTGGCTGTGGAGTCTGATTGATGGCGAGAGATTGCCCGATCCTCTGAGCTGTTGGGAGGAGTTTGACGTAAACGATTATTTTGGAAGACTGGTATTCAGATTTTTAGACGAAGAGAAAGATGAAAGGTAAATATAGCAGGCAGGTGAAAACGGCAGTCAAGCTGATTTGGTCAAGTTTTGACCGCGATGAAATACGCCGGGGATACTCAATACTTATATTGGAGGCGCAAAAGGGCGATGCAGATGCGCTGGCATTCATAGCCCGCTGCTTCATGGGTGAGGAGTATGTGTGGCCACAAGCAGGCTTCAAAGTTGACGATGCCAACGCATCGAAGTTGATGCAAAAGAGCGCGATGATGGGCAGTGCCACGGGCGTTCTTTGTGCTGCGCGAAGCGCAAACCTCACCCCTTCGGTGGTACGTGCAATGCCGTTCGCCTCGTTTAAGGAAGCGTTTGAAGAGATTCTCGGTCAGGCAGAGCGTGGCGACGCCTTCTGTTGCTACATGGTCGGCAATGTGTATTATTGGGGCGACTATCTACGTGTTGAGCCAGACTATGCCAAGCAATTCAAAGACGAAAGCGACTATAACGCATGGGCCTGGCCGATAGCAAAGGTGTGGTACGAGCGCAGTTTCGACGGCGGTCTTTGTGCCGGATGGGGCAATTATTGCGACATACGCAAATCCGGCTTCTGCGAAATTGCGCGGGATGTTTATGAGAAATATTACTTGATGCTGGCGGATATTTCACCCGTAATCTGCAACAACTACGGCTATTATCTCCGCACCGAGAAGGGCGACTCATACGGTGGGCTGTTGCGATATGTGGAGGCTGCCCGCAGGGGCGACCCACAAGCCGCATACAATGCAGGGCATATCTACGAAGCCGGTGAAGAAGTGGATGAGAATATCGACCTTGCATATCAACTCTATGAAATGGCTGCCAAATGCGGACATCCCGCAGGACAATTTGAGGTAGGATATTATCTGTTTGAAGGCTTCGGTGATGTGGAGCAGGACTACGCCAAGGCTGTGGAATGGTTTGAAAAGGCATACCAAAACCCGAAATGCAGCAAGACCACCCGGACGCAGACCGCCGCCTACCTCGGTTTATGCTATCAGGAGGGGCTTGGAACAGTTCAAGACGACGATGTGGCATTCGAGTATCTTCATGAAGCCGGGGAAGACATCGACAATCTATGGGAGTCAATAACCGTCAAGGTGCTCACCGCACTCGGCGTGGCGTATGCCTTCGGTCGTGGCACCGAAACGGATATTGAGTTGGGATACCAGTATTTTGAGGATGCTGTAAAACTCGGTTCGGAAGAAGCCAAAGAGTATATCGGCTATATCAACTCGCCCGACTTTGAAGCCCGCGAGCGGAAAAAAGAAGAACCGGCCACTCCCGTAGCCCCGTTCTGGCAGGAAGTGACTGAAAAAATCAGAGATGCGGTTACAACTGACCTGCGCGAAATTCTTGGCTGCATAGATGATGAGCACATATACACTGCCGCCTTGGTCACCGACAGGTATTGCTGCTCTCTTTTTCTCGCTGTGAACACGTTGGAGTACCTTCAAAGCGAAGACGAAGAACCCGATGACGAGAGCAAATGGCATCCGGATGAATGGGGATATTCCGACGGACATGGCAGCGAACTGGTGAAGCTCAGCAAATCGCTGTGGGAAAACCACGCTACTTTGCCGGGCGAAGCCTTTTTCTTCAGCGCAATGATATCAGCGATGGCGCAGGTCAAAGGTTCGGGAATATTCGGAGAGCGCACCGACGAAATCACATTCTTCATTTCAATATCGGATGATGAAGACGCTGAAAATCTCGAAGACTCGTCAGCCATGACACTGAACAGCCCCGAACTGGCAGCAGCTTTTTTGAATAGAAACAAGTAACTTTGAAAACAGCTAAATTCGTTTAACCTCAGGAGAATCATGAATATAAAGTTGGAACTACAACAACTCTGTGGGGATACCCAAAATCTACGGCTTAATGACGTAAATATTGAGCCGGAAACGATACGGGCAATCATGATAAACGAGGTTGTCCCGTCATGTCCGGAGGAGGATTTCTACGGGAAACAGGATTCCGCGTATATGTCAACGACAATTCCATTGTTCAGAAAAGCAGGGATAGAGGTAAATTCAATACAGGATATTCTGGATCATGGAATTTACATTACCAATGCTGTCAAGACACCTAAAAGCGAATATGCAGTTTCAAAGGAGAGCATAGAGGATAGCCTGCCCTATCTGGAAAAAGAGCTTGCTTTGTTTCCAAACGTCAAGGTTATCATGCTTATGGGTGATGTGGCAAAGAAAGCCTTTAATATGATATGCAAGAAGGCGACCAAGAAAAATGCCGTTCCAAGTATATCTACTTACAAGTTACGTAATACTGAGATTTTCTATAATGGAATACGCATTATGTCCTCTTACATTATGACCGGCCAGAACATTCTGATTGAAAAGTCAAAATTCGAGATGGCATCGAAGGATATAGAAACGATGTACAGGTTAATTAAATGTTTTGATTAAAGATGGCTATTGCACCTGATGATATTTTGAAATATTGCCTTGACAACCTTGAAGGGACGGTCGAAGTAAACAGTTGGGGCGAGCGTGGGATTTTCTACAATCCGGATGGAGTGTTGAAACGTGGGGTTTATATCTTGACGATAAAAGAAAAGGATGGCGACAATGATCGAGCTTCCCACCTTGACCGCAAGGATGTGTGGCGAATAAATATAGGAGTCAGAAAACAGACTTTCCGCACTTTATTCGGAGAACTGCCCAAACGTCCATGTAAAGGTTGCATTGTAGATATGCCGTATGAATTTACCGCAAAGGATGTCATTATGCCGCATCCGGTTTATGCGTGGATGGGCTGGATTTGCGCTTTAACCCCATCTGAAGCGACATTTGAATTATTAAAACCTTACATCCTTGAATCCTACGAATACGCAAAAGAGAAATTCAAAAAAAGATGACGGGATAGTGAACTGATTATTTGAAAACGATGATAGAACATATGGAACAAAGATTTTGTCAAAGCTGCGGTATGCCCCTTGTAGAGGGTAACATCGGCACAAATTCAGACGGCAGTAAAAGTAAGGACTATTGTGGCTACTGCTACAAAGGCGGTGCTTTCCTCCAAGATTTCAACATGAGCCAGATGATAGAGTTCTGCACTCAGTTTACCGACCAGATTAACAAGGAAACGGGTTGGAATCTGACGCCCCAACAGGCAAAGGCTCAAATGCAACAAATCTTCCCAACACTCAAACGTTGGAAAGAAAAAGATGAAAGAAGTTTGACTGAAAAAGCTACACACCTGCTTTTGCAGTGCAAAGAGGTTACGCTGGCATCGGTCAATGCGGACGGTTTTCCGCGCCCTGTGCCATTGGATAAAATTCATTCGTTAGGATGCAATGAGGTCTGGGTAGTGACCGCAGCAGACTCCGAAAAGGTTGCCGATTTCAGGCTCAATCCCAAAGCCGGGCTTTCCTATTCATTTTATGGCGATAGTGTTGCTTTGCGCGGCACAGTCGAAATCATTACGGATGATGTAACCCGCAAGCGGATGTGGCAGAAGTATTTTATAAATTATTTCCCCGCCGGCCCAGCAGATTCGAACTATGTGCTTATTCGCTTTATCGGAAATGAGGCTACCATCTGGATAAACCGCGAGTTTGCTCACATCACCATATAACACATAAATTATGAGAGATTCGGAACAAATGTATCCGGTCGTTTTTA
This sequence comes from Duncaniella sp. C9, assembly GCF_004803935.1. Lineage (GTDB taxonomy): Bacteria > Bacteroidota > Bacteroidia > Bacteroidales > Muribaculaceae > Duncaniella > Duncaniella muris. Next base: position 2,260,679 of record NZ_CP039547.1, read on the forward strand.
CAGCAGCTATCATTCAGAGGAATTTACGGATGAGTGAGGCATATAACACCAATGTCCGTTTTTTACTATCATCGAAAATAATCATGTTGTAATTTTGCGGGATGCAGACATTCAGAATCATACAGCCAACGCCTGCCCTGAAACCGTTTATACGGTATTATTGGATATTGTAGGATAGTACCTCAGGCATAGTGTCGCAACGCACTTTGCCGACAGGCTGTATATCACTTGTGTTCCATCGAGGCGAAAGGCTCAAAGTCACGAACCGTGATGAATTGCAACCGCATAGTTTTATTTGCGGTCAGGAAAGCGGTTATTCAGATGTGACTTCAACCGGTGACATCGAAATGATAGTGGTGGTATTCCAACCTCATGCGGCAAAAATATTCTTTCATATGCCAGTCACTTTACTACGTGACATGAATGTAGCGGTTGCGGACATTGAAAATCCAGCCTTGCGTGATTTGGCACACAGAGTTGAAGACAGTGAAAATCACGACATCTGCATTAAACTGATAGAGAATTATTTCTACAAGAGCCTGATGTATGGGACACCTTATCATCTGCCACGACTGGCGGAAGTGGTACGTCATATCAACAATTCCACTCAAACAAATATCAGGGCACCTTCGAATATTGCGTGCCTGAGCGAAAAGCAATTCTCCCGGATTTTCTCGGAAAACATAGGAACGACACCCAAAGATTTCATGCGTATAGTCAGGTTGCAACGTACCTTATCTGTCATGCAGCATAATCAGGGAATAGGTTTTGCGCAGCTGTCATACGAATGTGGGTACACCGACCAATCCCACATGATTAAAGAACTCAAGCTATTCTCCGGCTACACACCGAAAGAGTATATTGCTCGATACTCTCCTGTTTCTGACTATTTTACATTCTGAAAAATAGCGTTTATACAGCCTTGTATTTGGTTGTCACCGATTATTTTTATAATTTTGTCACCACTTAGTGACGTTATATAAGATGGAATTGAAAGAAACAGAAAAAAGGCTTCTTGAAGCCGTGAGCCATATCGTAGAGAACGACGGTTTTACCAAAATCGGAGTTAATCGCATAGCTAATCAAGCCGGATGCGATAAGGTTTTGATTTATCGCTATTTCGGCGGATTGGATGGTTTGCTCGTGGAATGGGCAAAGCGTCATGACTATTATTCGTTTGCCTATTCGGAGTTTATTGACACCATTAAACGAGCTAAAGACGGTAACATAAAGCAGATTGTTAAGGATGTGTTTATGTGTCAACTTAACTATCTAAAAGATAATGTACTCATGCAAGAACTTCTGGTATGGGAACTGTCAGGTCATTCCTCTTTCAAGGGAATCATTGAAGAACGGGAACGTATCGGATATAAACTGCAGGAGGAACTGAATAAGTTTTTGGATAGAGACAGTGACAACAATATGTCGATTGCAATAATCATATCCGCAATCAACTACATCGTTCTTTTCACAAGGCAATATCACAAAATCAACGGTATAGATTTCAGTAACCCGGAAGCATGGGAAAGAATGGAAGCTATGATTTCCAAATATGTGGATTTTATCTTTGACAACAATAATCTATGAAACATATTATAACAATAATACTTACATTATTTCTTGCAGCATTTGCTATGGCGCAGGAAAGAAATTATATTTCCATCTGCGGCAAGACCAAAACATCCATCAAATGGACGGAAGAACGCAAGAATGGAAAGATATACCTGTACACGGTTCAAGGTGGTGAGAAGCATGAGTATATCTTAGGAAGCGGTTATAAAACCGAGAGTTGGAAGATAGTAAATACTTCTTCAAACACCAATCTGTCAATCAGTCTGAATAATGGGATATACTCCATATCCGGCAAGTTCAACGGGAAACGGATTTCAAAGACGGTGAAAAGTAAAGGCAAGCCGTGGTATCAGAACATCGCCTATAATGCAGGGCTGACCCTGAAAAACGTAGAATCTGTGGAATATGAGTGTTTCCGCCCCGACAACATGAAACTATATACCATGTCGGCAGCAAAGAAAGGAACTGAGAGATTAGACGGAAAGAATGCCGTAAGAATCGAAGTCAGTCTTACCGGCTTTATGTCTGCTTTCTGGAGCTGTGATTATTACTTTGACACGAGTTCTCTGATGTTTGTGGGGTATAAAGGCGTAAACGGTGGCCCCGGAACACCTGAAACAAAAATATCAGTCGCGAAATGAAGACAATAATATTCTATCGTTCCTCATACAAAGGAAATACGCTGAAGATTGCGGAAAGCATGAAGGATGCCCTATCTGCCGAATTGATATCTATCGACAGCAATCCGTCAATCGACCTGTCGGATTATGACCTTATCGGCTTTGGCTCCGCGATAAACTTTGCCGCTCACGATATACGACTTCAAAGATTTGTTTCACTCCAAAATCTTAAAGGGAAAAATGTGTTCATATTCTCCACACGTTGCCGACCCTTCCTGGGGGCATATCATAAGCCCCTCAAGAAAGTTATCGAGGGAAAAGACGGAATTATAACCGGCGAATTTTCCTGCCGGGGATTTGACCGCACCGGGCCGTGGGTTATTATGGACGGCTACAATAAATCCAGACCGAATGAACGGGATAGGTTCAAGGCAAGACTATTTGCGGAAAAACTTCGATGGAAGTTGCATCCTTTGGCTCTTGCCCATAAAAATCCTGTTGCAGGATATTCAGATGGCATACCGATACGCCGCAAAGGTTCAGATACAGTAGCAGGTGGCAAGGTTGTGTTTCTCAATACCTCGACCTGTATAAACTGCGAGAAATGTATCAAGGTTTGTCCGATGCACATATTCGCACGAAGAGATACGGTTTTACCGACTGACGAGAAAAATTGTATTCAGTGCCGGTTATGCGCTGACAACTGCCCGACATCCTCAATATATATCCGTGAATCTTTTTTGAATGGATTGCGGATAGCTCTCATGGAATCATTCAGTAACAAATTGCAGAATAGTTATAAAGCTGAGGATAATCATCATTAGGTCTTTTAACCTAACACGGATGTCCGCTTTTTACTATCACAGGCTATTACGTCGCTGTAACTTTGCAGCGTACTAATCAAATAATAAAAAGTATTATTGCTGTACGATAAAACTTTTTGAGGCAAAACAAAATTAGGACTGGCACCTATTGCAGGAGTCAGTCCTTTTAGTTTAGTTTGTGTTGGCCAAAACATATTCTAAACTATTGCTGTCCGATAAAACTCAAATAGTGCAATAAAGTATGGCTCGAACACCGTAAAATCAGCGTTCGAGCCATAATTTGTTGAGTTATCTGAGTTTTACTGGGCAGTAATAAAAAAGCCTCGTTTGCGTTGAGTTGGCAAACCGAGGCTTAATAGATTCCTCCGGATGGAACGGAATCAAGTTAGGATGAGTTATGTTTTTGGCTGTATCTGACAGTGGAATTATTCTACGGTCACGGATTTGGCAAGGTTGCGTGGCATGTCGACGTTGCATCCTTTGCGGATGGCAATGTGGTAGGCAAGCAGTTGGAGAGGAATCGAGGATATTATTGGAGATATGCAGTCCGGGACAGATGGTATTTCAAGAATATCATCGGCTATTTGCGAGATTTCACGGTCATTTTCATTAATGACGGCAATAACTTTGCCTCCACGAGCTTTTACCTGTTGGATATTGGATATGATTTTATCATGGAGATCATCTTGAGGAGCGATGACTACTGTGGGCATCATTTCATCGATCAGGGCTATCGGTCCGTGCTTCATTTCTGCAGCCGGATAACCTTCGGCATGTATGTAACTGATTTCTTTGAGTTTCAATGCACCTTCAAGTGCTGTTGGATAATTGTAGCCACGTCCAAGGTAAAGAAAGTTGTGTACGTAAGTGTATATTTTGGACAAGTCTTCAATCTTTTCGTTGAGATTGAGTGTTTTGCCTATCAGTTCTGGCAGGTTGCTGATTGCTGTCGCTATCTGGCTGACTTCAGCATCACTGATTGTTCCTCTGAGATTTCCGACGGCTACGGCGAGCATTGCAAGGACGGTCACTTGGCCTGTGAAGGCTTTGGTCGATGCGACTCCTATTTCCGGGCCAACGTGGATATAGGTACCGGTGTCGGCTTCACGGGAGATTGAGGATCCTATAACATTGCAGATACCATAGACGAAAGCACCACTTTCATGGGCCATCTTGATGGCAGCGAGAGTGTCAGCTGTCTCGCCTGATTGAGAAACAGCGATCACGATATCATTGGGAGTGAGAAGAGATGTGCCGTAACGGAATTCACTGGCATATTCTACTGTAACTGGTATATGGGCCAGTTCCTGGAACATGCGTTTGCCGATTAGATAGGCGTGCCATGATGTCCCGCAGGCAACGATTACGATGCGATTGACGTTGAGAAATTTTTCTTTGAAGTGGTTGACTCCGTTGAGGAATATCTTGGTGCCGTTGTCATAGATGCGGCCTCGTATACAGTCTCGGATTGTAGCCGGCTGTTCCATTATTTCCTTAAGCATGAAATGTGGATAGCCTCCTTTCTCAAGTTGTGCTATGTCGAGATCTATCTGCTGAACAGATGGGCTGACTGCCTCATTATCGAGGTTGAAGACTTCAATGGCAGTTCCACGGCGGATAATTGCAATCTGATCATCGTCAAGATATATGATGCGATTGGTGTATTCTATGATTGGTGACGCATCAGAGGCCATAAAGAATTCATCGTCACCTAAGCCAATTGCAAGCGGAGAGCTTCGACGGGCGCAGATAACAGTGTCGGGATTCCTACGGTCTATAACTGCAATGGCGAATGCACCGATCACTCGCTGGAGAGCCTGGCGGGTAGCTTCATAGAGCGAACAGTTATTTGACGTGTGGATATGTTCGATCAGGCATACAAGGACTTCGGTATCGGTTTCGCTCTGAAATGTGTATCCGTTGTTGATAAGAAATTCTTTGAGGACGGCATAATTCTCAATGGTGCCGTTATGGACCATTGCAATATTGCCGGCGTTACCGACATGAGGATGTGCGTTTGTGTCGTTCGGCTCTCCGTGGGTAGCCCAGCGGGTGTGGGCAATTCCGACCGATCCGCTTATGTTTCTCGATGAACAGACGCTTTCAAGATCGTTGACTTTGCCTTTTGACTTATAGATGTTGAGATTGCTCCTAGAATCGATCAGTGCGACTCCGGCACTATCATAACCTCGGTATTCCAGACGGTGAAGACCGTTAATAAGGATCGGATAGGACTCACGATGGCCGATATATCCTACAATTCCACACATAATATATTGTATTTAGTTACTATTTTGATTTAATTTTTTCCAATGCGACTGTTGTTACAGCCATGAAAGATTATTGAAGATGTCAAGCATCTTTTTGCCTGTCTCCGGTTCGACTGAATTGATGAACATTATTCTGCACAACAATCATTCTTGAGTGCCACTGGGATTTCGGCGGATTCGAAATTACCAAGCTAGGTTATGATGGATGTGACAGAAATGCGGTATAAAAGGAGAGGAACTAAATTCTATTCGCGATTTCAGGCGGTAGAGAGGTCATCACTCTGTCAGGATGCGGTTATTGCGGTTCCGAATATTGTTGACTTTTGAGTTGAGGACTTCGCTTGCCTTGTAGACGTAGCGGGAAGCGTCGAGGAAGAGGTTAGAGTTGACGCCGTTTTTGCGGTAGGCCTTGAGGTGGTCTGAGAGGATGCGCAGGTGGCTTTTGAGACCGGAGGTGGAGGCGCCGCCGGTGCGCATGGCCACGCAGTCAAGCGGGATGTAGCGGGTGGGGATGCGCTGGATGTAGATCAGACGAAGGAGGTGTTCAAAGTCGGCGGCGACGCGGAAGTTGATGTCGAAGCTGCCGTGGCGGTCGTAGACGCTCTTGCGGCAGTAGAAGGTGGGATGGGCGGGCTGGAAGCCGAGTTTCATCATCCAGGGGCGGAAGGTGCGGGAGGAGTAGTAGCGGACACTGCGGCTGAGATCGGAGTCGTCGACGTAGTGGACGTCGGCATAGACGGCATCGATTTCCTGATCGGCGAGTTCGGCGGCAAGGGTGGCCACGATCGAGTCGGCGGTGAAGAAGTCATCGGAGTTGAGGATGCCGATGATGTCGCCGGTGGCCATTGCGATGCCTTTGTTCATGGCGTCGTAGATGCCGCGGTCGGGTTCGCTGACGTAGCGCAGACGGCCTTGGTAGAGAGGCTCAAGCTCACGGACGATGTCCATTGTGTTGTCTGTGGAGGCGCCGTCGACTATGATGTGCTCGATCTGTGTGTAAGTCTGTCGCAACACTGACTCCATTGTGTCGCGCAGTGTCGCACCGCTGTTGTATGTGGCGGTGATGATGGAGATTTTCATTGAGGTTAAATATTGTGTGTGATATGTTATTTAATAACATTGGGAATCATATTCGCTCACCTTTGATTACAGCCGGAATGCCTTGATAAATTTTATTAGGTTCAAGATCTTTTGTGGCTATCGAGCCGACTGATAAAAGTGTATTCTCTCCTACATTTACACCAGGGCATACAGTGGATTTAGCTCCTACCCAAGCTCCGTCCGCGATGTTTATTGGCTTGACTATTAAATCAAATGTTGGTAATTTATAATTATGATTTCCACATAGCAACATCGCACCTTGACTTATACAGCAATTATGACCAATTGTTACTGGTGCTAAATTGTCAATCCATACGTCTTCGCCAATCCATGAGTAATCGCCTATTTCAAGTAGCCAAGGATATTTGATGTTGATGCCTGGTTTAATAACAACGCCTTTCCCAATCTTAGCCCCGAAAAGTCGCAATAGTTTCACCTTGAATCTTGAAAGCGGATTAAGATGGTTTTTTAGAAAGATGACGTTGATAAAATACCAGCTAATACGTTTGATAGAAGAGCCCCCTGGATTATACCAGGAATTATCATATTGGCTGAGATTAGTTTTCATAGATAAAATCAGGTTTGACACCACCCAAAAGAAGCCATTTATACATATTGAGCATCTTTTTAGCTACCTTGTTTGCCTCGAAATTTTCGAGTACCATCTCTCGGCCGCGGCGACCCATTTCGAATAGTTCTTGAGGTGAGGTGGCGCATATTTTGTCTATCACAGAAGCAATAGATTCTGATGAGTTTTCAGTCCACCAGCCACAGTGGTGTTCATTAAGCGATTTCCAAGGAGTGCCTTGGCTTGCCATGACAGGAGTACCAACAAGAAGTGCTTCAGGGACAATCATGCCGAAGTTCTCCATGTCGCTAGGTACAAATAAAGCTGACAATTCTGCAAGTTTATCATACTTAGTTCGGCCAGAGACGAATCCGCAAAACTCCACTTTATTAGTAATTCCAAGGTATTGAGACATATCAACAAGATAGCGTGCATAATTCTTATCTCCTGAACCTAAGATGCTTACTGAGATATTTGCATCAGGACGAAGTGCCACTGCTTTAAGAAGTGCTTCACAATTCTTTCTTGGATGTAATCGTCCCAGGAATCCAAGTTTCCTTGTTTGTGCATTTTGCATTAAAGAGTTATTATTAGCACGATCTTCGAATATTTTAGTGATTTCTGCGTTCACAGGGACAGGATTGCCAATCAATGCAATTGATCCACGATACCCCAACTCTCTCAGATGAATCATTTCTGTCTCACATGTGGCGTGTATACAAGTAGCCCTTAAAATATCATTATTGAACCACAGTTTTAGCAACGGCCATTTCTTCCAATAACTTCGGCGCATGGTTTCTGGGTAAAGCATTCCATGAGGTGTAAGGACGTAAGGTTTGAGTTTAGAACGCGCACATTTGCACGTTTCATGTACAATGTATTGCCACATCCCGTTTGCATGATAAATGTCATATTCTGTGGAATATAGGATTTTTTTGAGATTTGGCGAGTAGTTGAACGGTCCGATTCCGTCATTAGAATAGGTCATAGCCCATTTGGCGTCAGTGCCAAGATTTGTATCATTTTTGTCCCGGAGATCCGGAGAAAGGATTCTAACGGAATCTATTGGATTCTGCATTGCGTTCAGAAGATCATAGGTACATGTCGCTATGCCACCGAACTTGGCACCGAGACCTTCTATTGTATGTAGTATTTTCATATTTGGTTTTATTAATTTAAGCTTTGGAACAGGGGCCATCTTCGTAGGGAGAATCCTTTCCCGATCTTAGATTTTCAATCAGTTGCAACAATCGTGCGGCAACGATACGTGGGCTATATTCCAATCTCATTTTTGAGATTGAGTAGTAAGCCATTTTGCGCCTTTGATCTGGATTCTTGAAAAGCCATTCCACTTTTTGACATAGATCGTCGAGAGCGTTGATGTCGGGATTATCAAATCCTGACGAGGATACAGGGCTACGGAATGAGAATCCTGTCTTCCCTGCATCAATAAGGTATGGGGTACTTCCTATGTCGTCACTTGCCACAAGGACGCAACCTGCTGCCATACTTTCGTTGGCTACAGCTCCCCATCCCTCATTACGATCGGAAGTAAAAATGAAGATGTTATGCTTACGCATATCAGCAATCAGTTCATCGTTGGGTTTGTTGTCGATGAATCGCACTACGTCATCGACTCCGAGTTTTTTTACCAACTTAATGGAACTGTTCTTGAGCTTACCCTCGCCGTACATGTCAAGTATGAAATTTAGACCTTTTTGCTTGAGACGATGCGCCATCAACACAGGAAGTTCGGGATGTTTCCAAGTGAGAAACCTCGCACACCACATAAGCTTTATGGAAGATCCTGATGAAATAGACTCCTGAATAACTTCATCATCAAAGTTATTTACACTGGTAAAATACCCCCACTTATAGCATTTATCCCTGAATGTAAACAGCTTGAACTGATCTTCTGCGGCAAATGCGCTGCAACAAAGTTTATAAAGAGGTTTGTGCTTCCATCCACCAAAATGGTAGGTTAGGAACATATGTAAAATCGTTGGAGAAAATAGGTTTATCCATCCTTTTTTCAGCCATCGTTCGCTCATGTCGAATGATAGTAGTCCTTTTTTCAAACGGGCTTTTTCAAACGGTAGCGCAGGCAGGCCGGAGAAAATGCAGCATTCGGCTGTCATAGCCAGTTTCATCGCCTTACAATAGCTTTCGTCTGATTCCCAAGCACACAATAGATAGGGGCGATTTCTGTAGTTTTTTGTACCCCCCTTTTTGTTGCTGTCATTGGGTTTGACAAGTTCAACAAAGCAATAACTATGGTTGGTCAACTCCCACAGTTCATCAGCAACACAGGCCTGATGGTTGTTGAGTATTATTGAATAAATTACAAGTTTCATTATCATCCTTGTGAAGATTGTCGTTATTTTGCGAGGTGATTAATACTTAAATCCTTGATATTAATTCGATATTTACCTGAGAATATCGGGAAATATCGATTAATCAAAATTACTGGGATTGAAATCAATAGACTTGTATATAACATAATAACCACGAATTCCACAAATTGAGGCAAATCGATATTGAGATGATTTATGAAGGACCATATGTTGCGTATCGTTACCGATTGCAGATAATAATATAAGAGAGAGTTAGAACCGATGAAGAGGATTAATTTGTTATATCGCCTAAATTTTGAACATAACCATATAAATGCAGGCACACCCAAAAAGGATTCTATTATGAAAAATGGATAATTTGTAAACGACTCATTGAAATTGCCAGAGTTTAGATTCCAATGAATGTCTGCAGACACAAAACAGATGTATATCATCATCAGTGATAGTCCAACTTTGTTGCGTAAAAAATGTGAGGTAATATTATAATCGCGACAAATCATTCCGATCGTAAAGTATACTCCAGCAAACATCGCATTTTTTAAATTCCAGATATAATGGTCTAAATCAGGTAAAACAAAATATATGAACATGAATAAAAATGGACATGCAAAATTTATGACTCTACCATACCTTTTGGATGCCCATAAAATGCATAAACCCAATAGTTCTATGATGACAAGAGCGGATATAAACCATGATTTAATACCGAGTAAAGATATCTTGATGTCTGTAGCAAATCCTTCATATTCTCCAATAAAAAAATTAAAAATAGATGTTAGGCAACAATATATGCAATAAGGTATGATTAAAGATGTAAATATATTCAATGCCTTTTGCGAAATGTGATGGTATTTATTCGGTGTGTTGAATAAGAAACCGCTTATAAAGAAAAAAACAGTTAAAAAAACTGGTAAATAAGCCTTTGTTAACCATATTTCGGCAATTCCAGTATGATGTGCTATTACACATAATAAGGAAATCCCTCTGGCGTTATCAATCCATAAAATTCTATTTTTCATACTTAATAATTATCATTGGGGGCATTTGTGAGATTTTCAATTGGTAGATATTTTTGATCTCTACAAACTCCTATGGTTATCCAAAATAAAAAGGAAAGAAAACTTCCTCCAAAAAAGATATAACCTTCGGTGAACATATTTACAGTTAGTAGCGTTATAACACCAAATAAAAACGGGTTACGCGAATTTTTTGCTACAGCGAGGAGTGCTTCCACATAGATACTACCAATAAAAATAAGACCGATTATTCCAGTCATAGACAAAACGCTTAACCAAGAGGAGCCTGGTTCAACTGATTGTCCTCCTGCTCCGATAGAGTTATCTTTGTTTGTTGGATCGACAGACACAAAGCCATAACCACAAATAGGATTGCTTTTAAATTCTTCGAATCGTTGATCCCATTTATCTTCCCTTGATGCGAACGTGCTTCCAGCAACCACATTCCCATTCTGTTTTTCAATTAGTCCCTTCATGGCGCCTTGCCAAAGAGGTATACTGCATGCCAATAAAATGAAAATGGCCACGAAATACTTGAAAAATGTTCCTAAATTAGCAGTCTTAAAATGGAGATATACAAATCCGGCCGCGATTGTGGATAGAAAAGCAGAACGAGAAGATGCAAATAAAACGCTTGCCAAACAGAGTATTGAGCAAGCAAACAAAAAAACACTTTTATTTTCTAAGGCTTTATTGACAATATATAATGAGCCGACCCCTGCAGTTGGTCCCAACAACATAGAATGGGAAGCTAATCCTCCGAATATTCCAGCTCTTGATAAATCTGTAATACCGTTTACCTGCATATAGTTTATGCCCAGAAAACGTGCAAAAAAGGACCCGACTCCGATAATAGCGCAGGAAAAGCAGATAATTTCAAAAATTCTACCTCTTTCGGATCTTAATATTTCACTTTGGCACATTCCGCTGCACGTGATAATAATTATGGCAAATAAAAGGTATCTTTGCCAAGGGCTGAACATTACATTAGGAGATGTTATCAATATTTGCAATGGAATGTACGATAACAGTCCTAAATAGATTGATTCATAATTTTTTGTATGCAAAAGACAATGGATGGCATATATTATGATTATGCCGTAAATAATAGTACTTGAAATGGGTGGCAAAAAACCAACTATTTTAGTAAGTTCGGCGCAAATAAACAATAAGACTATTTTATTGATGCCTTTTAGGTACTCATATATGGGAACAGCCCAGTTCGTTATTGGAAATATCATGAATATAAATCAGATAATAAAGTTCATCATATCCGACTTTCTAAATTTAAATTTTTTAGATAGTTCAAATACTGAGTTATCAGTTTATCAATGTCGTATGTGTATTTTAATGGTTGAGTGATCGGTTCTTTTATTTGCCGGCTAATCAACGTCGCCAAGGTTTTGTAATCATGTGGCTTAATCAGCCATTTGCCGCGATCGGCTTCGGGAACATATTCTGAGTAACCCTGATTGATGCATCCGATAAAGGGAACTCCGCATGCGGCGGCTTCGGTATATACACAGCCGAAACCCTCAAAATAGCTCGGAAGAACGAACAGATCCAAAGTATTGAAATATTCGGGTAACGACTCATGTGGCATTTCGCAGACAAATTCGAAATATCGGTTGAGCTGATGTTTGGAAATGTATTCGCTACAGGAGACAAGTGTAGGCCCACTACCTACAAAAGACACCAGAAGAGGTATATCGGATTGGTGTTTCACCACTTGTTCAACGGCCTTTATTAAAGTGATGTGGTCTTTAAGATCATTGAAATTGGCAATACATCCGATTTTGAAAACTGAATGATCGGTCTGTGTGGGGAGTTTGCGAAAGACCGTGGTGTCTACTCCGTTGTAAAGCACATAGGTATTGATATTTCGCGGTACCATCAGATGTTTTGCCGAGTGGAGGGCGGTCAGATACGGAGCATAACATTCATCTGGGTGGGGAGTGGGAAAATTCAGAAGATTATATCGTGTGTGCTCACTGATACATAGGTGCAGATCTATGTTTTTGAACTGACTGGTAAACTTTTTAACGCGATAGGTCACGTTGGGACGCCATGTCGCAAATTTGCCGCAACGAATCTGAAAAGGGTCGAGGTCATGATATTGCAACACTGTTTTGACATGTGGATTAAGATGCTTTATCGCGGTTGCAAAACAAGCGAAGCCGGCAGTGTGACAGTGGCATACCGCAATATCATCGGGATCGATATGGATGGCTTTGAGCCGACGTATCAGGCTCTGTCCATTCAGACCGCCTGACATGCCGTTGAAAAAATAACTTGGCATCTGTAAGCATGGGATGCGGTGGACTGTTAAACCGTCAATTTTGAATGAAGATGGCTTTTCAAAAAAGCCACAAGGCACAAACACCAGTACTCGATAATCCGATTGACGCTCAATGGCTTTGACTTGATCGAATACATATGCTCCTCTCCAGTTCCCCGGAGTGGGGAAAAAGGGAGTGACGCAGATATAATAACGCTTATTTGACATCAGCTATTTATCAATTTTTTTGCCGAAGAAGATGAAGTAGAGCCACTTATTCATCTCCATCAGTTTGTATACAAATATGCTTGCGGCGACTATGGGCACAGCTATAATCATCGCAAATGTCAGTTGCCATATGAACGGATTTCCACAGTCGAGAAAGTTGCCGATCACTCCTGATATATCAGGGATAAAGAAATAGTGAATAACATATATGCCCAAACTACATTTGCCTATGTAAATCAGTAGTTTGCCGACAGCGCCTTCTGCAGGTATGTAGTTTTTTACAAACGACTGAACGACAATGATGCCTCCCAAAGTTCCCAGAAATATCAGGGCTATGTTATGGAATTCAAAAAAATACCAGTTAAGGATGTAGGCGAAAAAAGCGAAAGCTCCTATGAGTTTATTGTCAAAAAGCAGATCGTTGAAGCGTACGTATTTTTTGCAAAGATAGCCTATTAGAAAATAACGGTAATAGTTGACAAAACCGGCGATAACAGCTTGACTGTCAGCCCCCCTATTTTCGCGGCTCCTGTTTTAGCCGCTATCAGGAAAAAGTAGGGCAATATCCAGAGAGTAACGTATGCGAAGTTGCTGCGGACTCGTTTTATCAAGTATTCATAAACAAGAAAGAACGTCGAGATGATAAACAGGTCGTATAAGAACCAGTAGCGCTGTCCTCCGCAGTAGATTATTGACAGATTCCAGTCAGTGCCCTTTGAGAATATCTCGTAAAGACAAAGAAATATGAGGTAGGGAAAGAGCAGAACAATACCGCGCTGCAGAATACGTTTCCCAAGTTCGTGCAAAGTATAAAAATTCTTATATGCCAAGTAACCTGAGATATAGAAGAACAGTGGCATATTGAAATATATAAACTTTGATGGTTCTGAGGGGTTAATGTCAAATGAAAAAAGCATTACATGTCCCATTACAACAAGTATTATAGCAATGCCTTTCATCACATCAAAATGATAAAGGTATTGTCGGCCACGCATAGATAATATGTGAGATTATAATTCCTACCACATACGGGCAGAATGACGATATCCTCTCAAATAGAGTATAGAAGAATACAATTTTGCTTTTTGTCGACCACAAAAATGCCTTATCTTGAGAATAATAGGCTCGTCGTTATTTTTTTGAGAAAGACCAATTTCTCCAAGACCTTCAGGATAACTGATCATGTGTGGAACCACTCCAAATAAGTGGAGTCCAAAAGATATGAATATTTCCCAGGCATCGGCGGTGTATTGAACCGGATAAATGTGTTTGATCAGTAGCCTGGCAGCAGCTTTGTTTATCATATAGCCAGAGGTCATATAGCCATCATATACTGGAAAGATTCTATGCTTGTTGTCAATCTTTGATATAGGAGTAGTGGTGTACCAGAAATCTGGGGTTAGCAGAACTGCCACTGGGCGGTCTGTTTCGAGCAAGGTCTTGATTTCGTCTAAATGCAAGTCTGACTGCAGGCGTGCGTCATCTTCGAGAATCAAGGCATGGCTAATGTCGTTGGCTACCATGTCACGATAGATGCTTATATGGCTAAGCGAACAGCCGGCTGCCGGTAGTGTGGCACTTTTTCCGTAGCGCTCTTTGAACGCCGGCAGTATCATCTCGGACTGCTGTTCGGGTGTGAGTTTGCGACCTTCTACGGCTATCCAAAACTGCCAGTCCAATTCTGGGTGAGAGGCCAGTTGGGCTTCCATTGCCGTCTTCTTGCCAACATCTTTTACCATGTTGACCACATATGTCTTTTCTCTCATTTGCTTCGTATGTTGTAGATTATTCGATAGATTGTATAATAGAACTTTACGTTTATTCTTGCAATTCCAAGGGAACCGTTGCCGATATTGTTGAATCCAAGTTGCCTTAATTCTTTAAGGTAGTGTCTAAACGAGATCGTGAGTTCATTGACAGTTGTTACTTTTGCTTTTAAAGCGGATTGTAGCAGGGCTTTGAGGCGTTCGGACAAACGTTGCTCAAGCCACAAATTGTCTCTGACTATCGCAGGAGTGAGAGTTCTAACCATAATGTCAAGCAAGTGTTTGGCTCCGGCATAGTTGGCTGCTGCAGACGAAGCGCTGCGGCTTGCTGATCCCTCACGCTCACGGATATGATAGAAACCGAATGGGGTCGTTGCAAGTTTGCGGGAATGAATCAGGTAATTGTATTGAAATTCAAGATCCTCACCCATGCGGATACCTACTGGAAACTGAATGTCATTTCGAGCAATAATCTCACGGCTGAAGATCATCAACGGGTTGCAGAAACATGTGCACCGATACAGAAAATCATTGCGGTCATTGATTATCTTATATTCTGATGCTGTATCTGCGGCAAAAGATTCGTCGCCGAAGAATAAGGTGTCGCATCCTGACTGCCGGAGGATTTCGGAAATATAGCAAAGCGAGCCTGGAAGGATGTAATCGTCGGCATCAACGAACCAGATATATTGACCCGTAGCCATATCCAAGGCATTGTTACGAGCTACCGACACGCCCTGATTGGGTTGATGTCTGAGCTTGAACAGTCCGGGGTAAGCCGCGGCATATTCATCGCATATGGCACTACTTCCGTCTGTGCTTCCGTCATCGACGACACACACCTCATAGTCCTTAAATTCTTGCCTGATAACGGACTCCAAACATTCGCGCACATATGGCGCCACATTATAAACCGGAATGACAAAGCTGATTAATGGCATTGTCTGAGATATTTTGTCAGTTTGTTTATTAATTCAAGGGTTTGCTGCATTGCAAATTTTCGGGCAAACATTGCATCCGAATTTATTAGTTCGTCAAAATCGCCGTCTTGCCAAGTATATGGCGCGCCACGTTCCCAGTCTATTTTCCTAAGATTTCCTCGTGACGAGATGTTGTTGGCGAAAGGCGAGATCAAAGTGAAAGTCTGCACCATCATTTCATCAGGACACCAGACATGCTTGAACGTTTTCAGGATATCTTTTCTGTTATTTACAAGCCAATGTGCCAGCCCTTTCGTGATGCTGAACCACTGGGGGCCTTTGTGTAGCTCAATATCATAGTGTGATCTAAGTCTAAGTCCTTTGACTATCATTCGGGAAATATGGAACATGATGCGACCTACTGTCTTCGAATATAATCCGTCAAGTCGCAGATGTCGCCCCCAATAATAGGGGTATTCAGTTTTCTCTTTCAGATCGCGGAGATTGAAGTCTGAGTTGTCGAACTGTATGAACTCGTTGCCCATATGCTTGTCGCAAAAGTCATGAATTTCATCTTGGGTTTTGAGAGGCATGTCGACACCCGATATAAGATGAATGTAGCTGTATTCCATTCCAGAAGTAAGAACCGATTCAAGCAGATTGAGCTCGCATACGATTTGCGAATAATGTCCCCAATATACTTTTACCCTTTTACTGATAAACTCTATCTTACTTAGATATTTGCGGCAGGGGGGGGTAAATGCTTGAATATCAACCTTTTGATCGACGTGGATGTAGATATCATTGCGCTCATCATCCAGTAAATCAATGAGATGCCACAGTTGTTGAGGATTAGAGTGCGCTATGATGCAATAAGCGTGTCTCATTATTTTCTCGATAAAATTTTGGCAATATTATATCTGAGTTGGCAGAACAATCTGATGGCGCGATAGGAGAGATTTTTCTGGAGGTATGACGAAAAACAGGTTGCTCCAACAATGTCATTCATAAATTCAACTTGCTCTTTACAAATAAAATAAGTCGGAGCATAAAAAGATGATTTGCAGTTCGCAATCAACTCTTTTGTTTCAGGTGATATTTCTCCTGTCCGTTTAATCTCCTCATATAGCTCATGTCCTAAGAAAGGAGACAGTTGCTCTTTGCCCTGCCATACGTTGTTGAAAAAATGTATAATTTTGGCTTTGTGAAGATATCGTACACTGGTTAGAATTTGGCAGTTATATGTTCCGTCAAGCTCGCCGATTATGTGACCGCACTTTCTGTTGGCTATCATCAGTGCGGGCTGGTCAAAACATTTTCCTGCTTCAAAGGCAGCTATTTTCCAATAGTGATTCCACTGGTCAAACAAACTCCTGACTGCAGGAGTATCCTTGAACCATATCACTCCAGAATTGAAATAAATATTTTCATCCGATATATTCTCATTGAATATTGACTGTACATTCTGTCTGATTTTGTCCCCATCTAACTGTTGGTCCAAAGTTGCATGATAGTCTAGCACACATGCCATGTCAGCGTTGGTATTTTCAACATCTCTGAGATTGTCTGTGATGACGGTATCTGTGTCGATAAAAAGCAGGTTGCCTGAGAGGTAGTTACGGAAAGTGGTTTTTATATACCGTGACCGTTCTTTGGAATTGTATTCTTCAGGTACTTCCACAATTTTTATTTCATTTGCCAGTTCCCGAACTTTTGAACGTTTGCCGTGTAGTGTCCGCTCCGTTTTTTCATCGACCAAGACTACCACATTCAGCTCTGGATTGTGCATTCTCAGCGAGTAAAGCGAGACCAACAACTGTTCATAAAATAAGTCGTCACCGTTGCTTATCAGTATATATACCGCTGTCATTATTTAAGATCTGATTTGAGAATATCGTATATGCCGTAGGCCTGAAATACAGCTTTAATCTGCTCATCGTTCTTGCTCTGGGCTACATTGGTGGAATTAAGCGATACTGCCTGTACGCTATCGTTCTGGATGTAGTCTTCGCCCGAACTGTTTCTGGTAAAACATTTCTTTACCCTATATCCGTTCAGCAACGCCATTGCGTAGAACCATACATCATCAGCCATTGGGGAGAGCCGTGTGAATGCTTCTGAGTCAGTCACGTCCGGACTAAGGCTGTGAGGCGGATAAAGGATTCCACCTGCTCCGGTGGCAAAGTTATATTTAGTAGCTTCTTCGGAACCCGCGCCCCAGTCCCAGTCGTTGTAGTGTACCGGATAGCCGTTGTTGTCAACTTTGATGTGGTGCACTCTGCAGGCATGAATGCAACAGGGGTCTTCATTATAGGCCTTGATGAGATTTTCCAGCAAGTCGAAGTTATAGATAATATCATCGTCAATGGTGACGCAGACGGCATCTGGATATTTTACAAGTGTCGGGACCAGTTTTTTGTAAGAACGTATGTCAGTGGTATATTCAATTTCAAGGCCACGAGCCATTTGTTTTTGCAATGTCACTGGGAGAACTTTGCCCCGCATATCCTCGGCAATCCAAAGAATTATGCGGTTGGGGCATAAGCTTCCCTGCATAATTGATTCAATCGTAAGGTAGACATCATATAAGCGGCGACCGAAAGTTGTGAGTGTCACGATTACTTCATGCTCACACAGCCTTTGATCACTTATTCCTGATTCGGTTGAGTGAAGGGTAAAATATCTGAGCATTTCGGACTTTTGCTCGAAGAACTGTGCCTTGTTGGCTGTGTCGGCACCGAGTTTAGCTCCGCCTATGATATATTTTATGTACAAATTGCGTAAACTTTTCATATTGTATTGTAATTTGTCGTTTTAGTTTACATGTTTGTGCCGAAACTTGTTC
Source organism: Duncaniella sp. C9 (assembly GCF_004803935.1). Lineage (GTDB taxonomy): Bacteria > Bacteroidota > Bacteroidia > Bacteroidales > Muribaculaceae > Duncaniella > Duncaniella muris. Next base: position 2,279,041 of record NZ_CP039547.1, read on the forward strand.
CATAGTGCGCGTGTCATCTCCCTGAGGTTAATATCTCCGATGAGATTATAGAAAGTCAAGCCCAAGATCAGACCTAAAAAACCTTTTAAGCATAAATTAAGGAAGACCGGAATCTTTACATCAATGTAACCGTAACCGATATATGCCGCAATAAGAAGTGCGGCGCAAACCAAAGGATGTATGAAGTGGCGGAACACACAAACGGGAGACATTTTAATTATGCGTCCATATAGTTGAGTGTAAGAATTCAGTACATTTATAATACTTGTAATGGTCCAGCCCCATGCAATCATCTCGATAGTTCTGTCTATAATTGAGGCTATCACAAATCCAGAGATGGTTATGCAAGTGTTGATGACACCTGTATAGAAGAGCCTTTTCGAGGCGTTGCATGCTAGAAATACCGGTCCTGTCGGATTGTTAATGAGTATAAAAGGAACAGATATTGCAAGGATTTTGAATGCTGGGATAGCGGGGGTCCACTGGATACCGAACATAACGGTGATGATTTCCGGGGCGCAGAAGAACAAAATTACGCTTAGAGGAAATCCTACCAAACTGATCATCGATATTATGCTGGCGAACTTGACTCCGATTTCTTTGGGATTATCCTGCAAGTTTGACAATACAGGCTGCAATACAGGATAGATTACAGCGGTAATGTTTTGGAGCGGCAACTGCATGAGACGATACGACTTCTCATAATAGCCAAGTGCGTTTTCGGAAATATATCTACCGATGATGATTTTGTCAATGTTTCTTGAGAAATAGTTAAAGAGTTCAAATAGGAAGAGATAGGATGAAAAAGAGAATATTTTCTTGATTGGAGTCAAAGAGAAATGCAATCTGAATTTTACAGGGTAGAAGTGGCTGTTATAAAGGAAGGTGCATATGGATGCGAATATAGGCGGCACTATCAGGGCATAGACACCGGCGCCATAGAAGGCGGCTGCGATGCCAAGCAAACCGAAAAAAATCTGGAAAGCAAGGCTGCGGGTTGCCATTTCCTTGAACCTTAAATGTTTGGACATCAGCGCTGCCGGTACCATGTTGATTGCACTCAAGACTACACCTATGGCAAGTATCTGCAACACCGGGACTATTATCGGGTTCTTGTAATACTCGGCTACCAGCCAAGAACTTCCGAAACAGATACAGCCACAAACCAAACCGACGATTACTGTAAACGTGAAAATGTGATTGATGTCCTCATTGCTCAGATCTTTTTTCTGTATCACGGCAGGGCCTATGCCGATGCTCGTAAATATAGAGAGAAAATTGATGATTACCGAAGCTGTAGCTACGACGCCGTAGTCATAGGGAGTCAGCAGTCGGGCGAGCACCATTGATATGCCGATAGCTATAATTTGTCCCGAATACTTGTCGAGAGCTGTCCAAAGAAGGCCATGTTTGAGGTTTTGTCTGAATTCGCTCATAAAGATTTTTCTATCTGCCCCCATGATCAGTTTCCATGTTTTTGGTTTTTTTTTCAGAAATATCTGGAGGATTATAATCGCAATTATTGTTAATGCTACCGCAAGTACAAAAGCCGCAAACTCGGAGCTTACACCGAAAATTGATGGGATTTTGCTTGTGATGCGCATAATATTGCCATGAAGACAATAAATTAACATTGTGTAAGGACCAAGAGCGAGTGCCACAGTAGAAGGTATTATATGAATATTCATTATCAGGAATATTACAGTAGGCGCTGTGAGAACTCGTATCATATAATCATCACAAATGCCTGAATACCAAGCGACTGTTGCCCCCCCTAATATAATTATCAACGTGCTGATATATAATTTTTTGTATCGTGTGTAATAAACAGTTAGCTGTTCGTGCCAGATTGCTATATAGGCACCTGTGAATATATTTACCATCCAGTAGATAAAACTTGAATAGGGAGCATATTGACATAGCAGATATATCGGCACTACAAGAAGAATTGACCATTTGGTAGCCCTTATGATATAGCCGATTGATGGAGCAATGAGCGCAAATTCAAACAGAGCTCGCAGATACCATAAGGCGCCGTTCCATTTGCTATGATATAGTGCTTGTAGACAGTTGCCCGCATTTACTCCGTCCAATGGATGATAATCGACAGGATGGATTTGAAGCAAAGCCAGGCTGAACAGAAGTCCGAATATATTGAATACTATGAATGGGACTAAGATGGTGCGGGTGCGGGTGAACAGTTTTGACTTATAGCTCATCCAGGGAGAGGAGAAATCGAAACTTGCGAAATAGAGAAACGCAGAGATTGTCCAAAAACATGGCACAGCAATGATTGCTATTTGTTGCACCCATTGTGGAAGGTTAAAAATCGGCGCTATATGAAGCCATACAATCAAGATTGTCATGACCACATTCACTTCGGTGAGCTTTATAGAGAGGCTTTTATCTATTTTCATTATTCAAACCGTCAGTTCAATGCGTTTCCATAAAAAGATTCGGATTGTATCGATCACCGCTATTGCAATATATATGATTGCGACCAAGCCAAGCACGATTAGCCAGTACATAAGATCGGAATAGGTGTGGTAAAGGTCGCTGAATAAATTGCGATAGGGAGTTAAAAGATTTGGGTTTACACATACTAAATAGACTGCAAAGCTGCTGGCGGCAAGTCTATTGATCAGTTTACTTGAAATATGTAGCTTGGAGGTGGCTATGATCAGTAACATTGCTGTTGCCACAGTAGTGGGTGATATATACTGCAATAGAATATAGCCATACACAGCATCCCCCCCTATGTAATAGGTTGATATACATATTAATAATACAAAGAAGGCTGTGATGCTGTAAAATATAATAGCAGTTACAAAAGTCAATTGGGTGAGACGGAAGGAATAAAGTCGCATATATCTCGCAAGCAGATACAGCCATACAAAAAATAGGGGAGAATAGCCACCGGCTATATAATCGGTAGATGTTGGGAATAGCCATCCCCATATCAGAATAAATGCGTAGTATGATATCAGTATGAATTTGAATTGGCGCTTATTGGCTTTCGAGACGAATGCGTTTAGTACTGGCGCAATTATGTATAGCAAAATATATGATTTGAGAAACCAATTGGATGATGTCAGCATGAACAATTCCTTTATTCCGGTCATGTTTAATTTTGACAATCCGCAGGCTATACAAACAACATATATTATGATAAGGTAGAAGAACGTCTGAAACAAAAAGTTAAAGATTCCGTGTTTAGAGTGTTGGATGCCATAATATCCGGATATCATTACAAATATGTCGACAGCCGATATGGTCAAAGCCTGAATTAAAATTCTCATTGAAGATCCTGACAAATCAGACATGATGTCAGCCGCCGATGGACCTTCAAGCGAAAAAAAGTCAGCATGAAGTATGAGAACCATTGATATTGCAACGATTCTCAGTAATTCAAAATTAGAATCTCGGACCTTGGAAAACTTTTGATTCATCAAAGTGTATGATTTTACATATGACACCTTAAAAGTATGTTTAATTCTGTCATATGGATCAATCCCTCTTAAAAATATCCCTCGTATAAACCTTTCCTTGAGCATCATCCAGACATACATCATAGCGGTTTGCTATGATGGCGTTGCTGAGGCGCTTGAATTCGGTAAGATCGTTGACGACGCGAGAACCGAAGAATGTTGAACCGTCTTCAAGAGTAGGCTCATAGATGATGACCTCGGCGCCTTTGGCCTTGATACGCTTCATCACTCCCTGAATAGATGACTGGCGGAAATTATCGGAATTCGATTTCATCGTCAGACGATAGACACCGATTGTCACAGGGCGTTCGCTGGCAGATCCGAAGTGGTTGGCCGAGGAATAGTCATACCACTCCGCCATTCTCAACACCTGATCGGCGATAAAGTCTTTGCGTGTGCGGTTACTCTCGACGATGGCTGTCATCATCTGCTGGGGCACGTCGGCATAGTTGGCCAGCAGCTGCTTGGTGTCCTTCGGCAGACAGTAGCCACCGTAACCGAACGACGGATTATTGTAGTGTGTGCCGATGCGCGGATCAAGGCCTATGCCCTCGATGATAGCCTGGGAATCAAGGCCTTTAACCTCGGCATATGTATCAAGCTCGTTGAAATAGCTGACGCGGAGAGCGAGATAGGTATTGGCGAAGAGTTTCACAGCCTCAGCCTCCTTCATGCCCATAAAAAGAGTGGGAATTTCCTGTTTTATAGCACCTTGCTGCAACAGCGATGCAAACTCATGGGCTTTTGATTCAAGAAATTCGACATCGGCAATAGTCCGGATCGCATCATTTTCCTCTGCAAACTCCGGATTGTCGATAATCTTCGGATAGCCCACTATGATTCGGGAGGGGTAGAGATTGTCATACAGCGCCTTGCTTTCTCTGAGAAACTCCGGCGAGAACAGAAGATTGAACCTGCTGACCCCCTTGGCCGCATATTTCACATAAAGACTGCGGCAATAACCCACAGGGATGGTGGATTTTATCACCATCACCGCATCGGGGTTGACTTCAAGCACAAGATCGATAACATCCTCTATGCAGTGCGTATCGAAATAATTCTTTACCGGATCATAGTTGGTCGGAGCGGCTATGACCACGAAATCAGCCTCGCGGTAAGCCTCCCTGCCGTCAAGCGTAGCGGTCAGGTCCAGATCCTTTTCAGCGAGATATTTCTCGATATACTCATCCTGAATGGGCGAGATGCGCCGGTTGATCTTCTCGACTTTTTCAGAGATGACATCAACGGCTGTCACCCTATTGTGCTGCGCCAGCAGAGTGGCTATACTCAGACCGACATATCCGGTCCCTGCGACTGCGATATTCATTGTTACTATTTCTTGATTTTATTTTTTCTTCTCCCCGCCGCCGTAATTATACCCATACCCGTAGCCATATCCGTAACCGTAGCGGTAGGTATGGCTGTAGCCGTAGCGGCCCTGGTCATTGCGGGAACCGTTGAGGATAAACGACATGTTGCGATACTTCTTCTCCTCATACAGCCGGTCGAGTTCCGGAAGCATCGAACGGTCGAACAGACCGGCTCGGATCACGAAGAACGTCCGGTCGGCAAACTTGTCGATGATCTGAGCATCAGCCACAACCTCGATCGGCGGACAGTCGATGATAACATAGTCAAACCTCGACTTAAGCTCACCGATCAGCTCACCGAAACGCGGCGACTCAAGCAGCTCCGTCGGATTGGGCGGAATAGAACCGATCGGAAGCACCTGCATGTTCTGACACTCCGGAGTCTTGACAATCAGCGTATCGACCTCAGACACAGCACCACCCAGATAATCAGCCAGGCCCTTTGCTGGAGAACCCATATAGGCCGACGTCGAACCGTGGCGCATATCGCCGTCGACAATCAGAACCTTCTTGCCCTTCAGAGCGATAGCCATGCCTAAGTTCATCGAAACGAACGACTTGCCCGAACCAGGATTAAACGACGTCATGGCAATCACCTTGTTGCCCTCCGAACTGTTGCACATAAACTCAACATTGGTCCTGAGTACGCGGAACGCCTCGTTGATGATATCACGCTTGCCACCCTTGACCACGATCGTGTTCGCCTCGCCGGCCTCCTTCTTCTTCTCGTGTCCGTCTTGCGGCAGCTCGCCGAGAAAAGGCACAGCCAGATGCTCCACATCCTTGCGTCCGCGCACCTTAGTGTTGTTGCTCTCCATCAGATAGACCACCCCGAACGGAATAGCCAGACCAAGCAGAAAGCTCATCATCAATATATTGCGCGTATTCGGCGCAGTCGGACCGAAACTTGCCGGCTTATTGACCACACGGGTATTATAAGCCGTAAATGCCTGCGAAAGCTCGTTCTCCTCACGCTTCTGAAGCAGGAACAGATAGAGCGACTCCTTCACCTTCTGCTGGCGCTCCACACTCAGAAGATACTTGGCCTGCGAAGGATTCGAAGCGATTTTCGACGTAGTCGACGCCTGCGAACCCTGCAGACTCGAAATCTGCATGTTCAGAGCATTGATCGAATTATCGACCGACGCCAGTATCGCATGACGCATCTGATCCATCTGCTCGTTCAGCTGGACAACCAGCGGATTCTTGTCCGACGACTTGGCCAGCAGCGAATTACGCTGAAGCACCAGATTGTTGTAATCAGTAATCTGCGACTGTATGTCCACATTGGCCACACCCGAATTCATCGGAAGCATCTTCTCGTTATCGCTTGCAGCTCCGAGATACGACTTTATATACAGCGTCTGCTTCAGCTGATTCCTCAGATCCATGATCTGCTGCGAAATCTGCTGATTCTGCGACATATACATCGACGACGCCGCACTGACATCCGGAATCAGATGCTGACTCTTATAAGAAGAAATATCCGAATCCACATTTCCGAGCTCACTCTCGATCACACCCAGACGCTCATTGATAAAATTCGACGTCGAGACAGCAATCTGATTTTTGTCGCGAATCCAATACTCATTATAGACACCGATCAGCGTGCTCAGCAGCGCCTGCGCACGCTGGGTCGACTGATCAGTAACCGTCAGATTGATCACACTGCTCTTGTCACCGCTCATCGCTATCACCATACGGCTCTCATAGCCACCGGCAGTAGCCGAAACCGGAGCTTTGACAACATTCAGTTCCACCGCCTCACCGGGCTTATAACCCTCCGCAGCCACAACCACCATCGGCCCGACAACCGTCATGAGCGTATCGTTCATAGCGCCCTGAACCCGCTCTTCCGACTTCAGGTCACCCGACTTGACATCTGACACCGAAACCTTTCCGGCCCCGTCGACCTCAACTCTGAACAACGCCGAACCATTTTCAGCAAACCCAGGCATCTCAACCCTCACAGGAAGATTCGAGCCATAGGCCACAACATCATGAAAACGCCCCGGAATATAATAATTCATATCAAGATCCAGACGTCTCACAACCTCTTCCATCAGATCGGCCGACTTCAGAGTCGTAATTTCATTCTGTATATTAGTCTTATTCTGAAACAGCCCGAAATCGCCGAAATCCTCAGCCCCGGCCGACTTACCGGCAGCCTCATCCTTGATCATGATCGAAGCCGTAGTCGTATAGACCTTCGGAGTGCACAGCAGATAAACCACAGCAGCACCCACACATACCACCAGCGAGAGCAACACCCACGGCCAGTGATGCAGTGTCCTGTACAATATATCCGTCAACGGCACGGCGCTGCCCGCGTTGACACTCTTCCTTACCTCTGATTTGATAGTCTCTGCCATTGCTTATTTTGTGAGAGTGATTATAAGTGTTGCTACTGTCAGACCAACTGAACCCATTGAAACCCAGAACGAAGGCGTATACGGTGTATTACCGTTAGGCGTCGTCTCGCGCTTCTTCTTGTCATTGGGCTCCACATAGATCACATCGTCCTGCTGCAGATAAAACACCGGCGATGAAGCCAGACTCTGCGCATCAAGCAGATTCACCCTGTAGGCCTCCTGCTTACCGTCGCCAACATTGCGCAACACAAGTATATTCTCACGCATACCGCTGATCGTCAGATCGCCGGCCATCGCGATAGCATCAATGATCGTCAGATGATCCTTGTTAAACTCATAACGGCCCGGAGCCGACACCTCGCCGATAACCGAGATACCCGTATTGGCAAACTCAACCGTAACTATCGGATCCTTCACCAAATCCTTACCGACAAGCTGCTCAGCCACATAATTCGCCACCTGCTCGCGAGTCATCCCCGCAATATGCAACTTGCCGATCACCGGAAAATTGATATCGCCCGCCGAATCAACCGTATAGTAAGCCACCTGACCGTTACCGCCGCCCGAAGCATCGCCCACGCTCTTTGTCGTTGACGTCGTCCCTCCAAGACGATTCTGGACCTGCAGCAGATTAAACAGAGCCGACAGCGCCGGATCCTGCGTATTGACAACAATCGAAAGTTTATCCTCAGGCTTCACCCTGATATCAAGCTGACGCTCAGCCTGCACCACGGCACCGGTCCCAAGATCCGGAAAATAAGTTATATTTTTCGGAGTCGAGCAAGACCCCAACAGCAACGCAGCTGCAAGAAAACATGATGAGATGAATCGTATGCGCATATGTAAAGTTTTTATTAGCTGATTTATAGCAGGGATTTTTTCTCAATCAGACGCGAGTCGTTTGCACGCCATTCGATGTTGTTGTTGTCACCCCAGAGCATGATTCGGTAAATCACACCATTTTCGTTCAGAGACTGGCCTATAATTTCTCCTTCCTTTCCGGTGAAAGCTCCACCGACCACAACTATTCTATCGCCGGGGCGCAGAGCAATTGAACCGACTGGTCCGATTTCATAATCTGGTGTAAACTTGCCGATGGCTTTTTGGAATGTTTCCATTGCTGCCTGAGGAATCGAGGCATAGGTATCGCCGTTTCTGTAGCACCATGCCAAGTCTCCAATTTTGTGGAACAATGGTAATATGTCTGTCACACAACTTTTAAAGAAAACGATATCTGGAATGATAGGCCGCTTTTCAAAAACGAGTTTACGGTCAAGCTTTTTAGCTATTTCTTGACATGGATAGAACAGTTCTGGCGTTACAATCTCATTCTTGCAGTCGGCAATCCGTTCTTTCAATCTGTCAAACTTTATTCCGGGGCGCAGTCGCATAGCATACCAGTTAGGCGGATTTCCGATGAAGAGGTCAGTCACGCTGTCTGACAGCAGTTGCTTTTGCTCTGCTGATACAGCTTCTTTACGTTCAGAACAGATGGCAAGAATCGGGAGTCCGATAGGGGAGTGTCCCAGAGCCTTAATGATCATCTCTGGCAATACACCACATTTTAGGGCTGCATAAGCCCAATAGCTGCGAATGCACTCCTGAATATTTCCAATGATCATAATATTGCGGGCTCCAAGAAGCTGAGAAAGCTTTTCGGAGAGCGTTTTTTCAATCTGTCGGGGTGTCTTTCTGCTTTGCTCAAGAGGGAATACATATTTCCGTTTGGACGAAATGTGCCTTTCTGCAATTATCTGACACGCAGGGCTATATTTGTGGATATCCTCATATTGCAATTTCGCAATAGCTGAAATGTCCATTCCGCAGTTGAGAAGCGAAAAAAGAAGGATGTCTGTATATAGTCCAGCCTCGTCCTGCTGTCTGTCAGCAAGTTTTGTTAAATTTACCAGTCGTTTGAAGCTTTCCTCAGTTACGAGCATACGCCATTTTTCTGATGCGATTTCCTTGATTCTTGCTTTGATATTCCTGAACCGGATTATAAGTTCTCCGTCGGTTATTTCCTTGTTGGCAAGTCCAGCAATTAGATCAAAATAATGTAGACTTGTTTTTGCCGTGAGCCCGCGGAAAAACATGAATATGAACCAATCTTCAAGAAACTTTGTTGTAATGGAAAGATCAGTAGGAGAAGCGCATGGTGGCCGGCTGATTATGAATGAGCGCAGGCATATGACCGCTTTTCTATAATTCGCTGCGGTCGGTCCGGAGGCTGATTCTGCCTTAGACTGGAAAATGTTGAGTAGCTGAAGGATGCTATCTTGGGTTATGTCAGTGTGTTGTGCCAAAGTGTAGCTTTTAACTTTCCCTAAAATGCCGGCAATAGTTTCCGACCCTCCAGTCTGTGGGTATATGACTTGAGGCAAAGGCGTTTATATGATATGCCAACAGTGTTAGGTCTCACAGCAACAAAGAGATTGCGTGTGAATCTCTTTAAAAGAGAGTATTATTTTGGGTGCAAAGATAGCGAAAAAACTTAAACCGGCATAGCCTTTGATGGAAAAATAGTGTCAAAAAATCAGTAATAGCATCTCATTTGCTGATTCTGTCGTTTCCTCGCAATTTCGACATAGCCTTCTGAAGTTTTCAAGCCATGCGAAAGTTCTCTCCACAACCCATCTTTTCTTTGCCGGGACAAACTGACCAGAATAATTTGAATGTGTAATTTCTACATCAATCTCAAAATCATGTCTGGCCTTCTCTATGAAATTACCGCGATAGCCTCTGTCGGCATATATGCGTTTTGTCCAAGGGAAGGCAATGGCAAGCATAGCCAGAAGGGCATAAGCGGATTTGGAATCATGGATATTGGCATGAGTAGTGGAAGCCTCCAGAATATCCCCGTCCTTGTCTGTTATAATATTGCGCTTCACCCCTTTAACCTTCTTGTTGCCGTCAATCCCCTTTTGGGAACGCGGCAACGCTGAACGGGAGCTTTCGCTGTCAATCGCACCAATTGTGGGTTGCGGAGATTCGCCTCTCCGAAGTCTTACCGCCTCCACAAGACTATCCTCAATCTCGGCAAATGCATCCATCGCTCCCCAACGTCGGAAATAGTATTATACTGTCTGTCATTTGGGGTACTCCTTGGGCAACAGTCGCCACTGGCAGCCGCTGACATCTATGAAGATGATGGCATCAAGTATGAGAAAAAAGGGGGTACGCACCGTTGGCTTTCTGCTTGTCTTTCTTTGCGTAAAAGCAAATGTTGAATGTCGATTGCATAACTCACTTTTTAAGTTGTAAAACTATTGTAATTCTCTAAAAATGAGTTCTATGCAGGCAAGCCAAATAGCGACAGGACTTCGCCAATTTCGGACAATCTGTACCCCCTTTCCGTTTTTGTTTATCGGGGGTACGAGTTAGGTTACGAACTTTGTCTTTTAGGGGCGAAAAGATGTACTTTAAGGCAGACACAAGGGAATAAAAAAAAGTCCCACAAATCATTGAATTTGTGGGACTTGTCTGCTTGCTGTCCGGTATTGTCCGGTTAGTTCAGCGGAGAGAGAGGGATATGAAACTATAGTATAATGAGGTTTTATAGATAATCAATAATGCTGAAACAATCCTTATTTATCAACTAATTACAATAATATATGATAAAGAAATTTAAATTGTAGTTTCCTTGATTGAATGAAAATTTGTATGTGATTTTGTATGGGTAAAATTGAGACAGCCTCAAATACATACAAAAGAATCGTTCATGGATAAATACAAGCATCGCGTCAGCTTCCGATTGGAGAAGCGTAAAGATAAAAATGGAAACTTCCCGGAGGAAATGCCGATAAATGCCGACATTACTTTTGGCGGCAAGCGTATATGGTATTACTCTGGGTATCGGATTGCCCCGGCAAAATGGGATGAAAAGGCTCAAAAAGTGAAGCGCAACAACTTCAACAGTGATGATGTGTCTGCCTCAGACATTAATCAACGGCTGATTAAGATTGCGTCTGCCGTTGACGATGCTTTTGCTCAATTAGAGCTGAGAGAGGAAGAGGCTACTCCGGCCACAGTCAGAGAGGAAGTAAAAAAGATACTCGATGAAGAGAGGTGCACCCGACTGACAGTATGCCAGACTTATGATATTCTTATTGATGAAAGGGAAAAAGAAATAAAAGAGACTCCTGCCACCGCTCAATGGTCAAAAGGTACGCTGACAAAGCATAAGACCATGCGGAAGCATCTGTCGGGTTTTCGAGCCACATTATATTTTGAAGACATCAACGATGAACTGCTTGCAAAGTTTGAGCTGTACCTAATCGGCAAGAGGCTCTCCAACAGCTATGTGTTCAAGTCCATGAAGGATATCAAGACTTTCCTTAACTGGGCCACTAAAAAGGGCTATAACCGCAATATCAAATACCAAAGCTATCAGCAACGTTTCCATGATGAGACAACTTCCGATACAGCAGTAAATCATTTCGCTCTTACTCCGGAGGAATTACAGTCCATTATGACTTTTCCTACCCATAGGCAAGCTATTGATCGGGCAAGGGATGTGTTTGTGTTCTGCTGTTTCACAGGGCTAAGGTTCTCGGAAGTCATGGCCTTAAAAAGGTCAAATATGGATGGGGATATACTTGATACGACAGCGCAGAAGACCAGACAACGAAAAAGAATTCCCCTTGCAGAAGACGCCATGCGTATTTTATCAAAATACCCAGCCGCACCTGATGAGGACGATCCGAGAATATTTCCCAAAATATCAAATCAAAAATTCAATTCACATCTAAAAGAAGTCGGGAAACTTGCCGGAATGACAGGCGATTGGATTATAGAAACACAAAACGGACGCTCTCGGACACGAACCACTGTAAAGAAATATGAGGCACTGGCCTCTCACTGCGCCCGAAGAACCTTTACAACCCTTTGTCTCCGTAAAGGAATGTCACCGGAGGATATTCGCGCAGTCACAGGGCATACTACGGCCAACATGATGATGAAATACGTCAAATTTGACGACGAAAGCAAGAGGGAAAAGATGAATCTTCTCAACAACAGCCATAGTCACGGTGTTGAAACCGTCTTTGACCATGCCATTACCGATGATGAAAGAATTCGTCTTGGCATACCGACGCGTGAAGCTTATCTTGAAATGTTCGAAGGCGATACAACCTCCGTCAATGCTCACCTCGCAGTCCTCACTCATATCCGTGGCAACCTCGATGACCGCGCCAACTACATCAAGCGTCTTCCCACAGATAAACTCAACGAAGTCCTTGAAATCATAATGAAACTATAAAAAAACACCCTATTTGTTTACTTATAAGTAAAACATTTTTCGTACCTTTGCGTTTACAAAGACAAAGCACATATCGATTATGAGTGAAGCAGAACTTATACAGCTGAACAAAGACCGTAATTGCACCCTCTACACCATTCAGTTTATCACTGAGGATAAGGGTGAGTATCTCCGTTTCTATAACCGTTTTAAGAATGATGCGACCTATAATGAGGATTTGGCCCGTATAGCCAAATTCGTTGAAAGTATCGCTGACCTTGGTGCTCTTGAACGATTCTTCAGACCGGAGGGAAAGATGAGTGATAGGGTTTGTGCACTCCCGGTCGTAAAGTCGAAGTTGCGCTTATATTGTCTGCGTCTATCAGACAGCATCCTTATTCTCGGTAATGGAGGAGTTAAGAAAACACGTACATACGACGAGGACGATGAGCTGCGCGGATTTGTAGTCACCCTGCAAAACTTTGACAAGCTTATCAAAGATGGTGTAAAGGACGGAACCATCACCATTTCCGAAAATGAAATTGAAACCGACAAAACCTTTGACATATGAAAACTGCATTTGAAGAATATAACAAAATAGTGGACTCGATACCGGCTTCTATTCATAAGGAAGTAGCTATGGAGATAGCTGTCTCCAATAGGATTTACGAGCTTATGCAAGAAAAAGGACTGTCAAAGGCCGAGTTTGCCCGTTCGCTTGGTAAGCGTCCATGTGAAATTACCAAGTGGCTGAGCGGACAGCATAATTTCACCCTTTCCACCCTCGCGATGCTCTCCGCCTTTTTCGGTCAGCCAGTCATCACTGTAGGATAAGATAAACTTATGTTGAAAACAACTGACGATTTCTTCATACCTGATAATGAGGTCAGGCTCCCGAAGGAGCTTGACTACAGCCGTGTGTCGGAATATGTGAGGTCGGCTGAGGCGTTCTCCCGCTCGACTTATCAGAGCGTCTATATCATTGACTATTTCAGGCAGAATTTCTTGTATGTGTCGCCCAATCCGATGTTTCTCTGCGGACTGCCGCCGGAGCGGATGACGGCACTCGGCTACCGTTTTTATTCACGTTATGTGCCAGAGGATGAACAGCCGATGCTCATTGAACTGAACAGGGCAGGTTTCTCGTTCTACAACAATATTCCGATCAATGAGCGTAAGGACTGGTACATCTCCTACGATTTCCATATCCTCAACGACGGGCGAAGGATCCTTGTCAACCACAAGCTAACTCCGCTTGCCCTCACCTCGGACGGGCGGATATGGCTCGCCCTTTGCGTGGTGTCGGCTTCGACACACACCGAGTCCGGACATATTGAGATGCACCGCGTAGGCTCGTCTGATTTCTTTGAGTACAATCTGACCACACGTCGCTGGGACAAACGGCAGATGCTCGTGCTGACCGACGGCGAAAAATCGGTGCTTACTCTATCCATACAGGGCTACACCATGTCGGAGATTGCCGATAAGATCTGCCTGTCACCCGACACCATCAAGAAATACCGTCAACGTATCTTCGAGAAACTTGATGTGCGCAATATCTCCGAGGCGATAGTTGCAGCCACGAACAACAAGCTACTCTGAATTACGATAAAGTTTTATACATTAATCTCCTGCAATCAAAATCCTGATAACGAGCACTGGGATAACAATGACAATAATGGTTATGATAATGGATAATATCCAACATAACCATTTTGACTTGATTTTATCTTCTAAATATCTCTCGACTTTATAACTGGAAAACCCAGGCTCGGATGACCCCTTAGACCAAGGTTGAATTGACCCCTGAAAATATTTTGAATTGACCCCTGAAAACGTTCTGGCCGACGGGGTCAATTTTATTTTGTCTTATCTGCTTTTTATAGCTTTAAGCTTACGGACGCTTTCGCCGGTAAGCGTGATTCGATGAGCAGTGTGGACAATGCGGTCAAGTATTGCATCTGCTACTGTGGAGTCACCGATTGCTTCGTACCAGTCCAGTTCGGGGAGCTGTGATGTCACGATGATTGATTTGCGACCATGGCGGTCTTCGATGATTTCCGTAAGGTGTGCGCGTTCCTTGGCATCGAGAGGCACCAGAAAGAGATCGTCGAGGATCAGGAGCTGCGTTTTTTCGAGTTTCTTGAGCTCCGTTTCGATTGTTCCTTTGTTTTTGGCGATTTTCAGGGTTCCCATCAGTTTGGATGCGTTCGCGTACAGCACGCGCATACCGGCCTTGCATGCCTCGTATCCCAGTGCTGTTGCCAGATAGCTTTTGCCCGTACCCGAACAGCCTGTGATGAACAGGTTTTCACCTTTACGGATAAAGTCCAGCGATGCGAGACGCTCCATCTGATTACGATCCAGGCCACGCGGAAGGTTATAGTCAATCTGCGCCACCGACGCGTCGTCGTATCTGAAGTTTGCGTTTTTCACCAGGCGCTCAATATTGCGTGCGGCCCTGTAGTCCCATTCTCTGGATAACAGCCAGTTCAGAAAGCTGTCAGGTGTCATTGTCTCGGCGAATGTGGCCTGAAGATTTTCGGAAAACGCTGCCGACATGCCGTGTAAGCGCATACGGTGCATCAGATCCAGAGAGATGGAGTTGCGGTCTTTCTCCGCTGTTATTGGCGTGGTTTTATTGTTCGTTTCCATGTTGTTCGTTGTTGTTGGCTGATAGTTTTATGCTTGCGGCAAAATATTCTTTACCGCGTATGTTCCGGTGGGATGGTGTCTGACGGTCATTGCCGTCGGCATCAGCCCCCGGCAAATAATCCGCATCGGCTCCGGACTCAAGTATGTCCACCATGTCGCTGACACTGTAAAGGCGTGCGTCCATTGCCGCGGCGCATCCTGACACAAGCCGTTTCTGTCCATACTTTTTCTCAAGTTTCATGATGCCACGGCAGACTCTGAAGGCAAGTTCCGGATAACGCCTGTCCTCGATGACAGCCCGCAGATAGTGCAATACGATGTTGTCGATCTGTGCCGCACGTGAAAGCAGTTCCGCAATGTCGCTCTCGCAGCTCCCCTTGCGTCCGGGCAGATTGTGTGACGGTTTCGTTGTATATTCATACGGAGTATCGTTGCGGTGATGCGTCGCCACATGGGTAAAGCCATGAAAGATGTCGATCGTGTCAGTGTCGTAGACCAGTTCCACACGTTTGCCTACATATTGCACAGGCACACTGTAGTGATGCTTGTGCAGAGTTACGTAGCTGTTACGCTGTACTGTCGCGACAGCCCGCTGTTTCATCTGATAGCGGTTCGCAGGCAATGGCCGGAGATTGTCCCGCTCCACAGCCTCAAAGAGCTGACGGCGTGATTCCTTTCGACGCGTCAGATTACGCGCGTTGAACTTCTCCAGAGACCTGAGGATTGCTTCGTTAAGCGACTCCAGATTATGGAAAATCTGACCTTCAAGGTCTACGTACACAGACCGATACATCAGTTTTACTGCATTTTCCACCAGGGCCTTGTCCTTTGGATGCCGCACACGGGCAGGCACCACGGCGCAGCCGTAATGCTCGGCAAAGGATTCGAAGTCAGGATTTATGACCGGCTCGTCGCGGCCACTGCGCGTGACGGCAGATTTCAGGTTGTCAGGCACAATCGCACATGGTGCGCCGCCGTAGAAACGGATGGCGTTTTCGCAGGCCTTTATCAGATCTTCCTTCTTCTGCGTCCACACTGTGTGTAGTGGCTACATGGAAGTATCGCCACAAACACCTCGACCTTTCGTATCCCGGCTGTTGCCTCATCGACTATTTCCAATCTGTCTCCGGCAAAATCGATATACATCTGGTCGCCGGCACGGTGCTCCACATGCCCGATGGCGTTGGTCTGCAGCATGAACTGCCTGAGTTTCATCCCGAAAGATGCCTTCAGATAGCCATCGGGATGGCCGGTATGATACTCTTCATACAACTTCTTGACCGTCATGCCCTTTCGAGAAAGTCGCGCCGCATAATCGGGCAATAGGGCTTCAAGCCTGACCTGCCGCTCCGACGGTTTACGTTCCCTCGCCCCTGGTATGGCAAATAGTTCCTGTAGCCGCGCATCACTCAGCGACGGCAGCTTCTCAGCGGGTATACCGCTGTCCTGATACATTCTCACATAGCGGCGCACCGTGTTCCGGGATATGTCAAAGGCACTACTGATGCATTTTATGCCCATCCCTGATGCGTGACATAGGAGAATGTTTTTTAACTTTGTGTTCATGTTTTCTTTGAATTATATCCCCCGTCGGCCAAAACGGAATTCAAAGATACATATAAAATCCCCTGCTGACATTACGTCGACAGGGGTCATTTTTATATTGGGCAAAAGGGTCAGTGATATTTTGGCTTCAGGGGTCAATTCAACCTGGTCTAAGGGGTCATCCGAGCCTGGGTTTTCCAGTGGCATCGCCTGTGAAGATGCCTTGACCTTGGTTGCTATTATCAATTCTTTCCCTTCTGTTCACGATGTAGAATCTGGAATAATGGACTTGGTTCTGAAAGCACCAGCGGAGCGTATGGAGATTGTTCTTAAAAGTCTACATACCGATTTAGACAAAATTGTAACGCTATATAATGATAACAGCATCTACTATGATTGTAGGGATTTGAGATTTCTTTGGGACAAACCGTTGTCATACGTCGATAAGGATATTCAAGCCCAACAAAAGAAAACACAGGCAGCAAGCGACGAACTAAAAGAAGCCTCTAATTCGTATGAAATGACTCCGTTCAATGGTATGTCGAAAGATGAAGCAGCCGTGTTGGAACGAAGGGTAGACAAGCTGACAGCAGAATACCAAAAGGAGAAAGCGAAGCTTCAAAACTTTTACGCAAAGCGGAAAAGCCTCGAAGAGGAAAGATGGAGTGTACCGACCGATATTTTCAGGCTAATATATCTTAAATGCAATGGTCTACTGCCTGTCATAGAAAAATACTATAATAAACCTGTAGAAAAGAACAAAGAACAGTCCGAACGGACTGAAGTGTATTTATCAATGTCGCTTTTGGTGTCCGTCCATGAGCTCTGTAATGGACGGCAGTTTGAAGATATGGCAGCCATTGATTTTTTCCATGCACTTAACCTGCATCAAGCCTCCAAGCCTTTGGAGGTTTGCAGGAATGAGAAAGTAAGAGTTTGCTACCTCATCCATCAGCTAAGCGAAAAGATTGATAAAGGTATGCGCAGCGAGTGGATTGGAGCCATGCTCCGGAATACAGGCATTGAACAAGAATATTACCGTTCAAAATACCGTGAACCCATAAGCGATCCACCAAGCAAAAAGAACAAGGAATTTGCAGAAGCCTTAAAAGAAATCCTAGGCTGACGCTTTACTTTATCATCGTACCTTATATATACGGCTCTAAACTAAAGTGGGTGTAGAGCCGTATTCCTTCTTTTTGGAAGGAACAAAAGGGAGAATAAAAATTTTTATTCCCTTCTTTTCTCCCTTTAAGCCCCAAACAAAACACCCAATCTCACGCCCAAAACTGGGTGTAAAATTGGGTGTATATACAACAAAAGCCTGATAATCAGGCTTTATTGCGGAGAGAGAGGGATTCGAACCCCCGGAGGTGTGACCCTCAACGGTTTTCAAGACCGCCGCAATCGACCACTCTGCCATCTCTCCAAATTTGTAACACTTAAGAGCTTTAGATCATTTCTCTTAATGTTCTGTTGGATAGCTCTCTTGATTACGGGTGCAAAGTTAAGGAGTTTTGTTGAACTGTGCAAATTTTTCGGAAACTTTTTTGCGCGTTTTTGCAAAATAGTTGTTGCGAAAATTTCTTTATAGACCGGCTACTGCGGTTATTCTCCTGGAAACATTGAAGTTATCGGCTATGGTTGAGACAAGCAGTTCTGCGGCTTCTTTTGATGAAGTATTTGCCGGATCGAGCCTTCTGGCGAAGTTTTCCTGGATTTCGAAGTAGTCATCGGGTGTCGAGGCATAAAGTTTTGTCTTGAAAAAATCCATCCGGCTGAATGGTGTGTCAAGAGTTGCGGCAAGTCCTGAGAGCAGAAAACGGGACAGACGCATGAGTTCGTCTTCGGTATAGGATGCCGGGTCTTTCATCCGCTCGATTTCTTCGAGAATGAGTCTGCGCACGTCTTTTACGGAATCGCAGGCGGTCTGGGTTGCCACGCTTATGAAACTGCGCTCAGGATAGCCGAAAAGTGAGGCGGAGATGCCATAGGTCAGGCCGCGGGCTTCGCGTATGTTAAGCATCAGGCGGCTTCCAAAATATCCGCCAAGGGCTGTGACGGCGCAGCGCAATGACACGAAACTGCTGTCAAGCCTTCCCGGAGCCGGAATCATCATATTCACGGCGCTCTGTTGGGATCCTGGAAGTTCGACGAGTACTTCGCGTGGACTTTCTGCTGGCGGGGCGAAACTGAGTGATGACATGCCAAAGCTTGTGCCTGAGGCGATGCGCGAGAATGTATCGGTAACGAGTGCCTCTATCCGTGGTGTGATATTACCTGAAAGGAATACATGGATGTCATTGGACGACAGGCGTGAGTAGTGGAATTCGCGGAGCTGGTCAGGGGTCAGACTGAGGATCTGTTCTGCAGATTCAGAGCGGGCGAGGGGGAACTTGCGCCATAGGCCAGCGGCCGTATGGCTTCGTCTGCGAGAAATGACACCTTGCGGCGTTCGATGTCGATCCTTGCGGCCCTTCTGCGCAGAATGCCGTTGGTAGCCTCTGCCGGGAATATGGGATGGAATACTATGTCGATCAACAGAGGAAGCAGTTCTGCAAATTTGTCGTTGAGGCTGGAGAGGGTGATCGAGGTGTGGTGAGTCGAAACAGAAGTTCCGGTCCACGCGCCGGCATATTCCAGCCGGGCTGCGATGTCTGCTCCGCTGTAATGATTGGTCCCTTCGGCGAGAAGTGACGCAGTGCAGGATGCCAGGCCTGCCACAGGCTCTTCGGCTCCTCCTCCGGGCAGTGCGATGGTGAGACGGTTGACATCGGCCTCGCTTCCGGTTTCTATATATATATGTATGCCGTTATGCAGGCGGATTACACGGGGGGACGTCAGATGCAGTGGTCCGAAATTGTGGACCTGAGGGGCGATTGTTCTGTTCATATAATATATAGGTGTGGCGGAGGAGGTGGCTTATCGGTTGAAAATAGAGTCGAGTTTTTGCTCTATCAGGGTATTGAGCACTTTCTTTCGGGCTTCTTCCGGAGTCGGTTCGGCTGTTTTGGGAGTGCCGGTAGCGGCAGGAGTGACCTTGCGCGTAGGCGGCGAAGTCACGGGTGAAAGAGTGAAGGGTTCTTCTGCCGCTGCCTCGTTGCGTTTCTCGACAGTTACCGCACCGGAGTTTTTTGATGGCTGCTGAGCCGGGCTTGGCTTCGGAGTGTTTGAGGCTATCATGTCTCGGTATTTCTCCACATACCCGGCTCCGGCAAAGGTCCGCTTGAAATAGTCGGCATTGATATCGCTGACTATTACGCCTTTTGATGACGATGAATGGATCATCATACCGTCACCCACATATATCCCCACGTGAGATATTTTTTTCCCTCCGCCTCCTGCGGTGTCAAAAAAAATGAGGTCTCCGGGCATAAGCATGGCTTTCGACAGCGGTTTACAGAAGTCGGCCTGAGCTGCGGAGTTGCGTGGCAGTTTGAGCTGAAGAGCGCTGCGGTAAACGTTGAGCACCAGCCCGGAGCAGTCCACTCCGTTGCGATCTTCTCCACCATATCTATATGGTGTCCCGATCCAACGTTTGGCTTCTGTCAGCAACGCGTGTGACTGAGGTGCCAGTGACGCAGGTATGTCGAATGTCTTTTTGTCAGGACGAGAGCCCCTGGTGCCGGCAGGTGTGGTCTTGTATACCGTAGCATTTGACGAACGCGATGTTCCGCACGATACAAACAGCATCGAGCAGGCTATTGAAGCGGAGACGAGGATTGAAATGGATAAACGTGACATCATGACGCAAATTTAGTCATTTTTTGTGACAGTAAGCCGTCAAATGACAGTTACAAATATCGGTCGGAGTGGTAAATATATCTTAAAAACGTAAATTTTCTGCTTAAATTATTTTAAACCTGTCAGTAATTGGCCTCAAGCGATGTAACAACGCACACTTTTTGCCGTCTAATAGTCAGAAATGACATTCATCAGAATTCACATCGTACAAAAAAACAGAGTAAGCACAAAAATTATAGTAAAGCAAATGAAATCAAGCAGCAAAATCATTATGCTCGCTGCCGCGACAGCGGTAGTCAGTTCGGCCATCACAGCCTATGCGATGAAACAGGTGCTTTTCCCCGCGGAGGAAGCGCAGAGTTTCAATGAACTTTTTGCAGGCTCTGCCCAGGCTCAGGGGCAGGTAACAAGAGTTTCTCAGCTTCCGGCCAACACATCCGACTTCACCAAGGCTGCCGAAAGCACCATCAACGGTGTTGTCTCTATAAAGAGCTATGCCACTCCGCGCGGCTATTCACGTCAGCAGCAGGGAGGCGGATTTTTCGATGATCCGTTTTTCGAATATTTCTTCGGCTCTCCAGGCGGGGGCCGTCGCAGCCAACCTCAGCAGGAGCAGCCTAAACAGCAGCCCCTCGGACTTGGATCTGGTGTGATCATCAGTTCTGACGGTTATATAGTCACTAATAATCATGTGATTGACGAGGCCGAGCGCCTGGAGGTTACTCTTAATGACAACCGCACATTCGATGCCACTGTTGTGGGTTCCGACCCGACTACAGACCTCGCTCTGATCAAGATCGACACCAAAGACCTGCCTGTGATCCCGATGGGCGACAGCGAGGCTCTCAAAGTAGGAGAGTGGGTGCTTGCCGTAGGTAATCCATTCGGCTTCACATCAACTGTCACAGCAGGCATTGTGTCAGCCAAAGGGCGCAGCATCGGTAGCGGAGGCCACGGACGGATGAACATCGAATCGTATATCCAGACAGATGCGGCTGTCAACTCCGGAAATTCAGGTGGTGCGCTTGTCAATCTTGCCGGAGAGCTCATAGGCATCAACACAGCGATCTATAGCCAGACCGGAAGCTATGCCGGCTATTCGTTTGCCATCCCGACCTCGATTGTCAAAAAAATTGTCAGTGACCTGAAGCAGTTCGGCACTGTGCAGCGTGCGGTTCTCGGAGTCTCGATCTCAGAACTCACCAATGAGATTGCAAAAGAGCATGGCATCACCGCTGTGACCAAGGGTGTCTATGTCGGAGAGATCAGTGACCGCAGTTCTGCCAAAGAAGCCGGTCTGCAGAAAAATGACGTTATCATAAGCATCAACGATATACCTACCGACAACGTGGCCCAGCTTCAGGAACAGGTAGCCAAATACCGTCCCGGCGACAAGATCAAGGTCACTTATGTCAGAGACAACAAGACCAACTCGGTCAACGTACAGCTCCGCAACCTGCAGGGCACAACTCAGGTGACCAAGGCGGCTGACATCATGGACCTCGGATGTGCCTTCAAGAAAGTTGATGAGTCCACACTTCGTCAGCTTGGTCTCAGCAACGGTGTGCAGGTGACCGGCCTCTCAAAAGGCCGCTTCCATGACGCCGGTGTCAAGGAGGGCTTCATCATCACCTCGATCAACAATTCTCGCATAAGCACTCCTGAAGATGCCGAGAAAATGTATAAGGCAATTATGAAAGGCAACGGCGATGAGAAGGTCATGATCCTGCGTGGTGTCTATCCCACCGGGAAGCGCGGCATCTATGCCGTCGACCTTTCAGGCACCGAATAAATTCTGGATAATAACACAGATATAGATTAAATAGAATACGGACAGATCCCGGATTCACAGAATGTGAATTTATGGATTTGTCCGTATTGTTTTTTGCCCCTGTCAGGACTTCATGGTGACCGACAGGAGCAGCCTCTTTAAAAGCGGAGATCAGAGAGCCGCGATGACTTCGATTTCAACGAGAACCTGCTTGGGAAGTTCGCGCACGGCTACAGCCGAGCGGGCAGGGAAAGGCTCGTTGAAATTCTGGGCGTAAACCTCGTTCATTTCTCCGAAAAGGCTCATGTCGGCAAGGAATACGGTTGTCTTTACGACATTGTCGATGCTTGCACCGGCGGCAGCAAGGATGGCCTTGACATTTGCGAGCGACTGGGCGGTCTGAGCCTTGATGCCTTCTGGCACGGTGCCGGTGGCAGGGTCAACGGGGATCTGGCCTGAGCAGAAGAGCAGGTTGCCTGCCTTGATTGCCTGGCTGTAAGGACCGATGGCTCCGGGAGCCGCGGTTGTTGCAATGACTTCTTTCATGATTGGTAGTTAAATTTTGTGGTTAATGAAATTTGATATGAGGGAGATGTTGATATTTCCTATTTTATATTGTTGACCTGTATGTCGGCCAGACGAATGTCACCGGCTTCATTTTCGATCTGAGCGGAGAGTTTATCAAGAATGCCGGTCAGCAATCTGAAGTTTTGATCGAATTCAGGAATGAAGTCCGATTCTCCATGATTGTCAAGGACCTCAAGCACATGGCCGAGAGTGTAATGCTCCGGGCTAGTGGCTGGTATGAGGGGCGGATCAGTTTCATCCGGACTCCCGTCAGCTACCGCGAGTCTTACAATCAGGTTACACTCAATAAGTTTGTTGACAACCAGACCAGAGAGTTTCGGAGGAATAAGGAATTGAGCCGATAGCTCCGAAATATTGTAAGGCTTTTCCTGTTTGCAGAAGCGTTTTAGAATCACAGAAAGCATGGCGATTGACACCTTGCGGTGATAACCGGAAGATATGGAATCGGTCTGTTTTTCGAAAGAAAACATGTTGATGTTCTGTGACGAGCAGCAGACGAGCGCTCCGGCCAGTGTGATCAGCCATGAAAGCTGCATCCATATCAGCATAAGGGGAAGGAAAGAAAAACTGCCGTAAATAGCATTGTACTTGGCCACATAGACTTGCCCGGTAACGAAAAGCCATTGTAGGATCTGGAATGCTGTTCCGGCGAGGACTCCTGCAATAAGAGCGTTTTGAAAACGGACTTTTGTGTTGGGGATCAACATGTAGGCACCGGCAAAAAACAGCCATGACAAAGCCACCGACGCAAGGTCGAGAAGATCGCCGAGGAATGGCGTGATGTCTGCAAACGGCAGGAGTTTCTGGATGGTGGTCGACATGAAAATCTGTAGGCCGCTTGAGCAGATCATCAATACCGGCAGTATGATGAAAATAGCAAGATAGTCAGTCACTTTGCGGGCAAGCGGGCGGTCTGCAGTAATCCCCCAGATATTATTGAATGATTCTTCAACACTGTCAAGCAGTGAAATCAAGGTCCATAGCAGGAAGACGATGCCGACACCGACAAAGATGCCTTCCGAAGCCTGTGCGAGACAGGAGTCAACGAAAGAGAAGGCCATTTCGAGAGCCTTGCGTTGTGACGGAAGGTACTGATAAACCTGATTTTGCAACAGATTTTGAAATCCGAAACCGCGTCCGATGGCAAAAAGCAGTGCGAGCGCCGGCACAATCGCAAGCAAAGTGCGATATGTCATCGCACAGGCTTTTGACTGCAGATCGGCACTCATGAACGTCCTGATTGTCAGATTCAGAGTCTTGACAATCCGGATTTTAAGCGTGTCGCGCTTGTCTTCCCATACGCCTTTCGAACAATACTCCCAGATGTCCAGAGCCTTGTTTTTCAGACGCTCGAAAAGCGATTGCGGCTTATTGCTGTCAGCGGATATGTCTTTCTTTTTCTTTGTGAATATCATCTTGTTTTCAATAATGTGTGTTTGTGCAGTATGATTAAGAGTCTGTCTGTTGCCGGGCAAAAGGATCTACAGACATAAGGTTGTGGAGCCAATTATTTTGTGCTGTCTTTCTCCACAAATGTGCGTGACGCCTGACTGCGGGCAATGTCAACTGTCCGGCTCAGGCGCTCTTTTTCAAGCGATGCCACTTTGAAGCGGCGTATAGTGGCTGCATAGTCATAAGCCAACGCTATCTCGCGAGCTTCTTTGGACGGGAGGGTCATTGAATATGAGGAGGCGCCGTTGAACGTGAGTTTTATATCGCGATCGGTATTCTCACTGATGAATTTTCCCACTGAATCGCACTCTACCCCCATGAAGGTGATGACCTCTGCTCCCATAGAGCGGTCGTTGCGTTCGCCGTCATGGCTGACTACAGATGTGCTTGCTTCGCGGCCGCCGGCGCTCACGGTGACGGAAGTGCTTTTCACACTCTTGGCTTTCAGAGAGGATATAAGATAGAAATTGCCCTCAGGACTCACGCGGCCCTGCAGACCGTTGGTGCCTATGAATCTGGCAGGATCAGCGCTTGATGCCACATAATATCCTTCAATCGGATTTTTTATGTACTTCATCTGGCGCTGTAGCGAATCACCCAGTGCGCCTAAAACTGCGGTGAGCGAGTCGGCCTCCTGGAGTTTCATCACGCTCAGCCCTTCAGTGGCTCTTGTGGCCAGATGTAGAGCTTCGCGACGCACATCGATTTCGCGCGGATAACGGCTCTTAAGCGTGTCGATAAGCGCCATGACTTTCGAATAGTCACGGGCTTCATAGGCAGATTGGGCCTCATCAAGGAGGGCGTTGGCCTTTTCTGTGTCGCCTGATCCTGAACATGATGCTGCGATTGACAGCAGCAGGCACATTGAAGTGAGTTTTATAGTGCGTCCTAACAGTCTGCGGTCAGTTACTGCGTTGTACATCTTTTATTCCTTTTATGGTTTTGATTTTTTTGATTATATTGTTAAGAGCGTCCGTGTCACTGATCCCTATGACAAGGAAGCCTGAGAAAATGCCGTCAGAGGAGTCGATCGAGATGTTGCGCAGAGTGACGTCCTTCTCCTTGTTTATTATAGAGGTGATATTTGTGACGATGGTGATGTCATCGTTGCCTACAATCTTGAGTGTGGCGGCGAAATGGCTGCCGACCTTGCCTGACCAGCGGGTGCGGATCACGCGGTAGGGATATTTGTAGCGTATATGTTCGGCATTCGGACAGTCGTTGCGGTGGATCTTTATGACCCCTTCGGCCGAGACGAATCCGAACACATCGTCGCCGAAAATCGGATTGCAGCAACGTGAGAGCTTGTAGTTGATCCCCTTGATGTTGTCACCGATGATCAGAATGTCGTCTGACGCCGATTCCTGGCGGTGATCGCCGTTGTCAAGAAGTTCGAACTCTTCAGCGCTACGGCGTTCGCTTTCAGCTTTGCGGTCGGCATTCTCGATGAGCTCATACTGTGTGATCACGTCATTCACATCGATGATTTCATCGGAAATCGCCTTGTAGAAATCGGTGACAGTTCGGTAGCCCATCTTCTTGATGGTGCGCATCAGATAGCCCTCTTCCAGTTCTATCTTGCGGTTTTTGCACCGGCGCTGCAGAAGTTCCTTGCCGAGTTCGGCCGAACGGTTGGCGCGCTCGTTGAGCGTCTGTTTGATCTTGTTGCGGGCCTTGGATGTCACCACAAAACTGAGCCAGTCCTGCTTGGGGATCTGTCCGGGAGCAGTGGTTATCTCCACGGTGTCGCCGGAATGGAGCTTGTAGTTCAGCTTGCGGTTGCGCCCGTTGACTTTGCCTCCTACGCAGGTGCAGCCAAGTTTGGAATGGATGTTGAACGCAAAGTCAAGCACTGTCGCACCGAGAGGCAGGCGGTAGAGGTCGCCCCTTGGAGTAAAGACGAAGACTTCTTTGTCATAGAGATCCATCTTGAAGTTTTTCATCAGTTCCATAGGACCGTCGGCAGTCTCAAGGATGTCTCGGATATTGTTCATCCATGAGTCGAGATCGCCTTCGCTCTTTATACCCTTGTATTTCCAATGGGCGGCAAGGCCCTTTTCAGCCACAAGGTCCATGCGCCGGGTGCGGATCTGAACTTCCACCCATTTGTTGTCAGGACCTTTGACCGTTGTATGGAGCGATTCATAGCCGTTGCTCTTCGGAATTGACAGCCAGTCTTTCATTCTGGCCGGATTCGGAGTGTACATGTCGGTGACGATCGAGTAAACATTCCAGCAGTCGGCCTTTTCCCGGTCAAGAGGCACGTCAAGAATGATTCTGATGGCAAAGAGGTCATATATGCCTGAAAGTTCCACCTGCTGTTTGCGCAACTTATTCCAGATGGAATAGATTGACTTGGTGCGTCCTTTGATCTCATATTTCAGACCTGTGGTGTCGAGTTTGGCTTTAAGCGGGGCTATGAAGTCGGCTATGTATGCGTCGCGGGCCACCTTGGTCTCGTTGAGCTCGGCCGCAATCTTGCTATAGGTCTCGCGGGCTGTATATTTCAGCGACATGTCTTCAAGATCGCTTTTGATCTTGTAGAGGCCGAGACGGTGGGCGAGCGGAGCATAGAGATAATTGGCCTCGAAAGCGGTGTCGGCCACAAATTTTTCATCAGGATGATGGTTGATGGTGCGCATGAGAATCAGGCGTTCCACAATCATTATGATGATAACTCGAATGTCTTCCGCGAATGTCATCAGCAGTCTTCGGAAGTTGTCGGTTTTCACCACACCCTGTTTGCCGTAGAGGGTTGAAACCTTTATCAGACCTCCGACCATATGCTCTACATCCTCACCCCATAGTTTGCGTATCTGATCCTGAGAGAAGGCATCTTCCATGCAGAGCCCGTAGGTCATCGTGGCGATGATCATGTTGCGGTCAGGCGACACCATCTGGCAGAGGGCTATCGCGGTGCGCATCGAGTGGAGCACCCGGTTGATCCCGTGGCGGTCAACCGGCGATTTCTCTCCCGAATAGGCTCTGGCCACGGCATCCTTGACCGTAGCGAAATCTTTAGGTGACGCCACTTCAGCCGCCTCGCGCAGAAGAGTTCTGGCGAGGGCTTTCAGCTCGGTGGTTTCAGCGGATGTAAATATCGGTTTTTCCATTGTGTAAGTGAGGTTGGAGGGGGGGAGTTACGATGTCTCTGGCCTGAAAACAGCAGATGTGATCAGTCGCGGCGGTGAATGCAGGCTCCGATTGAATTGAGTCGCGTGTCGATTGCCTGGTAACCGCGGTCAATCTGGTCGATGTTGTCAATTCTTGAAACTCCGCGGGCGCTCATGGCGGCGATGAGCATTGCGATGCCGGCGCGGATGTCAGGCGAGTGCATTTTGTTAGCCCGCAGCGGAACCTTGTGGTCAAGTCCTATGACCACCGCTCTATGTGGGTCGCAGAGCATTATCTGCGCACCCATGTCAATCAGACGGTCAACGAAGAAGAGGCGGCTTTCAAACATCTTCTGATGTATCAGAACACTGCCGCGGCATTGTGTAGCGGTGACGAGCATGACTGAAAGGAGGTCCGGGGTGAGTCCGGGCCAGGGAGCATCTGCTATTGTCGGGATCGAGCCGTCGAGATTGGTCTCGATTTCGTATGATTCCTGTGAAGGGATAAAGATATCGTCGCCGCGGCGTTCAAGGTTGATTCCGAGGCGGCGGAATGAGTCGGGAATGATTCCGAGGTTGTCGTAGCTGACATCCTTGATGGTGAGTTCGCTGCGGGTGATAGCAGCCATGCCGATGAAACTGCCCACTTCGATCATGTCAGGCAGAATCGTGTGATCGGCTCCGGATAGCTTATCTACGCCGGTGATACTTAGAAGATTCGATCCGATACCATCTATCTTCACGCCCATTTTGACGAGCATTTTGCAAAGCTGCTGCACGTAAGGCTCGCAGGCCGCATTGTAGATAGTGGTTGTGCCCTTGGCAAGAGCGGCTGCCATTACGATGTTGGCGGTACCGGTGACAGACGCTTCGTCAAGAAGCATGTAGCAGCCTTTGAGACCTCCGACAGAAACCAGATAATAAGCCTGACGGTCCTCATTGTATGCTATCATGGCTCCAAGTTTCGACAAGCCGGTGATATGTGTGTCGACTCTGCGGCGGCCAATCTTGTCGCCTCCCGGTTTGGCGAAGTATGCCTGGCCGAGTCGGGCGAGCAGAGGTCCTACCACGAGAACTGAGCCGCGGAGTGAGGCACAGCGTGCCACGAAATCAGCGCTTGAAATATAATCCTCGTCAAGATCGTCAGCCTGAAAACGATATGTGTCCTCGCTAAGTCTGTCTACTTTCACTCTCATGGCTTTCAGGAGATTGATGAGATTGATTACATCGAGGATATTGGGCACGTTGTGGATGGTGACAGGCTCCGAGGTGAGCAGTGTGGCGCTGATTACCTCCAGAGCTTCGTTTTTGGCTCCTTGTGGCTTTATGGAGCCGCTGAGTCTGTGGCCTCCCTCTATTATATAGGTGCTCATAATTGTTATGCAGGTTTTAGTTGGTGAGACAGTTGAAAAGTGATGCTAAAATAAGAATGCCTGATCCTCTAAATATGTTCAACCTCAGGGGTCAGCTTTATGCCGAAGCGTTGTTTCACGGAGTCGATGATCCGTGTTTCAAGACTGATTACTTCTTCAGGACTTGCCTGCCGGTCTGGATTTACAATGACCAGCGGTTGCAGATGCCACACACCTGTGTTGCCGTCGCGGTAGCCTTTCCATCCGCAACGGTCTATCAGCCACGCGGCCGGAATCTTGTAGCCGTCGCTGACTTTATAGTGAGGTGGTTCTGCCGGTGCTTCCTTGGCGCGGATTTCGGCGAAAAGCTCTTCGCTTATCACCGGATTTTTGAAGAAACTTCCCGCGCTTGGAACTTTGACCGGATCGGGCAGCTTTGAATTGCGGATCTCGATAATGGCCTTGCGGATGTCTGACGGCGAAAGTGTTGATTCATCGAATCCTTCAAAGTGGCTTTTGAGAGCCGGATATGAAAGATCGGGGGCGGGAATGGGGGAGAGTCTGTAGTCTACGGCATGGATTATATAGCGCTTCTTGAAATCGGCCTGCTTGAAAACGGAATCACGGTAGGCATAGTGGCACTCATCGGTGGTGAATGTGACAAACTCTTCCTCTACTTCGTCATATGCATGTACAGCCACAATGCTGTCAGCTGCTTCGGCTCCATAGGCTCCGACATTCTGCACGGCCGAGGCTCCGACTTCGCCAGGGATGCCTGAGAGATTCTCGATTCCCCAGAGTCCGCGCCGGCAGGCCCATAGAATCAGTTCATCCATAGTTTCGCCTGCGCCCGCTCTGACTATCACTTCTTCTGCAGTTTCAGACAGTATCTCAATTCCCTTTATGGCGCTGTGGAGTATTATGCCGGGAAAATCACCGGTGAAAAGCAGGTTGCTGCCCGCTCCGATATGGAATTTCTCTACGCCTTTTCTGATCGATGATATGATGAACGGAATGTCATCAGCTTTGGTATATTCCATAAACTCACTGCATTTCACATTCATTGCGAACGTGTTGTGTGCAGTCAGATTGTAATTGTCAAGAGTTCTGATCATGTCGGATGAATTGTTTGTGACGTGAGCGCGACGGAGCCGATAGGACATCGGGCTGAATTCATCCACAAAAATAACAAAAATTTTTGCAGCAAGCTTCTTTGACAGCTAAAAATTCACTTCCTGAAAGCGGGAACGGCAGATTTGTGGTCCGGAAAGCTGATTGAAAAACGTGTCAGTCCGTCCTGACCGGTAGCGAGTGAGAATTTGCATGAGTGCTTGTGGAGCACTTCGCTGACAAAAAGCAAGCCTATGCCGTGGCCGTTGACCTTCGTGGAGAAGAAGGGACTGAAGAGTTTTTTTGCCGCTTCAGGGTCAATGCCAGGACCGTTGTCAGTGACGGTCAGAGTGGCCGGCGAAGCGGATGTGGCCACGGTTATCAGTCCGCTCGAACCGATACTCTCTGCCGAGTTTTTCACGATATTGATTATTACCTGTTCCATTAGCACCGTGTCGGTCATCACGGGTATTGGCTGTGCTTCAAGCCGGAACTCAATTTTTATGCCATGTCGTCCGCAGAGGCTTTCGAGCATCACACGCCAGCTTTCTATCAGACTGTTCAGATCAGTCGGCTTGAGGCTGGCTTCAGGGATTTTAACCACATCGGCAAAAGCGGTTATGAATTTGCTCATCGACTGGCAGCGGGCCTCGCATACGCTGACCACTTCGCTCAGATCTGCGTAATCATCGCTGCTCTCACTGAGCATAAGCCGTGCGGTCGACAGCATGGAATTGACTCCGGCCATCGAATTGTTGACTTCATGCGCTATGACCCTGATCACCTTTTCGTAGCTCTTTTTTTCGGCGATCATCACCTCTTCGGTCAGTTTCTCTATAAGAAGGAAGGGGTGGGGATAGCCTTGATCCATGAATGACAGACGCGAACAGCGATAGATCATCGAGTCGTTCAGCCGCTCGGTGACGGTCTGTCCCTGACTGAGGCCGGAGAGCACTGCCGCAAGCTGGGAATCGAGGCTATCTACAGTCAGACCCTCCAGGGCCGAACTGTCGGCAAAGCCGAGAAATGCAGCAGCGGCTTTATTGGCTGTCTTGATACGGTCGGCGTCTGACAGAATCAGAATTCCCATCGGGGAGACGTCTACAAGCAGATCAAGAAAATGGTTCTGCTCGCGCAGCCTGAGCCGTTCCTCTTTGAGCGCCACCATCATGCCGTTGAACATGTCGACTATCTTGTCAGCTTCATGCTGATTGACGTGAGAGAGACGGCTGCTGAAATCCTGTTCGCGCAGCAGGTCAATGCCGTTTGTGATGCTGCGGATCGGTTTCATCACACTGCGGTAGAACACAATCAGCAGTATGATGGCGAGCACACAGGCTGACTGGGTGATATACAGCTCTGTCCCGGCTTCGGATACAGACAGCAGCAGGGAGCTGACAAGTGATGCTCCGAGCAAAAGGATGATTATGATCAGTATCCAGCTTATTCTCATGGGTTTGTAGCGCGGGTTAATTGCCTTTTATTCCGTACTTTTCCATACGGCGGTAGAGTGACTGCCGTGTGATGCCCAGAAGAGCCGCGGCACGTGTCAGATTGCCGCCGGAGTGGGCTATGGCCTGTTCTACGCTTTCCCGTTCCTGCATCTCAAGGCTGGAACGCGTCGGACTGTCAGGCATCGGAATGGCTCCGTCATACTGACTGCGGAACTCCCTTTCGTCAAGATGGTCGCCGGGGCTGACAAGCAATGTGCGCTCTATGAAGTTTTTCAGTTCGCGGATGTTGCCCGGATAGGGGAGAGAGCAGAGAAACGCCATAGCCTCAGGAGTGATTTCGGGAATCGGCCGGCCTGTCTGCGCGCAGTGTTCACGCATGATGTGGTCGACCAGCAAAGGGATATCTTCAGTGCGGTCACGCAATGGCGGAAGCGTGACGGTGATAAGGTTAATTCGATAGAACAGGTCTTCGCGGAAAGTTTTTTTGCCTACCATTGCCGGCAGATTGGCGTTTGTGGCGCACACTACTCTGACATCGGTGTGGCGCTGACGGCTGTCACCGAGCATTTCATATGTGTGTTCCTGAAGCACCCGCAGGAGTTTCACCTGACAGTTGAGGTCAAGTTCACCGATCTCGTCAAGGAAGATGGTGCCGCCGTCAGCTATCGCAAAACGGCCCTCCCGGTCTGCTACAGCACCGGTGAATGCTCCCTTCTTGTGGCCGAACATCTCGCTTTCGAAAAGTGACGATGCTATGCCGCCAAGGTTGACCTTGACCATGCTTTTGCCTTTGCGCCGGCTGTTGCGGTGGATGGCTTCGGCTATCAGTTCCTTTCCTGTGCCGTTTTCACCCATGATGAGCACCGGGGCATCAGTCGCGGCAATGCGTTCCACTGTGTCAAGCACGTTCATCAGAGCCGGTGACCGGCCTATTATGAATGAACGGTCAAAGCGTCCGGCGGGTAAGGAAGTGTCTGTTTTCGGGCTGTTAAGTTCCAGCGCCACATTTATGCGCTGAAGCAGAGCCGAGTTGTCCCACGGCTTTGTGATGAAGTCAAAGGCCCCGGCATGGATTCCCTCTACAGCAAGCGGTATGCTGCCCCACGCGGTCATCAGTATCACCGGTGTGTCAGGCTGGAAGATCTTGATCTGTCTGAGCAGGGTTATGCCTTCCTCTCCGGTTGTGGCCCGTGAGAAGTTCATGTCAAGCATCACCAGTTCCGGAGTTTCGGCGCGTACGGTTTCCATAGCCTCTTTGGGCGAAGCGGCCAGAACGGTCTCGAATCCGTTGCGCGACAGCAACAGTTTCAGAGACAGGCGTACTGCGGGATCATCATCGACTATAAGAATCATGATTGCAAAATTACGATTTTTTTCAACGTCGGACAATAGCTTCTATGTCAGCGTCGATGCTTCGGTTGGCCGAGAAATCCCAGAGGGCCACGCTGCGGAGCTGATAATAATAGTTCCAGTAGAGATAGAGTTGGTTGATGTAGGCCTGGCGGCTTTCATCTTTGCTCACCTGCGAGTCGTTCAGGTCAAGAGTGGAAATTTTACCGATCATGAATGTCTCTACATTGGTGGCATAGCGCTGGCGGGCTATGGTGTCGGCTCTCAGAGAGATTTCGAGCTGGCGGCGCTGATTGTTGAAACGCTCCACGAGTATGAAGATATTCTGGTCGAACTCCATCTGCTCTTTGCGCAGACGGCTCTGCACCACTTCGCGGTTGCTTTCGCTGACTTTGACCTTGCCGCGGCGTTTGCCCCAGTCGAGAATGGGAATTTTGAACCCGACTTCAACCACCTGGTTGTCCTTGAGCCGGTCATATGCCTCGCCGAAGCGGTCAGACGTGCCGGTGTAGCCTATCTGGGCGTAGAGCATTATCTGGCGCTGGTCTCCTTTAGCCTTGGCCACTTGGTAGTCGGCTTCGAGCTGACGGCGGCGGATGTTCTGTGCGAAACTGTTGTTGGCATGTGCCTTTTCGAGTACATCGTCATAGGAGACAAGGGCCTGGGGAATTGTGTCGGGGACAATTGGGTCAAGCGTCACGTCATCCTCGATGTCAAGAAAGGCGCGGAGCTTGAACATGTTTGCCTTGTAGTCGCTTTCGCAGTCGGTGAGTGTCGAGCGGGCGTTGAGCAGGTTCAGTTCAAGTTGCAGAAGGTCGTTTTTGCTGATCTGGCCCATCTCGCGCTTGGCTTTTGCCACTTCATAAAGTTTTTGTGCGTTGGCCAGATTCTGCCGGGCAATGGAAATATTTTCTTTTGACAGCAGCAGGGAGAAATAATAGTTTATGGCCGTCATGGCCACGTTTTCAGTAGCGCTGATAAAAGCCGCTTTGGCTTCTGCATAGCGCACGGGCTCGATGCGGCGGTCCCATTTGATGGTGTTGACACCGAAAATAGGCTGGGAGAGTGTGAGTGCCACCGGAATTGACATGAAGCGGTTGTAACGTGTGCCGGTCAGCTGCTTGAGATAGTCTATCGAAGTGTTTAGCGACAGAGTACCTCCGGTAAGCCAGATGTTTTGGTCAACCGAGATCTCGCCGTTCATTTCCATATAGTTGTTGCGGACAAATGTGAACGAGCCGTCGTCGAGCTGATAGCTGCTGTAGCTTTTCCGATAGCCGGGAGCTGTGGCGCTGAAGTTGATTTCCGGCAGAAGTTCGGCGCGATAGGTGCGGTATGTCCAGTAGGCGGTACGCAATTCGTTGAGTGCGACAGCGGCGTCTACGCTGTGTGACCGCGCTGTCAGTATGGCTTCGTCGAGAGTTATGCGACGCACCTCCGCTGCCATGCCTGCCGGCCTCGCGGCGGCAAGCATGAAGAGGAAAACCAATAATCTTAATTGCTTCATATGAATAGTAATGGAGGTGTTCAGAATTGAGATATGTTTATTTTGTGGATTGTGGCGATAGTTTTTATTCTTCGCCAAGAGCTTTGGCGGGAGCGGTGTTCATTGCTCTGTTGGCCGGGATGACGGTTCCGAGGAAAATCATCAGAGCCATAAGTCCCCAGGCAATGAGCAGGCAGCTGATGAAGCGTACCGGCTCGAAGTAAGTGCCGTGGTAATAGGTGTTCAGCTCCATCCTGGTGAGTCCCCAGTCAATGGCTGCGGCGAAGGGGGTGACAAGAAGCAATATCAGTTCTCCTTCGCTTATGACTCGGCGGAAGATGTCGGAGCGTGTGGCTCCGTTGGCCTTGCGGATGGCTATTTCCGGTACACGTTGTTGTGTGCGGAACCAGAAGGTGCCTAACAGACCGAGAAAGATGTTGAGAGCGAGGAAGGCTGCGCCTATGAAATAGTTGCGCAGATCGGCATCATAGTCTCGCTGATGGATTTCACGGATATCATCGAATGACTGGACCGAAGAGATGAAATAGTTGCCTGAACGTAGCGTTGTAGGAGCGTCTTTCATCAGGTTCTCAATGAAGTCATGGTCCATATTGTCTCTGACGCGGACCACCAACTCATTCAGATAGATATAGTCATCGGGGCTGCAGGTAAATATCATCGAGTGGGCCATATCTTCGCTGTTATAGTCATCATAACGAGCCGGTATAAAGGCGGCGGCAAGGACCAGTGTGTCATTGGTGGCATGGCTTGTAAATTCGTGGCCAATGAAGTCTTTCATATGGTTGATGCCGTAGTGTGAAAAGGCATTGTCTGAGATCAGGAAGGAGCGCGGATTGTTTCTGAGAATTTCAGCAAGTTCTTCGGGGCTCTCCCCGTTGGCTCCCATGATGCGGAACACCTTGGTGAAGTCAGGCGATACGAGGCGGCGCAGGAAGTAGTAGTTGCCAGTGTTGAACGTGTCGGTCTCCATATGGTTTCCGCTGTTTGAATGGTTATAGAAATACGCATTTTGTCCCATTGCCACGTATTCGATTTCCGGACGTTTTTCCAGTAGTTCAAGCAGGCGGAGCAGATTGTCGCTGCGCTCGGCCTTGTTCAGCTTGCCGGCATAGTCAGGGCTTTTGTCGTTCAGCTCACGGTACCCTATAAGATAACAATGGTCCGTATTAAATCCGCGCGGCGAGGTGTAGATTGATATGTTGGTGAATATATAATCTGAGACGAACCACATCACCACGCTGACAATGAGCAGTTCGATGGCGAGCCACACATTGTTTTGCCATTCGTTGGCTGTCTGTCTGAATAATTTTCTTTTCATGATTTTATGTAGGAGTGGTGAATTAGCGTTTGCCTGTCAGGGCGCTGACGATGTTGATTCGTGATGCGTTTAGTGCCGGGAGTCCTGCGCTGAGCAGATTGAGCAGGAAGCAGAAGAGCATTGTCCAGCCGAAAGTCGACCAGTGGAACAGAATTCCGAGGCTGATGCCGGACGATTCAATGGACGTTCCGAAGCCGGGGGCGAAGACCGTCCCTCCGAAAATCAGTCCGAAGCCGAGACTCAGAAGCAGGCCAAGCATACCGGCGAAAAGCGTGATGATGAGATTTTCAAGAAAAATATCGGTCATGATTACGGAACGACGTGCTCCGAATGCCCTGCGTACCCCGATCTCTTCCGACCGGCGGCGCAGGCGGCTGTGGGTCATGCTGCTCAGATTGACTGCCGGGACAAGGAGCAGTATCAGGTAGGTGGTGATCCGCCGGCGGTAGACTCCTGACATGTCAGGGCTGACGCTGGCCCAGGGGGTGTTGGCGGTGACTTCCTGTGTGTAAGGTCTCTCACGGAGTATGAATTTCCACCCGTTGATCTTTGCCTCGTCGCCGAGTTCGGCAAAAAGTCTGTCATATTCCTTCCGGATGGCCGGGACGTCAGCTTCATCGCGTGGCAGGATTGTCACACTGAGGGGGCCCATGTAGTCACACCAGCTGAAGTCTGCCGTGCTGGTCGATGTGAACGGAATCCAGGCCTGTGCATATGAGGCGGTGGCAAGATTAGATACGTCTTTGACCACACCGGCCACACGGAAAGTGACATAATTGAGCTGAAATTCGCGTCCGGCCGCATCGCTTGTCTGGAACAGACGTCGTGCTGTTGATTCCGACAGGACAGCCACCGGCAGTCCGGCCTCGAAATCTTCCTGTGTGTAAGGCTTGCCTGATATAAAAGTAAAGTCCATTACTTTCCAGAATCCTGCGTCCGTTGACAGTTCTTCCGCACAGAACGGAGCCTGACTGGGCACGGAAAACAGGCCGGTGGAAGGGGTAACGGTATAAGCTGTCACAGCCTCAGGGATCTCCATCCGGTAAAACACTTGCTTGACCAGATTGAATCCCATGCCTCCGTTTGATGAGTTGTCAGTGCCCCATGATTCGTTTGTGATGGAGGCATATTTCTGTACCAGCCAGCGGTCGCGGTTGCTTTCCGGTGCGAACGGGGCGGTCTTGACTTCCTCGATCATGACCACAACCATGATCAGGAAGATGGCGAGAGCCGTACCTGCAAGGCTTACGGCGCTGACAACCGGCTCTTGCTTTATGGATGACCAAGCCTGTCTGAAATAATTTATTTTCATTGGATGTTGTTTTCTTTGTTATCGCTTACTGTTACTGCACCTGACGGCCGTCGAAGAAACGGATGATGCGGTCTGTCTGACGGGCCTGCTGTTCGTTGTGGGTCACCATCATGATAGTGCGTCCGTCTTCCTTGTTAAGACTGTGGAGCAGATCCATTACCTCGGCTCCCATTTTTGAGTCGAGGTTGCCGGTCGGTTCGTCGGCAAGGATGATTTCAGGGTTTCCGACAATGGCGCGGGCTATTGCCACTCGTTGACACTGACCGCCGGAGAGCTGCGAGGGCATGTGGCGCAGACGGTGGCTGAGGCCTACACGTTCAAGCACTTCGCGCACATGGCGCTGACGCTCTGACGCGCTCATTGAGCGATAGATGAGCGGCAGTTCCACATTGTCGAGTACATTGAGCGAGTTAATCAGGTGGAAACTCTGGAAGACAAAGCCGAGTTTTGAATTGCGGAAGGCTGCGAGTTTGCTGTCTGACATTTTGCCGATTGTGGTATTGTCGATGATGACAGAGCCGCTTGTCGGTTCATCAAGCAGACCGACGATATTGAGCAGAGTCGATTTGCCACAGCCGGAGGGACCCATTACGCTGACAAATTCACCTTTTTCAATCGTGAGGTTCACATTTTCGAGTGCGAGGGTTTCGATTTCGTCTGTACGGTAGATCTTATTGATTTCTTTGAGTTCGATTGCGTTCATGATGTTATTGGGTATTGTTTGTGGGAGGTTACTGTTATGATTAATATAGTGTCTGATATCCGTTATTCTTCTCGTAGCGCTTCGATAGGGCTGATGCGGCTGATGCGCCGGGCCGGAAAATAGATACCGGCCATGACGGCTATGAGCATGATGACATAGATGACCAGCGAGACGATGGCGAAATGCGTCAGGAAATCATCATACCACAGAGGCATCAGCTGCTTGACTATTGTTATGTCATAGCCCATGAAACTGATGTCGGCCAGTCCGGAGTCATGAATGAAAAACCAGTACAGAATGCAGCCGCAGAGCCACGCCAGGGTGACCATTGCAAATCCTTCGCCGAGCATTTCGCGGATGATGAAGCCGCGCGAAGCTCCGAACGAGCGCATCACTCCGGCTTCCTCGCTGCGCTTGCGTGTCTGGAGATAGAATGTGCCGGTCATGCAGAGCAGTATGTTGACAAAGAAGAACAGAGCTATTGATTTGGCGATGAAATTGTCGTTGTTGACATCGCGGGCCATTCGTTCGCGCATATCGTTGTAGGGGGCAAGTGATTCGCAATAGATTTCGCCGAAGCGGTAGTCCTGTTCGATTTTCGGTTTCATGTCGCGGATGAACGCGCTCATGTCTACGCCTTCTTTCAGTCTGATCACTCCGCTGAGGGTTTCTACGCCTCCTTCGCGCTCCACATCTTTGTTGTTCCGTGGCTTGTAGACAATTGGGGAACGTCCGCTTGGTGAGCGATATACGGCATCATTGACGATTCCTACAATCATTTCACGTCCGTCTTTCTGTTCTTCGCCGTTCTTTTCGAAAAGAGAGTGGCCGATGGCACTTTCCCCAGGGAAGAGGAATTCAGCTATAGATTTCGAGACTATTATCTGGCTTTTGGTCATTGCTTGCTCCTCGAAGTCTGCCAGATTGGTCCCGGAGACATCTTTCAGACCGAATGTCTTGAAAAAATCCGTGTCGCGCCAGAAGTTTATATAAAAGGCGTTGATAGAAACTTTGTTTTTCTCGCCGGCGCTGTCGGAGGTCACTTTCGGGATGGTGTTCATCCACACACCCATTTTTTCAAAAGTATATTGACCTGTGATAGTTGCCGCTTCCACACGGCTGTCATCACGGACCATGTCAATGATGCGGATGACGTCGGCCATCTTACTGTCGATGTCGCGCTCTTCATAGCCGGAGGGCATGGCATCTGACGGGAGCTCTCTAAACTGAAACGTGACAAGCCGGTCTATGTCGTAGCCGAGCGGTGAGAGTCGGTTGTATTCGTTGACAATCACTTTGTCAAGCAGCTTCCAGGAAATGAACACCGCTATGCAGAGTTCAAGCATTATCCAGAAATAGCGCCGGCGGTGGGCAATGAGGTTTCTATATATAAGTTTTAACATGACGGAGATTATCGTTTTGAATTAAGGGAGTTGACTATCGGTCTGCGCAGTGACAGACGGGCCGGAATATAGGCAGAGAGGAGATTGAGCATGAGGCAGAAGAGAAGGGCTCCGATAAAAATTGCGGGGGCGAAAAGCATTTCGGCACTGATGTCTATCGGTGCGTCGATCATCTCCCATGAGCTGACAAGCAGCTGGAGCAGCTGACGGCGGCCTATGAGCACTATGCCCCAGGCTATCAAGAAGCCTATGAGACCACCGGTAAGGGTCAGCACGAAGTTTTCAAACATCACCTGGCGTATCAGATTGCCGCGGGTGGCTCCGAATGAGCGGCGGAGTCCGGTTTCAGCCAGGCGACGGTCCATCTGACCGCCGATCATGCCGCTGATGTTGATGGCAGGGACAATCAGCAGAACGAGGAGCATGATTATGAGTGATCTGACTGCATTTTCCAAGGGGATCGGCTCGGTCTCATTCCCTTCGAACAGCCCTTCATAGTGAGTCTTGATTTTGGCGCTGTTGATTTTGAATCCATCGGCATCTGCCGTCCGGCTGATCTTGTCATTGTACTCAGCCATAAAACGTTCGCGCTGTCTGCTGTCGCTGAATTTGATATAGGCGCAGAAGCTGCCGAGATAGTCTTTCAAAGATCCGTTATATCCGGACATTGACATTGGAGTTATGGTATAGGGCCTTATGATGTCCGCATAGGAGGTGTTGGCCACCGGGTTACCGCGACGGATCACTCCTACAACCTTGTGTGGACGGTAGTCGATGAGGATTTCACTCCCGACGGCATTTTCCGGGCTGCCGAAAACTCTCTCGGCGATCGTGTTGGTGATCACAACGAAAAAGGGTTTCTCGCTTTCAACCTCTATTTCACTGAACGGGCGTCCCGCAAGGAATTCATAGTCATAGAGCCTGAAAAAATTCCTGTCGGTCAGTTTTGAAACGGCTTTGATTGTGCCGTTTGGGGTAGAGATCGTTGCACCTTCATTTCTTGTTGGAGCTATGATACTGCAAAATTCGATGTTTTCGGAGTTGGCGATAAATTCGTCAATGAATTTTTTGCTTATAAGACTCCCTTGTGTGCTGGAGGTGCTGTCATTTCGTATCTGGATGTAGGCAGCGTAGCTTGTGGTGTCACGGTGGTATTCAGGATAAAGCGGGGCGATATTTACGTAGTAGATAATGGCATAGACCATCGTGAAAGCCACTGCGAATGCCACGCCGCCGATGTAGAGAGCCGTGAATCCCGGATTGGCCCGCGATTCGCGCCATAATTGTCTGAGTGATGAACGGATCTGCATGTCTGGTGGGGGATGTATATTGAAAAGGTTAAAATTTTTATTTCACTTTGACAGACGTGGCGTTGATGAAGCGTTTCATGTCGCTGACAACCACACGGTCACCGTCATTGAGGCCGTCAACCACTTCTACAAATTCGAAATTACTGTCGCCGAGGCGCACTGAGCGGCGTTCAAGTTTGTCATCGCCGTTGAAAACGAACAGTTCATATGAGCCCGGACCGGTGTAGAAGCTTCCGTTTTTGATGCGGCGGACATCTTCCATCACGTTACACATTATATATACGTCGGTTTTCAATCCTGAACGCAGGCGGCTGTCGGCATCATCGTCAAGGCGGACCGAGAAGGAGATTACGCCGTTGCGCGAGAGGGGAGTGACGTTGCTGACGGTCCCGTTCATGCGCTCGCTGCGGCCGATGCGCACCACGGCTTTGGAACCTACGCGGATGCGGTCGCCATAGGCATCGGCTATCTCTCCGTCAACCTTGAAATGGCTTAGGTCCGAAATGATGGCTATTTTTTCGCCTTCGGAGACCTTCTGTCCTATCTGGTCGTTGATGAATGTGAGAGTTGCTTTGCGCGGAGCCTTGATCTGCGCGTCATCGAGGGTGCGGCTCATCTCGCCGAGATTCTTGCGGGCTATGTTGATATCGAGGTTCTTGACGCTCAGCCCGGCGGCGGTAACTTTGCGCTCGTTGGCAAGCTGCTGGCGCATCTGTTCGAGTTCGAGTTTTCCGGTATTGAAGGCGAGTTCTGCCTGGCGTACGCGGTCGCCTGTGCCTGAGCCGAGGCTGTCGAGATAACGTTCGTTGCGCAGTTCGGCTTCGAGGCGGTTGACGGTCATTTCTTTTACTTTGACCTGCATGGCAAGGTCGCTGACACGGGTGTTGTTGTTGACCTTCTGCTGCTCAAGCTCGTAGTTCTTCATCTGTATCTGATCTTTGAGCTTGTTGAGTTCGGTCTCGGTGCTCTGCAGGTCGAGCCTCAGTAGGGGAGTGCCGATGTCTACACTGTCGCCGGCTTTGCAGTAGACCTCGATGATACGGCTGTTGATAGGCGAGTTTATGATCTCTTCGAAGGCCGGGACAATGCTTCCGCTTCCGGTTACTGATGTCTCGATGGTGCCGCTGTCCACTGTAGTTATCAGCAGATCCTCACGGTCTACGCTCTGGCGGCTGGCTATCAGCAGCGTGATCAGTCCGGCTGTAAACGCGGTTCCACCTATTATATAAGGCAGGTATTTGCGGCGCCGTGCGCTGTTGCGTTCTTTTGGGGTAAGTTCTCTATCCATTTGTGATGTCTGGGGTTATTTTCTGCAATACAATATTGCATTAATCGTGCCAAACTCACAAATGGTTGAAAATCAAGCGTAAGATTATTTCATCGGTGTCCGATTTCGGACATTTTCGTCCGTTGTACGCTCCCTGTCCGTACATCCGGGCCGGATGACGTATTCCTCATAGTAGGCAAGAAGCAGAGTGGTAAGAGGAAGGGCTATGATCATGCCTATCAGGCCCAGCAGTGTGCCCCATACCGATAGTGACAGCAGGATTATGGCAGGGTTCAGTCCCATTGCCTTGCCCATGATCTTTGGAGTCAGTATGTAGTCACAGGAGCACTGGCTTATGGCATAGACCAGCAGGCATTTTCCGAATTCGGTCCAGAAACCGGCTTCGCCGTTCATGGAGACTATCATGCAGACGAAGGCTACCGGAATGATGGTGATATACTGGAAATAGGGTATCATGTAGAGCACTCCCACAAGCAGTCCGAGCACAATGGCCATCGGTATGCCGACAATCGAGAAGCCGACACAATAGAACACTGCCGCACATAACGCCAGCAGGGCCTGTCCGCGGAAATAGCGGTTCATGCTGTTCTTGATGTCATTGCCTATCCGGATGGCTATCGGGCGGTATTTAGGAGGAACGAGCAGACCGAAACCGCGCATGATATGCTGATAGTCGAGTAGGATGAAAATCACATATATGAAAGCCAGAAACCATTCGAGCGTGTGGATCACAAAGCCGACTGATGCCGATATCACTGACGTACCTTTGCTGAGTATTGATTCAAGATGCTGGCCTTCAAGCAGCCTGACCATCGTGTCGTCATCGAAATAGGCAGTCAGATAGTCGTGAATTTCTTTGGGGATGAAGGGTAGCGACCTGTTGTGAGCCGAATAGTCGCGTATTATCGCAGCCATGTCATGGATTTCTTTCAGCACAGACGGCAGGAAGAAATAGATCAGGCCTCCGATAACAAGTGTCACTTCTGTCAAGGTGAAAAAAATAGCTGCAATGCGCCAGTGGAGATGCAGTTTTTTCAAATTGAATTCAACCAGAGGCTCAAGTATGTAGGAAATCAGGCAGGCCAGGAAAAATGGCAGAAGCACGTTGCTCAGTCGATTGACAAGCCAGTATACGCCTGTTACGAACGCGAGGCCTATCAGAATGCGGATGACTCTGTCAAATGTGAATGGGCGGGACTGTGACATGACAAAACCTGAATTGAAACGTGTCCTGAAAATAGTGTATATCTTAATAAAGGCTTACTCAGGCAAAAAGTTTTTTGTACCTTTGCAGAATATTGGTAAAATTAATGCCTGAAAAACTGATCTGGCTCTTTCTGAGTCGTGCAGATTGACAATAACTTAATCAAAATACCGGAATCAATGGAACTTAAATCTAAACTCCTGTCTCTCTCCCTGTTACTCGCTGCCGGATTTTCGGCCCAGGCCGAATTCAAGCAGTTTCCTGACGGAAGCCCGGTGCCGGCGTGGTTTAACGACGCGCATCAGCCGGCGCTCAACTCTCTCGGAAAGCAATATGTGGTGACCGAACATGGTGTGGTCAATGACAGCACCGTCATCCAGACCGAACGTATTCAGGCTGTCATTGATCTCGCAGCTCAGAATGGTGGAGGTGTGGTTGTGATCCCTGAAGGCACTTTCCTCAGTGGCTCGCTCTTTTTCAAGCCGTCTACCCATCTGCATCTTCTCAAAGGCGGCAAACTGAAGGGCAGCGATGCTATAACCCACTATGAGATCGTCAAGACCCGTCTCGAAGGCCAGACTCTCGATTATTTTGCTGCTCTTATCAATGCCGACAACTGCAATGGCTTTACCATCAGTGGCGAAGGCACTATCGACGGCAACGGCCATCGTTTCTATGATGAATTCTGGCTTCGCCGCAAGGTCAACAAAAAGTGTACCAACCTGGAGGCTCTTCGTCCGCGTATGGTCTATATTTCCAACTCCAAAGATGTGACCGTAGGCGGTGTGCGCATGGTCAACTCCGGTTTCTGGACCAACCACCTTTACAACTGCGAACGTGTGAAATATCTCGGCGTGACCATCCTTGCTCCGACCGACGGTTATCCAAAAGGCCCCAGCACCGATGCGATTGACATGGATGTCTGCAACGACGTCTTGATCAGCCAGTGCTACATGAACGTCAATGACGACGGTGTATGTCTCAAAGGCGGCAAAGGCACTTATGTCGACACTATTCCCGGCAACGGACCTGTTACCAATGTGATCATCGACCGCTGTACTTTTGGCAAAACAAATGCCGGCGTGACCTTCGGTAGCGAGGCCTGGGACTGCTCCAATGTCATAATGAAAGACTGTAAGTTTGAAGACACCTACCATGTGCTTCTTTTCAAGATGCGTCCCGACACCCCGCAGCAGTATCGCAATGTGCTGATCGACGGAGCCACCGGCCGTGTGCGCACAGCTCTTGAAGTCCAGACCTGGCGCCAGTTCTTCAACAAGGTTGAGCGCGATCCGATGCCTGAGTCAGGTGTAGACAATGTGGTGTTCCGCAACGGACATCTCGAATGCACCCGTGATTTCTACCGTCAGGGGCAAGGTGACTTCTACACCCTCAAGAACTTCATCTTCCGCGACATCTGGGCTACCGATCCCGCAGGCGGTGCATTCGACACCAACGGCATTCAGGACTGCATAATTCAGAACGTCACCATCAATGATGTGAAAAGATAAACCGTTCTGATAACAAATAAAAAGCAAACAGGCTGTGCGAGTGTGCTGCACAGCCTGTTTGCTTTTTATAAGGAGCTAAAATGTTATTCCACATTCTGGCGGACGCGGGCGAGGTAGGCTTTCATGGCTTCGCTGTCGTGGCGCTTGATGATGTCAAGAAGTTCAGCCATCTGCGACTGGATTTTCATCAGCTGCTCCGGGGTGTTGGGGTTGAAGAGTATCTCGCTGACAAGGTAATCGTCTTCCGACATGAGACCGCGGGCTATCTGCATGTGGCGTTTGAAGGTTGTGCCCGGCGCTTCCTGATGCTTCATCACTCCGGCAAATGCCAGTGTGGCGGCAAAGGGTATGGAGAGCGAATAGGCTATGGTTTCGTCATGCTCCTTGAATGTATATTCTACGATGTTCAGGTGCAGTCGCGAATATATGTCGCGGAAGAAGATCTTGCCGAGGTGGTCTCCTTCGCTGATGATGATGGCATTTTCGTTGCTCAGATTGCTGAGTGAGGCGAATGTCGGGCCGAACATCGGGTGGGTGCTGACATAAGGGTGTCCGCATCCGGCGTAGAACTCAGGCAGGCCTGTCTTGACTGAGGCTAT
The DNA here is from genome assembly GCF_004803935.1 of Duncaniella sp. C9. Classification (GTDB taxonomy): domain Bacteria; phylum Bacteroidota; class Bacteroidia; order Bacteroidales; family Muribaculaceae; genus Duncaniella; species Duncaniella muris. Next base: position 2,323,796 of record NZ_CP039547.1, read on the forward strand.
ATCGCTGATTATGCACGATTTTGAAAGGTAGGGGAGCACGGCCTTGAAGGCATCAAGGGTGTACTTCACGGTGGAAGCGTTGATAACGAGCTGCGGGTCGAATTCCCTGACTTCTTCAAGCTCTTTGAAGCGCTGGGCGTTGAATGTGAAGCGCAGGCGTTTGGGGTCTGGATCATAGACGGCTACATCATGATCGAATGAAAGCAGGTCGCAAAAGAAACTGCCCATTTTCCCGGCTCCGAGAATCAGAATTTTCATTATCTTGTGAGGAGGCTTCAAAAGAGTTTCTTATTTGTTGATTTCTACCTGAAGACGTACAGATTCCTCGTGGATGGCCGAAAGGATCGAGCGCATGAATTCTTCTCCGATGCCCATTGATTTGGCTGCAAGGATTCGGGTGCTCATCACATCGCCGTAACGATTGGGCTGGACCACAGGCATGTTGTGGTCACGTTTGTAAGTGCCGATCTCGCGGGAGATGTTCATTCGCTTGGCGAGTACTTCAAGCAGTTCGTTGTCGAGCTGGTCGATCTGACGGCGCAGTTGCACGAGGCTTTCTGCGGGAGCCGGAGCATCGCGGTAGACGAGGTTGTCGAGAATCACACTGAGCACTTCAGGTGTGATCTGTTGGTTCTTGTCACTCCAGGCACAGTCGGGGTTGCAGTGACTCTCGATGATCAGGCCGTCAAAGCCCATGTCGAGCGCCTGCTGAGAGAGTGAGGCGATAAGTTCGCGCTTGCCTCCGATGTGACTCGGATCACAGATGATGGGGATCTGCGGATAGCGGATGCGGAGTTCGAGAGGAATGCGCCACTGGGGATGGTTGCGGTAGATGTGTTCGCCATATGTAGAGAATCCGCGGTGGATCACACCGAGGCGGGTGATGCCTGCGTTGTAAAGGCGTTCAAGTGCGCCGATCCATAGCTCAAGATCCGGATTGACAGGATTTTTTACAAGCACTGGAATGTCACGGCCGCTTTCGCGGAGCACATCGGCGATCTCCTGCATTGCAAACGGGTTGGCCGATGTGCGGGCTCCGATCCAGAGAAGGTCCAGGTCATATTCAAGCGCGGCTTCGACATGGCTGCGGTTTGCAACCTCAGTCGAGATCTTCATGCCGGTTTCCTTGCGGACTTTATTGAGCCATGCGAGTCCGGGGACGCCTACACCCTCGAATCCGCCGGGCTTGGTTCGGGGTTTCCAGATGCCGGCTCGGTAGATTTTCACTCCTTTGCGTGCAAGCTGGGTGGCTGTTTCGAGCACTTGTTCTTCTGTTTCGGCGCTGCAGGGGCCTGAGATTATAATGGGTTTTGAGAGTTCTACTCCGTCAATTGCGAGCGGTTGAATATTTTCCATGACTGTTGTTGTGTATAGAGGTGTGTGGGTTAGTATATTATCTTATTTCTGGCTGTCGAGCGCGAGAATTCGCTGCAGGGCTTCCTTCATTCGGTCTTCTGTGGCGCAGAGCGAGATGCGTATATAGCGTTCGCCGTTTGATCCGAAGATAAATCCGGGAGTGAGGAATACTTTAGCCTCTTTGAGCAGACGGTCGGCAAGAGTTTCTGATGTCACATCCGGATCGTTGATGCGTCCCCAAAGGAAGAGGCCTTTCTGCGATGGGTCGAATGAACATCCGAGGGCAGTCATGAGCTCCTCGGCTACTTTGCGGCGAGAACCGTAGAGGGCATTGACTTCGTCATACCAGCTTTGGTCTGCTTCAAGAGCCTTGGCGGCGGCAAGCATGAGCGGCTTGAACTGTCCGGAGTCTATGTTGCTCTTGACTTTCAGTATCCAGGAAATGAATGTGGGGTTTGAAGCTGCCATGCCCACACGCCAGCCAGGCATGTTGTGGCTCTTGCTGAGCGAATTCATTTCAATAGCTATCTCCTTGGCTCCCGGCACCTGAAGAATGCTCATCGGATGATCGTTGAGGATGAATGAGTAGGGGTTGTCATTCACTATCACTATGCCGTGTTTCTTGCCGAAAGCAATGGCTTTCTCAAACGTCTCCATTCTGGCTGCTGCGCCTGTCGGCATGTGGGGATAGTTGAGCCACATGAGTTTTATGCGATCAAGAGGAAGCTTCTCAAGAACCTCGAAATCGGGCTGCCATCCGCTTTCCTCTTTGAGATCATAACTGAAGATTTCGGCTCCCACAAGGCGGCTGATAGAAGAATAGGTAGGATAGCCGGGGTTGGGAACGAGCACTCCGTCGCCAGGATTCAGAAAGGCAAGTGAGATATGAGTCACAGCTTCTTTAGATCCGATCAGCGGCTGAATCTCTGATTTGGGATCAAGTTCGACACCATACCACTTTCTGTACCATCCCGCAAAAGCCTGGCGGAGTTCCGGCAGGCCTACGTGTGGCTGATAGCCGTGATTGTCGGGGGCTTGCAATGCAGCTGCCATAGTGTCGATCACATCTTTGTGAGGCGGACGGTCTGGGCCTCCGATGCCGAGCGAGATGACATCGTGTCCGGCGGCTTTCATTGCGGCCACTTCCTTGAGTTTGGTTGAGAAGTAATATTCCTTTATGTTTTCAACTCTTTGAGAGGGGCGGATTTCCATCGTAATCTAAATTTATTGAGAGATCAGCCGGCGCAGTTTCCCAGAGTCGGCTTTGAACTGAATTATAGTCTGTCGGATTAATGTGTCATTTGGGCTTCGGCATATTCTCCGAGCACTTTAAGATCTTTGATCAGAGGCCTGACGGCTTCCATTGCCTGATGATAGCGCACGAGGCTGTCAAAAGTGAAATCAACATAGAACCGGTATTCCCACTCGCGGCCTATTATAGGCATCGACTGTATTTTGGAGAGATTGATATCGAAAAACGAGAGTATGGTCAAAATTTTCGACAGCGCTCCTTGTGTGTGGGGGGTGGTGAATACGATCGAGGCTTTGTTGATGTCTCTTTCCGCAGGTCCGTATTCTGCTGCGAGCAGCGGATCTGCCAGAATAAGGAATCGGGTGAAGTTGCGTTTGTTGGTCTCGATCCCTTTTTCAAGTATGTTGAGTCCGTAGAGATTGGCGGCATATTCTCCACAGACCGCTGCGTGGCCTGTCAGATTTCCTTCGGCTATCTCTTTGGCGCTTCCGGCTGTGTCAAGGCGCTCTACGATTTTGAGGTTGGGATGGCGGCGAAGAAACTGTTCGCATTGCATGAGAGCCATAGGGTGGGAGTTGACCTCCGACAATTCGTCAATAGTCTGTCCGGGAAGAGAGGCTATCACGTGTGATATTCGGAGTTTCAGCTCTCCGATGATCGAGAGATTGCTCTGACGCAGCAGTTCGTGGTTCTGCAGGAGGCTGCCGGCTATTGTGTTTTCAATCGCCATTATTCCGAAGAGTGACGCATCGTTGGCCAGAGTCTCGAACATGGCCGGAAACGTTTCGCATGCCACTGTCTGTATTTCTTCTCCGTTGAAGTAGAGGTGTGCGGCGGCATCGTGATAGCAGCCGGCTACTCCCTGGATCGTGACCTTTTTCATTGTCGGTTATGATAATTAAAAAATCCCGTTTTCACATTGGAGAACGGGATCGTTATTCGATATTATAAAAATTAGTCTGATGCAAAAAATCACATATGCAAATCCCGTTCTTATTTTTTGTCAAAATAAAAATAATAAAAATAGGAGTATGCGTAAAATCGCTTCATGTCTGATTCTGAAAAATTATTTTTGAAATCTTTGTCACAAAAATAGGCATTCTTAGAGGAACTGCCAAATAAAATTTAATAAAATTAGTGTGCAGAGCTGTAAAAATGTTATATTTTTGCTGTTTTTTCAAGAAAATAGCAATATTTTGCTCTGTCAGACAGCAAATTCAACTATTTCGCCACTGTCGAGATAGTAAAGATAGGCACGGAGATTCTGATATCCGAGTTCCGCGAGCAGACGGGCGTATTCTATCAGCTGCCGGCGATATTTGCCTGCCGGCTGCGATCCGCTTTTGAAATCGATGATGTCGATATGGCCGTCGGCGGTCCACACCACGCGGTCAGGGCGTCGTGATTCTGACGGAGATAGAACCACAGGTCGCTCTATCAGCAGCCGCGTGTAGCCGTCGAACCATCGGGCCGCCCGCGGATCCTTTACCCTGCTCTCTATGATCGCGTGGATTTCCTCAATATCCGTCTCTGTCAGTTCTTTTGCTTTTTTTGAATGGCGCAGATTATTGACTGCCACCGGTACATCTGCCACCGTGCGTATTGCAGCCATTGTGTCATGAAGCATTATGCCGCGGTCGCGGGCATCTTCGATATTGTAATATTTCTCTTCGAGATGCGTATTGTCCCAGAACGAACGGTGTGACTTGGAGTCGTAGCAATCCACTTCAAGCAGTCTTGATGGAGTGAGAGACGTTTTCTCCGCATGTTCTTCTGTCGATTTGACCGATGGCTGGCCGAGAGTGATCAGGCTGTCGGCCAGCGAGAATGACGTGAATGGCGATTGCGAGAGATCGTGAATGCCATTGATCTGTTCGAGACCCCGGCAGAAGGTTGGATCGCACATTGTCAAGGCATTGTAGATGTCAGGACCTATGCTTGCACCCTTTGCTTCTGGTGAAGTTATGCCTATATGCAACTCATCGACGGCTCTTGTGAAAGCCACATACAGAAGATTGACAGTGTCAAGTTTTGCCTGGGCTGTCACTTCAGCGTACCTGTCGGCAAAGACAGTCCCCTCCATTGACGATGACAGTTTCAGCGGAATCATCGGCGGAATGCAGTCGGTCGGAACGCCCGGAATTTCATCAATCTCGAACCAGGCGAGTTCCGAATGTGACCCGCTGTTCATCTGGGCGAATGGAATGTGCACGCAGGGATATTCCAGACCTTTGGATTTGTGGATGGTCAGGATGTTGAGCGCGCTGTCGTCCTTGGCTCCGGCTACAGCCGATTTGTGGCCTGATTCGTCCCACCACCTCAGGAATGCTCGTATGTCACCCTGCCCGCGCCCCACGAATTCAGTGACCAGATCCTGAAATGCGGTGAGGTAGAGATTTTCATCACGGCGGCTTTTTTCGGGAACGAAATTGACAATGATGTTCTCGACCAGGGATACGAGGTCGATTGAAGTCGGGTTCTGACCGGTTGATCCGGACTCTTTCTTAGGGTCAGCCATTTCGCTGACGGTATTTCCCTCTGCACGTAAAGCGAGATCGAGAGCGGAGGCCGGGGTCATGGCGCTGTCGGTGCGCAGTGATTCGTAACGGTTGATGAGGTTGGCTATCTCGCGTTGGGTCTTTTTGCGCGGACTTGTAGAGAAATCCGTAGATGAAAGAAGACGCAGCCGGCTCAGAATAAGAGACACCGCAGGAGAGTTGCCGATGAGAAGCGAGGAGTCTGACACGATCCTGAACACAGGGAACGACGGATCTGCTTTCCTGACATCCTCAAGATGACCGATCACTGCATTTCCTTCATCCCATCGTCTGACAAGGATAGCAATGTCCCCCGGACGATAGCCCGACATCAGTTGGCGACGCAGTTCCACGGTCAGATTGTCAAGAGCCTCGGTCATCCAGTCTTCTTTCTTCGTGCCGGAATAGACTTTGACTCTGACATAGCCGCGGTGAGAGAGGTGTTTCGGTGAAATCTGCTGGGCTACATTGGAATATATGTCCTCATATCCAAGGTTTTTCACCAAAGCGGAGAAAAAAGTGTTATTGAATCTGATAACATCGGCCGATGATCTCCAGTTGGTATTCTCTTCAATGGTATTTCCGCTGATGACGGTGCGTCCCTGGGCCATTTCTTCGGTGTGGAGATTGTGCAGCAGGGTGGGGTCGCTGTTTCGGAAGCGGTAGATACATTGCTTTTCATCACCGATGACAAGATTGTCGTTATCATAGGCAAGGCTTTCGCTGATCAGTGGCCTGATGTTCTGCCACTGACTGTGGGATGTATCCTGAAATTCATCGATCAGATAATGCTTGAACCACACTCCGACTCTTTCATAGAGAAACGGAGCGTCTTCGTTGCCTATGATCTTTGCAATAAGCGCGTTGGTGTCACTCAGCAGAATAGTTGAGTTTTCTTGCCGGAATTTGTCAAGATATGCTGTAAGAGTCGAAAGCATACCCAGCTGATAGAGATTCGCGGCTATGATTTTCAGCGGTCTGACATTTTTTGCGCAGAATGACATTGATGCCACGGCATTGCTTATCAGCCCGTCGAGTTCCGGTGTGCGTAGCGGCGATGTCTTGCCTTTCTTGACGTATGCCTGCTCTATGTCGTCTTCGACCTTGGCTATCGTAGCGGAAAGAGCCTTGCTGTCATAGCCGTTCTTCTGCCATTTGACAAGGGGCTTGTAGACATTCGTCAAGATTATGTCACGTGATTTTTTGTCATCAATGGCATCTACCGCAGCCTTGCATGCGGCAGCAGTCTGGCGGGTGATTTTGCCTATTATATTATATATGTGGTTCTTGAAATTGTCAAATTTCTTTTCATCGGCAAAATACTCCATCAACCGGCTCTCATTTTCCCGGAAAACGTCATCAGTGATGTCGTTGATGAATGAAATAAGATCACGGTGAATATATGAACTGCGGTTGAATATGTTGAACGTGCGCCCGTCCTCGATCAGATGAGTCATGTAGCTGGAAAGCCAGTTGATGAGATAATTCGTGCGGGCAGTCTGTTCTCCGTGGTTGAGGTCTTGGAGCAGTTTGTCAACACTCATTCCTATCACACCCTTGTCATCAAGCTCAAGTTCGTAGTTGCCTGACACTTCAGCTTCGCGTGCGAATGACCGCAATATGAGCTGGAAGAAGGAGTCGATGGTCGAGACGCTGAAGAAGTTGAAATCGTAGAGCAGGCCGCGCAATGCAGTGGCGGCTGCGGCTTTCAGGTCTTCGGATGTGCAGCGGAATGCAGCACACAGATCAGCTTCATAGGGGCTTGTCTTGGTCCAGCCTTTCTCCAGTCCGGCAATGACGGCAAGTTCATGGATGATTCGGATTTTCATTTCCTCTGTGGCCTTGTTGGTAAACGTGATGGCCAGCACGGATCTGTGTGATCCGCTTGCAGATTTGCGCAGATGGTATCTGCCCGATTCATCTTTTCTGCCGAGAAGCAGTTTGATATATTCACGGGCAAGGGTAAATGTCTTTCCGGAACCGGCCGAAGCCTTGTAGATGTTAATCATTGAAAGGAGGAAACAGGGGGAGGTGCTTGCTGTATATGATGTGGCGCTGGAGGGCTATGGTTTTATCTGACCTTATAGCCCATTTCAGAGAGCAGTTTTTTCAACTCTTCTTTGCGGTCGCCCTGGATGAGAATCTCTCCACAGCGGGCCGATCCGCCGGTTGAGAGGCGCGATTTCAGTTGCGACGCAATTTCTTTGAGCCTGTTCTCGTCACATTTGAACCCGACCGCAAGAGTGGCGGTTTTGCCTTTGCGCCCTTTCTTGTCAAGAATTACTTCAATGGTCTCAGGCTCTTTTGCCTGGGTCGGCTTTTCTTCAATAAACTCTTCCCGGTCTATCTCGCCTGATGCGATTTTCTGGGATAACAGATCTTTCCAGTCCAAATTCAGAGGCGTTTAAAAAAGATTATGTTTAATGCTTTCGCCGGCCAAGGGGGCCGGCGAGGCTGTCATAGGATATGTTGTTTCAGTGGATATGTCCGCAGTCCTGATTGATGGAATCGACAACGGCCGGATCAGTGACTTTGCCAATTTCAGTGGCCGGAACTTCCCAGTCATGATCCGATGGGATTTCGCGCGGATTGTCCAGCGCATGGACTATGGTAGATAGGGTCATGGCGTATTTTTCCTGCTCTACCGGGAGCGTACGATAGAAATTCTGGGCCGAATCTGCATTCAGTTTGAAAGCCTCCCGATAGCAGCGGGCAGCCAGCTGGATGTCATCAGGATTGTCCGTACGGTCATTGAGCTGCATATAGAGTATTGAAAGCCGGGCATAGTCAGAGGCTTCGATCCCCTCTTTTTCGGCGGAGGTCATGATGCCGTTGCAGATGTCGCGGGTCGCATTCATGTCTTCATCGGCAATAGCTATTTCCGCTGCGGCAAACTGATCGGAAACCGAATGGCCTTTGCCACACGAACTGGTTGACAGCGACAATCCGACAATAGTTACTGCCAGAAGATATTTCAGGTTGTGTGCCATTGTAAAGATTCTGAGTGAGACATTAGGTGGTTGTCATTCATTGCGGCGCTGGAAGAGGTAGCTTACTCCGCCGCTTTCAAGCTGAAGAGAGAAGTCATTGTGTGAAATTATTTTCCGAGCCACTCGTGTCGGAATATCTCCGATCAGAGTGCTGTCTCCGTCAAAGTGAATGGAGCCGGGGGTGAGTTCTATGATCAGAGAGTCATTGGCCACATCCCAGTTGCCGTCCACGCTGTATGTGAGCACACCCGGTTTCATCGCGGTGACTGTGCATGTAGCATCCTTGCGCAGTTGCATCACGGGTTCAGTCTGTGACAACTCAGGGTTGTAATATGTGCCGATAATCTGACGGGCTTCCTTGCTCAGATGGCTGCAGGATGCCACAGCTAAGCTTCCAAGGAGAAGAAGAGAGATACGGAAATTTTTCATTCGGGTTGATTGTTATGTCAGATGCAGCCGACGATTTCGTTTATGTCATTGATCCCATGACGGATGCAGTAGTCTTCCATGAAATCAATGACTTTCATTGTGACTGCTGGGTCTATAAAGTTGGCTGTGCCGATTTCAACAGCAGTGGCTCCGGCAAGCATGAATTCGATGGCGTCACGGCCATTCATGATGCCTCCGAGGCCGATCACCGGGATGCTGACTGCTTTGGCCACCTGCCAGACCATACGCACTGCCACCGGACGTACCGCAGGGCCAGAAAGACCGCCGGTGACTGTTGAAAGGTGAGGCTTACGACGCTCTACGTCAATCGACATGCCCATAAGGGTGTTGATGAGCGAGACCGAGTCGGCTCCTTCGGCTTCAACAGCTTTGGCGATGTCGGCTATGGATGTTACATTGGGCGAAAGCTTTACAATGAGTGTCTTGTCAGGGTAAGCCTGACGCACGGCGCGGGTTACTTCTGCCGCGCCGTTTGTGGTAGTGCCGAAAGCCATTCCACCTTCCTTCACGTTCGGACACGAAATGTTGACTTCAATGGCGCTTACATCATCGAGGCCGTGAAGCCTGCGGGCTGTCTCTGCATAGTCATCGACATTTGCGCCGGAGACGTTGACAATCAGTTTTGATCCGAGACTGCAGATGCGCGGGTAGATATGTTCGATGAAATAGTCCACACCTTTGTTCTGCAGCCCTACCGCGTTGAGCATACCTGACGGAGTTTCGACCATGCGTGGATAGTCATTGCCTTCACGATGGTTGAGGGTAGTACCTTTTATTATATATGCACCGAGGCGGTTGATGTCTATGAACGGAGTGAATTCTTCGCCATAGCCGAAAGTGCCTGATGCGGTCATCACCGGGTTTGAAAGCTGGAGCTTTCCTATGTTGACTGATAGATTTGCCATTTTTATTGATTCCAGGTAAGGGATTCGATATTGAACACAGGGCCCTCGGTGCAGACGCACACATTGCCTTTGACTGTTTTCTCTACACAGCACAGGCAGGCGCCGAGACCGCATGCCATCATGTTTTCAAGTGAGACTTCGCAGTTTGTGCCGTTTTTATAGGCTATGGACGCTATGGCTTTCATCATCGGCGCCGGTCCACAGCAATAATAATGCTCATAGCTTTCGCTTAGCGTGGGGTGTGTGGTGACGAGGCCTTTTATGCCTTCCGATCCGTCTTCGGTGCAGATGTGTACAGGGCCGATGCTGCGGAATTCGTCAAGTGACAGCAGGTCGCCTGCCGAACGCGCACCCAAGAGAAATTCCGGATGGTGGCCTTTGGCCTTGAGCTCGCGTCCGAGATAGAGCAGGGGTGCGACACCGACGCCGCCACCTATGAGGAGTAGCCGTGATCCGGCTTTACATTCGGTGGTAAACCCGTTGCCGAGCGGAAGCAGAATGTTAAGTTTTTCTCCGGCGTTCATGCCGATAAGGGCGGCTGTGCCACGTCCGGCATTTCTGACAAGCAGGGTCAGAGTGTTTGACTCACGGTCTACGTCGTTGATCGATATCGGACGGCGCAGAAACACATCCGGGGCTTCGACTGCTACCTGCACGAATTGTCCCGGCAGAATGACTGGCAGAATGGCTCCGTCAGCCGGCGATAATATCAGCTTGGAATAACTGCTGTTTATGCTGATATTCTCGATGATTATGAAATCCTTTACTTGTTTCACGATAATGAGGTTAGGATTAGGAAGGTTTATTCCATCTCCACAAAATTACAACTTTTTGCTAAAAGATCAAACCGAATCATCTTAAAATCTGCGTATGTCTCCGCAGCCGTATGTCTCTGCATCTATCCCGCGGGTTTCGGATAAATTTAAATAAGTCTAAATTCGAGGTTGCAGCCACAGGATAATGGCTGATTTTTACTAATTTTGTGCTAAAATTAGTTCCAAACCATGAAAACTTGTGCTGATGGAGCACAATGAACTTATAATGAAAAAAGTAACAATCTCAGTTCTGTTATTGCTGCTGGCATCAGGACATTCTTTAGTTTCCGCTCAGGCTCCGGCTTTTCCGGGCGCTGAAGGTCATGGCCGTTATACAACCGGAGGCCGTGGCGGAAAAGTCATTCATGTGACCAATCTTACAGACGATGCCAACAATCCGGCTGAAGGTTCGCTCCGATGGGCTTTGAATCAAAGCGGGACAAAGACTATAGTGTTTGACGTAAGTGGTTATATTGATCTTGCAGCGGATCTTAAAATTTCCAAAAATACTACTATTGCAGGCCAGACTGCTCCGGAGGGTGGTATCACTTTGCGATATTACACTCTACGGATGAGTGGCGACAATATCATTGTCCGTTTCATTCGCTCGCGTCGTTCGCAGGTCAGAGATACAAATGACGGAGCTGATGCCATATGGGAACGTAACAGGAAAAATCTGCTGCTTGACCATTGCTCGTTTTCATGGAGCATTGACGAAATCGCTTCGTTCTATGATAACCGTGATTTTACCATGCAGTGGTGTGCTCTTGGTGAAGGACTCGCAAACCCCGGACATACAAAGGGCGCTCATAGCTATGGTGGCATATGGGGCGGAAAGAATGCGTCGTTCCATCATAATTTTATAGCGCATGTGCAGAATAGAGCGCCGCGTTTCAATGGTTCACGCTATGGATGGACCGGATATGATACAAGCAAGTATTCTTCAGCTGTTGATGCCGAACGCGTGGATTTCAGGAATTGCCTCATGTATAACTGGGGTACCGGTACGGCATGTTATGGAGGCCCCGGTGGCGGTTATATAAATATGGTGAACAATTATTATAAGGCCGGACCTGGCACCAAAAACAAAACCACTGTCACTCAGGTGTCGGTTGCAACATCCGGAAATGCCGATTCGAAGCACCCTGAGCTTTATGGCCTTTCATCGCGCTACTATGTGAGCGGGAATTATATGGCTGCGGCATCTTCCCCGGAAAATTATGACTGGTCCGGGGTTAAATATGACAGCGGCCTGAAAATGATCGGTGAAGATCGCTATATCCCTGATGCCGGTCATCAGTTCGGAGAAAACGTGACATATGTCAGCATTTCAGGTGTTGATTGTGTGAAGCTTAAGCTCGACGAGCAGGTTGATCCGGGAGAAGTCACCACCCACTCGGCTGTGGACGCATATGAAAAGGTTATGGCTTATTCCGGATCGAGTCTTTATCGTGATGCTGTCGATGCCCGTTATATGGAAGAAACCCGCACCGGGACTGTGACTTATTATGGTGATGTGGCCTATGTAAAGGATGACAAAAAATATCCTACTTCAAATACTAAAGGTATTCTTGATTTTATAAATGATCCGGATGGCGAAGCCAATCCTAAGACAGCAAGTTTCCCGGAGTTGCCGGAGAATGTGCGTCCGGCCGGATTTGACACCGATGGCGACGGCATGCCTGATGACTGGGAAATTGCCAACGGCCTTGATCCTGATGATGCTTCTGACGGTGCGAAATATACGCTGGATACTGAAAAGGGATGGTACACCAATCTTGAAGTATATCTGAACTCGCTCGTTGAGAAAATCATGAAAGCCGGCAATGAGGGCGCTGTCGATGCGGTTGATGAATATTATCCTGCATGTAAAGGCGTTGATTCCGGGATTGAAGATGTGTTTGTAGGGTCGGAAATCGAAAGTATTGAGTATTATGACCTGCGCGGTGTGCACCTTCTGGTGCCCGCCGACGGGTTGAATATCCGCCGTATCCGTTACAGTAATGGCAAGGTGGTTACAGATAAAGTGATTAAGCGCTAATCAGAATTTAAAAGAAACAGAATGGATATGAAAAAGGCTACAGTTGTATTTGCTGCCTGTCTTATGTCATCGCTTGTCGGATGGAGCAAGGCTCCGGAAATTCCGCGTGACACATCTTTTACGGCATATTCCACCAATAAAAAAATCCGGAAATACCATCCGGAGGCAGTCCTTGCCCTGCCTGAATTGCCAGCCGGCGTCAGGGAGTATCGCGATGTGGTTTATTCGACCCTCCCGAAGACTCCTTACGGCCGCCGTGATCTCCATGTGGATATTTTCCGTCCGGATGATGAAAAGATTTATCCGGCTCTGCTGATGATCCACGGTGGTGGATGGAATTCCGGTGACAAGAGTTTGCAGGTGCCTATGGCGCAGCAGATTGCTAAAAACGGCTATGTGACAATACCCGTGGAGTACCGGCTGATTCCGGAAGCTGTCTATCCCGCAGGCTTGCATGATGTTAAGACGGCAATACGTTGGGTAAGGGCTCATGCGGCGGAATACGGTATTGATCCTGATTGCATTGCGGTGTCTGGGTGTTCGGCCGGTGCGCAGCTTGCCACTCTTGCCGGTGTGACCAACGGCTCCAGGCGTCATGAGGGGAAAGGACAGTGGCGTAAAACTTCAAGCGATGTGCAGGCTGTTATCAGCATGGACGGCATCGCGACTTTTGTCTCGGAGTCTAATATTGCGGATGCGGAAGAGCGCCTTCAGAAGAAGGGGGAACTGCCTGTGAACGCAAAATGGCTCGGAGGACTCTATAAAGATTCTCCAGAAAATTGGAAAGAGGCTTCGGCCTTGTTGTGGATTACTCCCAAGTCGGCTCCCGTCTGCTTTATTAACAGTGGTCTCCCACGGTATAGCGATGGCCGTGATGAGCTGGTGGCTGTATATGATTCTATTGGTATTTATACCGAACGACATCGCATACCTGTTGATGTTCACACTTTCTGGTTTTTCCATCCCTGGTTCGAGACCACTGTTGAACGGGCAGTCGGATTTCTTGACCGTGTGTTCAAGGGCGAAAAGGTTGCGCCAAGATTTAAGCTGACTGATCATGGAGTAGCCAACGATAGCACCGTAGTGCAGACGGCTGCGATCCAGCGTGTGATCGATAAGGCTGAGACTATGGGTGGTGGAGAGATCATCGTGCCTCCGGGGACATTTCTCAGCGGCGCTCTATTTTTCAAACCGGGCACTACTTTGCGTCTGGAGGAAGGCGCGGTGATCAAAGGGTCGGACAATATAGAGGATTATCCGCTTATTCCATCTCGAATGGAGGGTCGCAGCATCTATTATCATGCGGCGCTTATCAATGCCTACCATGTCGACGGTTTTGAAATAAACGGCCCCGGCACAATCAATGGCAACGGTTATAAATTCTGGGTGCAGTTCTGGGATAATCTTGAACGGGCCCGTGAGGAAAACCGCAGCTGGACCAACCTTGAAGTGCGCCGCCCGCGCCTTGTTTTTCTGTGGGGGTGCGACAACGCCCGGCTTAGCGGTGTGCGTATGATTAACTCGGCATTCTGGACTTCGCATTTTTATCTGTGTAATGATCTGATCGTGGAGAATTGCGAGGTGCAGGCGCCGCGTGAGCCTGTCAGAGCTCCGAGCAGCGATGCGATAGATCTTGACGGTTGTCACAGAGTGATCGTTAGGGGCTGTTATCTCAATTGCGATGACGATGGCGTATGTCTGAAGGGCGGCAAGGGCGTTTTTGCCCATAAGTCTCATGAAAATGACAGCGTGACCGATGTTCTGGTCGAGGGTTGTGTCTTTGGCCCGAATCTCCACGGTACTCTGACTCTTGGAAGCGAGTGTGTTCATGCGAATAATGTGGTTTTGCGCAACTGTCGTCTTGACAACGACTGTTCGCTGCTGCGTCTGAAGATGCGCCCGGACACATATCAGGTATATGAAAATATCAGAATTGAAAATGTTACCGGCCGCTGTGGTTCGGTTGTGGAGGTGCTTCCGTGGAAGCAGTTTTTCTCGCTGGAAGGCACGGATGAGAAGCCTGTGGGGCTGATACGCAATATTTCGATCAAAAATGTCGACCTGAAATGCAACGGTCTTGGAGTTATTGCGGCTAATCCTGATGACAAGGTTGAAAATTTCGAATTTGAGAACGTGACTGTAAAGGCTGAATCGGATATTTTCCGCTGCAATTATCCGGATGTGAAACTCAAGAATGTGACTGTCAACGGCAAGCGGCCGGTGATCATGACCGCTGATGAAGAAATGAAAGACAAGCTGAATTTCGATGCTGTGGATCTCGACAAAAATAATGAGAAGTAAGAAGTGATTCTTGCTTGATTCATATTTGCAGGAGCGGGGAATTTTATGTAACTTTGCGCCGTGATTGACATAGCGCAACATATAGAATTCCTGCTCCTGCATCATGACTGCGTGGTCGTGCCGGGGCTTGGCGCGTTCATCGTTAATGATGAGGGCGCGCGCTATGACTCGCGGCGCCACGTGTTTATGCCGCCTTCGCGCACCGTCGGGTTTAATCCGGAAGTGCGCCACAATGATGCGATGCTCATAGGGAGTATTTCGCGGCGCAATGGGATTTCCCTGTCAGCAGCCAGGATGGATCTCGAAACTGAAGTGGCCTCTCTTCATCATCAGCTTGATGTGGCCGGGGAGTTTCCTTTGGGTGGATTAGGAATGCTTATGCGCGGGGCGAGTCCCGAATATCCCGTCTTTGAGCCTGCGGCAGATTCGTTGCCTCTCAGAATGTGTAAAAGTTTTGCGTCTGTGGATTGCTGTCCTCTGGTTTCAGATGACTCCACAGAAGATGGTGGGGCTTGCGCCCGTCAGAGAATTGTGGCAATACCCGCCCCGCTTAAAATAGTTGCGTCTTTTATTGTTGTTATGGTGGCGCTTGGGATACTCTATTCCACCACCGGTCTTATAAACGGACCAAAGGTAAACTCGGCTTCGCTTGACACCGGACTGAGCTCGCGCATTGAGCAGTCGGCTCCGGTTTTTGAGGTAGCTGCTGATGAGGATGTGTCCCGCGAAATAGTGCTCAATATCGCAATGCCGGCAGAGCAGCCTGATATGGCTCAGTCTGACTGTGCGGCAGAGCAGACGGAAGAAGCGCCGCAGCGCTATCTGCTTGTTGTCGGCTCGTTCCCCACATTGGCATCAGCCAACCGCCACATATATTATGTGGGTGATACATCCCTGCGTGTGATCGAGATGGCCGGGAATTACCGCATCTATGTCGCATCGGCTCCGACTATAGAAGAGGCCCGTCGGCTTTCGGCTTACATATCCAAGACTTATCCGTCAGTGTGGGTGTGTCGCCGATAGTAACTGATTTTAAATCCCCTCTTACATTATTATATATTATTCAATCCATGAACTTCAATCAAATGCTCGTGGAGCGTCGCAGCATACGCCGCTACACCACAGAAAAAATAGATCCCGAACAAGTAAAACTCATTCTGGAAGCAGGCTTGCTGTCTCCCACATCGAAATCTGCGCGCGCCTGGCACTTTGTTGTTGTGGAAGAGCCTGACATGCTTGAGCGTCTCGCCCAGTGCAAGCCGATGGGTGCGGCTCCGATATCCAAATGTCCGCTTGCTGTTGTGGTCGCGGTTGACAGTACAGCTACCGAACCGTGGGTTGAGGATGGTTCCGTAGCTGCTTCTTATATGCAGCTGCAGGCACAGGCGCTCGGCCTTGGTTCATGCTGGATTCAGGTGCATGGGCGCTTTACGGCTGACGGAACCCCTTCAGAAGAGTATGTTCAGGAGCTGCTTGGCATTCCCGAAACATGTCCGGTAGTTTGTGTGCTGACATTCGGGCATAAAGACGAGGTTCGCAAACCTCAGGATCTTGAAAAACTGAAATGGGAGAATGTGCACATCGGTAAATTCTGATGCCTCCGCTCCGTTGCGCATAGTTGTTATAGGGGCCGGGAATGTGGCCTCGCATCTCGCACCGACTATTGAAAGTTCAGGGGTCGGAGCGGTGGTGCAGGTCTATAGTCGTAAATTGCAGTCGGCGCGTGAGTTGACACGCAAATTGCAAAATGCTCAAGCAATTGATTCAGAAGCAGCTATCTGTGATGATGCTGAGGTCTATCTTGTCAGTCTCGTGGATGATGCCATAGGTCCGCTTGTCAGCCGTATGCCGAAAAGGGGCAATGCTCTGTGGCTTCACACTTCCGGCTCGGTCGGAATGGAGGTCTTGGCGCCAATGTCGGAACGTTATGGCGTGTTCTATCCGTTGCAGACGTTTTCCAAAGGTGTGGAGGTCGATGTTTCGAAAGTGCCTCTGTTTATAGAGGGATGCACTTCCGGCGTTGAAGAAGAGATCCGTAGGTTTGCCACGCCGGTGTTTTCGCATATTTACCATGCCGACAGTCATACTCGACGGATGATGCACATCTCGGCTGTGTTTGCCTGCAACTTTACGAACTATCTGTGGACCATCGCCTCGGAATTGCTTAAAAAAGAAGACTTGCCCTTTGAGGTTTTGCATCCGCTGCTTGAAGAGACTCTAAAAAAAGCATTCGCTGTATCTCCTGAAAAGGGGCAGACCGGCCCGGCTGTCAGGGGCGACTTGGCTATAGTCAACAAGCATCTATCTGTTCTTGATGGTCAGTCAAAAGAAATCTACAGTCTGCTGAGCGAAGCCATAATCTCCCATCACCACAGCTTCGGTAAATAAGAGCCGGTTCGACAATAACTGTTAACGTCTGGGCTGCAGATTTTTCAGCAGATTGTGCACTGCTGAATCAGGATTGTACTTGATGTACACGACTGATTCAAAGCGTGCAAGAAGCAAAAAAAAGATGCAATCGAAAGCTAACTTTCTTTCCCGGCCTTTGCATTTGTTGTCGACCCGGCTCTAAGTGCTGGCCCGCACTTGTGGACATTGGGTATAATGTGACATATAAATCGAGCAGGAGGCAAACACTAATCATCAGGTGTTTACCTCCTGCTCGATTACGGGAGATTTTGAATTTCCCGGATTCCGAAATGCAATTCTCTGAAAGAGTTACAGACCGACTACATTGATTATATGCTCCTCCATGCCATCGGAATGGGAACTGACGGAATGCGAGAGTTTGAAAACCGCTACATGGACAACGGTATCCTTGATTTTCTACTCAAGGAGCGTGAAGCCGGACGCATCCGCAATCTTGAATTTTCGTATCATGGTGACATAAAGGTATTTGATTACCTGCTGTCGCGCCATGACGAATATAAATGGGATTTTGTGCAGATTCAGCTCAACTATCTCGACTGGCATCATGCCAAGGAAATCAATCCGCGCAATACCGATGCGGAATATCTCTATGGCGAACTGGAGAAGCGTGGCATTCCGGCCATAATCATGGAACCGCTTCTCGGCGGCCGTCTGTCGAATCTTCATGACCATGTGGTGAGCCGTCTGAAACAGGCTGAGTCTGAACGGAGCGTGGCTTCATGGGCCTTCCGCTTTGCCGGAACATGGCCCGGAGTGCTGACTGTGTTGAGCGGAATGACCTATATGGAGCATCTCGAAGACAATCTGCGCTCTTTCTGCCCGCTGAAGCCACAGACAGAGGAAGAAAATAAATTTCTTTTGACACGGCAGACCTGATGATGCAGTATCCGACAATTCTTATATATAATTATGTCCTCTTATATATAATAAGGTGGTAAAAATATCCTCCGCAGACGGATTATTTTGAATTTTTCAGCATGTCATTGACCACATCGATCTGTCGCTGGAGTTTTTCCATTTCCTCTCGGAGTGCGTCTCTTGATAGCATTTGTGATTTCTTGGCTTCGTTTTTAGCAGTTACTTCCTGAAGCGAGCTCACCACGAGAGCGACCACGATGTTCAGAATGACATAGGACGCTATCAGCACATAAGTCACAAAGTAGACCCATGCTGCAGGATAAATATCCATAACCGGACGTGCTATGCCCATCGACCAGCTTTCCAGAGTCATGATCTGGAAGAGAGAATACATGGAGCGCCATACGTTGCCGAACCAGTCAGGGAACTCATTGCCAAAGAAAGTCGAGCCTAAAAGTGCATAAGTGTACATGATAATGACAAACAATATGGTGGTCCATAGCATGCCGGGAATCGCATTGAAGATGGCTTCGACAATAAGTTTAAGTTTGTCGGCCGAACGGACCACACGGAGGATGTTGAGCTGGCGGAACACACGGAATATTCTGAACACACGGAAGGAGGAGAATGTGCCTAACTGTGCGGCAGATGACAGCACGACTATTATTGTGTCAAACCAGTTCCAGTAGCGGTTGCGTCCTGTGAAGAAGCGACCTTTTTCGAGCGAGAGCCTGATCATAAGCTCGACAATAAAGATCAGTATGCTCAGGTCGCAGAACGATTCGAGTTCCGGCCCGATGCGGTCGGCGATAGAAATGTCGGTAAGCAGTCCAAATGCAAGAGCATTGAGAACGATAAGCAGATTGCAGAAGGTGTAGAATTTCCGTGTGACCTTTACAACAGCCTTGCGCGTCGAGAAGGCAGGTGAGATAATGGAGAATGAAGCCATGATCTATAGGCGGTTAGAGTTTTTAGAGAGTCAGGATAATTGGTTTAATGATGCAAAGTTACGCAAAATCGTCGTAATGGACGAAAAATATAAAAATTGACAAGCCGTTGTTATTTATAGCAAAAGTTTTGGAAAATGATGAAATATGTGTAACTTTGTAGCGAAAAAGAAATTTAATCTTTCATTTTGTCGTGAAAGAAGTGTTATAGATAATAAATTCCAATAATATATTTTCCATATTAGGTATGAATGCACTAAGCGTAATTGACGATCTGAAGCGTCGTTTCCCCAATGAGCCGGAATACATCCAGGCAGTGGAAGAGGTATTGACCTCGATTGAAGATGTCTATAATGAAAATCCTGAATTCGAACGCTACAATCTTATTGAGCGCCTTTGCATTCCTGATCGTATTTTCGCATTCCGCGTATCATGGGTCGATGACAAGGGCAAGGTTCACAATAACATGGGCTATCGCGTTCAGCACAACAATGCGATCGGTCCTTACAAAGGAGGCATCCGTTTCCACTCTTCGGTCAACCTCTCGATTCTCAAATTCCTTGCATTCGAACAGACTTTCAAAAACTCTCTGACCACTCTCGCTATGGGTGGTGCCAAAGGCGGCAGCGATTTTTCGCCCCGTGGCAAGAGCGACATGGAAGTGATGCGCTTCTGCCAGGCTTTCATCCAGGAACTGTGGCGTCAGATCGGTCCTGACACTGATGTGCCCGCCGGTGATATCGGTGTTGGCGGACGTGAGGTAGGCTATATGTTCGGCGAATATAAGAAGATGGCCCGCGAGTTCACCGGTACTTTCACCGGCAAGGGCTATGAATTCGGTGGTTCGCTCATCCGCCCGGAAGCTACAGGCTATGGTAACGTCTACTTCCTCCTTGAGATGCTCAAGACCCGTGGCCTCAGCATCGAAGGCAAGCGCGTGGCAATCTCCGGTTCCGGCAATGTAGCCACTTATACAGCTGAAAAACTTCTCTCGCTCGGAGCCAAAGTGGTTTCAATGAGTGATAGCGATGGCTCAATCTACGTGCCCGACGGCCTCTCTCAGGAACAGCTTGACTATATCTTCAAACTCAAGAATATCTATCGCGGACGAATCCGCGAGTTTGCCGAGGAATACGAATGCCAGTATTTTGAAGGCGAACGCCCTTGGCAGCACGTGGCCTGCGACATCGCCATGCCTTCTGCCACTCAGAACGAAATTGACGGTGACGATGCCCACGCTCTCATCGCAAACGGCTGTATCGCTGTCAGCGAAGGTGCAAACATGCCCTCCACCCCCGATGCGATCCGTGAATTCCAGAAAGCCCGCATCCTCTATGCTCCCGGCAAGGCTGCAAACGCAGGCGGTGTATCTGTTTCAGGACTCGAAATGGCCCAGAACTCACAGAAACTCTCATGGAGCGCCGAAGAAGTCGACCGCAAACTTCAGGATATCATGACCGAAATCCACAAGCAGTGTGTGAAATATGGCACTGAGGAAGACGGCTACATCAACTATGTCCGTGGTGCCAACGTGGCCGGTTTCATGAAAGTGGCTCGTGCTATGATGGCTCAGGGTGTGCTCTAAGAGGGTGTTTCATAACAACTGTTAAGCCACAAGAAGCAGACATAAAAACGATTTCAGCCCCTCTGCCCGCAATCCGGGCAGGGGGATTTTTGATTTTCACTGGCTGATTATTTGCCGGATAGAATAAATTTTTGTTATTTTGCGTTGAATTTCCGGAGGCATGGCAGCCTCGATCGTGTTTTGTGCTGAATGTGCTGGCTATCAGCTGATTTTCAACTTAAACACTCATATCTTAATAATAGGTAACAACACATAAATAGATTTTAATTGTGGAAAAGGATTCAAAGATTTATGTAGCAGGCCATCGCGGCATGGTAGGTTCGGCTATTGTCCGTGAGCTGAAACGTCAGGGATACAACAATATCATCACACGTACGCACTCGCAGCTCGACCTGATCAACCAGCAGGCCGTCAATAAATTTTTTGCGGCTGAAAAGCCTGACTATGTGTTTCTTGCAGCCGCTAAAGTCGGTGGCATAGAAGCCAATCAGTCTGCGCTCGCTGATTTTATGTATGACAATATGATGCTGGAGATGAACGTGATCCACGCAGCCTGGCGCAATGGTGTCAAGAAACTCGAATTCCTTGGATCATCGTGCATCTATCCCCGTCTTGCTCCGCAGCCTATGCCCGAAAGCTGCCTGCTGACATCTTCGCTCGAACAGACCAACGAGGCTTATGCACTTGCCAAGATTTCCGGTCTCAAATATTGCGAATATCTCAACCGCCAGTACGGAACTGACTATATCTCTGTCATGCCTACCAACCTCTACGGGCCCAATGACAACTATCATCCTACCCATTCACACGTGCTCCCGGCTTTGATCCGCCGTTTCCATGAGGCAAAAGAGGCCGGTTTGGAAGAGGTAGTGTGCTGGGGCGACGGATCGCCGTTGCGCGAGTTCCTTTATGTAGATGATCTTGCCAACCTGTGTGTGTTCCTGATGAACAACTATTCTGGCAACGAGACCGTCAATGCCGGCAGTGGCAAGGAGCTGTCAATAAAAGAACTGTCGGAGCTGGTTGCAAAGACCGTGGGCTATACCGGCCGCATTGTCTGGGACACCACAAAACCCAATGGTACTCCGCGTAAGCTGCTTGATGTGTCGAAAGCCGCCGCTCTTGGCTGGACTTATTCAACTGAGCTGCCTGACGGCATCCGTCTCGCTTACGAGGACTTCCTCTCGAATCCGATGCGTGCAGAACGTTAAATTTTTGTCAGACAACCTATAAAACAACAATTGTGAATCAGCCGCGGCTGATTCACGATTGTTGTTTTAGGGAAATACGTTGTTGCCAGCCGATTTAGGCTGACTTTGTAGCCGAAGAGAGGGTCAATAATTTTCAGCTCTCACCTCGAAGTAGCTCTGCTGGTGGAAGCAGACAGGGCAGACTTCCGGAGCTTCGGTACCGATGCAGATGTGTCCGCAGTTTCGGCATTCCCAGACTGTCACACCGCTCTTGCGGAATACTTCGTGAGCCTCTACGTTTTCCAGCAGTTTGCGGTAACGCTCCTCATGGGTCTTCTCTATGGCTGCCACTCCGCGGAACTGTTTTGCAAGATCATGAAATCCTTCGGCATCGGCATCTTTTGCAAAACGGTCATACATGTCGGTCCATTCATAGTTTTCACCCTCGGCTGCATGCTGCAGGTTTACGGCCGTGTCCTGACTGACACCGCCGAGAGCCTTGCACCACAGTTTGGCGTGTTCTTTCTCGTTGGCTGCAGTATGTTCGAAAATCGCGGCGATCTGCTCGAATCCGTTTTTGCGTGCAACTGAAGCGAAGTAGGTGTACTTGTTGCGTGCCATGCTTTCGCCGGCGAAAGCTTCCTGAAGATTCTTCTCAGTCTTTGTGCCGGAATACGGGTTTGTAGGATTGTCAGCCACATTGTCGGTGATGGTGACTTTCTCAAAGTCAGATGCCGGATGCTTGCAGATCGGACAGATAAAATCAGCCGGAATCTCGTCACCGACATATTCGTAGCCGCAGACCTTGCATCGCCAAACCGTATGGGCCGATCCGGCAGCTGACGGCTGTGCGGGCTGTGGTTTAATGTGCTCCTGATAATAATTATATGTGGCTGATGCCACATCGTCAAGCACCGCCATTTCGGTCACTTCGCCTATGAACATCATGTGGGTGCCGAGATCAATCTTTTGCGCGACTTTCACGCTGAAATATGAGTTGGTGCCGCATGTCACCGCCAAAGTGCCATTGTCAAGGCGCTTTACGTCGGCGAAATCTTTAAACTTGTCTACCTCGCGGCCCGACTTGAAGCCGAAACGCTCAAACAGACTGAAATCTGCGTTTTCGCTGATTACAGACACAGTGAAAGCTCCGGCCTTTTCAATCATCTCGCATGTCAGGGAGCTTTTGTTGAGACACACAGAAGCCTGGGCCGGTGTGCATGTCACTTGCTCAAAAGTATTGGAGATGCAACCGTTGTCTCGTCCGTCAGCATTCACGGTGACGATATAGAGACCATAAGGAATCTTAAACAAAGGATTTTCCATAGTTATAGAAATTTTCAAAAATAGGAAATCGCGTTAAGCGTTTCTGAATTTATAACATGCCCGCTCCTATGTTTGTTTGCTCCGCTTCTCGGATAACTTTCATATTGACCTCCTCCCTGTAAGTCAGCATGAGTTTGAATATAAAAAGAGGGCTGTATCGGGATAGAACGCCGATACAGTCCTTGGCTATTTGGATTGGAGAAGTGTATAAAGCTCGTATGATCAATAGTTTTCGGCTTTGCGCTCAAAGTAGCCTTGCTCTTTGCCGCATACCGGACAGCGTTTGGGCGCCGATTTGCCTTTGTGGACATAACCGCAGTGCATACACTGCCATTCTTCCTCTTCTTCGCCTGAAAATTCCTGACCGTTGGTGAGGCGTTCGAGAAGGCGGAGATAGCGCTGTTCGTGTTCGATTTCGACTTTAGCCACCATCTTGAAGAGAGCTGCGATGTCCTTGAAGCCTTCTTCTTCAGCTGTAGAGGCAAATGAAGAGTAGAGGTCGCTCCATTCCTCGCGTTCGCCGGCAGCAGCCTCGCGGAGGTTGGTCATTGTGTCGGCCACCATGCCCGCGGGATAACCGGCATTGATTGTCACCACACCGCCTTCAAGGCGTGAGAAGAATAGCTCGGCATGGCTGAGTTCCTGCTCGGCAGTGATCAGGAAGATGCGGGCAATCTGTTCGTAGCCTTCTTCACGGGCTTTCTTTGCGAAAAGTGTGTAGCGTGAACGGGCCTGGCTTTCACCGGCGAATGACGCGAGAAGGTTGTGTTCGGTCTTTGTACCTTTTATAGATTTTTTATCCATAGATCTGAATATATAAGCGTTAATATCTGCTGATTTGGATCAGTCTAATATATAAACACTCATATGCCGGATTTGGTTCATCTGACCGGAATCCTCACCTTGTCATGACTGCGGATTCATGTATTGGCCTTTGGTGCCGGTCTTGTCGCCACACATTACGGCATGGCGTGGACACACATGGTAGCAGGCGAGACAAAAGGCGCAGTCTGTACCCCATACCGGCCGTTTGCGCCTGCGCTCACTGCTGTCTGTCGATTTGCCTGAAGGCTCGCTCATGGTGATGTTGCGCAGAGGGCAGATGGCTGCGCACTTGCCGCACGAAATACATTCGCGTGTGTAGCGGAATGGTTTCGGCGACATGGCATGGCGGACAAACCAGGGATAGATTATTCTGGTTTTGATCCATGCAAAGCGACCGCGGACCACGTCAGCCAGCTCATTTGGGCAGTCTCCGGAGCCTGCCCGGAAATCTGCGATCGAGCGCGCGATTTCTCTGATGCGCAGTGATGCGGCCGACAGTTTGTGCTGTGCGAGTTCTGCCGTATCGACATCAAATCCGCTCATGCAGACGTAATTGTTAGGCATCGTGACTGAAAAAGCCAGTCCTGACAGCCAGCCACGTTTTGCAAGATCGCTGCGCCACATCTCGGCTGTCAGACCGCAATCATCACCGCAGGTCAGCACCAGATGGTGTATTAACGGTGCTGATCCAAGGTCTACGTTTTTAATGATTGCGCGGACATAGGGTGGCAGGCCCCAGGAATAGACGGGGCAGACCCATATGACGGTATCGTCATGCGGCGCCGGTGTCAGGCTGCCGTTGCGGAGATCCGGAGTGAGCCTGCGCAACGACTGGCCCAGTTCGGCTGCAAGCATTTCCGCTACATACCGGGAATTGCCTGTGCCTGAAAACCATAGAATCATGGGTAAACGGATGTTATGGATTTGAGGTTGTGTCAGATGGTTACCTGAGTGGCTCCGAAACCGTATTCACGAAATGAGGCATCCTGTACGGTATGACCTTTGTAGCGGTGGTTAAGTTCCTTCATGAGAGCCGCGCGGAGCACGCCTTCGCCTTTACCGTGGATAAAGACTATTTTCTGACCCTTGTGTTTCAGGTTTGCATCCATCACCTTGCGGAATTCGTCGATCTGAAGATTCAGGATTTCGGCAGCTGACAGGCCGGCCGTGGTGTCGACAAGCTCAGATATATGAAGGTCTACTTCAATTATCTCAGCCCGTTTGTCGGAACTCTTTTTCTGTACAGGCTTGCGGGCGGGACGATCAACGGCATTCTTGGCTTTGATCCCTTCTTCAATACGTGAAGAGTCGATCACCATGCGTTTGCGTGGAATATCATTGGTCACGATGTCTACAGCGATTACATCTTTGTCAAAATACACATTGCTGCGGAAACAGTGGAGCTTGAAAAATTTCGTGGTGTCAAGGGCCGTCTCTACGGCTACAGGGGCCTTCATCTTAAATTCCTTGTCAGACTTGAAGGCTATCATCTGTACAGCGATGCGGTCTATCGAAGGGAGGTCGGCTCCGGAGATCTCTTCAAGGAACACCTGGATGTTAGGTTCGACGATTCCGGCATAGCGGGTGGTCCAGCCGGTGGATTCATCAGCGCGTGTGAGATATGTGAAGTAGAGATAATAGTTGGAGTCGTTGACAAGATAGACATCAAATGTGGTGGAGTTGAGATGTTTTATGTCGGCAGGTTCGTATGCGAGCACCACATTGAGTTTCTCACCTTCCGGAGTCTCCTCAATAGCCGGAGTCTCCTCCGGTTTCTGAGCCGCCTTTTGCGGCTGGGACTGCGGAGCGGCCGGTTTGACGGCATCCTGGGTCAGAGCTATTTTCTTTTCTGTAGTCGCGGCTTCGGCCACCACCACGCATTCGCGCAGAAGAGTGGGGGTTTCAAAGCCGTTGTCATCGACATATGCGATGTTTCCTTCTATTTTTTTGATGATGCCGCCACCCACTGAGTTGAGGAAGCGGACACGGTCACCTATTTTTGCCATAATATTGCTGTCTGTTGAAGAGTTAATGATTATAATATTTCAGAGATGCACAAGGCAGGAGTGTCTGCATTCAGACTCCCTGCAGTTTCTCTTTCAGAAAATGACCGGTGTATGAAGCCGGATTTGCGGCGATCTGTTCGGGAGTGCCGGCTGCCACAAGGTTGCCTCCGGCATCGCCTCCTTCAGGGCCTATGTCAATGACATGGTCGGCACACTTGATGACATCCATGTTATGTTCGATTATCAGAATCGTGTGACCCATAGATATAAGGCGGTCAAAAGACTTCATGAGAGTGGCTATGTCATGGAAGTGAAGTCCGGTTGTCGGTTCGTCAAATATGTACATGGTAGGCTCCGGTTTTTCCTCTGCGAAAAAAGATGCCAGTTTCACTCTCTGATTTTCACCGCCTGATAGAGACGAGGAATTCTGACCGATCTTGATATATCCGAGGCCAACATCCTGGAGAGGTTTTAGACGCTTGATAATGCGTTTTTCCTGTGCTCCGGCTTCTTCTCCGAAGAATTCCACAGCCTGATTGATAGTCATCTCAAGAATGTCATAGATATTCTTGCCGCGATATTCAATTTCGAGAATTTCTTTCTGGTAGCGCTTTCCGTGGCACGATTCGCAGGGAATGGTGATATCGGCCATGAACTGCATCTCGATGGTGATATATCCGTCACCCTTGCACTCTTCGCAGCGGCCTCCGTCAGAGTTGAATGAAAAGTCTGACGCAGAGTAGCCCATCTGTTTCGCTCCCTGGGTGGAAGCGAAAAGTTTGCGTATCTCGTCAAATGCTTTGAGGTAGGTAGCCGGATTCGAGCGGGATGACTTGCCGATCGGATTTTGGTCGACAAACTCTACGTTTTTGATGCGTGAGAGATCTCCCTGCAGTTTGCGGAAGGTTCCGGGCGCATCTCCGGTGTTTCCGAGATGACGGTTGAGAGCCCGGAAAAGGATGTCGCGGACAAGAGTGGATTTGCCTGAGCCGCTGACTCCGGTGACCACCGTCATGACTCCGAGAGGAAATTTTACGTCAATGTCTTTCAGATTGTGCTCTTTGGCACCGATGACTTCGAGCGAATCACGCCACTTGCGTCTCTGTTTCGGCACGGGGATTGACAGTGTGCCTGTCAGATAGCGCGCGGTATAGCTCAGTGGACTATCCTCTTTGGCTTGCGACGGCACAAGTTCGGCCGGGTTGCCCTGATAGATGATTTGGCCTCCGAGACGTCCGGCATCCGGGCCGACATCAATAAGATAGTCGGCGGCGCGCATGATTTCTTCATCGTGTTCAACTACAACGACCGTATTGCCGAGATCGCGGAGTTTTTTCAGCACGGTGATCAGGCGTTCGGTGTCACGGGAATGGAGTCCGATTGACGGTTCGTCAAGAATATAGAGCGAGCCCACAAGGCTGCTGCCGAGCGATGTGGCGAGATTGATGCGCTGGCTTTCGCCGCCGGAGAGGGTTGACGACAGTCGGTCGAGCGTCAGATAGCCGAGTCCGACTTCTTCCAGATAGGAGATGCGGTTATTGATCTCCTTGAGAAGACGTTCGGCTATGGCTGCGTCAGTGGCATCAAGCTGGAGGTTTCTGAAAAATTCTATCAGACGGCTGACAGGCATTGAAACGAGTTCCCCGATGGTGGCTCCTCCGACTTTGACATACGATGCTGTCTTTTTCAAGCGGGAGCCGTGACAGGCGGGGCATACGGTCTTGCCCTGATAGCGGGCTTTCATGACGCGGTATTGTATCTTATAAAGATTTTCGTCGACCATCCTGAAGAAACGGTCTATGGAGGGGAAGTCACCATATGTGAGTTTTATGCCCGGCTGCGAAAGCTGGCGGTCAGTAGGTCCGTGCCACAGCAAATCTTTTTCTTCTTGCGAGAGATCAAGATAAGGCTTGTGGATAGGGAATCCGAATTGGGCGGAATCACTGATGAAAACTTTCTTCCATTCGCTCATCTTGTCGCCGCGCCAGCAGGCCACGGCGTTGTCATAGATGGAGAGTGTGTTGTTGGGGATGACAAGGCGTTCGTCGATTCCCATAACTTTGCCGAATCCTTCGCATGTTGGGCAGGCTCCGACAGGGTTATTGAAGTTGAACATCATGTCAGTGGGAACTTCAAATGTCATGCCGTCGGCCTCGAACACGCGGGAAAAATCCTTGGCCACGATTCCGTCATCAGCCCAGATCTGCAATTTCAATCGGTCGCGTCCTTCAAAAAACGCGCTTTCCACAGAGTCGCGCAGACGACTCTGTTCGTCAGCCTCCGAGGAGACCGCAAGGCGGTCTACGAGCAGCTGATAGTCGGCCGGGTTGTAGTCTGCACCATCACCGGCGGCGCGGACTTCAGTCAGCAGTTCGTCAATGTCAATGAATTCGCCGCCACGCATCAGACGCGAATAGCCGGCTTTCAGATATACGTCAAGCTGCGAGGCGAATTTGCGGCCTTCAGGCAGAGTGACCGGTGCGGTTATGGCCATGCGGGAGCCTTCGGGATAGGTCATGGCGAATCTGACCACATCGTCAATAGTGTGCTTTCTGACTTCTTCACTGCTGATGGGGGAGAATGTATGACCTACACGCCCGAAGAGAAGCCTCAGGTAGTCATAGATCTCTGTCGATGTCCCGACAGTGCTTCGCGGGTTGCGGGTGTTGACTTTTTGCTCAATGGCGATGGCCGGCGGGAGTCCGAGTATTGCTTTGCATTCCGGCTTGGGCATTTTGCCCATGAACTGACGGGCGTAGCTGCTGAGGCTTTCCACGTAGCGCCGCTGGCCTTCCGCATATAAGGTGTCAAAGGCGAGAGATGATTTCCCGGATCCCGAAACACCCGTAATCACAACGAGCTTTCCGCGGGGAATCTCTACGTCAACGTCCTTGAGGTTGTTGACTTTGGCGCCTAATACTTTTATATTTTGTTCGTTCTGCATTTTTTCAGATTCGTTCGAATGTAACATACAAAGGTACCAAATTTTTCCTTAAATTCCGATTGCGGAGATTGATTCTAACAAAAATTCACTTGGGAACGCCGCGATAATAAATTTTGCAAATTCATCGTGGTGTTCCCAAGTGAAATGTGGTCCGGTTTGAAATCCTGTGTCAGTCCCAGTTTACTTCAAGGTCGCGCAGCAGGGTGGCCGATGCACCTGCCGAGCCGGTGTGCTGGATGGCAAGCGATGTGCCGTCGGTCGGAGACACAGTGGCTGAAAGGCTCACATCTGGTTTTATGGCCGGATCGGCTGCTTCCGCAGCCGGAGCTCCAGTGCGGGCCAGTGCTGTCAGGCGGTCTCCGCACAGTTCGACTACAATGGTACATGGATTGCGGTAGCAGCTTGTGGCTACGGCTTTGCTTATCGGGCTGACAGCGCCGCTGGAATATCGCACGAGAGTGAATGTCACGGCTTTGTCAAAGTCTGGCGTCCGTTCGATGCGCAGGGCGTAGCCGGTCAGAGAGACAGGGTCGAATTTGATGCAGATGTCCATATATTGCCCGGTGGCACTGCCGAATCCCTGCCCTGGACCTTTGCATGGTTCTGCGATGAGGCTGACACGCATGTTGCGGCATTTTTCACGCACCGGGGTGTAGAACAGGCGCGCGCCTTTGGTTGACTGCACGAGTCCGGTTCCGGTTGCAGCATCTGTGGCTTGGCCGTAATACCAGCCTGCTGATCCGTCAGGAGTCCAGTCGTGAATAGCTGTGTCAGAAGGTTTGAATGTGTCGAAGTGCCAAAAGCCCTGCCGCCCCGGAGTGCCTTTTCGGATGGGGACCTCGGCGAAGGAGGTGACGATTGATTTTTCGCTTTTCTGCAGTGAGCGGAGCATGATGGTGTTGACCGGTGCTGACATTGAGGCTACCATAGCGTGGCCTTCTTCCGAGTCGGCGTTTTTCGGCATCACGGAGGCTGAGATATAGAAGCCTCTGTCTGCACATGTCAGCGGGTAGGAGCGGGCGCTTAGGCCGCGTCCGTGACGAACGGCCACACTGTCGGAATGGTCGGGACGTGTTGACCTGTACCAGATGATATGGCTGTCGTCACGACTGTTGCCTGAGAGGCTGTAGTCGAGTTTCAGTGTGTTCTTGTCAGCGGTGATAACCGGTGTCGAGGTGAACTGCGGTGCAGTTTTGAGCCATGCATCGACTGTTACGGATGTCGCGCCTGTCAGGCCGTATGGAGAGACCGCAGAAATTTCACAGATCATCTCGCGCGGGAAGCTGTTGGCGCTGACAATTGCGGTTGAGTTGGCAGATGCGGAGAGGCGCAGTGTTGTCGGTGCATTCCAGGTCAGGCCGGATGCTGATGCCGGGGCCGGATAGTCGCCCCACAGACGCAATGATGGTTTGAGAAGCATGCTGTCACCTTGAGCCGAAAGCTTTTTAGACGGGGTCTCGATTTTTAAAGCCACGGGTAGTCCTGTAAGGGTGGCTGACAGTGCTTTTTCAAGTTCTGCCATAGATTCTGACTGGTCGAGAGGGTCCCAGCCGTCGGTGCCGCCGAGCAGATTCAGAATGTTGTAGACGGTTTTTCCGCCTGATGAGATTTTGTAGGCGCGTAGGAGCGGAGTGTCACTGATGTCAGCGCTGAGTTCTGGACGTCTGGCGTCAATTGTGATTGCTGTGCCGTTGAGTGTGATGCCGCTCTGATAGCAGCGGACGGGTGAGCTGTCACGTGTCCACTGAATGTCTACGGGCGAGTCTGAAGTCCAGCGGGTGTCGATCATTGACACCATGCCGGGTACTTTGGTGAGATATTGTGAGCCACGGACTTTGGTGTGGATGTCGCAGTTGAGAAATATGGCTCCTGTGGAAGCGGTGGAGTAGAAAGGTTTACCGCTGAAAAATGTGAAACGGCAGTCGAGGTAGACAGCTGAGCCTGAGAGGGCATCGTCGGTGCACTCGAAGTAACAGTCTTTGTAGAGTGAGCGCCGTGCTCCGGATAGAGGGCAGAGATTGAGGCGGCTGATGAAGCGGCAGTTGCGCGCAAAGAGCCGGTCGGTGTTCTCGCATATTCCGACCTGGGCCTGGACGATGGGATCGCGGCGTTTCGGCCGGTTAAGCGAAGGATTGCGCGGGTAGATGAGATCAACGTTGCAGTAGTTGCCGAAAGTTATGTTTTCGGCTGTCAGACAGAGGCCTTTGAAATGGAGCATGGTGTAGTTGCCGAGAGCGCCCTGGGTCTGGCCACGGTTTACCGCGAAGACAATGTCGGCCGGATCTTCTGAGAGTCCTATGAGTGAAAGTGTGTCACAACTGATTTCTGCGGCATAAGGAATGGCTCCGGAGTTTTTGGGATTGCGTCTGACGGCAGGGTCATCGGGGTCATCAAGCCAGTAAACTCCCGGAGTCACAAGCAGCGTTGCGTTGCCGGATGAGTTTTTGCTGATGGCTTCAAGAGCTTTGAGTGCATCGGTAAAAATGTAGGGCGATGAAGTTGCGCCGGTTTCGGCTGTCAGCAGAAAAGTGCCGGGGCCTAAACGGAAGGCGTGTCGGTCTGCGGTGACTGTCTGTGTGGCGGGGTCGAGAGTATATCCGTCATTGGGGCGGCCATGAATTGACGGAGCGGTTACGATGGTGCCTGCGAGCAGCAGATGTTTAAGCATGGCGGATTGGATTTTCGGTAGTGATGGAGTGGCGATTGTGTCATCTCATGACGACGCTGCGGGAGAGGACTATGAAATTGTAAACCCCGGACAGGGTGATAAACGTTGGTTTTTCGCCGGTGTCCGGGGTTTATGATGCAGGTTCAGGTCTTGACAGGCTTGATTATTCGTTTACTTCAAGGTTGAGGTTGAATTCCTCGTTCCAGGGAAGACCGTCTTTGGCAAGTTCTGCGAGGAATGGATCGGGATCGAACTCTTCAACGTTGTTGACACCCGGTTTTACCCATTTCCCTGTGAGGAACATCATTGCGCCGACCATTGCGGGAACGCCGGTTGTGTAGCTGACAGCCTGCATGCCGGTTTCCTTGTAAGCGGCTTCGTGAGAGCAGTTGTTCCAGATGTAATAGGTGAGATGCTTGCCTTCCTTGTCAAGACCTTCGATGCGGCAGCCGATCGAGGTTTCGCCGTGGTAGTTCTCGCCGAGATCCTGTGGGTTGGGGAGGACGGCTTTGAGGAACTGCAGGGGCACGATCTTCTGTCCGTTGTAGTCTACTTCGTCGATGCGGGCCATGCCGATGTTCTGAATCACACGGAGGTGTGTGAGATATTCCTGACCGAATGTCATCCAGAAGCGCGCACGCTTGATTGAGGGATAGTTCTTGACGAGCGATTCGAGCTCTTCGTGGTAGAGAAGATAGCTTTCGCGCTCTCCGATGTTGGGATAGGTGAGTGTCTTGTGGATTTCAAGCGGGCCGGTGGTCACCCATTTGCCGTCCTGATAGTAGCGGCCGTTCTGAGTGATCTCACGGATGTTGATTTCGGGGTTGAAGTTTGTGGCGAAAGCTTTGCCGTGATCACCGCCGTTGCAGTCGACAATGTCGAGATACTGCATGTCAGAGAAGTAGTGTTTTGCGGCGTAGGCTGTGAATACGCCGGACACACCTGGGTCGAATCCGCAGCCGAGGATTGCGGTAAGACCGGCTTCTTCGAAGCGCTGTTTGTAGGCCCACTGCCATGAATATTCGAAATGTGCCACGTCCTTGGGCTCATAGTTGGCGGTGTCAAGATAGTTGACTCCGCAGATGAGACAGGCATCCATGATGGTGAGGTCCTGATAGGGAAGGGCCACGTTGATGACGAGTTCGGGTTTGTGGCGGTTGAAAAGCTCCACAAGCTGGGGGACGCTGTCGGCATCGACAACGTCTGAGCTGATGTTGGGCTTTCCGATGGCCTCTACAATGGCGTCACACTTGCTGCGGGTGCGGGAAGCGATGACTATTTCTGTGAAAACTTCGGGGTGCTGGGCACACTTGTGAGCCACGACGGTTCCGACACCGCCGGCTCCGATGATTACGACTTTTGCCATTATTGTATATTAAGGTATATGATTTCAGTGATAAGAGTCTGTTTACACGCTATCAGTCGCGCTGGCTTCCGAAGAAGCGGAGCAGATAGAGGAAGAGGTTGATGAAGTCGAGATAGAGACTCAGTGCGCCGATGGTGGCGAGATGGCTGATATAGGCCGGAGGCGTTGTGAGAGCCATACGCTTGATTTTCTGAGTGTCCCATGCAGTGAGACCGATGAAGATCAGGACGCCTGCGATGGAGATTATCCAGTCAAGCTGGGTGCTTCTGGTGAAAATATTGACCAAAGAAGCGATGATCAGACCCATAAGTGCGTACATCAGGAAGTTGCCCCAGCTTGTGAGATCTTTGGTGGTAAAATAGCCATAGACACTCATGGCTCCGAAGGTTCCGGCGCAGATGAAGAATGTCTTGGCAATTGATGTCATGGTATAGACCAAGAAGATCGGGGCAAGAGCCAGGCCGTTGATCGCGGCAAAGACATAGAAAAGCAGGTTGGCCGTTGCCGACGAGATGCGGGTCAGACGGGTCGAGAGATATATCACGATGCCTACTTCTGCGATCAGAAGGCCCCAGAAGAAGATGCGGTGGCCAGACATAAAGCTGAGATAGGCGGATGAGGTAGCGCAGAAAAGAGAGACGAACGCAGTCACAAGCAGTCCGAGGAACATTTTGAAATAGACGCGCTTCATTACTGACGAAGTTGTCTGGACGGCCTGCTGCTGAGAGTTGTGGTAGCTGTTGTAATTGTCGCCTCCGCCGAAGTAGGGGGGAGGTGTCTGCTGGTTGTAATTCATATCAGTTAATAGGAGTTGGTTATCGTTTTTATTTATAAAACAAATTTGACTTACATACGTTCAGGTACGTTGATGCCAAGGAGGTTCATGCCTGACTTGATGACGCGGGCGGTCTGGCGGCTGAGTTCAAGACGCAGCGAGCGCACAGCGCTGTCTGTTTCCTTGAGGATGGAGCAGTCGTGATAGAACTGGTTGTAGCTCTTGACAAGGTCATAGACATAGTTGGCGATCAGTGCCGGACTGTAGGTCTGGCCTGCGGCCTGGACTGTGGCGGGGAAGTCGGCGAGGGCCTGGATAAGGGCTATTTCTTTTTCGCCAGGTACTACTGCCGAGTAGTCGCCGATGGCCATGCCTTCGTCAGCGGCTTTGCGGAGCACAGAGCAGATGCGTGCGTAGGTGTATTGGATGAAGGGGCCGGTGTTGCCGTTGAAGTCAATTGACTCTTTGGGGTTGAAGGTCATATTTTTGCGCGGGTCTACCTTGAGAAGGAAGTATTTCAGTGCTCCGAGGCCTACGGTTTCCGAAATGCTGTCGATCTCTTCCGGGCTGAGGCCGTCGAGTTTGCCGAGCTCGGCTGATACGGTGCGGGCGGTGGAGACCATGTCGTCCATAAGGTCGTCGGCATCGACTACTGTGCCTTCGCGTGATTTCATCTTGCCTTCAGGCAGTTCGACCATGCCGTAAGAGAAGTGTACGAGGTCTTTGCCCCACTTGAAGCCGAGACGGTCGAGAAGGATTGAGAGCACCTGGAAGTGATAGTTCTGCTCGTTGCCTACAACGTAGATCATCTTGTCAATGGGATAGTCGCGGTAACGCAGTTTGGCGGTGCCGATGTCCTGGGTCATGTAGACAGAAGTGCCGTCACTGCGGAGAAGCAGTTTGTGGTCGAGTCCTTCACCGGTAAGATCGGCCCATACAGAGCCGTCTTCCTTGCGGTACATTTTACCTGCTTCGAGGCCTTCGAGAACTTTCTCCTTGCCTTCGAGGTATGTTTCGCTCTCATAATAGATTTTGTCGAAGTTGACACCCATGCGCTTGTAGGTCTCATCGAATCCGGCGTAGACCCAGGAGTTCATCATTTCCCAAAGCGAACGGATTTCAGGATCTTTGTTTTCCCATTTCACGAGCATTTCGCGGGCTTCTTTCATGAGCGGAGATGCTGCTTCGGCTTCTTCTTTGCTCATGCCTTTCTCTTCAAGTTCCTTGAGCTCGGCTTTGTAGTGCTTGTCAAAGAGTACATAGAAGTCACCTATAAGATGGTCGCCTTTCTTGCCGGTGGATTCCGGAGTGGCACCTTCGCCCCACTTTTTCCATGCGAGCATGGATTTGCAGATGTGGATGCCGCGGTCATTGACAATGTTGGTCTTTATGACGCGGTTGCCGCAGGCTTTCAGGATTTCGGCAAGGCTGAATCCAAGCAGGTTGTTGCGTACGTGGCCAAGATGGAGAGGCTTGTTTGTGTTTGGCGATGAGTACTCTACCATTACAAGAGGCGAGCTTTCATCAGCAGCTGTAAGTCCGAAGTCAGTGGTGCCGGCTATGTGTCCGAGCACTGAATTCCAGAACTGCGGTGCAACGGTTATGTTAAGGAAGCCTTTGACCACGTTGAACTTCTCGACCGCAGGTTCGTTGGCCTGAAGCCATTCGCCGATTTCCATACCTACCGCTTCAGGCGATTTGCGGGCGGCTTTCACCCAGGGGAAAACGACAACGGTGATATTGCCCTCGAATTCTTTTCGGGTGGCTTGAGGCACGATGTTTTCGGCGGGAGTTTCAACGCCATACAGATTTTTGACCGCGTTGCTGACGGCCAAAGCTATGATACTATCGATCGACATTTTTATTGTGATAATTTTGTCGGTTTTGAATTGATAATTTTTAACAAGTCGCGAGTGCGTGTCTGCGATGAGACCGAACACTCTCTGAATATACAAAATTACAATAAAAATACGATATATCCTAACCTTTGTCCCACATACGGCCACGTTTAGGGTATTTTGAACCTGCAAGAAGCAGTCGGAGGGCTGTGTTGTAGCTGAAATAAGCCCAGAACCAGCTGACGAGCACGCTGATTTTGTTGCGCATCCCCATGAGTGAGATGAGGTGGATGAACATCCATGCAAGCCAGGCGATGAAGCCGTCGAGATGGAGTCTGCGCATGTCGACAACCGCACGGTTTCGGCCGATGGTGGCCATTGATCCTTTGTCGTTGTAAGAAAATTCCCGGTTCCATTTTCCGGAGTTGAGGCTGCGGGCGAGGAAGCGGCCTTGCTGTATGGCCAACTGGGCAAGCTGCGGGAGTCCTGCGGGATATTCTTCGGTGGTCATGAGGTTGACATCGCCGATGGCGAATATATCATCAAGGCCGGTCACACGGCAGAAACGGTCGGTGGGAAAGCGCCCGCCGCGTCCCTGCCGGAAATCCGTGCCTTCGAATTCGAGCGGACGCCCGGTGACTCCTGCAGTCCAGATGACCATTTCGGAGTATAGGGTCGATCCATCGTCAAAGGTGAGCAGGTTGTCGGCATAGCTTTTCATCTGTCGGCCTAAGTGGATATCCACCAGTAACGATTTCAGATCTTTGAGTGCTGTTTCTGACGACTCGGCGCTCATGGAGGCCAGAAGTTTGTTGCGCCCTTCATACAGGCTGACGGTCATGTCTTCCGGCGGAATGTCGGGGTAGTCGCGTCTGAGTATGTAGCGTTTAAGTTCTCCGATGGCTCCAGCCATCTCTACTCCGGCAGGCCCGCCTCCTATGACAACGAATGTCAGCATGCGCCGGCGTTTTTCGCGGTCAGGTTCTATCGAAGCGCGTTCGCAGCGGTAGAGGATTTCATTACGTATGCGGATTGCCTGGTCGTTGGATTTCAGTGTGTAGACCTCGTCTTTAAGGGCGTCATTGCCGAAGAAGTTGTTTGTGGTGCCGAATGCAATGACAAGCTTGTCATATGGGATTGATCCGTGGTCAGTGATGACGCAATGCCGGCTGACGTCTACGCTTCGGGCACTTTCCATGTGAAATTTCACTCTTCCGGATGCTTTTTTGACGAGTTCGCGTCTGAAAGGGAAGCTGATGCTCGACGGGTCAATTTCAGACGAGGCCACCTGATAGAAAAGCGGCGGGAAGGAGTGATAGTTGTGGTGGTCGACAAGGGTGATGTCAAATTTGTCTTTGTCGATGTGTTTTACAAAATTCAGCCCGGCAAAACCTCCGCCGAGCACTACTATGCGGGTCTTTGATGAATTCATTCAGGCAAAAAAATATAACAGTGTAACATGAACGTTGACACTGTTATAACATTTTTGCGGGTTTTAAGTTTTGAATCAGAGAGAGGTGCCCTACTATGAGATGGTGTGGTTCTCGCACTTGATGACTCGTCCGGGGAATTGATCGACGAAACTGAGATTGTGTGTGGCCATTATCACGGTAGTTCCCTGACGGGCTATATCGTGAAGACGGCTGACAATGGCTTCGCCTGTGGCCGGGTCGAGATTGCCTGTAGGTTCATCCGCGAGAATTATGCGCGGATGGTTGAGGAGGGCGCGGGCTATGACTATGCGCTGCTGCTCGCCTCCTGACAGCTCATGAGGATTCTTATAACTCTTGTTG
Source organism: Duncaniella sp. C9 (assembly GCF_004803935.1). GTDB lineage: Bacteria > Bacteroidota > Bacteroidia > Bacteroidales > Muribaculaceae > Duncaniella > Duncaniella muris. The sequence continues at coordinate 2,360,994 of NZ_CP039547.1, forward strand.
AGCATCCCGACACCTCTCAGCACCTCTTCAATGCGGGCTTCGATATCAGATTTGTCTTTCCAGCCGGTGGCCTCAAGCACAAATTTAAGATTGGCATAGGCGCTGCGGTCGGTCAGCAACTGGAAGTCCTGAAAGACGATGCCTATCTGACGGCGCAGAAAGGGAATGTCGCGACGGCGTATGGTGTTCAGGTCGTAATCAAGAACACGGGCTTCGCCTCCGGCTATTGGAATGTCGGCATAGAGAGATTTCAGCAGGCTGGATTTGCCGCTGCCCACTTTGCCTATCAGATAGACGAATTCACCTTCGCCCACTGACAGATTGACGTGGCGGAGCGCGATAAGATCTTGGCGGTGGAGTTCTACGTCGCGATAGTCGATGACCTTATTCATTGTTTGCGGTATTGAAAATCAGTTGCCCATTTCAGAGAGGAATTTGATGCGCATGAGGCGGATCTCGTCTTCTGTATAGTCTTCACCGAATTCTTTGTAGGCTTCGTTGAGGTCATCTGTCTGGCATTCCTTAAAGAAGTCAAACAGTTCTTCCTGCGAATCCTCGTCCATTATATCATTTATATAATAGGAGATATTGATTTTTGTGCCTGAGTAGACTATTACTTCAATTCTGTCAAGCAGTTCGTTGAATTCAAGGCCTTTGGCTCTGGCTATTTCAGGCAGAGGTATTTTGCGGTCGATTGACTGGATGATGAAGAGTTTGGTCGAGTTGCGGCTCGGAACGCTACGTACACGCAGGTCTTCCGGACGTTCGATCTCATTGTCTTCGACATGGCGCTTGATTACCTTCACGAAGTCGGCGCCATAGCGTTTTGCTTTACCTGCGCCTACGCCGGGAATGTTCTGAAGTTCTTCGAGTGAAATCGGGTAGGTGGTGGCCATTGCTTCGAGCGACGGATCCTGGAAAATCACATATGGGGGCAGCCCGAGTTGCTTGGCAATTTTCTTGCGCAGGTCTTTCAAGATGCTGTAAAGTTCGTCATCGGCGGCAAATGACGCTCCGCTTTTGATCATTTCCGGTTCGGCGTCTTCGCTGAAATCAGAGTCTTCGATCACTTTGAATGATTCGGGTTTCGAAAGGAATTTTTTGCCTTTCGGGGTGATGCGGAGAAGTCCGTAGTTCTCTATGTCGCGGTCGAGATATCCGGCCAGGATTGCCTGACGGATCACGGCGCTAATAAGTTTTTCATCAGCTCCTTGCTCGCAGCCGAACACGTCGAGCTGGTCGTGCTGATATGATGTGACATCAGCAGTAGTGTGGCCGAGGAGCACATCGGTGACATGATCGGCTTTGAATTTTTCTTTCAGTGCTATTACGGTTTCGAGCACTGCACATAAATCGTCTTTCGCTTCCACTTTTTTCTTTGGATTAATGCAATTGTCGCAGTTCTGGCAGTTGTCGACCGTGAACTCCTCTCCGAAATAGAAGAGCAGTGAGCGACGACGGCAACTGCTTGCCTCAGCGTAGCTCTGGGTTTCCAGCAGGAGCTGGCGGCCGATTTCCTGTTCGGCCAATGGCTTGCCCTGCATGAATTTTTCCATCTTCTGCAGGTCTTTGGCGGCATAGAAGGTTATGCATTGGCCTTCTCCTCCGTCACGGCCGGCGCGGCCGGTTTCCTGATAGTAGCCTTCGAGCGACTTGGGCATGTCATAATGAATAACAAATCTCACATCTGGTTTGTCAATACCCATTCCGAATGCGATCGTGGCGACTATGACATCGACTTTTTCCATCAGAAACGCGTCCTGATTGGCGCTTCGGGTCGCACCGTCCATTCCGGCGTGATAGGGGAGTGCCTTGATGTCGTTCACTGCGAGCATCTCGGCGAGTTCCTCAACCTTCTTGCGGCTCAGGCAATAGATGATGCCTGATTTGCCGGGGTTGTTTTTGATGAATTTTATAATGTCTTTGTCAATGTTGTTGGTCTTTGGCCTGACCTCATAATAGAGGTTCGATCGGTTGAACGACGATTTGAACACTTTGGCATTCTGCATTCCGAGGTTTTTCTGGATGTCATGCTGAACCTTTGGGGTTGCGGTGGCAGTCAGTGCGATCATCGGGCGGACGTTGATCTCGTTGATGATCGGGCGGATGCGTCGATATTCCGGGCGGAAGTCGTGACCCCATTCGGAAATGCAGTGTGCCTCGTCGACTGCGTAGAATGAAATCGGCACAGTCTTCAGAAATTCGATGTTCTCTTCTTTGGTCAGCGACTCCGGTGCCACATAGAGCAGTTTTGTGCGTCCGGCAGTAATGTCGGATTTCACAAGGTCAATCGCTGCGCGGTTGAGCGAGGAGTTTAGGAAGTGGGCCACAGTGTCGGCCGAACTGAAGTTGCGCATTGCATCAACCTGATTTTTCATCAGGGCTATCAGTGGAGAGATCACTATGGCTGTGCCTTCCATCATAAGGGCCGGCAGCTGGTAGCAGAGCGATTTGCCTCCTCCGGTAGGCATGAGGACGAAAACGTCGTTGCCTTCAAGGAGACTTGTCATTATGGCTTCCTGGTTGCCTTTGAATGTGTCAAATCCGAAATGCTCTTTAAGTGCTTCGTGAAGTCGTTGATTCATGGGATTCCGTTCAGGTTGGGGAGGAGTGAGTATGAAATGTGAGAGAACTGAGGGGAGAACTTCCCGGCTGTGCCGGGAAGCCGGGAAGAGGTGATAAAGTTTATGATTGGTGGAGACCGGTGTATCCGATACGTCCTTTTAGCCGATGTAGGCTTTTTGGATTTTCTCTTCGGCGAAGGCGCGGTCGATAACCAGTTCTTTAATGTCGGTAGAGGGGGTTTCATACATCGGATCGATCATGATTGTCTCTACGATTGTGCGCAGACCACGTGCGCCAAGCTTGTATTCGATTGCCTTGTCGACAATGAATTCAAGTGTCTCAGGTGCGAAGATGAGTTTGACTCCGTCCATGGCAAACAGTTTTTCATACTGCTTGGTGATGGCGTTTTTAGGCTCTGTGAGTACTCTGAGAAGTGCTTCGCGGTCAAGCGGATCGAGATGGACAAGTACCGGCAGACGTCCGATGATTTCGGGGATCAGACCGAATGACTTGAGGTCCTGGGGGGCAATGTATTGCAGATAATTGTCAGAGTTGATTTTCGAGCGTGTCGATCCTCCGGTGAAGCCTACCACATGGGTGTTCAGGCGGTGGGCTATTTTTCGTTCGATACCGTCAAATGCTCCTCCGCAGATGAATAGGATGTTTTTAGTATCGACGGCAATCATCTTTTGCTCAGGGTGTTTGCGGCCTCCGTTCGGCGGTACATTGACTACGGAGCCTTCAAGTAGTTTGAGGAGGCCTTGCTGTACACCTTCGCCGGACACGTCGCGAGTGATTGACGGGTTGTCGCCTTTGCGGGCGATTTTGTCGATCTCGTCAATGAAAACTATGCCTCGTTCTGCTTTTGCCACATCATAATCGGCGGCTTGCAGCAGTCTGACGAGCAGGCTTTCGATGTCTTCTCCGACGTAGCCGGCTTCGGTCAGCACCGTGGCGTCGACAATGGCGAATGGTACGTCAAGCTGTCGGGCTATGGTCTTGGCAAGCAAGGTTTTGCCTGTGCCTGTGGGTCCGACCATGATGATGTTGCTTTTCTCGATGTCTACATCGTCTTTGTCCTGCGCAAGACGCTTGTAATGATTGTAGACGGCTACCGAGAGATATTTCTTGGCGTCGTCCTGCCCGATGACATATTGATCGAGAAATGCGCGTATTTCAGCCGGAGTCGGAAGTTCTTTTGTCTCCGGCTCAATGGCGGCTTTGGATTTTTTCCCTTTCGCTTTGTCGGGCCGGATAGAAGGATTCTCTTCGTAATAATCTTTCAGGAGGCCCTCAATCTGGTCAACGCATTCGCTGCATATATAGGTGTCGCCAAACGGACTCGGCACGAGAATGTTGGTGTAGGATGGTTCCTTGCCGCAAAAAGAGCATTTGACTCCGTTGTCAGAGGTGTTGTTGTTTTTTTTTGCCATTCTGTGTCTATAGCGGGGTGGTTTATTTGTGGTCGGGGAGGAGGACGCGGTCTATCATGCCATATTCTTTGGCTTCGTCGGCAGTCATCCAGTAGTCGCGGTCGGCGTCAGCTTCGATGCGTTCGAGCGGCATTCCGGAGTGGTCGGCGATGATCTTGTAGAGTTCGGCTTTGTATTTGAGGATTTCGCGGGCGGTGATTTCGATGTCTGATGCCTGGCCCTGGACACCTCCGAGGGGCTGATGGATCATGACGCGCGAATGCGGAAGGGCCATGCGCTTGCCTTGAGCTCCTGCAACAAGAAGTACAGCCGCCATTGATGCTGCCATGCCGATGCAGATTGTGGAGACATCGCTCTTGATGTGTTGCATGGTGTCATAAAGGCCAAGTCCTGCGATCACTGATCCGCCTGGTGAGTTAAGGTAGATTGAGATGTCTTTTCCGGGATCTACTGAGTCAAGGTAAAGAAGCTGTCCCTGGACTACTGTGGCTGTATAGTCGTTTACGTCAGTGCTGAGGAATATGATGCGATCCATCATCAGACGTGAGAACACATCCATTTGTGCCACATTGAGCTGGCGTTCTTCAATGATGGTCGGAGAGATATAGGAGGAGGTGATTTGAGAAGCTGCCGAGGCGGCATATTGATCGAGCGCGAGCCCATTCATGCCGAGATGGTGCACTGCAAAATTTCTAAAATCCTTATTCATAGTTGTGTAACTTGTTTCGAATAGTTTGTTAATGTAAAGTTACGAAAAAATCTGTTTTCTGCAAAATTATTGCTTCGATTTGATTTGTTTTGTCTTTTGTCTGTCTTGGGTTTATTGGCGGCCCAGAATTATTTTCAGGGTTTTTGATCCCTGACGGGCTATGTATATTCCCGGCTCGAAGCCTGTCGCTGATCCGATTGATTCCGGTTCTGCTAATAAACGTCCTTGAATGTCATATAGTTTGAATGGCTTTGACGGATCAAGGGCTTTAGGCTGTTGGTCGAAGTCAATGTCTGCTATCGCGCTCTGAGTTGCTATGGATTCAATTTCGATTTTGTCGGCATTGGGCATGTTGATGGTGAGGGTTTTGTCTTTATAGCTGCCCGTGGTGTGTGTGGTGCCTTTGGTTATGGTGACTTTCCAGCCGTCCACTGTCATTTCGCTGTCCTGGTGGTTTCCTTCTATCCGGAGCTGGCGCCCAGCAAAGAATTTTCCGTCAAAATCGCGGTTATTGAGCGTGATCCCGTTGATTGTCAGTTTGATGTCGTCGGTGCGCCCGGCGTCGATGGTCAGGGTGCGAGGGGTTCCAAGCCGGAAGTATTCGCTTAGGTGTGTGTAGAAGAATGGTGTGCGAGCGGCGATCCATGAGCGCATTTTCTGTACTTCCTGTGAGTGGTTGGGCCACCATTCGTTGAAGAGCTTGCGATGATTGGGATATTCAGTCTTGATCATGGAGTACATTTTGTCGAGCTCCTTTACGGTGCCACGGTAGTTCATGAAATCGCCCATGTACACAGCGCAGCGGTCTATGAACATGTCATGAAACTCCGGGGTTTCCATCAGGGCGCGGAACAGGCGTGTGTGTTCCGGTTTGTTTGCCCATGCGCGGTCGGGGTCGAAATCATTGTCATATAGCCAGTTGAAGGTTTTATAGTTGTATGGAGCATCGTATAGGCCGAGGCCGAAATCGGTGTCTTTGGCGATCCATCTCCAGCGGCCTCCTTCGGAACGCGGGCGCCAGTTGACTATATTGTTGCCGGGGAAGTCTTTGTTGTCATAGAAGAGGTTCATTATCATTAGATTTGCGAATTCGCCGCAGTCCATCAGAGTGTTGAATTCGTCAAATGTGTGGCCGTCTTCATTGAAGAATTTTTTAAAGTTGTTGAAGTTGTCCCATGTCCCTTCTTTGAGTTCGCCCCAGTTTTCGAACATGTCTATGTCTTCTTCGCCGTTGTAAAAGGTGTAGATGTGGTCTTCATTGGTGCGGGAGCGGATGTTGAGCATGTCTTTATATTCTCCGTTTATGAAAAAGGCTGTCGGGAGCCAGGGTTGCCAGTCGAGATCGCAGTTTGTCCCCATTACGCGCTGGATCAGAGCGTCGCGGAAATAGGTGTAGTCGAAGTCGTTGCCGGAGTTGCGCATTTCGATTGATTTCTTTTGTAGGGTCATTTTTGTTGCAGATGCTATAGTCGTGAAGGTCTATGGCTGATTGTCCTGAGTTGTATAGTTCTACCCAGGAGTCAGGAAATTCGTTGAGGTCATCCATGATGCAGTCAATGTTTGATTGCATTAGTTCGTTGATTTGCAACTGGGCGTTGGCTTCGGTTGTGGAGAGGAGCAGTAGAGCGATTGGAAGAGAGCGAGAGAATTTCATTTAAGTTGATGAGAGTGTTGATGATTGAGGTTGCAGATGAATCAAAGGGTGTTGAGATGTGAGAAGAAGTGCCATATGGCGATTCCTCCTGATACTGACACGTTGAGAGAGTGTTTGGTGCCGCGCTGTGGTATTTCAAGGCATATATCGCATTGGTTTACCACGGCTTGGTCTACGCCTTCAACTTCGTGGCCAAGAATGAGGGCGTATCTGCGTCCTTTCTGGGGCGTAAATTCCTGAAGTTCGATGCTTCCTTTGACTTGTTCGAGGCAGCAAAGGGTATAGCCTTCACGTTGTAGGTGTGTGATGCAGTCTTCTGTTGTATGGAAATATCGCCAGTTTACAGAGTTTTCGGCTCCAAGTGCGGTTTTATGAATTTCGGGAGATGGCGGGCAGGCGCTGATGCCGCAGAGCATGAGTGTTTCCACTGCGAAGGCATCGCATGTGCGGAATATTGAACCGATGTTATTCAGGCTCCTTACGTTGTCCAGGACCACCGTGAGCGTCATCTTGGGCTGACGGCGAAAATGTTCGAGGTCTACTCGGTTGAGGTCGCGGATGCTTTTCTTTTCCATTTGTGCTGGTTTGGTGGGGTGGTTATATGCGCGGAATTGTCTACGCATTTGAAGCAAAGTTAAATAAATTTCTGAAATTTTACGCTATGAGCATCCTTAAAATCGAGATGTGAGGCAAAGGAGGCGCCGCTCTGTTGTTGGTTTATTTGTCGAACCGACTTCAAAATAGAGCCGGGCTGCAGATTCCAATCTGCAGCCCGGCTGTCTTTTCAGTGTTTAATCAGTCCTTGACTGAGGCTATTATGCTTCAGCCGGCTGGACGTTGATGAATTTGCGGCCTTCCTTGCCTTCAGTGAAGACAACTACACCGTCGATAAGAGCGAAAAGAGTGTGGTCCTTGCCCATACCTACGTTGAGGCCGGGGTGGTGAACTGTGCCACGCTGACGCTTGATGATGTTGCCGGCTTTGCAATGCTGACCACCGAAAATCTTTACTCCGAGTCGTTTGCTTTCTGACTCACGGCCGTTCTTAGAACTACCAACACCTTTTTTATGTGCCATTTCTTTTAGAGATTTTAGTGGGTTAAGCTACAACTTCTTTAATTAACACTTTGGTGAAGCACTGACGGTGACCGTTTTTGCGGCGATAGCCTTTGCGGCGTTTCTTCTTGAAAACGATGACCTTTTCACCTTTTACGAGCGGGGTGAGAACCTCGCATACAACCTTTGCGCCGTCCACTATGGGAGCGCCAACTTTAACTGAGTCTTCGGACTGAGCGAGGAGAACACGGTCGAATTCAACCTTGTCGCCTTCTTTGACTGCTTCGCCGAGATAATGAACATACAGGAACTTTTCAGGCTCTGCCTTGAACTGCTGTCCCTGGATTTCTACGATAGCGTACATCTGTTATTAATTGGGTTACAGGTTATTCCGGCGGGCGAGGATGCTGGAGTTGTCTTTTGCATCGCTGCTTAATCGAGCCCGCTACGGCTAAATCGGCCACAAAGTTACGAAAAATAATTTGAAAATAATGATTTTGTTGAAAATATTTTTTAGGATTTATGTTAAAAAGCTTCAAAAAACTTCATATATAGTTTGGCCCAATAAGCAAATGTGATTCGGAGCCCTATGTGGGTGAAATCGGAATGTGTGGCGATGAAAATACAAGAAAGTGAAAGGCGCAGCATGGAGTCCGATGGTTCCGATACTGCGCCTTTGACAATAGCTGTCTGAGTAGAGAGGAGATCAGCGAATAATTATCTTTTCAGTTTTTCCGTTGTGTCTGCGGATATAGAGTCCTGGGGCAAGAGGTGTGTGGACCCGGAAACCCTGCATGTTGAAATATTCCGGCTCCATCTGGTTGTCATCAGCTTCGGTAAGAATTATGGACGTGGGAATCCCTGCGATGTTGACTGTTGCTACCGCGCTTGGCGAGTGGCCGGCTTTCACGGCAGTGTAGCGGACTGAAAGGGATGAACCGTCGTAGATTAGAGGCCGTATGTCAAGGTCGTATGTTTTGCCAGTATGATCTTCGGCATCATCATCGTTTTCGGCAAGAGATAAGATTCCGCTTTCAGTAATTATCGGATCCTGCCCGTCAAGGGTATAATATATCTTCACATCATCGTCTTTGGGTTCAAAGTCAATATACATCCCAATGGAATAGCCTTCTGCAGCCGGAGGGGTGAAGTGGTTGCATTCTGCTGAAGTGGGGGGTATCTGGGTTTCTTTGACTTCTACTTTTATGGCATCAGTAAGGCGTTCGTTGGGGCCATGATCTCGTATGAGCCAAAGATATTTTTTGCTACCGGTATAATTGATTTCAAAATCGCCGGCGTTGTAATTTCTGAGGATGATTGTTTCCGGATCACGATAGATATCGTCATTGAACAATACTTCTTCATCGCTAAAAATATACATCAGATGGCCTTTGCTGTAATCGTTGCTCTCGTCAAAAGTTTTTACGTGTATTTTAATGTTGTAGGTGCTATCGGTCTTTTTGATTTCCATTACCTTGAGGTCGTAGATCTCTTTGCGGTACAGCTGCATTCGGTGCAGACCGTCTGTTTCCGGTGCATATGTGTTGAGTATATACTCTCCGCTTTCTTCTTTGAACCATAGGCCGTAACAATTGGCTTTGGCTCCTTCTAAATAGAAGGACGTCGCGCATGTGTGAGATTCCGGGTCAATATCGACAGTGGTATAGTAATGGTAACGGCGTGGCTTTATGGCAAGCGGGCCGGTTTTTATGCCATCAGTGTAATAATATGTTAGATAATCGTTTGAAAATAATGGTCTGAATGTCCATGGGTAATCAACATGTAGTTCCGGAGAACCGCAGTCGCATGTTTTCTGAAGTTCGGTATAAAAAATAGAGTATTCTCCAACAGAATGTTTGTCCGGCAGGCTGATGATTCCGTTGCCGCTGCGTGTGATTGCGGTGGTTTTTATACCGCTTGGACTATTCATTTCGTTTGCGGCTGCAATGTTAAGATCTTCGGCTACCAAGAGATAGACACATCGGTCAATAATCATGTCGTTGTTCGTTACAAGTCGATAAGTGCTCTCAGCCTGCATGGGCTGAAAAGTAAGAAAGGAGACGCCGAAAGTAGCAGCGATAGCCTTGATTAAGGAGAAATGTTTCATGATTAATTTATGAAAGGTCTGCGTAGATTAGAGTGAAAAATTGATGATCAACTATTCTACTGACGCATAATAAGGTGGATTGCTCAAAACTACATATATTTTGAGAAATGGCCAAGCCGTGAGTTTATATTTAATTAAAATTAACATAAATATTGCGTATTTGTGGCTAAAGTATAATTTGCAAGAAGATTACCGGTTGCTTTCATAGTCGCTTATGGCATTTAATTTGTGAGGGGTGTTAAATGAAAGGATCAGATTATTGATTTTTTTTAACCTGGTTCTTGAAGATTATTAGTAATTTTGTCAACCGCATCAATTCTTCAGATAGGGCTATCGGTAACTTCTGCAATAAATTTTGCAGTGTGTTTGGTAGCAAAAAAGAAAAGAGAAATGGAATTTCGAACAGTCATACGTCCGCTCTGCCGTCAAGGCCTTGTGGAACATGGTAGCCCCATGCTCTTGCTTGGCTCTTGTTTCACGGATAATATAGGCAAATGCCTCAGAGATGACCTTTTTGATGTCGAGGTTAATCCTTTCGGTCCGGTATATAATCCGATGTCTGTCTTGAGATCACTGGAAATTCTGAGAGACTGTCAGCCAATCAGAGAAGAGGAACTTATTGAAGTGGAGGGGCTATACCGCAGCTTTTTGTTTCACTCCCGATATTCAGCTGTTGACAGCGCGCAGGCTGCAGATATGATGGCAGCTTCGGTGCTGTCCGGCCATGAAACTTTGAAATGCGCTTCGGTTGTATTTCTGACTTTGGGTACTACCAGGGTATTCAGGCATCTCGCATCAGATCGGATTGTGGCCAATTGTCACAAACAGCCTGCAAAGGAATTCGAATCTAGGTGTCTCGGATTTGATGAAACGGTTGCGGTTCTTGCTGAGTGCATTGAGCTGATCCGCGGATTTAACCCCTCGGCAAGAATCGTTTTTACAATTAGTCCTCTGCGCTATCTCGAATCAGGCGCTCATGGAAATCAACTGATCAAGTCGACTTTGCTTCTGGCCGTGGATGAAGTGGTGAAAGTTTTTGGCGAAGATGTGGCAAGTTATTTCCCTGCCTATGAGATAATGATGGACGATTTGCGTGATTACAGGTTCTATGCGGAGGATATGAAGCATTCATCGTCACAGGCAGTCGAATATATATATGAAATTTTTCGCGCATCATACTTCTCTCCTGAAACTGAAAAGGTCGCGGCTGAAGCCCGCGCTCTGACCCGTCGGCTTTCCCATCGCATTGTGGCTTCCTCTACTGAGGCTGGAGCTAATGAGATCGCGGCAAGACAGAGGGCCATTCGTGCAATTACTGAACGTTATCCAAAACTCACCGACGCTATCAGGCGTTATAATGACAAGAATACATTATTTAAATAATGCAATATTCAATTTCTGAAATAGCAAAAATAATCGGGGCAGATTCATTATTGCCTGCTCCTGATTCTAGGATATCACGACTGTTGACAGACAGCCGTTCGCTGACATATCCGTCAGACACATTGTTTTTTGCCCTTGAAACATCTTCTGGTGACGGACACCGCTATGTCAAGTCGCTCTATGACCGCGGAGTGCGTAGTTTTGTGGTGTCAGGCTCATTTTCATGCTCGGATGATCTTCAGGATGCTAATATCCTTTATGTTGAGTCTCCGTTAGCTGCGTTGCAGACTCTGGCCGCGAATCATCGCCGGCGTTACGATGTGCCTCTGATTGCCATTACAGGCAGTCGAGGAAAAACCACTGTGAAAGAATGGCTCAATCAATTGCTTCAGGCCGATATTGAAATCGTAAGAAGCCCACGCAGCTACAACTCGCAGATAGGTGTGCCTTTGTCGGTCTGGCAGCTTGACAAAGACTCCGCTATGGGGATATTTGAAGCCGGAATCTCGCAACCGGGTGAAATGGCGAAGCTTAAGGAGATACTTAAACCTGAAATCGGCATCTTCACCAATATCGGTCCGGCTCACAGTGCCGGTTTTGAGTCGATAGAGCAGAAGTGTCGGGAGAAAGCTCTGCTTCTAGACGGTTGCAGAAGTATCATCTATAATGCGGATGATCCTTTGATTTCAGGCTGTGTGAAAGCTGCACCTGAAATGATAGGGTGGTCACGGACTGATCCTGAGGCTCCGCTGTATATCTGCGATGTTGTCAGAGGAAATGGCCGGACCGAATTTCGCTATATATATAAAGGTGGTCAGAGCGCCGTGCTGGAAATTCCGTTTGAGGGAGAGCATGAACTTGAGAATGCTATCCATTGTCTTGCTGTGATGCTTCTGTTTGGAATAAATCAGGAGACCATACGCCGGCGGATGGCATCACTTACGCCCGTTGGCACACGCCTTGAAGTCATTGAGGGTGTCAATGGCTGTCTGCTTGTCCATGACAACTACACCAGCGATTTCAATTCTCTTGCTCCGGCGCTTGATTTCATGAAACGGAGAATTACCCCAGATTGTAAGGCTATGGTCATTGTCAGTGATCTGATGCACGACGCCGATACCGATCTGGAGGACCTTTACCGCCGTATGGCCGAGTTGCTGGCTATTGCAGGTGTGAGCCGGGTGATCGGGATCGGCCCTGAGCTGATGGCCCACAAGGGTTGCTTCGGCCCGGAGTCTGAATTTTTTGCCTCTACAGAAGAGTTTCTACATAAAAAATCTACGTCTGATTTCCGAGGGGAGTTGATTTTGATAAAGGGAGCCCCTGAATTTGGATTCGGACGCATCTGCGAACTTCTTGAAGCCCGGCAGCATGAAACGGTGCTGGAAATCAATCTTGATGCCGTGGTATCGAATTTCAATGCCTTCCGCTCGCGTATCAAGCCTACCACAGCTATCGCCTGCATGATCAAGGCATCGGGATACGGCGCTGGCTCACATGAACTTGCGCGCACCTTGCAGGCTCAGGGGGCATCATATCTTGCCGTGGCCGTCCATGACGAAGGTGCAGACCTGCGTCGTGCAGGAATCACAATGCCTATTCTGGTATTGAATCCGACGGTTGAGAATTTCCATGCCTTGTTTGCCGATCGTCTGGAGCCTGAGATATACAGCTTTGACTTCCTGCGTGCATTGATCCGCGAGGCAGGGCGCTATGGCATTACGGACTATCCGGTCCATATCAAGATTGATTCCGGCATGCACCGTCTCGGATTCCTTAAAGAGGATCTCCCTGAACTGATCGAGCTGCTCAGGAGCCAGGATAGAGTAGTTCCACGCTCGATATTCTCGCATCTCTGTGCCGCGGATGATCCGATGGAGGATGACTATACGCAGCAGCAGTTCGATTATTTTGATGAATGTTGCCGGATGCTCCTTTCGGCATTCCCTGAACGGAAAATACTGCGGCATATTCTGAACTCTACAGGCATCACACGTTTCCCTGATCATCAGCTTGATATGGTGCGTCTCGGAATCGGGCTCTATGGAGTCAAGACTATGCATGACGGTTCGCAGGATGATCTGCGTCCTGTCTCTTCACTCAACACTGTGATTATCTCACTGAAAAACTGGCCTGAAGGAACCACAATCGGCTACAACCGCCGTGGAACGTTAAAGCGGCAGTCGGTGATTGCCACCATTCCGGTAGGTTATGCCGATGGCATTAACCGCCATCTCGGCTATGGCAATACATCGGTGATGGTCAATGGTATCAAATGTCCCACAGTCGGAAGCATCTGCATGGACGCCTGCATGATTGATGTCACGGACGTGGCTGATGTCAAAGTCGGAGACCGTGTGGAGATATTCGGCGAAAATATTCCGGTCGACGATCTTGCCGAAGTCCTCGGTACAATACCCTATGAAGTCCTGACCTCCGTGTCGCAGCGCGTTAAACGCGTCTACTATAGAGAGTGAAAAGCTCCTCGGCAGACGGAAGTCATCTATATATAAAACACACGAATCATACCCCCTTAAACCAAAACAACTAATTATGAAATCGCCAAGTTTGTACATCATCGCCGGTTGCAATGGAGCTGGGAAGACCACAGCTTCATTCACCCTTTTGCCTGACGTCCTTGACTGTCAACAATTTGTAAATGCCGATGAGATTGCCAAAGGCCTTTCTCCTTTCCATCCGGAAAGTGTGAGCATGGAGGCCGGACGTATCATGCTCGGCCGAATAGAAGAGTTGTTGCATAAAGGAATCACCTTTGCCATAGAGACCACGCTGGCCACACGCAGTTACCATGCCCTGGTCTCCAAAGCCCATAAACTGGGCTACTTTGTCCATCTGCTTTACATCTGGCTGTCGTCACCACAGCTGGCAATCAAACGCGTTGCCCAGCGAGTCAGTGAAGGTGGCCATAATATACCCTCCGATGTTATCGTGCGCCGCTATCATCATGGCATCGACAATCTGTTCAACCTGTTTATGCCTATTGTAGACAGCTGGACCATCATAGATAACACTCGCTGCCGCCCGCGTGTAGTGGCGAATGACACACTGACTTTAGCTCCGGAAATATATGAACGAATCAAAAACGATGGAAAGACGCAGGAAGACTGACAATAACATATCCGAAAAGTTAGCCCGCGGAATGGAAGTTGCGGTTGAAAAGTGTCTTTTAGACAAGGTGGTCAAAGGACAGACTGTGGTCTACGCCCACGATGACGGCACGGTCTACACCATGTCGGCCAAAGATGCGCTTGACCATTTCCTTGCGGAAGCCGTAAAAGAAATTTCGAGAAATTAGAAGGCCATTCAGGCTATCGCCAGAACAAACAGAGCCTCTGCCGGATTATTTTTTTGATCCGGCAGAGGCTGTTGCTGGGATTACAGAACCCCGCATCTTTAAAATGAACGCAAGTCGGGAGTGAGGCCGTATAGCTGACGGTTCTGGCCAGATGTATATCATCAATTAATGGAGTGGTCTGCTTTGATCCACTTTTCGATGGCCTTGATTCTTGCTTCGGCATGGAGATTGCCATTAATCATTTTGGCGACTTCGTTCAAAAGGTTCAGAGCGTCATCAGCCGACTTGCAGACATAGTCATTCCGAGGCGGACACTTGCGGTAGACCTCCAGCTCCTTCTTGGCGTATTCAAGCGAATAGCCTTTGTCGCGCAGCAGATGTTTTATGAGCTTGCACACCTCGACATTCTCCGGTGTGTACCTGCGCTGACCCGACGGAGTCCTGTGCGGTTCCAGCTGATCGAACGTATCTTCCCAGAAGCGCAAAGTGCTTGCCGGGATATTCAGCATCGCAACAACCTCGCGGATGCGGTAGTAGGTTTTTGTTGCCGATATCTCGGCCGATTTTGTTAAGTAAGTCGTAAAAATTAATTTATACTAAGCCGCATGGACAAAATTGATATTGAGTTCAGATCCAAGCGCAGCCAACGCACGGTTAGTTGCATAGAGCAGGGATTCTGTGGAGCAATAATCCGCAGGTCTGAGCCATTTGCCCTTGAGGATTCTCCAGAGCGTCTCGGCGATATTCAAATGTGGACTGTACGGTGGAAGGAAAAAGAGATACAACCCACGTTTCTCCCATATTGGACGGAGTTCCCGCATGAGTTTGCATCTGTGGACGCTTGCATTGTCAAGGACAACAAAAGTGTTTTTACGGATACGGAGAGAAAATCGGTCAAGAAAGTCGGCAACCTTGTCAGCGGTCATATTCTCAGTTGTGGAGAATCCTTCATATCGATTGTTGCGGTCTATCATGCCGAAAATATTGAGTCTCAGACCTCTTTCAGATGGGATATAGACATCTTCACCTCGGAACTGCCATCCGTATGGCACATATCCCTCGGTGCAGATGTGGCTTTCATCTCCATAATAAATGTCGATGAGACAATCTTTTTCCTGTTGTACGAGTTCTTGCAGCTTCTCGGTCTTATACGCATAGAGCTGCGGCGAGGGTTTCCCCTTTGGACGTTTTCTTATACGTCTATATCCCGCGCCAAGGCGGATAAAAAAGCCCTGAAGGTACTCTCGGAGGCTTCTTTCCCTGAAGCCTGCTGCCATGCCTCTTTCGCTTTCTTCACGCTCTGCCTGTCGTTCTCTATGGCTTTGCGTACCGACTCTTCGTCCGAGCAGTCCATTATTGGCTTCCGACCCCGTCCGGGACGTGTTTCCAGTCCTTTGATTCCTTCGGCCTCGAAGCGTTTCACCCAGGAATTGACTGATATATGGGTCATGTCGGTCTGTTCTCCAACCTGTTCCGAAGTCAGGCCGGTGGATTTCAGAAGCACTGCGCGACAGCGCATGCGGTATGCGTGGCTCTTGCCTTGGCGAAAGCCTTCCTCTAATTGCAGACGTTGTTGGTCTGTCAGTTGTATAACTTTGATTTTTGCGATAGCGTTGTGTCTTTATGTGTTTACACAAAGATACGCAAAAAAATTGATATAAACTAATTTTCAACATCTACTTATCATGAAATAAAACAGATAAAATTTCGATGTGCAGTCTTAAAGTCGCAACAGACCGTCATCGAGGATGCAAAATATCTTTATGTGTTCACTCCGTTGCGACGAGAAATGGTTTCACGACTCAAAGACAGGGAATTCAATCTTATTATCCAAATTTTCTTACAATAAAACTTTAGTTTTTATGTCTTTGCACTCTAACAGAGCCGAGAGCCACTTAACCCACACGGGATAGGTGGCTCTTGATTTTTATTACTAAGTATATGGAGAAGATTTTTCATTCATACCACATAAAAGGCGCGACACGAAAACCCTTGGCGCTTTTAAGTACATCGATTACGACTATGAGGGCCCTCTTTTGTAAAGAGTTCGGCGCGGCATACTTCGATAGCGTTGGGATATGACATAGAAAATGGCTTATGTACCGCGAAGATACATAAGCCGTTATATATTGTAAAAGACGAGTTTCTATTCGCTCGTAATGATTTTATCTAATGGAATAGGATATATGATAGGTAGGTTATACCATACCTTTTTAGGTATGCCATTCATTTTCCCAGGCTTAAATTTACCCAAGTGCTTGACTGCTTCTTTAGCAGCATTTACATATTCATCAGGCAACGTTGTTTTACGTGCCAATTTGATAGTTTCAACGTCAATAATTCCGTTTTTAGAAATGGCAAAAGTAAAAATACATTTGCCTTTAATGCTGTCTGATTGAGATAGTGATACAGTTGAAAGATAACAGTATAGGTCTCTCAATAGTCCATCATCACCGCCGTTGATATAAGCAGGTCTTTCTTCTACAGTTGTTGCATTTGTTGTTTGAGTGTTCAATGACACTATGAGCAACAAAAAGAATAATATTTTGACTAATTGAAAATTTTTCATACTGCAAATCAGGGCAACCGCATCAAAATTTTAGGCGATAAGCAGCGATGGCGTTGCGTCAACGATGATAGATGTAGGGAAATTCTTTGAATACACCATATCCGAAGTCATGAATTCTTAGTAATTTTATAGTGTTAAAATCTCGGCAACAGTCTGATTTTTAGCGCCATAAAGCTTGCATATCTCGTGCTTTTTTAGTATCTTTGTAGCTGACAATCAACAATATAGATACTAAAATCATGCTAAACGAAATCTTTATGACAGTACCCGATCATCGGGTTACAGGTCGTTGCACATACGCGCTTTCCGACCTTCTGACAATCGCCTTGCTGACCTATATCTGCGGAGGCGAGGATTATGTGGACATGAGCGAGTTCGCTTATTATCGGGCGCGTGATTTCGGTCTGCTTGCCGAGCGTCCTGACCGCAGCCCGTCGCCTGACACTTTCGAGCGGCTGATGAGTGCTGTGGATCCCGATGAGATTGAGAGATGTCTGGTTGAGCATGGCCGGAAGTTCCTTGACACGCTTTCTGAAAAACAGGTTGTCATAGACGGCAAAAAGCTCAGGGGTACATCGCCTAAACAGCATGGAACGAAAGGCGATTACATAATGAACGCCTATGTCAGCGAGAATCATATAGTAGTAGGACAGCAACGTCTCAAAGACAAGGAAAATGAAATAGTCGCCATACCGCAGCTTATTGAAAAACTGGATATCGAAGGAGCTGTAATCTCTATAGATGCTATTGGCACACAAGTAAAAATCGCTCAAGACATCCTTGATAAAAATGCCCATTACTTTCTCGCAGTCAAAGAGAATCAGGGAGCTATGAACGAACAGATTATCGATGCATTCCGCTACAATAAGCCAGTTGACTCAGCTTCGCAGATGGATGCCGACCACGGACGTATCGAGACACGCGATTGCCGCATATTGAATGCGGACACTATCGAGGACAAGGATGTCCTGGCTCGCTGGCCCGGCCTGAAAACATTGATAGAGGTCACTTCAACGGTTGACTATGGCAACCGCACGGCAACCGCCGTCAGACGGTACATCAGTGACGAAGATTATCCCAAGGCTGCATACTTCAATATGTTGGCCCGTGGTCACTGGTCAATCGAGAACCAATTGCATTGGAATCTTGATGTGACATTCCTCGAAGATGCCTGCCGTGCAAGGAAAGGGTATGCGTCACTAAACCTCTCAACAATAAGGAAGTTGGCAATGCAGATTATTAAAGAGCATGTCGACAAAAGTAGTCTGAAGAAAAGACGCTTCAAAGCGAGCCTTTCCAACGACTATCTGACCGATATGCTACTTAAAGCAAAATTTTGATGCGGTTGCCCTGTACTGCAAATTTATCTTATTAATAGGAACAGGAATGATGGAGGGAATTGCATATTCGCCATAAAAGGCGTACCATTCAATTGCTTTTATCACCTCTTATAAATATCGCGCCCGGCTCTTTGAAAGTGATTGGAAGATAACAGGTGAAGCTTTTCTTTAAGTGGGGAATATAGTATTTTACGCGGAAATTGGGCAACGCATTCACAAGTCTTAACGCCTCTTGATTGACGGCCTCGTTCTTGCTCGGTCGGCGAAAAATCGACGGATTGCTGATTGAGCCGTCAGGATGAACGGTAAATTTCACCAATACTCGTTCGCTACCCTTGAATCCTTCAGGAATACGGATGTTTTCGTCAAGCCATTCTTTGAGTTTTCCGTTGCCTCCGGGAAACTCGCAGCGAGTGTCAAGGTTTACCAAGACTTTTCGCGCTTCCGTTTTTATTTGTGAAAGAGTTTCGGGAGATACTGTCAGAAAGAGGGCGCGATTTCCATACTCGTCGTTTTTTACCTTCGCTTTTTGAATGGCGTCAGCTTCTACCAGACCGAGGTGTGCCCCCGGAATCCATTCATCATTGAAATAGAAAAATTCGGTTTTGTCGTTCAGAGTAAGAGGGAATTGAATTTCGCGTACAATGGTGTCGTTCACGCAGTAATTCTGTGCGAAAGCAATGCACGCCTGAACGAGAATCAAGGATACTAAAAATATCTTCTTCATATAGTACAAGTTTGATTTTCCAAAATGTCGTGGTTCAATGGAACCCTTTCCGACCGCAAAGTTAGCAAGGGTAAATGAATTTTGTCTTAACAAATGTATAGACCGCCTTATTTTTTGATGTTCGTTGTTGATTTATTTGCCAGTTCTCGTCTGATACGGCTTAAATGGTTGGGAGTAATCAACAGAAAAGAGGATATATCTTTCAATGTAACAGTCTCGACAATTTGGGGATATTGTTCACACAATTCCACATAACGCTGACGTGGCGACTTGCGGTAGAGATTGAGCAACCGCATGAATACCATATTGAACAGTGCCTTATATTCATCAAGCAGAGAAGGGGAAAGATAATCCTTAAAATTTTTTAACGGCACACGCATTATATCGCAATCAGCGCCGGCGATAATTGCGAATTGAGAGGATTCTCCGCGTAAAGACGAATGAAAATCTGTAATGAGTTGACCGGGGAAAGCGAAATTAACTACTGCCTCATCTCCCGAATCATTGAGGGTTGTAATTTTGAAATAGCCCGAAACTACAAGGGCGGCATAGCGTGCGATTGAACCTTGCTGTACAAAACATTCTCCTTTCTTATAATGGCATAGCGTTCCATTCTCACGGCAAAAATCAATGGCTACCGTAAGATCTAATAAATCAATATATGAATTAAACTGTGCCATAAGGAATTACAAAGTTAGGTAAAAATTTGCTATTCGTCATCTTTTAGCACTAAGAATCTCAACAACCTCGACACGGCTCTTTCATTTAACCTAAAATAAATAGCATATCTTCCCTTACCCGGTTCATTGAGAATCGGGTAATTTTTCCATGTCTGTATATCAAAGAGTTATTCTGGTATCAAAATCTTATTTTTTTCACTTTTGACTTAAAAATCGAATCAGTCTGGTAAAGCTCATCGAGATATGTCTGATCAGTTCGGCTATGCCTTTATTCTTATCTGATTGTTTCTTGCGAAGTCCTTTCCATATTGAGAACACCGAGTAAACTATTCTTTGTATGGTATCGAGGTTTCTGGCGGCTCTTGTTGACTTGCGTTTTATATTGTCCTGCTGAAGATTTTAGTCCAGCCCCCAGTGCATACTTTCTATTGACCAATGGTTGCGCACGAAGATTCCTGGCTTCGGAGTATGCGTAGGCATACTGCTGACGTACAGGCGTTTTTCTGAGGTGTGTACTCCTGTTGACTTTTTGACTGTGGACGATTCATACTCTATGATGGTCATGTTTCCGCCCCATTTCTTCTTGTCTGCGATAATGTCCAGTCCGTCATATACGCGGTAGGTTCTCGTCTCTATCCTGCCGTGGGCCAGTTCGGGACCTTCGGTGTAAGAATATACCGGTGTGTGTTCCACTAGCCTGTCCTCAATGCCGTATCGCAATGACGGCTGGTTGGCTTTGAGTTCTATCAGAAAGTCTCCGCCTTTCTTTCTGATTTTCTCGACAATATCCTTCTGCATAGACATTGCGTCGGCTGTGACAATCTTTCCTGCGACATCTATTTTATCAAGAAGTATCGGTATGGCCTTTATCTCGTTGCTCTTTTCCTGACAGGCTTCGGTGGCGATTGTTATGCCGGTGCTGAACGAATAGGCAGAGACGATATCCGGGCTTCGCCCGTTTTCCTGAACGGTGCCGCGCTCGGCTTTGCCGTCAATGCAGATTATTTCAATGATGCGGCTGGCGCAAGTAAGTCTTTCAAGGAATATGTCTGCGAACTGCTGCATCCTGTCGGCCATATCCATATCGTTGATGCCGTTCTCCACACGGCAAAGCGTGGCCTCAGATGGTACGCCGTTCCTTAACAGGCCCATTTTGTGTAATTTGTTGAGGTTGTATCTGCCGAACTCCAATATCTCGGCTCGTCCGATGCATCCGGCCATACGTCCGAGTATCATCAGCATGATGATATCGTTGAGGCTGTGACGGAAATTGCCTTTGTCCAATCTACGGAAATCCGGCACGGATGAGGCAAACGCTCGAAGTTCTTCCATGATACTGCGCCTTGTGTCAAATTTATTGTGTACTTTTGCGGTATGATCAGGCGCATAGGCGTCAGTCGAACAGACTTGGTCAAGTGGCTTCATTTTTTTGGCGTAACTCTTTGATTATCACCTATAAAGTTACTAAAAATCTGCCACTTGGCCAAATTTTCATTGCACTTATTTTCTTGAAAATCAGAGGTTAAAGCCTCTCCACCCGTACTGCTCTCGCTATAAAATAACACATTTGTCGAGAATGAGACGAAATCTTAAATGAAAGAGCCGTGCAACCTCGACGATGTAAAACGTCGCCTTGCGTAATTGAAAATAGAGCCTCTTACTTCCGAAAACAAAACAGCTATAAAAGATTTAGTTCGTGAACTCAAAGAGCTTGCCAAAGTAATGGAGAAAGTTCAGAAATACTCCAATTGGAAAACCCAGTCTGGTTTCATTTTGCAAAGATAACTCTATGCTCCGACATTACCTCCGCCCACCGGAAAAATCCGCTGACCCCAAATTTTGTAATAATAAAAAAACCTAAAGTTTACCAATAAACGCAAAATAAACGGGTCAAGCCGAAAACACGGTGCATGAATTTTGAGAAAAGTGTTAAATTTGTGGCATGAAAACCGCAGATGCAATATGGATGTGCCTGCCCGAGGGCATGGACGAACTATTTGAGATGGTGCGCTTCGAGCGCACGGAACAGTCCTATGACATATGGCTTGACGAAAAGAAGAAACTGTCTGATGAAGACTATCGTAATCCAAATATCGTAGCGCGAGGCTATACGGATTATGTAACAATACAGGACTATCCGATGCGTGGACGACCTGTATTTCTTCACATGCGCAAGAACAAGTGGTGGGACAGGCAGACCAACGAAATCTTCAGCTACAATCTCGAACTTCCCAACGAGGAAGGAACACGACTCAGCGCCGAGTTCGTGGCTTTTTTAAAAGACGAAGGTGGAGACGACAGCCCTGTCGATTAAACAGATAGCGCAGATGTACTGCGTCAACGGCAAACATTTTGCCGACTTGTACCGCAATAAGATAAGCGGTTACGCCGACTGGTGCGAACAGGAGCTTGGCTTTGGGTTCTATTTCAATGCCGATAATATCGGCCCTTACATGAGCCTTGATGAGACGTGTCTGAGCAACGGGGAGGTATGGACGTTCCTGACCAACAAGGACGGCCACGGAGGCAAGGGAACACTTGCGGCAGCCATTCCCGGAACAAAGAGTGACGAAATTATATCCATACTCATCGGAGCTATGGAGAAATCAATCAGACGCAGGGTCAAGGAAGTGACCTGCGATCTCTCGCCATCAATGATGCTCATAGCCGCAGAAGTGTTCTATAACGCCCATGTAGTCAACGACCGTTTTCATGTCCAACAGGTCTATAATGAGGCCGTTGACGAAATCCGCATTGACATTCGCCGACAGCTCATCGCAGAGGAAAACAACCGCAACAAGTCCGAACCGCCGGTAACGTACTCCAACGGAGAGACCATGCGCCAGATACTGGCTCGCAGCAAACACACTCTGATGATGTCGCAGAACAAATGGACTGACATACAGCGCCATCGTGTCAACATACTGTTCAAATACTATCCAATATTGAAGGCTGCATACAGCCTTGCGATGGAGCTGCGCAAGATTTTCAACGCTAAAATCTCACCGACAAAAGCCATGGGGAGGATGAACAAGTGGTATGAAAAGGTAATGGCATTGGGTAACAACAACTTCCGCTCGGTAATCAAAACATTCAAGAACCACGCCCCAACAATCCTGAACTATTTCCGTCGTCGTGCGACCAATGCCTCTGCCGAGGCATTCAACTCTAAAGTCAAAATATTTCGCTCACAAATGCGTGGTGTCCGGGACCGCGACTTCTTCATCTTCCGATTAGTCAAACTCTACGCCTAAAAATTTAACACTTCTAATTGCCCAATTTAACATATGCACCGTGCTTTCGGCTTGAGCCAAATAAACCCTGAAAATCAACGTTTAAATCATTAATTTTCAGGGTTTTATTGGCGGAGTGAGCGAGATTCGAACTCGCGATACGCTTTTGACGTATACACGCTTTCCAGGCGTGCCTCTTCAGCCACTCGAGCATCACTCCTCTGAGTTAGTTCTATTTCTTTTGCGGCCTCTGCGATATGCAGTGGCGTGGGCTTTGACGGGTGCAAAGATAGACAGAATTTTCGTATTTTGCAAATTTTTTTGAATCTCCTTTAAATACCGGATTTTGAATACAGGAATACAGGCACTCGCATACGTATAGTTTGATCCAAATGTGGAAGGTAAGGATATTGGCAAAAAATAAACCGCCTGACTATAGAGATTTGCAGGCGGTTTGTTGTACCTCGGAGGGGAATCGAACCCCTATCTGAAAATTAGGAATTTCCCATTCTATCCGTTGAACTACCAAGGCTTATTTGAATGCAAAATTACAATTATTAATCGGTTTTTCCAATTTGCAGCTTGTTTTTATTGAGGATTGAGAGTAAATTGAAGTCAGAATTGTGCACTTTGCACCTCAATTAGCGTGTGCGGATTTATGTATTTAGTTGTGTGTTGCTGCGTTTATCTTGCGAGTGAAAGATTGAGATTAAAGCCGAATGAGGTGTTGGTTGTGGGGTAGGAGGTCGATGATACGATCGGGGTATTGATCTGATGATCGAAGAATGCTCCGAGCGTGAGGCGACGCGACATGATATATGATGCGGTGAAGTTCATGGTCAGAGAGCGGGTGCCTGATGTGGGCTGGGTGTAGGCAGTTTCGATGCGGCGGATTAGAGCCTGGGTTTCTGAGAATGCAAAATCGGCGTTGAGGGTGAGGTCGTTGGATATGCCTCGTCCCGATCCTTTCATTTTGAGGACAGTATTGAAGCCGATGATCTTGTAGCCGAGTCCTATGGTCAGGCCGCGCTGATTGGCTTCGACTATCTGACCGGCTGAGGTGTTGAGTGTCAGAGTGCGGGAATCACGATAGTCGGCCGAGATTGTCATGTCGTTCTTAAGTGTTACGGCTGCGCCGAGAAGCGGAGCGAATTTTTCGGTTATGGCCACAGATGAAATGTTGTAGGGCGATGTCGGAATCGGATTGCCGGTGAGCTCATCGATAGTGAATCCGAGGTCACCCTTGTCGGCGCTCATCCAGTTAAGATATGATGAATATGATCCGACTGAGTAGGTGCACTGGTAGGCATGGCTCAGTGTGAAGGCCTTGAATACGTTGCGCAGGTTGCCGAGGTAGATGAGTCCATCATAGGTCACACGCCAGTTCGGAAGAGCGTTTGCAAACGATGGGAAAGGAGTCAGATATTGCTTGCCGGGGTTGGTGCCTGAGTAGGCGGCGATGAATGCCGGAATGAGTACATCGGAACTTGTCGGGCTGATGTCGCCGACGGAGGGATTGAACGGATTGCCGGCGTTGATATTTCCTTCCATGAATCCTCCCATCGGGTAGTTGAGCCCTGCATACTGGGAGCGCACACGGTTTGCGATGACAGGTATGTTTGCGAGGAAGTCATTGAAGGCATCTGAGGCATATCCGTTGTCGGCTTTGAAGTGTCTGAGGGCTGTTTTCAGAGCCACATGGGTCTTGGTGTAGGAGCCGGCAAGGGCTGTCGGCATGTTGTCATACATAAACTGTACTGATCGCGTGCGGTTATCGGTCCGGTTAGTGGTCAGCACGATCTTAAGACCTTTGACGGGCTCAAGAGTCAGATCGAAGTTCAGTTCTTTTGTGTGGGCGAAGATCGCCGGAGATGTCTGGCCGTCGTCGGTGATCAGCCATCCGCGGTGCAGGGCCTTGTCAATGTAGCTTTCATCTGTGAATCCGAAAGCAAAATCCAGTCCGGGCGACATCGGCCCATAGCTGCGTGACTGGCCGAATACATTGCCGATGGTCGGGCGGAACAGAGGGAGAGAAAGTGAGTTGGTGGAGCGGAAGCGGAACGATGCGTTGCGTGGTGACATGACGAAGCGGCTGGCATATTCGCCGATCTCGCGCCAAAGAGTTTTTTCTTCCTTCAATACTTCCTCGATAGTAAATTTGATGTTCTGATCGCCACGTGTAAGTACTTCGATGCTGTTGGCATCCTTCACTTTGTGTGTGATGCGGAATGGCTTGCCGTCAACGGTAGTGGCCTTTACCTTGACTTTCGAGTTGCGCAGGTTGTGGCGCACTGTCAGAGTGGTGTCCGGCAGCAGCGCGTATGTACGTTCGAATTTCTTCGGTTTTTTTACTCTTGTCTGAGCCTTTTTGGCCTGGAAGCGCTGGTTGACCTTCTTTGTGTAGGACCACTTGTTATAGAGCGATTCGAAATTGACACGACCGTCCATATTCCATGAAGCCTGATTGGCAATGGAGTTGCCGGTTTCGATTCCATCGACCTCCGCACCGCGGTCCCAGCGATAGGTCGAGTTATATGATATGTTACCTGTCAGCCAGTCAAGAACCGGAATCTTGTTGAACGGAGCCCGATAGCTGGCCACGAATGACTGATTGTAGCTCCAGGGTGTTCCGAGATGAAGAATGCTCTGCAATACGGTGTCTTTCCATTCCTTGTACTTGTCAGGGAACAGTTTGCGGTTCACAGCGCCCATTGTCTCTTCAATGCGGGCCGATGTGTTGCTGTTGAAGTTGAAGGTGAGAGATTTGGTCAGGTTCCAAGTGAGCGAAAGCTGACGGTCCCAGATAAAATTCTTGCTGACAGAAACCGGGAGCTGGAAGTCAACATCAGTCTCAGAGCGAGTCTGCATTTCATAATAGTAGCGCGAAATGGTGGTCAGGAACGTTATGTTGCTCGGCAGATAGTTGAACTCCCATTCCTTGAAAAACTTCATGTGTTTCGACTTGCTTTTTATGAAGCTGAAAGGTTTGACTCCTTTGAGGTAGGGAGTGTAGGAATACTGGAGAGAGCCGCGGTAATCGTTGGTGTTCTCATACTCGGTGGTCGGATCTGTTTTCGACTGCTTGTTGAACGAAAAATTTATGGTGAAGTTGGCCGGATCCCACGGCATGGGATTTTTTGATTTCACGTCAAACTTCAGGCCGGAAATAGAGAAACTTTTGATTGTGGAATGTTCCACTGAGTAGCTTCGAATAGAGTCTTTTTGGGCTTCAGTGGCGCATGCGTCAAGAGCGTCTTTCAGCCTTACGTCCTGATCGAGCGGGTTGTATTTTGGAGTGATTATTTCTTTTGACACTGAGTAATAGATCGGAGCCCGCAGTTTGACTTTCTCAGGGAGAAAACGACCGGCATCAACCTGCAGTGCAAAGTTATACTGCTCGTAGTCATCCATACGCCGGGCGTTGAGGCTCTGATCAACCCCGCCGAAGCCGGCAGTCTCTACGTGGGCGCCAAAATTCAGCGTGGCGATATCACTTACTCCGATATTCAGATTGCCTTTTGCTGCCCAGCCTCCTTCGCTCTCGAAATCGGTTACTTTCAGTTCGTTGAGCCATACGATGGCATCTTTGGCGGTACTTGCATTGTTGCGGACACCAATAAGCATCACACGGACATCACTGAGCGACGGATTGCCTATGACGGCCATGCGGTTGCGCTCGTTGTCCGGGTCACGTCCTGTAAAGAGAGTAGCGAATCCCACACCAGGCTGCTGTTCATTCTTGGCCCGGTTGCGCTCTTTCTTCAGATCGACAAGCGCCTGAAGGTTGAAGTCCATGTAGTTTTCACGAGGCCATACAATGGCACGGTCTTTGGCATTGTCGGCATATTTACCGGCCGGGGTCAGCTGCAGTGGTACTTCATATTCATAATAGTTGCTGCGTACATCAGTACCGAGGCGCAGGAACACGGAAATTTCACCGGACTGGAGCTTTGTCATGTCATCAATGAGCTTTTCCGCGTGGACCCACATCTGGAGTTTCTTGTAATTTCTCAGGTCGTGATGGGTGTTTTTGTAAATACCACGCGCGTCACCTGGCTGGAGACCGGTGACTTTCAGCGAAAGAGACTGTTCGTTAAGCTGCACAATCTGGCTTTGGCCGGGATCTGTGATGCGGCTTACCCCCGGTGGCAGCACATAGTTGACCGGTTCGCGTTTAGAGTTTTCCTCGATATTGACCACCGACATGTCAAGCTGACCCTCGGCCGGGGCATCGCCTCGTGAGTTGAGATTGAACTGATAGGGACGCCATTCTCCACGCACGAGTTCAAGGGTGGCAAAACGCAGATGTGTGACGGCCTTGAAGCCGGTCATGAACATGCGGGCAAAACGGATAGTGGAGAAATCACTGATGTTGCCGACCACTTTCTGATAGTCGCTCAAAGGGATCTTGAACTGATACCAGACTACTTCCTGTGTGGTCTGATCATTATTCACTACCACAGACACCTGCTTGTCGGTGATATAGTTTTTGCCGACTACAAGGTCTTCAGGCCGGATCGAAATTTTATATTGGAAATAGCGTTCATATTCATTCAGCGTGTTGTCCTGATTGATGTCCTCCACATCAGGAAGCGCACGTGATGACTGGTAGAGCGGATCAGTTGCGTCAGACGGAGAAAGGGAGTTGCCTTCTACTCCGTTATAGCGTTTATAACGTTCAAGCACTCCGAGGCGCTGTTCATCGTAGTCGTATCCACGGAAAAAGTGATAGTTGTCACCTGCCGGGTCGTTGAACGGGGAGAATGGATCAGCCTCCATGCGTTCGATGGCAGACGGACTGAGTTTACGGCGCAGTTCGGCAAGATAGTCGGAATATGTGCTGAAGCCGAATTCATCTTCGTTGATGAGGCCGTCCAGACCGACGTCTTGCGGGAGACGCGAGCTGCTATTGTTGTCAAAAGCATAGGTCAGGGAGTTCTGAGTAGAGACGCGTCCCCACACGGTAGACTGCATGAACTGGTCGTCACCGTTGACCGGCACGCCGTTTTCATAGCTCTTCAGTCCGTCTTTAAGTATATCTTCCGAAATTTCTCCGAAATTCAGATAGAGGTCTCCGCCCTCAAGGTTGTCATTGTCGGGGTCGAGGAATGGAGAAAGCATCCAGAACTGGACATATTCAATATTAGAGGCATCGAAATTGGTGTTGTCCATCTTGCGCATGATGCCTCCCCACCGGCGGTCGGGATAGAGGAGATTGCCTTGGTCGTCGATATCTGTCGCGTCAAGGTTGTAGGGTCCGCGTTCTGTCGGATAGAATGACAGATTCAGAGTCTGGATGGTATTTGATTCGCCATATGGGCGTTCTCGTCCTGGGAAAATCTCACGTGAGGTTATCTCCCGGACATAAGGGTTGTTAAGCATGGCGGGATCGTTTTTGATATAGCCGGGACACATAGAGGAGTTGCGGGCTGTGAACATGCGGTCTATATAATACCAGTTAATCAGCGCGCGGTTTTTGCCATAGCGGATGTCATTTGACAGCGATGCCTCCGGGAACAGTGCGTCACCGCTCGGATCATATGGCGTGGAAGCGAGGAACCATGAGTATGGCGACCGCAGATCTATGCCGATCTGAGTGCTTTCGAAGTCATCAATGTATGACGATCCGCGGTTGCTGCCGCTTTTCTGTTTGTGGGGAATAAGATTTGCGAATTCAGCCTGGAGGCTCAGGGTAGACGGCTGGACTGCATTGACCGTAGGTATCTTGTTCAAGAGGTTTGTCAGCCACATGAACTGGGTGTTATACTGCATGTTGAGCCCCCAGATGGTATTGTTGACTATCTCATCTCCGATATTTACCTTTTCGGTCTGAGCTTTCTCGGAGAAGTGCATGATAGTGGCTCCGAGATTGAAATCCTTGTTGAATTTATAGTTGAGGTCAAGACCGAGCAGGGTTTTGCGTTGCATGGAGTAGAGCGACTGATTTTCCAGTGTCACATTGATGCTCTGTCCGGAGTCAATGATGCTTTGGTTGGTAATGGTCACAATGCCCATTGTGTAGTCTACCGTATAGTCGCTGTTTTCTACAAGTGGAACACCG
Organism: Duncaniella sp. C9; assembly: GCF_004803935.1. GTDB lineage: Bacteria > Bacteroidota > Bacteroidia > Bacteroidales > Muribaculaceae > Duncaniella > Duncaniella muris. The sequence goes on from NZ_CP039547.1 coordinate 2,389,826, forward strand.
CCGGCAGTGACAACTACTGATCCGCGAGGCACATTCATGGCATTCAGCCTGATTTGCGAGGATGAACCTTCAGCTCCCTTATATCGGCCTGAGAGGATGAATTTGTTTTTGTCTGCAAACTGACGGGCGACAATTAGGGTTGAATCATAGAGCTGATTGTAAACATAAGGCTCCGCGGCAGCCGGATTGCCGATTTTTTTCTCAAGGTTGGATCCGAACGGCTCTACAACCGGGAATATAATTTTTCCCTGAGAGGAAAGAATGGTGTATCCCTCTATGAAGTCAAAGAATCCGTCAGGATTTGATGCTTCGTTTGAATCTATGCGGTCAAGATTCATGACTTGGAGCAGCGGCACATTATTTATAGGTGCCACGGGCAGATAGTTGATCTGGGTGCCGGTCGTGTCACTCAGATATTTTATATTAAGCCGAAAGTCTGATTTGCTTATCTGGTAGGCGCCGAGTGAATAGACGTTTTTCATCATAAGATCCCACATCGGGAGTTTGGGATTTATGGTGGTTGATTTCAGCATCTTCAGATAGAGCGACTGTTCGGTGGTCGAAATGTCGGCGGAGAATTCACCGACCTGATAGACTTTGCCGTTGTATGTGTATTCATAGGCCACACCAAGGACCTCGTCAGAAGCCAAGGCGCTTTTGAGAGAAATGTATCCGAGGGTAGGGTTCAGTGTGTATTCTGAGGATGAGAGCAGACGGGCCGATTCAACTTTTTCATAATCCATGCCTCCGTTTATCCCCAAGGCAGACAGCGGGGCAAGAGCCTGGGTCACAGTGTTGATGTTTCGTGCTCCGGGATAGTCATTCTTGATTGTGGCGAGCAGGTTGTTTGAAAGGTTTGATGGCTGTGGATAGGCAGGGTCTGTCAACCAGTAATCACTGGCGAGCACCCGATTCTCGCCAAGGTCCATGAACGCGACAAAATTTCGGCTCTGGTCAAAACGCGCATTGCGGTTCGTGATCCAGACTTCGATCCTTGTGATCTGTATGCCTGACGAAACATATGGCAGACGTGAAGCAAAGACGTCGTAATTGTCACGGAAGAAGTGACCGAGGAAGAAGTGGCGGTTCTGATCGTATTCATCCGCATTGATTGAGAACTCAGTTGTCTGCACACCGCCTTTCGAACTTACAGATGTTGACTGCGAATTCTGTTGAGAGACAAGAGCAGTAGCAGTCAGCTTGCCGAACTGCAACTGAGTCTTTATGCCGAACAGGGCGGTGCTTCCACGGATGAGTGATGAGCCTGTGGTCATCGAGACATTACCGGCCTCGATTGACTTGACAATGTCATCTTCCTTGCCTTCATAAGCGAGTTTTATGTTTTTCGAGTCGAAATCGAAGGTCGCATCTGTATTGTAGGTCATGTTGAACTTCATGCGGTCGCCTACAGAGGCATTTACCGTGGCCTGGATCTTTTGGTCAAAGTCAAAATAAGTCCTCCTGCGGGCATCAAGTGCAAGGGCCGGGTTGTCAGTCTTGTTGGTCTTGACACCCATTGAAAGATTCACTGAACCCTGGGTTTTCAGCTGAACACCACCGGGGCCAAATATTTTTTCAAGCGGTCCGAGAGCAAAATTCATGTCGAGAATGTTGAAGGGCTCCTTGTCAGGTGTTGTCAGAGCTTCAGCATTCCGCAGCCTGAAATAGTCTTGCATCTGACGGCGCGTCTGCCAGGTGTTGTATTGTTGAGGTGTCAGATAGAAGGGTGTGACGATATCTGATTCGCCCAGACGTGTGCGGATCACATAGCATCCCAGTTGAGGATCAAATTCAGCGGTAGTCGAAATGTTTGATGGCAAGTCCAGGTCTGTGGCAAGTTCCTGCTGCATGAGCTCATCGTATGTCTGAGGTATCAGGGGCCTTACCGGAAACAGCGTTGTGATAGTGTCAGTCTGGCCTTGCTGAGGAGCTGTTATGACTGGAGCCGGAGGATTGAATTCTGGAGAAATACTTTGGCCGAATGCAAAAAAAGCACTTGTCACCGTCAGAATGGCCATGACGGTGATAATGCTTCGTAATTTGAATATGTTGCGCCTTTGTTTCAGGACTGTGTCGCTATGATGAATTCCGGTTAGTGTCCGAATCTCTACATCATGCTCAATGCTTTTTTTATCGCCGTTTCGACTTTGACGGCAGGGTCAGCATCGAAAATCCTTTTCAGGACCTTCTGTGACTGCTGCCGGACAAAGCCAAGGGCTGTCAGAGCGGCAAGTGCTTCTTCATACACTTCTCCGAAAGAGCCGGATGAGTTGGACTGTAAAGATAACGTATCGTCTGTGGGTTTTATTTTATCCCTCAGATCAACAATTATCCTTTGAGCTGTCTTTGTTCCTATGCCCTTGACATTTTTGAGCGTATTGTGGTCACCTGAATTGATGACAGACTCCAGTCCGGTGACAGGCATGGATGAGAGAATAAGAATAGCGGTGTTCGGACCAACTCCGGAAACACCGATGAGCAAACGGAACATCTCACGTTCTTGTGAAGTAAAAAAGCCATAGAGTACATGTGCATCTTCGCGGATCACTTCATGTATGAGCAGTTTGATTTCTCCGGTTGAACGCTGGATGTCCTCAAATGTAGCCAGCGAGATATTAAGCATGTAGCCTATGTTGCCGGCTTCGATCACGGTATATGTGGGGGTGAGCTCGGAGACCGGCCCTTTTATGTATTCTAACATTTTGGCGGAATATTATTTTATGTTTGTCTGCAAAGTTACATTAAAAAGCCAAGACATGCAATTGTAGGGCCTGAGAGGAGGTTAAGATAAAAGAAATCGGCTCTGAGACATGCCGGAATTAAATCTGGTGATGTCACGGAGCCGATTGGTTCGGTCAGTCAAGGAGCTGATTAAAGCTCGTCGTTTTCAAATACGATCTCGTAGCTGTCGCCGCTCTTGTTGCCTTTATAAGAAAATTTGATACCGCGGTCAGAGAGCTTCACGAGCTGGACAAATTTTTGTTGGGCAGGAGCACTGATTACCTGTGCCTTTACCTGTGCTTTCTGCTCTGCAGCAGATTCTTTCATTACGCTGAGATCAGCCTGATCTTCATCTACGACATAATTGTAAACGATGTAGCCTTCATCGGCTGAAAGGCTCATCTTTTCGATGCCGGGCATTTTCTGTCCTTCAAGCTGTTTGTTGATTTCTTCTACGGCCAGATCGAGAGCCTTGTCAGAACTGCCACAGGCAGTTGTCATTGCCATCATGACTGCTACAGCCACGAAAGCGACATAACGGATAAGTTTCATGAAAAAAATGATTTGATTGGTAAATGTGGAGTGCAAAATTACTCTTTTTTTAATATATGGCCAAAAATATCTAACTTTGTGGCAAAATAAAATCGTAATTGCGATGCAAGTTGTCTACGAAGATAATCATATTATAATAGTAAATAAAGCTCCGGGTGAGATTGTCCAGGGTGACAAAACCGGAGATGAGCCTTTGGTTGAAACGCTAAAGATTTGGTTGAAGGAGAAATATGATAAGCCTGGGAATGTTTTCTGTGGAGTGGTTCATCGTCTGGACCGCCCGGTTGGCGGCCTTGTCGTATTTGCCAAAACTTCAAAAGCTCTGACTCGTCTGAATGAAATGTTCCGTAATGGCGATGTCGAAAAAACTTACTGGGCATTAAGCCGTAATATACCGGCATCGCCAGAAGGTCGTCTGGAACATTATATCACTACTACCGAGCGTAACAACAAGAGCTATGCGTCGCTGACAGAAAAGAAAAACTCAAAAAAGGCGATTCTCAGTTACAGGCTTCTTGGCAGTTCAGACCGCTATAATCTGATTGAAGTGAAACTTGAGACCGGGCGCAAGCATCAGATCAGGGTCCAGCTGTCAGCCATAGGTTGCCCGATAAAAGGTGATTTGAAATACGGCGACAAACGCAGCAATCCAGACGGATCTATCTCTCTGATGGCTCGTCGGATCAAGTTTGTACATCCGGTTTCAGGCGATGTGATAGATGTGACCGCACCGCTTCCTGCGGATCCTCTGTGGCAGGCATTTTCTAACATTGAAAGTTGAGATTGTCTATATGTCTGTTCAGCCATCTGTCATGAAAATAGATCTGGATGAAGTGTTGCGCCAGCGCGTTTCTGCCTATTATCCGTTTATCCCCCGATGGGTCATCCGAAAACTTGAGAATTACATCTGCCAGGATGGCCTGAACAAATTGCTTCAGAACAATGCATCACTTGATGGGGTGGATTTCTGCCGCGGGGTTATCGGAGACCTTGGAGTTAGGTATAATGTGCATGGATCGCTTCCTGCTTCTGACAGCCGTGTGGTTATCGTTTCAAATCATCCGCTTGGAGGTCTTGACGGCATGATTCTTGCCGACATGGTTTCCAGTCAGTATGGAGGCCGGAAAGACATACGCTTTGTGGTGAACGATCTGTTGGATTTCGTTACACCTTTACGTAATATATTCGTAGGGGTCAATAAGCATGGCGACCAGTCACGTTCAGCCGCAGCACAGATTGACGAGGCCTTTGCGTCAGACATGCCGGTGATCATGTTTCCGGCTGGTCTGGTGTCGAGAAAAAGAGATGACGGCACCATCTCAGACCTGCAATGGCACAAAATGGTGGTGAACAAAGCCATTTTGCATAAGCGAAATGTAATTCCGGTATATTTTAGTGGTCATAATTCCCAATTTTTTTATAAATTTGCGCGTTTAAGAGTCCGTCTTGGTCTGAAATTCAATATCGAAATGATCTGTCTGCCACGTGAAATCTTCAAAAGCGCCGGCTGCATCTTTGATATTCATATCGGGAAGACGGTGCCTTGGACTGATCTGCGAGGCGGAAAAAACTCACAGGCTCAGGCTGAAGAACTACGTAGAGCAGTCTATAAGTTGTGCGATAAAACAGACCGCTGTCAGCCGGAGTGAAAAATGAATATGAACTGATAATAGATAGATGACCGAAAAAATAATAGACCCTATTGACCCCGTGCTCATAGAGCGCGAACTTACCCGTGACCGGCTGTTGCGCTCGACCAACAAAGGGAATAATGAAATATATGTGGTGGACGGCCGCGAATGTCAGGCTGTCATGAACGAAGTCGGACGGCTTCGTGAAATCGCATTCCGCATGGCTGGTGGCGGCACAGGCAAAAGTTGCGATATCGACGAGTTTGATCTGATGGATCCTCCTTGTCGTCAGCTCATAGTCTGGGATCCGGAAGCAAAACAGATTCTTGGCGGTTATAGATTTATAATCGGGCGTGACATCAGACTGGATGCCCAGGGCCGTCCGCGTATTGCCACAAGCCACATGTTTCATTTCTCAGACAGGTTTATAAATGAATACCTCCCTTACACCATAGAACTCGGAAGGTCATTTGTGAGACTTGAATATCAGTCATCAAAGGCCGGAGCCAAAGCAATCTTCGCTCTTGATAATCTTTGGGATGGGCTTGGGGCGCTGACTGTGGTCTACCCCGAAATCAAATATCTGTTCGGAAAAATGACCATGTATCCGAATTATCATCGTGAGTGCCGGAATATGATCTTATATTTCCTTCACAAACATTTCCCGGATACAGAGGAACTTGTTCGCCCACTGCATCCTTTCAACCAGAGCTTTGATTCTGTAGCGATGGACAGACTATTTACCGGACGGACATTCAAGGAAGATTACCGGATTCTCAACCATGCAGTCAGAGAATTCGGATTCAACATTCCTCCTCTGGTCAATTCTTATATGAGTCTTTCGCCGACAATGAAAATGTTCGGTACAGCTATAAACGATGAATTCGGAGATGTAGAAGAAAGCGGTATCTTTTTTGCCATTTCCGATATTTTTGAAGAAAAGAAGCAGCGTCACATAGGTACTTATCACCCTCTCTCAGAGGATGAATAAAAATATCCGATAGTAAATTTAAATTCAAAATTCAAATGGATAGGATTTTAGTTACAGGCGGAACCGGATATATCGGTTCGCATACAGTTGTGGAACTTCAACAAGCCGGCTATCCGGTTGTCATTATTGATGATTTCTCCAACTCCAACCGGGAAGTGATTGACGGTATAGAACGTATTACCGGCATCCGTCCGGATTTTGTTGAAGGAGACTGCACGGATATGCAGACACTCTCCAGACTCTTTGCCGATTATCCGGACATAAGAGGCATTATAAATTTTGCCGCATCAAAAGCTGTCGGAGAGAGCATGCATAAGCCAATACTCTATTACCGTAATAACCTCAACACTCTTCTCAATCTCCTTGACCTGATGGGGCCGAATGGAGTGAAAGGCATTGTGTTCTCCTCGTCATGTACTGTCTATGGAGAGCCTGATGAAAATCCGGTGACAGAAAAGGCTCCGATCAAAAAAGCGACATCGCCTTACGGCAACACTAAGCAGATCTCTGAAGAGATTATCACAGATGTGATCAATGCCGGAGCGCCATTTAAAAGTGTGATCCTCCGCTATTTCAATCCGGTAGGCGCACATCCTTCAGCCGAGATCGGCGAATTGCCAAACGGAGTGCCTCAGAATCTGATCCCTTATCTGACGCAGACAGCTATCGGAATCCGCCAGGAACTGAGCGTGTTCGGCAATGACTATGACACACCTGACGGATCTTGTATCCGCGACTATATAAATGTGGTCGATCTTGCCAAGGCTCATGTTATCGCAGTAAAGCGCATGCTTGAAAACAAAAGCGATGCCAAAATAGAAATCTTTAATCTTGGAACCGGCAACGGAGTCTCTGTACTTGAACTGATTAATGTGTTTGAAGAGGCTACCGGAGTGAAAGTGCCCCACAAAATTGTTGGACGCCGGGCCGGAGATATTGAAAAAGTCTGGGCTAATCCGACTTATGCCAATGAAGTTCTGGGCTGGAAAGCCACATCGACACTTGCTGACACCATGCGCTCGGCATGGGCATGGCAGTTGAAACTGAGAGAACGCGGTGTGATGTAAAATCAACTGTCGGATTCAAAACAGACGAATAAGCTAAGTATTATCATATACTGACCCTGGCGGCGTATGTCATGTGAAATGACGTGAGCCGCCAATTTTGAACAATTCAGTAGAAAAGCAGAAGTCCTGGAAGAATTGTCGCTCTTCCAGGACTTCAGTATTTTTAGTAGTAGGTGAAAATCAGTCTACTTTATATATTTCTACTTCAGCCGGTTTGAAATTGGCAATGAAATCGGCATGCTTGCAGACTTCTGCTTCGGCAAGATTTGTGTAAATCTCCGCTGAGCGCTTGAAGCTTTCATTGCGGTTGGCATCAAGAAGAAGCAGATAGCTCATCACAATCACACCGGCCATTTCAACCAGACGGCGGGCCATGAAATCGCCATAGGCCGAATCTTCAACTGCAGTGACAGCCTCTACGGCTTTTGCATAGCGTTCGGTCATGGCAACCAGACGGTCTTTGAGAGACTGGAGCTCGGGCTTGATTTCCTCTGAATTGTATTCGTTGATCAGGTTAAGGTAAGTCCCGGTAGTGACGTGGCGGATAGCGGCCACAACCTGCAGCTGGGTAGTACCTTCGTAAATTGATGTGATACGAGCATCACGATAGAGACGTTCGCAGGCATAATCTTTCATGAAGCCTGAACCGCCGTGGATCTGGATGCAGTCATAAGCATTCTGGTTGCAATATTCGCTGCCCATGCCTTTTGCCAGCGGAGTGAGGGCATCGGCCAAGCGGCTGTAATACTTCGACTCCTTGCGTTCCTCAGGAGTAAGGCTGCGTTCTTTTGCCAGATCGTCATAGATCTTGTAGATGTCCACATAGCGGGCGCAGGCATAGAGAAGCGAACGGGATGCGTCAAGTTTGGCTTTCATCACCGACAGCATTTCATAGACAGCCGGGAATTCGATGATGGCTTTACCGAACTGTTTGCGGTCACGGGCATAGGCGAGAGCTTCGCGGTAAGCGAGTTCGCTGACGCCGATACTCTGTGCGGCGATACCCAGACGAGCTCCGTTCATGAGAGCCATCACATATTTGATGAGGCCGAGACGGCGTGATCCGCAGAGAACGGCTTTTGCATTTTTATATGTGAGCTCACAAGTGGGAGATCCCTTGATACCCATCTTGTTTTCGATACGGCGAACGTTAACACCTCCGTCACGCTTGTCATAGATGAACATCGAGAGACCACGGCCGTCTTTTGTGCCGGCTTCTGAGCGGGCAAGTACCAGGTGAATGTCGCTGTCACCATTGGTGATGAAGCGCTTCACGCCGTTGAGCAGCCATGTGCCGTCAGGCTGTTCTGTGGCCTTTAGCATTACACTCTGAAGGTCAGATCCGGCATCTGGTTCTGTAAGGTCCATTGACATGGTCTCTCCCTGGCATACGCGGGTGATGAATTTTTCTTTCTGAGCTTCGTCAGCGAATTCATAGATGGTCTCGGCGCAATCCTGAAGGCCCCAGAGATTTTCGAAGCCTGTGTCGGCACGGCTGACAATGTCGGCAGCCATGATATAGGGAGTGATCGGGAAGTTGAGACCTCCGTAACGGCGGGGCATTGCCATGCCCATCAGACCTGCTTTACGGCAGGCATCGAGATTCTCTTGTGTTTTGTCAGCATAGATGACACGGCCGTTTTCAACTCGCGGGCCCTGGTGGTCGACATCCTCTGCGTTCGGTGCGATGATGTCGCCGCATATTTCGCCTACGATTTCAAGAACTTTGTCATAGCTGTCCTGAGCATCGGCATAGTCGAGCGGTGCATAGTCGAATTTCTCGGCATCGGTATAGTTACGTTCTTTCAAAGCCACGATCTTCTCCATCAGAGGATGGGTAAGATGGTGTCTGAGATCGGGATTATCTGTATAAAAGTTAGCCATTGCTATAGAATTACCGTGTTATTTGGAGTTTTTCTTGTAATATTTGATCAGCTTGGGCACCACTTCTTCAAGATTGCCGGTAATGACATAGTCGGCTATAGTGTTGATAGGGGCTGCGGGATCATTGTTGATTGAGATGATGATAGAACTGTCCTGCATGCCGGCGATGTGCTGGATCTGACCGGAGATGCCACAGGCGATATAGAGTTTCGGGCGTACAGTCACACCGGTCTGTCCGATCTGACGGGCATGTTCGGTAAATCCGGCATCGACGGCAGCACGTGATGCTCCGACTTCTGCACCGAGTGTGTCGGCGAGTTCGTGGAGAAGCTGGAAATTTTCTTTTGAACCTACTCCGTAACCTCCGGCTACAATGATGGGGGAGTTCTTGATGTTGATTTTCGATTTTTCAATATGGCGGTCGAGAATTTCAACTACAAAATCTTCGTCAGATACATATTTCGCGGCATCGAGTTCAACGATTTCACCTTTGTGGGCGGGATCGAAAATTTCTTTCTTCATCACGCCTTCACGCACGGTGGCCATCTGCGGGCGGCATTCCGGGTTGACGATTGTAGCAACGATGTTGCCACCAAATGCAGGGCGAATCTGAAGAAGGAGGTCCTTGTATTCCTTGCCGGTCTTTGGATCAGTGTGATCGCCGATTTCCAGAGAGGTGCAGTCTGCTGTCAGACCGCTGTGCAGACATGAGCTGACACGGGGACCGAGGTCACGGCCTATGCAGGTGGCTCCCATAAGGCAGGCCTGGGGCTTGATTTCGCGGAAAAGGTTTATAAGGACTGCGGAGTGAGGATTGGAAGTGTAAGGATAGAGACGCTTGTCCGATACTTTATAAAGGCGGTCTACACCATAAGGGAATACCTGCTCTTCAACGCCGTCAAGGTTGTCTCCTACAACGATTGCCTCAAGCTTAACGCCGAGTCGTGAAGCGAGCACCCGGCCTTTGGTCAGAAGTTCGAGGCTGACATCGGCAACGCGACCGTCCTCGAATTCGAGATATACTATTAAATTATTCTGGTCCATAGTGCTGCTTATCCGATAGTGTGATTAGTGATGAGTTCCTTGATGAGATCTTCGATTTCAGCGTCATTGTCAGAGAGTACACGGCAATCTTTGGCTGTGAAGACCACGTTTTCAATAGCCTTGACCTTTGTCGGAGAACCTGGCAGACCGATCTGTGCCGGATCGGCGTCGACATAAGCCGCGCTCCATTCCTTAAGATTGAGGTATGGGCGCTTCTCAAGAAGGGCCTTCTGGCTGTCACTGAGTTTTGCAGCTTCGCTGGGAGAGACTGCATATTTGTATTTCTGGACTCTCATTGCATTGCGCGGGCGGCATGCTGGAGCAGATCCGTTGACAGTCACCACGCAAGGCAGAGGCGCTTTGACGGTTTCAACGCCGTTTTCCAGGCGTCGTTTTACTGTTACATAGCCGTCTTTAAGTTCAATGATTTCCTCGGCATATGTCACCTGAGGGATTCCGAGCTTTTCGGCAATCTGCGGACCAACCTGAGCCGTGTCACCGTCGATAGCTTGGCGGCCACCGAGAATGATGTCATATTTGCCGAACTTTCTGACTGCCTGAGCGAGGGAGTAGGAAGTGGCAAGAGTGTCTGCTCCGCCGAGCACACGGTCGGTAAGTACTATTCCACTGTCGGCTCCGCGATAGATGGCTTCGCGGATTATTTCTGACGCGCGCGGTAAGCCCATTGTAAGCAATGTGATGGTCGAACCGGGGTTGGCATCCTTGAGACGGAGCGCCTGTTCAAGGGCGTTCAAGTCTTCGGGATTGAAGATGGCCGGCAATGCCGCACGGTTGATTGTGCCATCTTCTTTCATTGCATCTTTGCCCACATTGCGGGTGTCAGGCACCTGTTTGGCGAGCACGATGATGTTAAGACTCATAATTTGGTTTGTTTGACTATAGGGTTATTAGATAGGTAATTATTTCTTAGTTTTATCTTCTACCCATTTGCGGGCGTTGATAAAGGCGTCGATCCACGGTGTGACTTCATCGGCGCGACGGCTTGCCGGATAGTAGCCGCACTGCCAGGGGAAGATGGCGCGTTCGAGGTGTGGCATCATGGCTAGATGACGGCCGTCGGCTGAGCAGATGCCGGCTACAGATGCACGTGAGCCGTTGGGATTACCGGGATAAGCGCTGTAATTGTATTTGGCCACAACATTGTAGTCACTCATAGCCATTGGCAGGTTGAATTTGCCTTCGCCATGAGCAACCCAGATGCCCAGTTTGCTTCCTGAAAAAGAGCCGAGCATTACGGAGTTGTTGGCCGGAATGCTTACGCCGAGGAACTGAGATTCGAATTTGTGGCTGTCATTGTGAAGCATCTTGGTCTTTTTCGGGTGTTCGGGATTGATCAGACCGAGTTCGATCATAAGCTGGCAACCGTTGCAGATGCCGAGTGAGAGTGTGTCTTCGCGGGCGAAGAAGTTCTTGAGTGCGCGTTTGGCGTTTTCATCCCATTGGAAGCCTGAGGCCCATCCTTTTGCCGAACCGAGTACATCGGAGTTGGAGAAGCCGCCGCAGAACACTATCATGTTGACATCTTCCAGAGTCTCACGGCCACTCATGAGATCGGTCATATGAACGTCCTTGACATCAAAGCCTGCAAGATAGAGCGAATAGGCCATCTCGCGGTCGCCGTTGACACCCTTTTCGCGGATAATAGCCGCTTTGACGCGGTCTCCATGACCGTCACGGCGCAGTGCGATGCCTCTTGATGCGAGCTTGCCGTCAAAACCGGCGGGCATACGATAGCGGATAGGCTGTTTTTTGTAGTTCTCAAATCGGCTGCGGGCACATTTCTCTCCGCTCTGGAGTGCATCCATGAGGTAGCTGGTGTGGAACCATACATCACGGAGATAGTCGATTCCGAGCAGGCGCTGTGTGCCATTGTGGCTGATGATCAGAGTGCGTTCAGAGGTGGGAGCACCGATATGGCAGAAGCGCACACCTGCTTTTGTCAGAATTTCATCGACAGATGCGATTTTCGATGCTTCAACCTGTGCTACAAGAGCCGGGTTCTCTGCAAAGAGAATCTTTACAAGATCTGATTCTCCAAGCTGTTCGAATCCGGTGGTGTCAAATTCGATGCCTCCGTCGGTATTGGCGAATGTCATTTCAAGGAGTGTGGTCAGAAGACCTCCGGCAGATACGTCATGGGCAGCCATGAGTTTGCCACGCTTGACAAGGGTCTGCACCGTCTCGAAAGCAGTGACAAATTTCTTGGTGTCGCATACGGTCGGAGCTTCTGATCCAAGTTTGCCCTGGGTCTGTGCAAGTGCCGATCCTCCGAGCTTAAGAGAGTCGGATGAGAAATCTATATAATAAAGGATAGAGTTTTTCTTTCCGAGCACGGGGCTGAGAGTCTTGCGGACATCACTTACTTCGCCGGCGGCTGAAATGATGACGGTGCCGGGGCATAGACCTTGTCGGCTCCGTATTTCTGGGTCATCGACAGAGAGTCTTTTCCGGTGGGGATGTTGACTCCAAGTTCGCAGGCGAATTCGGAGCAAGCTTCAACCGCGCGGTAGAGAGCTGCGTCTTCTCCGGGGTTTTTGCAAGGCCACATCCAGTTGGCGCTGAGTGAGAGCCCTTTTATGCCATCGCTGAGAGGAGTGGCTACAATGTTTGTCAGAGCCTCGGCAACTGCGATTACAGAACCCTTTGCTGAATCAATCAAGGCTACCTGAGGAGCATGGCCGATCGAGGTGGCGATACCTTTGGTGCCTGAATAGTCAAGGGCTACTACGCCGCAGTCGCTCAGAGGAAGCTGTATTTCACCCTGGCACTGCTGACGGGCTATTTTGCCGGTGATCGAGCGGTCTACCTTATTTGTGAGCCAGTCTTTGCAGGCTACGGCTTCAAGCGAAAGCACGGATGCCGCATAGCGATCGATGTCATCTTCGTTGTATTCGCCGTCAGTATATGCAGTCTTGACAGTCGAGTCGGTGAGTGTGGTCTTGGGTGATGAACCGAACATGTCAGACATGGCGAGGTCGATCGGTTTCACGCCATCCTTCTGTTCGAATACGAAGCGATGGTCGCCGGTGGTTTCTCCGACCACGTACATCGGCGCGCGTTCGCGTTCTGCGATAGTGCGGACATAGTCAATATCTTCTTTCTTGAGAACCATGCCCATGCGCTCCTGGCTTTCGTTGCCAATGATTTCTTTTGACGAGAGTGTTTTGTCACCTACAGGGAGTGCGTCAATTTCGATGCGTCCGCCAGTTTCTTCAACGAGTTCCGACAGGGCGTTGAGATGACCGCCTGCGCCGTGGTCGTGGATTGAAACAATCGGATTGTTGTCATTCTCAGCCAATGCGCGGATCACGTTTGAGACGCGCTTCTGCATTTCCGGGTTGGCACGTTGCACGGCATTGAGTTCTATGCCGGAAGCATACTGGCCGGTCTCCACAGACGAGACTGCGCCGCCACCCATGCCGATGCGATAGTTGTCACCACCCATCACCACAACAGCTTCACCTGCTTCGGGAGTTCCCTTGATAGCGTCTTTGGCTGCTGCATAGCCTACACCTCCGGCAAGCATGATCACCTTGTCGTAGGCATACATTTTGCCGTTTTCATCGTGCTCGAATGTCAGGAGGGAGCCGCAGATGAGGGGCTGACCGAACTTGTTGCCGAAATCAGAAGCGCCGTTAGAGGCTTTGATGAGGATTTCGGCGGGAGTCTGATAAAGCCAGGCGCGAGGGTTCATCATAAGTTCCCAAGGGTAGTTTCCGAGCCGGGGATATGATGTCATATACACAGCTGTGCCTGCCAATGGCAGACTGGCGCGTCCTCCGCCGAGACGGTCACGTATTTCACCGCCGCTGCCGGTAGCTGCGCCGTTGAACGGCTCTACTGTTGTGGGGAAGTTGTGAGTCTCGGCTTTGAGCGAGAGGACAGTTTTGAGGTCGCGTACTTCAAAGTAGTCGGAGCGTTCAGGATGTGTAGGGTAGAACTGAGCTACAGTGGGGCCCTCTACAAATGCCACATTGTCTTTGTAAGCCGAAACAAGCTTGTTGGGGTTGACCTGAGATGTCTTTTTGATAAGCTTGAATAATGAAAGCGGTTTCTCCTCGCCGTCAATAACGAAAGAGCCGTTGAAAATTTTGTGACGGCAGTGTTCGCTGTTGACCTGAGAGAAACCGAAAACTTCACTGTCTGTGAGCGGGCGTCCCAGTCGTGCACTAAGGTCGCGCAGATAATCTTCTTCTTCAACGCTCAGCGCCAGACCTTCACGCTTGTTATATTCCGTGATGTCGGCTATACGCTCTATTGGAGCGGCTGTGTTGTTGGTGGTAAACACTTTGGAGTTCAGTCCGTCATAAAGGCGGGAGAGCATTTTGTCAAATGATGGTTCGCCTGATCCGACTTTGTGGAATTCCTCGATTCGGGTAATTCCTTCGATTCCCATATTCTGGGTGATCTCTACCGCATTGGTACTCCACGGAGTTATCATTTCTTTTCTTGGACCGATGAATCGCCCTTTTACCGAAGTTGAAGAGAGGGGAGAAGCACCGTCGAAGAGCCACGCGAGTTTCTCTTTTTCTGAGTCAGAGAACTTGTGGGTAGTCTCTACGGCATAAATAAGGTTGGCACCTTTTTTGAAAAATACGACCATAGTGTTGTTATATGCAATGATTGGTGTGAAATCGTGGTGTTTGTGGGCGCTCCCTGAAATAAAGTAGCCCACGGCAAAGTTACAATAAATCTCTCATTTAACCAAGCGTTGAATTTGAGAAATTGTTGTACCTTTGTACCCTCATGCGTGTAGCTCATAACTGTTGTGATGACACCGCATTGAATTAATAATAGATTTTTTATTGCTTCTTAATAGACTTTGATAATATGGAAAGAAAAACAGGTGTGCTTTTTGATCTTGACGGAGTCCTCGTCGACAGCGAGGGAGAATACACTAAATTCTGGGGTGCTATGGGACGTCGCTACAACGTCGGCGGCGAAACTTTCGCATACGATATAAAGGGCACTACTCTGGCAGAGATTCTTAAAGGCTTTCCGGAGGATGAGCGCGATGGCATTGTCAGAGAACTGCACGAATTTGAAAAAAACATGACTTATCCCTGGATTCCGGGGGTGGAAAAATTCCTGCATATCCTTTCTGAGCGAGAAATTCCGTTTGCCATTGTGACCAGTAGTGATGAGGTCAAGATGAGCTATCTGTTCAAAGCTCATCCTGAGTTGAAAGAAATGGTGAGCGCACTTGTTACAGCCGGGCTGGTAACCAACAGCAAGCCGGATCCAGAAGGCTATCTGAAAGGCGCATCTATGATCAGAGTGCCTATCGAGGACTGTTTCGTGTTTGAAGACTCGATGCAGGGGCTTGAGGCCGGACGCCGTTCGGGGGCGACTGTAATCGGGCTTGCCACAACCAATTCGCGTGAACGCATCAACGGAAAAGCCCACAAAATCATTGATGATTTTGCAGGCTTCAGTATTGATGATATGCAGGCGGCAAGGGTGTCAGAATGACCCTTTGCCGTCATATGGCTATTTCATCGCTTTGAAACTCATGTCAAGGCCTTTGACAGAGTGGGTAAGTGCTCCGACTGAGATGAAGTCTACACCACATTCGCCATAGCTGCGGAGGGTGTCAAGGGTGATACCTCCTGATGATTCTATTTCGGTGCGTCCGTGAATGAGTTTCACTGCTTCGCGTGTGCGCTCAGGGGTGAAATTGTCAAGCATGATGCGGTCGACTCCCGCCTCAAGAGCCTGGCGGATTTCGTCCTCGTTGCGGACTTCAATCTCGATTTTCAGATCTTTGCCTTTCTCGGCAAGATATTTGCGAGCCGCACTCACAGCCTGCGGAATGCCACCGGCAAAATCAACATGGTTGTCCTTGATAAGGATCATGTCAAAGAGCCCGATGCGGTGGTTGCAACCGCCTCCGATACGCACGGCTTCTTTTTCAAGCATACGCATGCCGGGAGTGGTCTTGCGGGTATCAAGAACTTTGGTCTTCAGGCCTTCGAGCTTCTGCTGGTATTTGGCTGTCTGTGTTGCTATCCCGCTCATGCGCTGCATGATGTTGAGCATTACGCGCTCAGTCTGGAGCAAAGAACGGACGCTTCCTTCGACCTCGAATGCGATATCGCCCGGTTTTACATGAGAGCCATCTTCGATGAATACGGTCATTTTCAACTGAGGGTCGAATTTTTCGAATACCTTGCGTGCTATTTCAACGCCTGCGAGAATACCTTCTTCTTTGACTATAAGATGCTGCCTGCCTTGTTCTTCTGCTGGGATGGTGCTGAGTGTGGTGTGATCGCCGTCACCAACATCTTCAGCAAAGGCAAGATTGAGAAGATCGTCGATAAGTTCGTCTTTAGTTTTCATATTGATGGAGAATAAATAATTGATTCATGAAAATAACATTGATAGCAGTCGGAAAAACTTCAACCGATTACATAGAACGCGGCATTGCGGAGTATTTTAAGCGTTGTAACCGCTACATGCCGATGGAGCTTTGCGTCATACCTGATGTCAAGGCTGCAAAAGCATTTTCGGAAGATAGCCAGAAACAGCGTGAGGGTCAGGCTATCCTTGCGGCTTTGCAGCCGGGCGATGTGGTGGTGCTTCTTGACGAGCGTGGAAAAGAATTCACGTCAAGAGAATTTTCCGGAATGATCGAACGCCGTATGATCCAGGGTCTGAAGCGGCTGGTGTTCGTCATCGGTGGCCCTTATGGATTTTCAAAGGAGGTCTATTCAAGGGCTGATGACAAACTTTCGCTCTCACGGATGACTTTCACTCATGAAATGGTGCGACTGTTTTTCGCCGAACAGCTTTACCGGGCCATGACCATCATGCGCGGGGAGCCGTATCATCATGATTGAACGGCTCCGCAGCGGAGCACTCAGGCAGATCTATGCTATTTTATAGAGCAGCCACACGAATGCCAGAGCAAAGGCTGTATATATGAGTGTGGCTCTGATGAAAAGGGCCCAGCGGCGTTTTTTGCGCCCAGACATATATGTATAGAGACCTCCGCCGAGAATCCCGAAGCCGATGCAGTATGCGATCCAGAAACCGATGCTTCCCATGCCAGATCAGTGTTTGGGTGATTTAGCTCCTTTGACACCACCTTTGACACCACCTGACATAGAGAAGATGTTTTGGTCATAGCTGACGGTTTTCAGGCCTTGTTCGCGTTTGCGTTTAAGAGCGAGCTGTACAAGACGATCCATGAGCTTGTCGAATGACAGACCGGTGGCTTCCCAAAGATAGAATGAAAGAGAACCGGGTATTGTGTTGATTTCATTGACAAATATTTCATTGGTGTCATCATCGACAATGAAGTCGATGCGGCTCACTCCGTGACAGCTGAGCACTCGGAATGTCTCTCCGGCAAGGTGGCGGATTTTATCAGTCATTTCCGCCGGAAGTTCCGCCGGAATTCTTTTCTGTGATGCCTGCATGCCTTTAGCTCCTTTTGTACCTCCCATGTATTTATCTTCATATGAAAGGATTTCAGCGCTTTTTATAGGTTCTTCGAGTACTGATGACTCATATTCATCGCAGTCTCCGAGCACAGAACAGTTGATTTCTTTTAGATTGTCGACCATATGCTCGACAATGAGCCGTGAGCTGTATTTCTGGGCGATGTCTACCTTTTCAATAAGCTGCTCTCTATTGCCGGCTCGCCCGATGCCTACGCTTGATCCAAGATTGGCGGGCTTGACAATTACCGGATAACCGATTTTTTCTTCAATTTTTGCGATAAGCTCGTCTCGTTGACTGAACCACTGCTTGTCGGTGAACCATACATAGTCAATCACGGGCACTCCGGATTCGCGCAAAATCATTTTCATCGTGATCTTGTCCATACCA
Source organism: Duncaniella sp. C9 (assembly GCF_004803935.1). GTDB lineage: Bacteria > Bacteroidota > Bacteroidia > Bacteroidales > Muribaculaceae > Duncaniella > Duncaniella muris. The sequence continues at coordinate 2,407,570 of NZ_CP039547.1, forward strand.
TTGGCACTCGCAAGGGTGTCGCATCCGGCATATGGGATTCCGATTGTTTCAAGCACACCTTCGAAAATTCCGTCTTCAACATTGGTCCCGTGGAGCACGGGGATAGCTACGTCAAGTGTGCAGACCGGGCCTTTGGCTCCGAATAGTCCGCCGGTTTTGGCGCGGTAGAGATTATAGTCGCCATAAATCGGTTTCAGATAGACTTCGGTGCATTTTTCAAGCAGCGAAGGGATGTTGCGGTAGTTGGAAATTTCAAATAAAGCATCGCCGGTATAGAACCGCCCCTGCTTAGTTATATATATAGGTGTGACGTCATATTTGTCGCGGTTTATTGCATGCATGGCTTGCGATGCCGAGATAACAGAAATCTCATGCTCGGTAGAGCGTCCGCCAAAAAAGACTCCGATGTTTGTTTTCATTTTGTGTTGTTGTATAATCAGAATAGAGTGTTTTATTTATTTGAATGTATCCGGGAGATCATTTTCGTAGAGGATGGTATCGCCCGGTTTTAGGGTTGTTGCCAGTAATTGCTGGGCTTCGCTGAAAGAGTTGACGGCGTGCACGTCAAGTGATGTCGTGTCGGTCGACTTGATGCCAGAGATGATGGCTTCACGGTTGTAGTGCCCGACTATGATGGCTATGTCGGCGGCTCCGGCTATGTATTCGCCAAATTTCGCATTCAGTTCCTCCTGACGTTCTCCGAGTTCGATCATTCCGGGAGTGACGATTATGCGTCGTCCGCCGGTCATCATTTTCAATACGTCGAGTGCCATTTTCGACCCTGTGGGATTGGAGTTGAAGGCATCGTCTATGATGGTCACACCTCCGGGCGTACGTTTCATATTCAGGCGGTGTTCCACCTGTTGGATGTCATTGACGGCATAGCGGATTTTTTCAATCGGAACTTCAAGCCTTAACGCTACTATTATAGCGGCCAGTAAGTTTGATACATTGCATTCGCCTACCAAATGGGTTGAAAATCCGAATTTTTCACCTGTTGGAGTAACTACTGTGAATGAGGTGCCATGAGCTGAATATCGTATATCTTCGGCTATATACTCGGCCGGGCCACATTCACTTACAGCATAGCGGATGCACTTGACGTTGTCAACCTTGCGGTTGGCAACGAAGGGGAAATCATTGTTGACTACAGCAAGTCCGTCAGTCGGGAGCGAGTCTATGAGCTCAAATTTTGTCCGCTGCACATTCTCAATGGTCTTGAACGATTCGAGATGCTGCTCGCCTACCGCTGTCACGATTCCGATCTCAGGATGCACCAGGTCGCAGATTTCTTTGATATCGCCCGGTTGCTTGGCCCCCATTTCAACAATGAATACTTCGTTATAGGGCTTGAGATATTCTCTGACGGTGCGGATCACACCCATCGTGGTGTTGAAACTGCCCGGAGTCATCATCACATCATATTTCTCCGAAAGAATGCGGTTGAGATAGTGTTTGGTGCTTGTTTTTCCATAGCTTCCGGTCACACCGATGATTTTCAGATCTGGCATTCCGCGTAGAATCCGCTCGGCATCCTGATAGTATTTGCGATTGATATTGGCTTCGACCGGCTTCAGCAGCCAGTTTGCTACAAGAGCAAAGCTCTGTGAAAAACAGAATGCGGCAAGGATGATGTCAACTACAAATATCAGTGACGCTCCTTGAGCCTGGCAGACAAAGAGGCAGATCACAGTGGGTATTGCAGCCAGCAAAAGCATCGTTAGCAGTATGCGGGAGGCCCGTCGGGTCATCACAAGCGGTTTTTTGTATTTCTTTCGGACAAGGATGATTGTGTTTGTCAGAGACACTGCGCATATGAGCCCTGCTGAGATCCATATTGCCGGTGTCAGAGTTGACAGAGAGGCCAGTAATACGGCTCCGCTGACCAGACGCATGGCGGAGGTGCTGTCTTGTGACGTTGAAAGCCAGCGGCTGTAGCGGTCATTGCGATAGGAGTTCTGCTGAAGCATCATTAGCTGTCTTCTGAATTCAAACACAAGTGCTATGACAGCTATGATAATGGTAATATATACAAGCATGATTCTGTTTTGATTTTATTTGGCGGTTAGAAAGCTGCGCAACACAGCGGCAAACTGGCCGGGATTATCAAGGAAACTATAATGGCCACAGCCGGCAAAAGAGACCAGCCCTGCGCCGGGGATGTGTTTTTCCATCTTGCGGGCGTCGCTGATCGGAGTCGCAGTGTCATTCTCTCCCCAGATGAGAAGTGTGGGGGCTTTGATCATCGGCAGTCTGTCACTGAGGTCTTCATTTACTACTTTTGAGAGGATCCGGCGCATCATCGGCGAGGCCCCCGCATAGTCACTTGATCCGGCTTTTGCTCTCCGCTTGTCAAGACGGCGTTCGGCTTCATCGTGGCCGAATATCAGATACATCAGTCGTTTCAAGGTTTTGAATGTGTAAATCTTCCAGTAGTATCTGAATGTGCGTTTAGGCTTGATGCCAGCCGCATCAACCAATATAAGTTTTTCTACAGGATTGCGTGAGGAATAGAGGATACCGACACGGCCTCCGAAAGAGTGTCCGAGCAATACAGGCGGTGTTTTGAGCGACAGACTGTAGATCAGATGTTCGATCAGGCGTGTGTATTGCTCAACTCCCCAGACTTCTTCCGGCTCTTCTGACTGTCCGAAACCGGGGAAATCCACATTTATCACACGATAACCGCAGGCAAGAGCTGTACGCTCGACAGAGGCAAGGGTTGAATGATCGCAACCCCAACCGTGCATGAGCACAATCGTGGCTGTCCCGTCACCGTTATCGGTAAAATGGAATCGCCGTTCGTCAAAAATGATTTCCTTATCCATCTGTATTGCTAATTGACTTGCAAAATTATGAAAAAGCAATGAATAAACATGCTTGTCAAGCCAAAAAGTTTGTAGTCAGAATACCGCCTTCGAGTTTTTTGTGTTGTGTTTTTCCGAACCCCCTTTCTTGGATTACATATCATTGATCAGCACTTCCACAGACAACAGTCTCAAAGAAAGTTGCGATTCTAAGGTGTCTTGAATGAAACAACGGATAACTTAACGTGGGGAAAAAGAATATAACTGAATATAGATAGTTACAATGATTATCAACAACTTAGCCAATCCGCAAATTTGACTGATTTGTAAGATTTTCTACCTATTTAAACAGGCTTATCGCACATAGTAATAATAAAAATATTTTGTTCACATTCATTGTTTTATAACTTTCCGAGCTTTGAATTTGTATATATCTTTATCTTGATTCGGATGTAGGACGGGATCTTGTTGCGTCCATTGTACCCAAAGTTCATTAGGCGTTAATTTTTCAATATACCAATAGCCCTCCACGGAATGTCCGGTCATGTATATGACTACAAAATTCTCTGTTGTGAAAGTCCATTGATAATAGCTCACATCGTCTTTTTTAGAAATATCAGTGAACGACCCGCTGGCAAACCAACCCTTGCCGGTTTTGTCAAACTTATATATCCTAGTTTCATCGTCATAGGTTTCTACACTACCATAGCCATAATCGGCGTACGACATAAGCCATTCGACATCAGTCAACATTGTCACTGTCGTTTGCTGACCTTCATCAAGATAGCCTGAACGCCCTTCACATGACGACAAAACCGCCAACATACAAGCGAAAACTGGGATTACTACTGATTTCATCTTGAAACTGAAACTGACAACATTCCGTCGCCGATAAGGTTTTCTCCCCCGATGGACATCCACCCATTGCCGAATTTTGAGATTATCCTATATGAATTATTCTCTCTGGGATTTCGTATCCCCGAAAAAACAACGATCCCTTTATCTGGATTTGAAGTATCGCCAAATGATAGCTGGTAGTAGTAGAACAACGATTTACTACTTGCAGAAACATTCAGCGTCATCTCTTCTTGAGAGTAAAAGCTCGTTGATTCGCATCTCCTTGAATCTACGGTAAGATTGGCGACATTGCTACCACCTATCGATGTTATTCCGCAATTTTCTATTTCTATGAACTCCGTGTTGCTTCCTTGTATGATTGTATTTGAGGTAGCCGTGGAATATATCATTGCGGTTGCAATTCCTGAGCGTTTGATGGAGTACAATAGACCGTTTATTTCCTCCATTTCACCGATGAACCTCTCTCTGTTGAACGAGCTTACCTCCATAAGCTCCTCGCGACTGCGGTTGACAATATAATCGGAGGCATTAATTTTTTTATCTGGATTAATGAAGAATCTCCCAGAGACATTATCAACATCCACAAACTGCGATAATATCTGAGCATCAGTTTCGTATGCTCTGATTGGAGTAGGCTCATTGAAAACGGTATTATCATCACGACATGATGATAATGAAAAACCGAGCGACAGTAGTGTCACGAAAATTAGTGGCTTATTCATATTCTATTACGTTCACCATTGACCCGATGGAAAGATTAAATTATAATGCAGAAACGTGAGCCAACTATGCCACGTCTTAGTTTGAAGGTCATAGGAAACCATTTGTGCAGATGTAACAATAGTGGTTCTCTCGCACATGTTTGTGAATTTCCTACGTTCTCAAACTACAAGATACGCATAACGCTTCTTATTTTTCCAAAATGTCGTGACTGGATACTTCCAATCATTCGCAAAGATACAACTTTTTATGGCTCGTGTCAATAGCTTGTGCAAAAATAAGTTTGGTTTGGTCATAGATATATACATCTATACTGAACCAAACCAATAAATATATGCTGGGCAAAAGAGAAAAGCCATTATCTGATTTTCTTTTTACCAGCCCCTATATCTATCTACATACTGACCGCCGAAAGAAGAAAACCGAGGCAAAAGAATAGAACTAAAAATAACTAACACCTGCAAATTAAACTTAAATACTTACTATTATCTTGTACTAAATTTCTCAATTAGTACATATTCAGTACACATAATTTTAGATTGTCATCTATACATCAATTAGTTAAGTGCAATACATCGGAACAACGGATGCTTATGACATTGCATAATTGCGCCGTAAACACCTGAAATTTATAGTGTATTGTATCAATTAATTCTTGACAGTCGCTTTACCTGTTGCATTGTCGATCTCGAAATCTGGTGACATATAGAATTTTGCTTATTTATGGTGGTCATGAACGGTTGCATTTGCCACAAGTATCTATTTTGGGACCGTCTGCAATTTTGCAAGGTTTATCCGAGATTCTGCAACATTTCTTTGATGTGTCATTGCTACCTTTGTGGCAACTTCTGATACCGTGGTTCTGGATTTATCGGCTCATGCCAGAACCGATGTTCAATGAAAATTTTTCGAATACAATGCTTTTTAAATTATCAAAACCAGTTGCACCCTCTTTACTGCTTTTTGCGACAGCCGTATTTGTTTCTTGCTCAGGCCATAATCATTCTGATGGCCATTCTGCTGAGGCGGAGGATCATGAGCACAAGCATGACCATACGGGCGAAATCGTGATGTCTCCTTCTGATGCCCTTCGGTTTGGAGTGAAATCAGAGGCGATTGAGAAAGCTCCTTTTGCCGAAGTTGTTAAAGCTGTCGGCGAGATTCTTCCGGCATCGTCTGACAGAGCGGTTGTCAGTGCTCCCACATCAGGAATTGTGAGGCTTGCACGAGGCATTGAACTTGGCAAGAGTGTGCGTTCCGGTGAGCTCATAGCTTCCGTTTCGGCCAAAAATGTCAGTGGCGGAGATATTAATGAAGCTGCCAAAGCGAATTTTCAGGCTGCAAAACGTGAACTCGACAGGCTCGAACCGCTTCTTAAAGAAGGCATAGTAACCAAGAAGGATTATAATGAGGCTTTACGAGCCTATGAAGAGGCAAAAAGTGCTTTCAGCCCGGTTGCGGCTGGCGGAAGTGCGGTTGCCGGTATTCCAGGCGTGATTTCAGAACTGTCGGTCAATGACGGAGCTTATGTGGAAGCAGGCCAGACTATTGCCGTGATAGGGCGTAATTCCCGTCTGACATTGCGGGCTTTGCTTCCTTCCGCAGAGGCAGCCTTCCTCCCGAAAGTTGCCACAGCCAATTTCAGACCTTCGCGAGGCGGTGAGATGGTGTCATTGGCTGATCGTAATTGCACGATTCTGTCATCATCGCCCACAGGCACTACTTTACCGGGCTATGTTGCAGTGTATTTTTCGTTTGACAGTAATGGAGATGTTGTTCCCGGTATGCCTGCCGAAGTCTATCTGATTGGAACAGACAAGGCTGAGACTCTGGCAGTGCCTGTCGGTGCGGTGTCGGAACAGCAAGGCGAGAATTTTGTATATGTAAAGGTTGATGACCATGCCTATAAGAAACAGCCTGTGACTCTGGGGCGTAGTGACGGCCGTAGAATTGAAGTGCTGTCAGGAGTCAATGACGGGGACTCTGTAGTTACTTACGGTTCGACATTTGTCAGGCTGGCAGAAACCTCTACTGTTGTTCCGGAAGGTCATTCACATTCTCACTAAATAATCAGGTTTTATTCGGTTATGCTCAACAGAATAATTAGATTTTCGCTTGACAACCGTCTGGCGGTTGTTGTGATTTCAGCTTTGTTGCTCATCTACGGAGCAATTGTACTGCTTCGTACTGAAGTCGACATATTTCCTGATCTGAATGCTCCTACGGTCGTTGTGATGACTGAAGCCCCAGGCATGGCACCGGAAGAAATCGAACGGGTGATCACTTATCCGGTGGAAACTTCGGTTAATGGTGCCACTGGTGTCCGTCGGGTCCGTTCGGCTTCGGCTACCGGACTTTCGTCTGTATGGGTCGAGTTTGACTGGGGTACTGATGTCTATCTTGCCCGTCAGATTGTAGCGGAAAAGCTCTCTGAAATAGAAGGGGCACTTCCTCCGGGTGTAGGAAAGCCGACGCTTGGACCGCAGTCGTCCATCCTTGGCGAGATCATGATCATCGGGCTGACGGCTGATTCGATAACATCTGCGGAAGAACTGCGCACTATAGCAGACAGCCGCATCAGGCCGAGACTGCTGTCGCTTTCAGGCGTTTCGTCTGTATCAGTGATTGGTGGTGATGCTCGCGAATATCAGATTTTGCTTGATCCTGCCTCAATGCAGCAGTTTGGTGTCACTCTGACAGCAGTGCGTGATGTTGTAACACAGATGAACAGCAATGCTTCCGGCGGAGTGATTTATCAGCACGGCAATGAATATATAATAAAAGGAGATATCGCTACTTCGGATCTTGATAAAATCGGCAATACGGTTATTCTTACGAATGATGCCGGTATGCCGGTCAGGCTTTGTGATATAGCTGAAATGAAAGTAGGTGCGGCGGAGCCTCGTTTAGGCACCGCCTCGGTCAATGCCACTCCGGCCGTATTGCTTACTGTAACAAAGCAACCGGCAGTAGGTACGATAAACCTGACAGAGGAAATCGAGGGCTGCCTGGGACAGTTGCAGAAAACAATGCCGTCTGACGTGGTTGTCAACACTGATATTTTCCGTCAGTCGGAGTTCATATCTACCTCTATCAGCAACTTGCAGGAGGCTTTGTTTATCGGAGCGATATTCGTGATTGTTGTTCTGTTCTTCTTCTTGATGAACTTGCGCACGACTGTCATATCGCTCGTGGCTCTACCATTGTCCATTATTGTTACCGTGCTTGTCTTGCATTGGCTGGGTATGACGATCAACACAATGAGTCTTGGCGGCATCGCCATCGCTATAGGCTCATTGGTGGATGATGCGATTGTCGATGTAGAGAATGTCTACAAACGGCTTAGAGAAAACCTTAAAAAAGGACAATCAGTCATATCTGTGATTTATGAAGCGTCGAAAGAGGTGCGTCTGCCGATTTTCAATTCATCGTTGATAATCATGGCCAGCTTCCTGCCGCTGTTCTTCCTTGACGGTATGGAAGGCCGAATGCTCAAACCGCTTGGTATCTCATTTATTGTAGCTTTGATAGCATCAACAATAGTGGCACTGACAGTTACCCCTGTGCTTTGCTCATTCCTCCTTGGCAGTAAAAAGGCCATGCAGGCTCTTGACAGAGAACCGAAGTTTTCGCGGTGGCTTCGTTCTGGCTATGACAAAGCTCTTGCCTGGTCATTCGGCCATGTGAAATCCATTTTCATAACCACCGGGCTGTTGTTGCTGGTTGCTATTGGGATTTTTTTCTCTCTCGGCCGTAGTTTCCTGCCTCCATTCAATGAAGGGTCGCTTACTATAAACGTCAGCACTCTTCCGGGAATTTCGCTTGAGGAGAGTGACCGTCTCGGACGGGAAGCGGAGAAAATCATACTTTCTATGCCGGAAATTTCATTAACTGCCCGTAAGACCGGGCGTGCCGAACTCGACGAGCACTCTCTCGGTGTGAATGTCTCAGAAATTGAAGCACCTTATAAACTTGATCACGGACGGAGCCGTGCGGAACTTCTTGCTGATCTTCGCCATGAACTATCCCATTTGCCCGGAGTCAACGTGGAAATCGGACAGCCGATATCTCACCGCATTGACGCTATGCTTTCGGGTACCGAAGCGCAGATTGCAATAAAAATTTTTGGCGATGACCTTCAGCGCTTATATAATATAGGTAATGAAATAAAAAATCATATTGCTTCTGTTGACGGGGTTGTCGATGTGAATATCGAGCAACAGGTGGAGAGACCTCAGCTTGACATCCGCCCCAGACGTGACATGCTTGCATATTATGGGGTGACCATGCCGGAATTCGCCGATTTTATCAATATCGCACTTGCCGGAGAAAAAGTGTCGCAGGTATATGAAAACGGGTTTCCCTATGATCTCACTTTGAGAATGGCTCCGTCAAGCAGATCTACTATGGAAGATATCTCTGTATTGGCCATTGATACACCCAAAGGCAAGGTGCCGTTGAGTGAAGTGGCTGACATTGTTTCGGCCACCGGTCCCAATACTATTAACCGGGAAAATGTAAGCCGCAGGATTGTGGTCTCTGCCAATGTCGCCGACCGCGATCTGAAAGGTGTTGTAGATGATATCCGGGCTGAGATCGATGAAGAAATAAGGTTGCCTGAGGGCTATTTTATCAGCTATGGCGGCCAGTTTGAAAATGAAGCCAAAGCCGCCGGAACCCTTGCGATTGTATCAATCATTGCACTCGTCATAATATTCTTGTTGCTTTACGGCCAGTTTCATAGCGCTACACAGTCATGGATCATACTTCTGAACATGCCACTTGCCATAATAGGCGGAGTTTTTCTATTGAGACTGACAACTGGTGAACTAAATATTCCCGCTATAATAGGCTTTATCTCGCTGCTTGGAATCACTACCCGCAACGGAATGCTGCTGATGTCGCGCTACGACCAGTTGCGTCAGGAGGGAACCGGTTTGATGGAACGTATCCGTCATGGCTCTTCCGACCGTCTGAACCCGATTCTTATGACTGCCCTGAGTTCTGCTCTTGCGCTGATTCCTCTCGCTGTGAACGGTGATAAGCCGGGCAATGAAATACAGTCACCGTTGGCCATTGTGATCCTTGGCGGTTTGCTAACCTCAACAATACTTAATATCTTTGTAGTCCCGTTAGTATATTATTATTCACAGCGCAAAAAAGAAAAGTAGTTTAAACTTTGATATTAAGATATATAGATGAAATTTCCAATATCGTTGATGGCCTTGGCTCTTACAGTGTGTTCTGTTTCGGCTTCAGATTTTGACAAGGTTCTGAATACAGTGGTGTCAAATAACATGGCTCTGAAATATGCCGATGCTGAAAATCAGGCGGCAATAGCATCATTGAAGTCGGAAAACACCCTTGACGCTCCTGAAATCGGATTTGAAAGTCTATGGGGGGCAAAAGGAATCGGAGATAAACGCAATTTTTCGATCTCTCAAGGGTTTGACTGGCCGGGGGTATATACTGCCAGACGTGAGGCTATACGTAAATCTCAGGCCGCTATGCAATATCTTCAGGAGTCTGCAATGATTGAAGCGCGCCAGGAAGTACGTTTGCTTCTGATAGATATAATTTATGCAAAGCAGCGTATTGCCGCTACAGAAAAGATCTGTGACGGTCTTTCTTCTCTTCAGAAAACGTTCAGAAAGGCTGTCGATGAGGGCAATGAGACAAAACTCGACTATAATAAGTCTGTGATTGAAAAGATTGCAGCAGAAAGAGAATTGAAAACATTGCGTGGAGAATATGCTGCGATGCTTGCCTCTCTGCGAGCTATGAACGGAGGCAAAGACGTTGAAGATCTGGTAGCATCAGTCGGGAATGTTTATCCGGAGGTGGATCTGGCTTCTCTTCGTCCGGATGTGGAAAATATCAGGGCAAAAGATCCGGCAATAGCGGCCATGAAAGCTGATGCTGAAGTTCAGAAGTCATTGCTTAAAGTTGAAAAGCGATCGTTGCTGCCTGGCTTTACTCTCGGTTATAGTCATGAATGGGAGATGGGCGACAGATTCAACGGATTTTCTGTTGCTGTAAGCCTCCCGTTCATTACGGGTAATAAAAAAGTAAAAGCCTCCCGTCTGCAGGTCAGGGCCTCTGAAATGCAACAGGAAATGGAACTGATACGCCTGTCGGCTGCTATGTCAGGTGACTACGAAAAGGCTCTTCTGTATCGTGAGCTTCTCGATCAGTATGAAGATATCATGAATGATAATTCCGATTTCGAACTCTTGAAAAAGGCTTTTGATGGCGGACAGATTAATTTTCTGACCTATATGCAGGAACTTAATTATTTCCTCGCCGCTCGTCGTGATTTTCTTGAGACACTGTATAATTACAATTGCGCGTTGGCTCGTCTTCAGCGCTATAACTGACAAGTAAAAGGGGTGTTCAATAACAGTTGTTATAGAACGCCCTCTAATATTTTGAATTGATCTTTTTTGATGGATATCGAAATTTGCAGAAAATCCTTTGTTGCAGGTCTGGCAGCTATGGCTCTTATGGCACCTCAACTGATGTCAGCCCAGCGCAAAGCTGTAGCTGCACCGATGGAAGACCGGAATCAGGTTGTAGATAACACGCTTGACAGTCTGAATAAAGCTCGTTTTGCCCGTCCGCTTGCCGGATCATCGCGCAAAGGTGACAATCCGGTGCTTTTCCTCGTGGGTAATTCCACCATGCGAACCGGCACTCTGGGCAATGGGAATAACGGCCAATGGGGATGGGGGCGTTTCTTCCCGGACTATTTTGACAGTGAGAAAATCACAGTCGAGAATCATGCACTCGGAGGCACAAGCAGTCGCACGTTCTATGAACGTCTCTGGGAGGATGTGTTGTCCGGTGTACGTAAAGGAGACTGGGTCATGATCGAACTTGGTCATAATGACAACGGCCCTTATGACAGTGGCCGGGCAAGAGCCTCGATTCCTGGAATCGGCAAAGACACACTCCATGTTACCATTAAAGAAACCGGAGAACAGCGTATTGTCTATACCTACGGAGAATATCTGCGTCGTTTTATCCGCGAGACAAAGGCGAAGGGCGCGAATCCGATATTGCTTTCGCTTACACCGCGCAACGCATGGGCTGATGCCGACAGTACGGTCATTGAACGTGTCAACGAAACATTCGGTCTCTGGGCCCGTCAGGTTGCAAAAGAAATGAAGGTCCCGTTCATAGATCTTAATGAGATTTCAGCCGCCAAGTTTGAGCGTTTCGGCAAAGAGAAGGTAAAGACTATGTTTTATATTGACCGAATCCACACAAGTGAATTCGGCGCAAGAACCAATGCAGCATCTGCTGCTGAAGGCTTGAGAGGATTGAAAAAATGCCGTCTGACATCTTTCCTAAAGCCTGTTGCGGCAGATACTGTCACCGGCAAAAGCCGGACTTCCGGCCGTCCCGTAGTGTTCACTATCGGAGACAGCACAGTCAAGAATGAAGATTCTGATGAAAACTCGATGTGGGGCTGGGGCAGTGTGCTTCAGGATTATATTGATCCGGCAGTGGCCTCGGTTGAGAATCATGCTGTAGCCGGACGAAGTGCGCGAATGTTCGTTGACGAAGGCCACTGGGATAAAATCTACAATGCCTTGCAGCCTGGAGACATAGTGCTCATCCAGTTCGGCCATAACGATGCCGGACCGATCAATAGCGGAAAGGAGAGGGCCGAATTGCCCGGCACGGGGGCGGAAAGCAAAGTCTTCAAGATGAAAAGTAACGGCCAGTACAAGGTTGTCTATACCTATGGATGGTATCTTCGCAAGTTCATAATGGATGCGAAGGAGAAGGGTGCTGTTCCGGTTGTGATCAGTCACACTCCGCGCAATAAATTTGACAACGGTCTGATTGAAAACAATTCAGCATCATTTGGCGCATGGACTGCCGAGGTAGCCGGGCAGCAGAATGTTCCGTTCATTGATCTGAATGGACTGATCGGCCGCAAGTTGCAGCATATGGCAGACCATGAAGGACTCCTGACGGTGAACCGTTGTTATAAAAACGACCATTCTCATTTTTCGCTTGAAGGTGCCAGGCTTAATGCCCGTGAGGTTGCCGAGATCGTCAACAGACTTTTGGAAGCGAAATAAAATTCTAGATCACAGTTCGTAAAACCACATAACAAAGCCAGGCTTCTGCGATTCAAGAAGCCTGGCTTTGTTTTGTTTTGAGGTCAGAAATATTTGAACAAATATCGAATGCGGGAAACTGTATTTCCCATACGGCGGCTAATTTTGCGGTGGAAACAGGTAGCTCCGTCACGGCTCTTTCATTTAACCTAAAATAAATAGCATATCTTCCCTTACCCGGTTCATTGAGAATCGGGTAATTTTTCCATGTCTGTATATCAAAGAGTTATTCTGGTATCAAAATCTTATTTTTTTCACTTTTGACTTAAAAATCGAATCAGTCTGGTAAAGCTCATCGAGATATGTCTGATCAGTTCGGCTATGCCTTTATTCTTATCTGATTGTTTCTTGCGAAGTCCTTTCCATATTGAGAACACCGAGTAAACTATTCTTTGTATGGTATCGAGGTTTCTGGCGGCTCTTGTTGACTTGCGTTTTATATTGTCCTGCTGAAGATTGTAGTCCAGCCCCCAGTGCATACTTTCTATTGACCAATGGTTGCGCACGAAGATTCCTGGCTTCGGAGTATGCGTAGGCATACTGCTGACGTACAGGCGTTTTTCTGAGGTGTGTACTCCTGTTGACTTTTTGACTGTGGACGATTCATACTCTATGATGGTCATGTTTCCGCCCCATTTCTTCTTGTCTGCGATAATGTCCAGTCCGTCATATACGCGGTAGGTTCTCGTCTCTATCCTGCCGTGGGCCAGTTCGGGACCTTCGGTGTAAGAATATACCGGTGTGTGTTCCACTAGCCTGTCCTCAATGCCGTATCGCAATGACGGCTGGTTGGCTTTGAGTTCTATCAGAAAGTCTCCGCCTTTCTTTCTGATTTTCTCGACAATATCCTTCTGCATAGACATTGCGTCGGCTGTGACAATCTTTCCTGCGACATCTATTTTATCAAGAAGTATCGGTATGGCCTTTATCTCGTTGCTCTTTTCCTGACAGGCTTCGGTGGCGATTGTTATGCCGGTGCTGAACGAATAGGCAGAGACGATATCCGGGCTTCGCCCGTTTTCCTGAACGGTGCCGCGCTCGGCTTTGCCGTCAATGCAGATTATTTCAATGATGCGGCTGGCGCAAGTAAGTCTTTCAAGGAATATGTCTGCGAACTGCTGCATCCTGTCGGCCATATCCATATCGTTGATGCCGTTCTCCACACGGCAAAGCGTGGCCTCAGATGGTACGCCGTTCCTTAACAGGCCCATTTTGTGTAATTTGTTGAGGTTGTATCTGCCGAACTCCAATATCTCGGCTCGTCCGATGCATCCGGCCATACGTCCGAGTATCATCAGCATGATGATATCGTTGAGGCTGTGACGGAAATTGCCTTTGTCCAATCTACGGAAATCCGGCACGGATGAGGCAAACGCTCGAAGTTCTTCCATGATACTGCGCCTTGTGTCAAATTTATTGTTATTACTGTCCGCTAAACTTTTTTTGAGCGATTGAAAAATTAGGGCTGGCACCTATTGCAGGAGTCAGCCCTAAATGGTTATTTTGATGTCGCCAAACTATCTTAAATAACCATGAGTAAAAGTAGTAATTTCTTCGGACAGCCGACATATGGTCAGCTGATAAAATCACTTGATCGTGAAAAAATAGTTGAAATCAGCCGAAAACACGGCGGAGAGAAGTATGTCAAGAGCTTTGACGGCTATACGCATTTGCTTACGATGCTATATGCTGTCATACAGCGCTTCGATTCATTGCGTGAGATAGAGACTTCTATGACAGCCGAGGTACGCAAACTCCATCATGTAGGCATTGACACTGTGCCCAGGCGGAGCACCTTGTCGGATGCAAATGCCAGACGTTCAGAGAAGTTCTTTGAAGATGTATACCGCGACTTGTATGCAGCCAATAAAGACATTCTTTCCTCGGACAGCCGACGCAATGGCACGGAAGAGTGGATAAGACGGCTTAGAATCATCGATTCCACTACAATCACGTTGTTCTCCAATGCTATTTTCAAGGGTGTTGGCCGTCATCCGAAGACGGGAAAGAAGAAAGGCGGCATCAAGGTACACTCGGTCATACATGCCAATGAGGGCGTTCACTGCGACGTGCAGTTCACTTCGGCAGCGACCAATGACTCCTTCATGCTTGCACCGAGCCATTACAGCCACAACGAGATAGTAGCACTTGACCGTGCATATATCAACTATGCCAAATTCGAGGAACTGACGGATCGAGGGGTGGTATATGTAACCAAAATGAAGAAAAACCTCAGTTATGAAATACTTGTGGACTGTATGCACCAGAATCCACAGGGACTGATGGAGTACCGTGAACAGGTCGTAGTGTTCCGTAAAGACGGCATCAACCACATTGCAAGAATAATCACATACGTTGACATTAAGAAAGGCAAGAAGCCAAAACTTATATCGCTTCTCACCAATGACTTCGACATGCCTCTGGAGACAATCGTGGCCATCTACCGTCGCCGATGGCAGATTGAGTCGCTTTTCAAGCAGATAAAGCAGAACTTCCCTTTGCGATACTTCTATGGCGAAAGTGCCAATGCCATAAAAATACAGATTTGGGTAACGCTCATAGCTAATCTGTTGCTCTCGGTCTTACAAAGCACCTTGCAAAGGCGTTGGAGCTTTTCTGGACTGGCTACAATCGTCAGAATTGTACTGATGTATTATCTGAATCTCGAAAAGTTCCTAAATCAGCCCGACGCTGACTTGAAAATCATGCTCGCAGAGGCCTCGGAATCCCCTCCTGAAGATCCCGAAAACTGCTGAGGGGGCTTGTCAAATACAAAAAGTAAGCCCAACTTCTGCTGTTCAAGAAGTTGGACTCACCCTTTTATGGTTTAGCGGACAGTAATAATTTATTGTGTACTTTTGCGGTATGATCAGGCGCATAGGCGTCAGTCGAACAGACTTGGTCAAGTGGCTTCATTTTTTTGGCGTAACTCTTTGATTATCACCTATAAAGTTACTAAAAATCTGCCACTTGGCCAAATTTTCATTGCACTTATTTTCTTGAAAATCAGAGGTTAAAGCCTCTCCACCCGTACTGCTCTCGCTATAAAATAACACATTTGTCGAGAATGAGACGAAATCTTAAATGAAAGAGCCGTGTAGCTCCGTGCAAAAAATATTTCTAAAGTTGTGGAAGTGAGAAAAATTTAACTAAATTTGCACTACACATCAGAGGATGATATTTATTGCAAACAACTTACCCGTAAGTTATCCGGCTTAGTCAAATCTGGTACATTTAACGAAGCGCCGAATAATGAATCGTGTAGGCTGCTTGTCCCGTCATAGGGGCACGGTCTGCCTTTTCCATTATTTGAGCTTCAAGGTTTACCAAAGCCTGACTAATCAAAATGAAAAAGGAATGTCCGCGCCCTTTTCGTTTGCTAAAGCGGACGCAGTGTCTAAATGCGTTAATGAACGACAACCTAAAAAATCTAACAGATGAAATACTCAGATGAATTCAAAGCTTTAGTGAATTATATGCTCGACGGATATATTGGGCATGGTAACCCAAATGCTAAAATTCTTTTTCTCGGCCAGGAGCCGGCAATTGATCGTGAAGCAAATATCGAGCAATATAAAAATGAAATTGCCGGTAATGCCGGACAGTGGCGTAATATTGTCTCCAATGGCATCGGTTATGAATCAGTTGACTCCTCGATAATTGAATTTGGCTCCCTCTTGCATCCCTGGGCTAATCAAAAATTTCAGGTTAGAAGCGGTTCAGAGGAAGCTGGTAATCTGAAAGGGACCGAAGGAACGGCAAGAACGTGGTACAACTATCAGAAACTCATCAATAAAATATTTGAGCTGTATTTAAAAGACAGAAAAACGATGACAAAAGAAGATCATCTTGATTTTCATCGTCTGTCTTTCCACACAGACATGAGTGATGCCGCCTATAAAAGTCACACTGAGTCTGTTGACGGTAAACAATCAGTTGTTGAACGCGTATCTATCCTCTCAAGCGACTTCTTTCGCAACTTCCCCATAGTGATCGCTGCAGTAGGGCACTTCCCGCGAGAGACTTACGGAGACGAATACTTTGGCGATATCTTCAACGTTGAGTTCCTTGGAAATGAAGAAACCGGACTCTATAAGTGGATGAATGTAAGTGTCCGAAATGAAGTGTCCAATCCGATGCTTCTGATTCACACTCCGCAATTTTCATCTTCAATCTCTGGCCGTTATCTTGATCAGATTGCAAAACGAGTTGTTGATTTTGCCAAAGAACACAACATCAATCTCATGCCTGAAGAATAATGGTCGCTCTACTTCTAAAACGATATCTATGGCTTGTTGAAACCCTTCGGAAATTTCCCGAAGGGTTGACACTCGCCGAGATTAACGACCAATGGTCTGATTCCGGGCTCTATAGGGATTGTGGAGAAGCGGAGATTGACCGGCGGACATTCTATAATCATCGCAGAGCTATCGGAGAACAGTTCGGCATTGATATAGAGACCATCAAAGCAGGCCCGTATAGTCGCTATAAAATAGATGATGATTCTCTCAATCACAATCAAACAATTGACTGGCTTTTGAGCACGATAGCAACAGAGAACATAATCACGCAATCACGTAATCTTTCGGACAAGATACTACTTGAGCCGGCTGACAAAGGAGCGATTCATCTCAATGTGATAGTAGAGGCTCTGAAATCAAACCTCATTATTGAAATTGATTATCAGGGTTTCCATATAAGTTCCCGGTCATATAAATCAATTTCGGTTGAGCCTTTGGCGCTTAAGATGTTCAAACGCCGTTGGTATCTTTTGAGCAGGAAGGTGGGGAATGGCGATTTAAGGCTTTATGCCCTTGACAGGATGAACGCCTGCAAATTGACTGATAACCGGTTTGACTATCCGGAGGAATTTTCGCCTGATGATTATTTCTCGAATTACTTCGGCGTTTCAACTGATGGTTATACTTCCGCGCCATGTCGTGTAGTGCTTCGTGCGCATGATGAACTTCCGCGCTACCTTGAAACACAACCGTTGCACCACAGTCAGGAAATCGCATTCAGAGGGAAGAATTATACAGATTTCTGTTATTACCTGATCCCGGCTTTTGATTTCGTGCAGGAGATATTGCTTCACTGTGAACAGCTCGAAGTCCTCCGTCCGCTTAATCTGCGAGAACATATTGCAAAAATACTGCAAAAATCGAGCAATTTTTATAAGTGAGAAGTTATCTTTCCCACACCGGTTGTAGCTTTGTGTCATAAAACAAGAGAACATTGAAAACATCGGTCAGACCTTTGCCATCTGTCTGCTGAATCCGGCAGACTTCGTTCCGAATTATCGGAGCGCACCCCAACGTTTGTTACTCGGCATCGACCCTGCACGCTGTTCACTTCGGTCGTGCATGTTCCATCACCTTTGCTTCGCTCTCGGTGATGTTAAATGCACTCCCTCGTTCACAGCGCACATTGCCGAAGCCTCGACCATCCGGCGCACACGAAAGTAAGACCGATGTTTTCTTTACTCTCGCAAATCGACAAAATTATGCGAGACCAAATTGTAAAATATCTAAAAGACATAACCATTGGCAATCCGAAGGAGCTGTTTGATGTGTTGAATTTCATAGCGCCGTTGATCGATGGCTGGAGTCTGACCGAACCCAAGTCCGGCAGACAGATAATGCGATTTGCATCCGTCAAAGCAAGACAATCCGCATATGTCGATTTTACAATACCTAAGAAATCAGGCGGATATAGGAAAATCAGTGCTCCGGTCAAACCCTTGAAGGCTATCCAGTCAGCAATCAACATACTTCTGCAAGCCATATTCGTCCCCGATGAACACGCCACCGGCTTCGTATTAAATAGAAGTGTCAAGGAAAACGCCTTGATACACGTGGGTCAAACCTGCATATTTAATATGGACCTTGAAAATTTCTTTCCGAGCATCACCAAACTTATGGTGCGCCAGGCTCTGCATCGGGAGCTTGGTGACAGATTGCAAAGCAATGATGTAATCAATATTATTTGCAGACTATGTACAGTTTCGGATAGTGAGGGTGTCGAAGTACTACCACAGGGTGCTCCAACATCGCCGGTTCTATCCAATATAGTTCTCAAAAGCCTTGACAAAGATATGTCAAAGCTTGCTGAAAGAATGGAATGTAAATATTCGCGCTATGCCGATGATATAACATTCAGTCATAGCAAATCAATTCGCAGAATGAGTCCCTTCTGGCAATCAAGACTTTATAACATTATTGCGAAGTACGGACTTAAAGTGAACGAGAAGAAAACAAAGACATTTGTACCCGGCACACGTAGAGAAGTTACCGGAGTCGTTGTAAGCGATAAAATCAACGTCCCGCGCTCTTACATAAAACAACTGCGAGTACTTCTGCACTTGTGGGAGAAATATGGCTATGCACAAGCACAAATCATCTTTACAAGGGATTTCTGCAAGGGTATGGAAAAGAATCTTGTCAATGTAATAGATGGTAAAATTAACTATCTTGAAATGATCAAGGGCAAAGATGACCCAACATATCGTAAGTTCAAAAGCAGATTCAGCCATCTTCAATGGAAAGAAAAGCAATATTCAAACCAAATACAGAATGCAATATGAACATCATTTATCTTCATGGGCTTTCCTCATCGGGACAGTCCAACACAGCAAAAAAGTTGAGGGAGTTACTACCGGAGGACAACGTTGTAACTCCTGACATTCCAGTCAGTCCAATAGAGACTCTTCAATTGTTATTGAGTCTTGCAGGAGAGTATCGCCCCGATGATACAATTGTAATCGGCACCTCAATGGGTGCAATGTATGCTTCTCAGATGAAAGGCTATCGCCGAATCCTTGTCAATCCCGCATTTCACGTCTCAGACCTTCTGAAAGAAAACAATGGTGAGAGACTACGATTCTTTTCAGAAAGAGAAGGCGGATGTGAATCCTTTGAAGTTACAGAAACACTAATCGATCAATTTGAAGAAATGGAGGCAAACCTGTTTTATGTCGGCGATGTGACTCCGGAGTCTGTAATCGGACTCTTTGGCGATAAAGATGATGTTTGCAACTGTCAGGAAGAGTGCTGCGATGGCTATTTTTACTGGTCGTCATTCAAGGGTGGTCATCGTCTTACTGAAGAAGTGATTAAAAACACCCTGCTTCCGGTTATCAACTGGATGAAAGAGCCGGATTACACTTCAAAAAGGATTTTTTTATCATTTGAGGATATAACTCCCGGCGATATTGGCTACATCGGCGACATGAACAACAATGAGAATGCCTTCAAAATATACAAGAAGGGTTTTGGTCGCAAGTGGTACGAAGAAATAGTGCGTGAGTATCAGGGTACGAAGCTGCTTGATGGCCGCGTAGTAGACTTGCATTTCCCCGTTCTTCCTGAAGGAGTGAATGAAGATTCCGTACAACTTGTCTATGGCAATCGTTACTGTCAGAACCCCTCGGTAGAGATCTATGGAGATAACGGCGTTCAAGTCATTGACGGTAAATTTATTATCAACGACAATATTCTTGTCCACAGAACTAATCGGTAATCATCGCGATTTCGGGGGCTGATACAGAAAACATAATTCTGATGCATTAAAACACACACTTATATGAAAAATTCTGCCGGTATGTCCGTTGAGGTACTGACCGGCAGAATTTGCTTCTTGGCATATGCGGTTTTTGATAAATCTAAAAAAAGGTAGCAGGACTATAAGCCGGGTTATGTCACCGCGGGACTTCTACACTTGGACCCGAAGATCCGGAAGGTTGCCGCGGCGCCCGTGTCATTTATCTAATCGGTGCCTCGCTTTGCTTCGGCACTCCAGCAGCCTACCCCCCGGCTATGGACGAGCAGCCCATTGTGACACTTCGCTATTGCGAAAGTTGTTCTGTCACGCGCCGGTATACATGGCCTTGCAACCCATAAGACGTGCGGCATGCCATGTTGCCATGACACCCGGTGGGCTCTTACCCCACCTTTTCACCATTGCCTGCCATCCAGACCCTTGCGGGACGGAATTGTCGGCAGGCTGTTATTTTCTGTCACGTTACTCTGCCGTCACCGACAGCTCACTGTTAGAGAGTATGGTGCTCTGTGTTGCCCGGACTTTCCTCTTGCCGCTCCGGAGCTCACCTCCATCGGCAAGCGACACAAGCGTCCTGCTACCACTGCAAAGTTACGAATAAATTTCAGGAAATCTTTGCCTGTGACGGTAATTTATAGTATTTTTACAGATAAAACCATATCGCCACCATGACTTTTGTTGAAGTTCTTCTGCCAGTTCCTATAAGCGGAACGTTCACCTACAGTGTGCCTGAGGCCTTGGCTGATTCCGTCAGAATCGGTTATAGGGTAATTGTTCCGTTCGGAAGAAAGAAGTTTTACACAGGTATTATTGCCTCTCAGACACAGGTGGCTCCTCAGGGGTATGAGGTAAAAGACATCGCTTTGATCTTAGATGAATGGGCCGTGGTCAAACATCCGCAGCTTAAATTTTGGAACTGGATGGCAGACTATTATCTCTGTACTCCGGGAGAAGTGATGAGAGCAGCCATGCCGGCGGGATTGAAAATAGAGAGTGAGACTTTCGTGTCTGCCGATCCGGATTATGAAGAAAAGCCTTATGAGAGACTCTCGCAAAGGGAAATGGTTGTGATGAACTATATTCTGGGCTGTGAGAAGAAGCAGCCTCTTGATCTGATCGGCAAGAAGACCGGATTTGCAAACATAGGCCCGATAATAAATTCACTTCTTGAAAAGGGAGCGGTGCAGATTTCAGAAAATCTTGTAGAGCGTTATCGTTCTCGTAAGGAAACTTATGTAAGACTGACGGTTGATAAAGGTGATTCCGATGGTTTGCACAAGGCTTTTGATTCTGTCAGGTCTGGCAGCATGCAGGAAAAAGCCCTTCTGGCCCTGATTGAGATTTCGGCTTTCATGCGCCAGGATTCGGAACTTCAGGAGGTGACACGCACGGAACTGATGGAGCGGTCAGGAGTAACGACTACTGTGATCGCGGCGATGGCAAAGAAAGGGATTGTAGATATTTATAAAAAAGAGATCAGCCGGTTTTCATATTCAGGACTTGTCACAGGTGAGTTGCCTGTACTGAGCGAAGCTCAGGCCTCGGCTCTCGACAGTATTCATAAATCATGGTTTGAAAAGGATATCACCCTTCTCCGCGGAGTCACTTCAAGCGGAAAGACTGAAATCTATATTCATCTGATTGACTATGTTCTGCGGCAGGGGCGGCAGGCTCTATATCTTGTGCCTGAAATAGCGCTGACAACCCAGTTGACCCGTAGACTGCAGAGGGTGTTCGGCGACAAGGTGGTGATCTACCATTCGAAATTCTCGGATAATGACCGTGTCGATATCTGGAAAAAGCTACTCGCCTCTTCAGACCCCTGCGTGGTTATTGGGGCCCGTTCTGCCGTGTTTCTGCCGTTTGCGTCATTGGGGCTTGTGATAGTTGATGAGGAGCATGAAAGCGCTTACAAGCAGCAGGACCCGGCTCCGAGATACAATGGACGCGATGCGGCTATCGTGCTGGCTTCAATGCATGGTGCAAAAACTCTTCTCGGAAGTGCCACTCCGGCAGTCGATACATATTACAAAGCTCTGACAGGACGCTTCGGGCTGGTTGAACTTACTGAACGCTATGAAGGTCTCCGGCTTCCTCATGTTGAGATAGTCGACATGGCGGCAGCGAGAAAGAGGGGAGAGGTTGAAGGCACTTTCTCTCTTCTCACCAGGAGACTTGTCAACGAATCTCTTCAGAGGGGCGAGCAGTCGATACTTTTTATCAACCGCAGAGGCTATGCACCGATAGCACGCTGCAAACTTTGCGGTTATGTGCCGAAATGTGAAAATTGTGATGTCTCGCTGACATATCACAGGCATTCCGACAAACTGATATGTCATTATTGCGGTACCCCCTACGGTGTGCCCGAAGTCTGCCCGGCATGCAAGGAACCGGGCATAGAAGTTCTCGGTTATGGAAGCGAACGTGTTGAAGAGGAAATCGACTCCTTGTTTCCGACAGCCTCGATCGCCCGCATGGATCTCGATACCACGCGCAGTAAGGACGGATATGAAACGATAATTGACAATTTCTCAAAAGGGAAGTCTCAGATATTGGTCGGAACCCAGATGGTGACCAAAGGTCTTGACTTCGGACGAGTGAGCGTGGTAGGAGTCATAAATGCCGACAGTATAGTGAATTTTCCGGATTTCCGTGCATCGGAGCGCGCGTTCAATATGATCGAGCAGGTGGCCGGACGAGCCGGTAGGAAAAGTGACAATGGAGTGGTGGCGGTTCAGACATATAATCCTTCTCATCCTTTGTTTGACTTTCTTGTCCGTCATGATTATGAAGGTTACTATCAGCGGGAAATTCAGGAACGCCAGCAATATAATTATCCGCCTTTTGTAAGAATAATATATGTATATATAAAACACAAGGACCCGGCGGCAGTGTCGGCTATCGCATTTGAATTTGCTTCGCGCCTGCGTGTGTTGCTTGGGAATAGAGTCAGTGGTCCCGACGAGCCATATGTGGCAAGAATTCAGACTTTATACATAAGACGTATAATGCTTAAAATCGAGACTCAGGCCTCGATTTCAAAAGTCAAGAGCCTGCTGAATGATATAAGGATAGAGATGACCAACAGCCGTCAGCTTTCAGGTGCGGTGCTTTACTACGACGTTGATCCAATGTAAGGCATAGCATAGCGGGACAGCCGCGAATGCTCCGATGGCATCGGCAAGTCCGTCAGCCCAGTCTCCGCTGCGGCCGAGTCCCATTGCATTCTGAATGAATTCCACAGCGATGCCGAACAGCGTCACTGCAAGGCTTGCAACCAAAGCCTGACCAATGGAGAGTCGCTTGCCGGCAACATGGCGTTCGAATATAAAGGTAAGCGCCAGTCCTCCGAACATGCAGCAGTGGGCAAGCTTGTCAGCCCCTGGAAATAAAGGAAGTTCCTCCTCCCCAAAAGGCTTGGGAAGGAGGGTAAGATACAGGATTATAACCGCCACAGCCAGCGTGAGCTGGTAGGACGGTATGAATTGTAATGCTTTCATTTATAGGGTGTCCGTTAGCGGGCAGCCATAAGATTTGAGCTGACCATGTCACGGTATGCCATAAGCCCGTTGTTAGAAAGTTCGACGATGCTGCGTGTGCCGTCAGGAGCAGGCAGCGCCACATGGGTGTCATCGATGAATGTCATGAGTTCATAGCTTTCGCCGCCGGGAATAGCAACGCTCCAAGTCTGGTCATCCTTGTCAAAATCAAGACGGACTACGGATTTGTCATTTTCAGAGGTTATGGTATAGCCTTTTCCATCGCATTCCACTATGTAGCGGCCATCTTTACCGTCAATCACTTTCTTGCCTGATGCTACGGGGTTGTCACCGCTCCAGAATTCAATCGAGTTGAGCACAATGACATCGGCAAGGCATGAAACTTCATAGACGGGAATGATCCAGAATGCGAAGAACACGAGTTCATTCACAAATTTGTTGCCAACTTGTTGGTTCCATGACAGAAGCTTGTTCGTAAGAGCGAAACTGCCGATACATGAAGTCGAGAGAAGAGAGCCTGTAAGTACAAGCGCGATTGCAACAGGTAAATAGCGTTTTTTCATAAGGATAAAAACATTAGTTGAAAGTGATTATTAAATATTATCCGGATTCGGAGTGTGGTTTGGCAATCAGGCTTTGATCCGTGCTTTGTTGTAAAAGCGGTAGACTCGGTTGACGTAGTCAAATGTTTCACGTCCACGGGAATATCCGTATTTTACCACCGGATCTTTATAGTATCTTGGATTTGATTTCCAAAGGATTGCTTTGGCCACATTGTTGTCCCATTTCTGAGGGTTTAGCCCATATTTTTTTGCAAGATTTATGGCGTCATAGACATGTGCTATACCGGAATTATAGGCGGCGATAACGAACTTCTTCCGCTCGTTTTCGTCTGGGACTTTTGCAGCCAGTTGTTTGTCAAGATCTTTAAGAAGCTTAAGCGCGGTTTCAATCGCTACATCATTTTTCATCACGCTTTTTGCTGTCTGGCCATAACCTTTTGCGGTCTTAGGCATTATCTGCATCAAGCCTCTTGCTCCAGCCCACGATACAGCCGTAGAGTCAAATTTGCTTTCTACATATGCTTGGGAGGCGAGAAGTTTCCAGTCCCAGCCATAGTTTGCTGCATACTGCTTGAACAGATGGTCAAATGGTGTGACTCTGCTTCCGTTGAATGCGTAGCGGCCTCCGGGTTCGTTTTTGCTCATTTCAAAGTAACGTTTGAGCAGCATTGCCTGTTCTTCTCTTGGCTTGTCACTGTTAAGCCATGCGTTGATGCTGTCGCCAAGCCAAGCTCTGTCCGGAGCTACAGCCCATGCTGCTCGTTGTTCGAAACTAAGCGGGAGAGTGATGTCGAGATCGTTGTAGTATGTCTTGTTGATTCGGGCAATATCGCTGTCTACAATGGTAAGCGGAATGGAGCCTTTGCTGACCATTGCGATGAGATCTTCTGTGATCATCGTGTCACGGCTGACAGTGTGGATGTTTATTCCGCCTCCGAGTTCATCGTTTAGATTGCGGATTCGGGCTTCGTATTTTGAATCGGCTTCTACGTAAACATCTTTGCCTACAAGATCAGTGACATCATCGATGAGTTCTGCTTCACCCTTTTTGGGTTGTACAAGTACTTGGGTTGTCACAGTTTCCGGGCCGCAGGCAACTACATTGTCTTTATATTCAGCTGTTATAGGCACTTCATAGGCTATCAGATCGACCAGTCCGGAGTCAAGCATTTCAACCGCCCGTGAAAGAGTAGGGGCGATCTCTATTTTCAGGGCTATATCCTTGTCGACCGCCAAAGACGTCACAAGTTCATAGTCATAGCCCATTTCCTGTCCTTTGTAGATAAAATATGCTTCAGGACTGTATAGTGTCACAACCTTCAGCGTGTCAGGCAATAGGTGGTTTCCGGCTGCTGATGTAGTATTACCTGACACTCCGTTCCGGCTACAACTGTAAAGTGTGGCCAGGCAGAGTACCAGTGTTATAGGAGCCAATATTTTCAAACCATTCTTCATAAGATATGCGTCGGGTTAATAGTTCTTTTCTCAGTTATTATATTTGCGCATAGTTCTCAATGAGAGATGGTGGTCAAGGGGACCTGGTCAGGTCAATATTCAAATACGCCGGCCGATGACTTGATTGTCAACTTGTTTGCAGGCGCATCCTCTACACGGCCAATTATACGTGATTCGATTCCGAATTCCTCGGCAATCGCCATTACCTTTTCAGCTGCTTCCGGACGGACATATATTTCCATGCGGTGGCCCATGTTGAATACTTTGTACATTTCGCTCCACGGTGTCCCGCTTTCTTTCTGTATCAGATCAAACAGAGGCGGAACAGGGAACATGTTGTCTTTGATTACATGCTTGTTTTCCACGAAGTGGAGCACCTTGGTCTGGGCGCCTCCTGTGCAGTGGACCATGCCGTCGATTTCAGAACGCATCTCGCTGAGAAGCTTCTTGATTACGGGTGCATATGTGCGAGTGGGGGAAAGCACCAGTTCTCCTGCTGTCAGGGGTGTGCCATCAACATGGTCTGTGAGTTTCTTCGCCCCGGAGTATACGAGATCTTCGGGCACGGCAGCATCGAAAGTTTCAGGATATTTTTCTGCAAGATATTTTGCAAAGACATCATGACGGGCCGATGTGAGTCCGTTGCTGCCCATTCCGCCATTGTAGCGACTTTCATATTTAGCCTGTCCGAAAGATGCAAGGCCAACTATAACATCGCCTCCTTTGATATTGGCGTTGTCAATCACATCGGCGCGTCGCATGCGGCAGGTAACGGTTGAATCTACAATAATGGTTCTCACAAGGTCTCCGACATCGGCAGTCTCGCCGCCGGTCGAATAAATGCCTACTCCCATCTCACGCAGCGTAGCGAGAAGTTCCTCTGTACCGTTGATAATGGCAGAAATGACTTCGCCGGGTATAAGATTCTTGTTTCGGCCGATAGTCGAGGATACAAGAATGTTATCGGTGGCGCCGACACAAAGAAGGTCATCGATATTCATTACAAGTGCATCCTGCGCGATGCCTTTCCATACAGACAGATCGCCGGTTTCACGCCAATAGGCATAGGCCAGTGACGATTTAGTGCCGGCTCCGTCGGCGTGCATTATGTTGCACCAGACAGGGTCACCGCCTAAGATGTCAGGGATGATCTTACAAAATGCGTGAGGGAATATCCCTTTGTCGACATTCTTGATTGCGTTGTGCACATCCTCTTTTGAGGCAGATACACCGCGGAGATTATAGCGCTGGTCACTCATAATTTCTCGTAGATGATAATTTAACAAACGTGAGTTGGAACTTGTTTGACAAAAGTTTTTACAAAATTACAAAATTTTTATCTAAACAACGAGCCCTCGTTATCCTTTTTGTGTATTCTGCAACAAATATCATGGGCGGTGGCATGGCCTGAATGTTATGTTCCGGCTTCATGACACTTCCGCAATCAAGTTTTGTGGTTTCAGACTGGAATCGAAAGCATGGGAATGTCTGAGTGAAACAGAAGTTTATGGGCAAGTGACGGGTTAAACAGCCTGGCAAATATATTTTTATGTGGGGTCGGAACGACTATGAGCTCGATCTTGTTCTGATTGTCAAGGACTTTAAATTCTTCAATCTCGTTTGACTGTGACAATTGGAGGGCTTTGAATGTATAGGCTGGATAATTTTTTACACAGTATTCTTTCAGATTGCCGAGAGCCTCCGCATCGCCTTTGGGCTTTTTCTTTGAAGGGATAGAGGCCAGTGTGACAGACAGCGATTGCTCCGGGAAAATTCGGTAGAGGGCGTCAAGCGCAAGTATGTCCTGCTGGCGGGACGAGGCGAAGTAAACCACTTCGCGGATATCGGCCACAGACTTGAACCTCAGCGATTCGGGCACAGTGAAGATGCTTGAGCGGCATGAATCAAGAACCTCTGCGGTAACACTTCCGAGCATATCTCTCGATTGCTTGTTTGCTCCGCGAGTTCCCATGACAATAAGCATTGGATGGTGTGTCGAGGCATAGTCTGTGATAACCTCTTCCGGCAAACCTTCCGAAACTTCCGATGAAAAAATGACCGGAGGAATCACTCCGTCTTTCATTTTATCACGCAACAAAGTTTCAAACTCTTTCATCTGCGAATTGCCGAGTTTGTTGAGCTCTTTTTCTTCCTGGATCTCCATGACTGCATCGGCAGAAGTGTCAAATGTCATTGCATCCGTCAATTGGAGCGATGCTGTGTTTGTCAGCATCGGATCTACGTAAGTGTGAAGAAGTTTGATTTTCGCTTTATGCGCTGATGCAATTCTGAATGCCATGAAACAGGCTTGTTTTGATGAATTGGAAAAGTCAATAGGTACAAGAATCTCGGCAGATCCATCGGCGCATTCTTTCAGTGCTGCCGGAGCGAAAATTTCTATGTTTTCAATCACTCTCAGAGCCAACGGCAGATCGCATTCTCTGATCCTGACTCTGATGCCGGAGGATACCACCGGGGTTGAAAGATTGACATTCTGTAATGTAACTTTCACTCCTTCGCATTCAAGAATATTCTTCAACTCATGTGCCTTTTCATAAGTGTGTATGGCGATTGTTATCAAACGGTCCTCCTGCATAGACGTTAATTTATTAAGATTTGATTATTCTATTGAAGTTAAGACTGAGCGGGCTGCTGCTTCCTTAAAAACAAATGGAAGAGCAAAAAGCCGTTGGCATAGCAGACTTTTTACCCTTCCAAAAATGTTATTATGCTATTTATAGATATACTTAATCTTCTTTATTCTGAGCCTGAATGATTTCAACAGCCATGTCATAGATAGTGGTGTCATCAAGAACTACTATGCCCCCATCAGGACCGGGTTCAATATGAACTCCACAATTCTTTCCGAACTCGTAATTTGTGCCGCCAAAGTAATTTCTTACAGTCTGGGGAGTGACATTGAGCTTGTCAGCGATCTGACGGATTGAACCATCAGGCAAACTGTCTTTGATGCGGCGAAGGTCGTTGAACGAGATAGTCTTAGTCATGATACTTATAGGTGTTTGGGGGTTAGTACTTTGTTTAATTAAATAGTGTTGTGGCTTGAAATGTTCCACGTCACTAAATTAAGTTTTAATTTCTAATCAAACAAATAAAAACGCTAAAAATTTCTATGTTTAATAACACCTTTTTTAACTAAACTTTTTCAATATAAATTAACTTAGTGTGTTTCAATAATTAAGAACCAGTCCGATAATGAAAATTAACGAACCGGTTCTTATGAGGTTTGGTTTTGAGATTTTACGTCTGGATATTATGACGTCACAGGTGGAGTCCGCTATATTTTTTCTACTGCAGCGGCGTTGATCCAAGCCCTGTGGGCATTGTCAACCTGAACATCATACCAAAGTGTGCTGATCGAGTCAGATGTCGAGCGGACAGAATCAAGGATCTGCACTCGCGTTCCTTCGTGGAGCAGCATTGCTTCCTGATCACGATCTTTTGGCTCACGGGGCGATGTGCTGAGAATTGTAGATGGTGCTGTCACTATGGCAACATCATCAGCCATAGCTATAGAGGCTGATCTGAAAGCCAGAAAAATGAAACAGAGACAGGCTATGAAAGCAACGATACCTCCGAAGAATCCGGTTTTGCGGACTGCCACCTGGCTGGAGAATATATATGCGACTACTCCGGTAAGCGTGATGACGAAAAACGCGAATGCAAGCCATGACCATGTGTTGGATTTTGCCGAATTAGCAACGGAGTCCAGAGCGTTTCCCATGAATGTACCGCGTTCTCCGGCCCGATCTGCAATCTTGGAGTTGACGAATTCCAGATTGTTGCGGGCATCGTCAAAGGTTGGGTTAAGGCGTAGTGCTCTTTCGTATGAGAGAATAGCTTTGCCCAGTTCTCCCATCCGGTAATAGCAGTTTCCAAGGTTGTAAAGAATTTCAGCTGATGTGCCTTCCTCTTTGATGACATGCTGATATGCGGCTGCGGCTTCCTGAAAATTGTCGGCTGTGTATGCTGAGTCTGCCTGGTGCAGTATGTCAGAAGCCTTGACCGGAATAACCGAGCAAAGACAGATTGCAGTCAGCAGGAATATTAGTTTTCTCATCGTTTGCAGTTTTCGAGGTTATTGATGACATTGACTCCCTTTTCATAGACATTGTCCATCCGGCTTGAGCTGTCAGGAGTGTAACGGGCCATTTCACAGTCGTCAAGCACTTCAACGAGCCCGGCTGTGCTTTCTTCCGAATATCCTTTTGATGCAAGAGTCGATGAAATATTCTCACGGGAGAGCTGAGACACAGGCATTGAAAGCTTGTCAGACAGATAGCCCCAAAGAGCCCGAAGCATTTCCTCATAGAACTTTTCACTGTTTCCGGCTTTCATGAATGCTTCTGCGGCTTTGAGACGTCTCTTTGCCACTTTGCTTGCTTTGGCTGTCCGGCGGCCGGTGACGTCTGCGGAGAGTTTTGTCTGGCGCCGGTTGATAACGATAAGCGCCACGGTCAATACGAGCAGCCCGGCATATAGTCCCCAATACCAGCCTTTGGTAACGACCAATATGTGCGCCTGTTGTGGGTTCTTTTCTCCAAGGTGAATGTGACGGATGTCTGAGTTTTTATTCTCGACATCTTTCTGTTCTGCGGACACCGGAGTTGACAACCCTTTTGCTACTTTGATTGAATAGGCCGGAGTGGTGAGAGTCACATATTGTTTGGACTGTGGATTAAAATATACAAATTTGTCACTGCCGATGGAGAAGTCTCCCACACTTTGGGGCACGAATGTATATTCGACAGTCATAGATCCGTAGACTTCATTTCCGTGGACTTCGGTCTGGATGTCGCTCTTAGGAGTATACTGCTCGAATTCAGTCGGGAAATCAATTTCAGGCTCTTTGACGTATTTGATATTGCCTGTTCCCTTGATTGTATAGATCAGAGTTGCCGGGTCATTGGTGCGGAATGTGTTGCCGACCATACGGCTGTCAATGCTGAATGAGCCTACAGCTCCGGTAAATCCATCGGGTTGAGGCTGGGGGAGGGGCAGGATGTTGAGAGAGCCGGTGTTAGAACTAACTTTGATTCTTGCTTCGCGTGGCTGGCGCACCTGGAACATACCCATGTTGACATTGTCATACTGGACCACTGAAATGTCATAATTGCCGGAGTTGATGGTAAGTTTGCCACTTTTCTGCGGGAAAATTATGCAGCGTTTGAGCACGGCTGTCATATAGTTCTGCCCATTGTATGTCTCCATCTCATTGAGTGAAGGCTGAACATCAAGTTCCTGAATCAGACAGCCGTCAAACGAAGGCTGTTTCGTCGGCATGAATGATGAAATGCTGTATTTGGTATAGAGCTTGATGGTACATCCGATAGCTTCCTGTTCATACGCGGATGACTTGGACAGAATGATGCGTACAAACACGTCATCACTGTTGACCCGGCGACCGGCGGTCTGAGTGTCGACATCATCGACATTGACCGGGCGCTGTGAAGCGGGTTTGTCACGGTCGGCGCTCTCATGAATTGTAAAAGATACGGCTTTGGTTGAGTAGCGCTTGCCGTCAGCCATGACGGATGCGGCAGGGATAGTATATTGTCCTGCCTTGCCGGCTTTATAGTAATAAGTATATTCAACCGATGATGATGAAACGGCTTTGCCGTTGGTCACCTGATAGCTTTGCCGCTGAGAGACCGAAGGACCGTAGAGAAGCGTACAGCCATTGATCTGAGAGACACTCAGGTCTGAACCGTCGGCGTTGCTTAATCTGAAAGTGATCGGGAAGCGGTCTCCTTCATAGACGCGGGTGGGCGGCTGAACTGAAAAACTGACCTGTGCGAACACATTCTGGCAGATCAGCAGAGTCCCTAATAATATAAATAGTGAAAAACGTTTCATTCCTTAAATTCTCAAAATTATAAGAGGTCGTTTAATGAGGGATTACCAAGGATTGGTAACGGGTCTGCGTGAAGGAGCGCCGTTCTTTTTCTTCTCTGCATTGATGCGGGCGCGAGTGGCGTTCTCTTCATTTTCCATAGCTTTCAGAATCTTTTCTGCATTTTGCTGACTTATGCCGCCTTGCTGTTGTTGCTGTTGTTGCTGCTGCTGATCCTGATTTTGCTGTTGCTGTTTATCCTGATCTTTGTTCTGGTCTTTATTTTGATCCTGATTCTTGTTTTGATCCTGATTTTGTTTCTGATCTTTGTCTTGATCTTTCTTCTCCTGATCTTTGTTCTGGTCTTTGTTCTGATCTTGGTTGTTTTGTTGATCCTGAAGGCGCTTCTGGGCTATACGCAGGTTTTCTCTGGCCTGATCATTGTCAGGGTTCTTGTGCAGGGCATTTTTATAGAGATCAATGCTTTTTGTATAATCCTGAGCGTTGAAGGCAATATTTCCGAGATTATAAAACGCTTTTTCTGCAATTGATATATTTTCGGCATCACGAGTCAGATTCTGAAGAATTGTAGTGGCTTCTTTCTGGGTCTCGCCTGATGCCGACCCTTGTCGCAGTAGAGAGGCTGCCAGGTTGAATTGTGCGATTTCGTTCATCGCATTTTCCTGCAGCGCTTTCCGATATGCGACTTCTGCTTCGGCATAACGCTCTTCGTGATAAAGTTTGTTGCCCTCCACAATATAATTGCGCTCATGCCTTGTCGACCCTGATTGTGCAAATGCAGATGCCAGAACCGATATAAAGAATACGAAAATTATAAGTCGTTTCATTTGTTTCCTCCTTCCTCTTTTGTGAAGAAACGATATTTTTTGAGCCATGATATTTTGCGTGTGACAGTAATAGAGTCAATAAGAAGCAATATCAAAGCTATAAAGGCTACAATCGGGAATTGTTCGCTTTGCGGGGAGAAAGATTTGCGTTCGAACTCACCTTGGGTTAACTCGTCCATTTTTGAATCAATGGCGTTGATAGCGGAATTAGAGGCTCCGTTTACATAAATGCCCTTACCGGCTGATGCAATCTGTGAAGCTGTAGCTTCGTCATGCCGGGTGACAACTTCTTCTCCGGTCATGGGATTGATCATATAGTGACCGTTGCCGAGGGGTATTCGGGCTCCTTTTGCAGTGCCGAGTCCGATTACATCCACCTGAATTCCGGCATCAGCAGCCCGCTTGGCCGCATCCACCGCATTGTCTTCAAAATTTTCTCCGTCGGTGATGACTATTATGGCTTTTCCCATGTCATCGGTTGGGGTGAATGAGTTCATTGCCATCTCAAGCGCGGCTCCGATAGCTGTTCCCTGAGTAGGGACCATGTCTGTGGTGATACCGTTGAGAAACATTTTGGCTGAAATATAGTCAGACGTGATCGGGAGCTGGGTATAGGCATCGCCTGCAAACACTATCAGACCGACTTTGTCATTGGTCATCTTGTCAATCAACTTTTCAAGTATGTGCTTAGCCCTTTGCAGACGGCTTATGCCATGATCGTCATCGGTGGTGGAGGCCAGCATTGAATTTGAAACGTCAAGACATACCATAACTTCTATACCGCGTGACGATGTAGTCTCTGAAGCGTCAGCATCACGGCCTCCGGTTGCGCGCGGGCGGGAAATCATAATGACCAGTACGGCGATAATGAGAAGTGCAAGGCTCATTTTGATCCAAGGCATATATTTTGAGACCTCAGGCATCAGGTGGGCGATAACTTCAGGTTTGCCATAGCGGTTCATTTTGCGCCGGCGACTCAGGCGACTCCATATGAAAAGGCCTGCCACTAACGGGAGCAGCAGAAGAAGATATAGCAGGTGTGGATAAGCGAACGAAATCATATTTTCAAATATATATTTCTTATGGAATTGTCCGGAACAAGGTGTATCTTAGCAACACCGCAAGACCAAACAGGCTTAAAGCTGCGATTGCCCAAGGCAGATAATCGTCTTCAGTACTTGTGAAGTTCCTTAAATCCATTTTAGTTTTTTCCAGCTGATCAATTTCGGCGAATATCTCTTTGAGGACGTTGTTGCCCGTCGCACGAAAATATTTTCCTCCGGTTGTTTCAGCGATGCTCCTCAAAGTCGCTTCATCAATAACTACCGGAAGGTTGACATATTCGATACGCCCGAACATGTTTTCCTGAGGGTAGGGGGCAGTGCCATTTGTGCCGATACCTATAGTGTAGACTTTTATCCCAAGCTGTTTCGCAATCTCGGCGGCTGTGAGCGGAGCGACATTACCGGTATTGTTCGAACCGTCAGTCAGCAGGATTATGCTTTTGGATTTGGCTTTCCCTTCTTTTATTCGGTTGATTGATGTGGCGAGACCGTCACCTATCGCAGTCCCGTCTTGCAGCATACCCATTTTTATGTCTCCGATGTAATTGGCAATCATGGATCTGTCTGTTGTCATCGGAATTGCGGTGAAACTTTCAGCTGCAAAAATAACGACCCCGATGTTGTCTCCTTCGCGCCCAGCCACAAATTTTGACGCAACTTCCTTCGCTGCTTCAAAGCGATCAGGTTTGAAATCTCTGGCGAGCATACTGGTTGATATATCCATTGAGATCACGATGTCGGTGCCTTCTACACTTGATGTATTCCATGAGTCGCGTGTCTGAGGGCGGGAAAGGACCACTATGACACAACCTATGGCACCAAGTTGCAATAAGAACAATATATGGCGCATGGCTGCGAGTCTGGACCGACCTACACGATCAAATGCCGATACGGTCGAAACCTCCATTGAGGCATGGAGACCACGCTGTTTGAATACATACCAGGCAATGAGAGGTATGAAAATTAGAAACAGCCATAGATATTCTGGATGTGCCAATAACATTGTATTATCTATTTTTTAGTAGATTCTTCTTTTGAGGGCTCCTGCTGGTCATCAGTTTCAGCTACAGCAGGACGAGGTTTTGTATCTTCGACAAACTGCATTGCAGAATTGAACGCTTTGACATTGTCATCCGGCAGCGGGCGTACTTTGGCGAACTTAACAAAGTCTGCCGTCTCAAGCACTCGTTCCATGTTTTCTTTTGACAGGCGTGTCTCTTCATTGGCGTTCAGCATACGTCTGATCTGTGTTGAGGTCATTTCCATTGCATTTATGCCGAAACGGCCATTGAGATAGATGCGGAGAATGTCTGTGAGACGGGTGTAGTATTCCTTTTCCTTGCCTTGCTCGCAGAGTTTTTCTGCCCGCAGACGTGAAAGTTCGCCGATAGCTTTTTCATATGGCGGTATCGGTTTGGGCGCAGGTGCAGCAAAGGGATTCTTCTTTTTCTTCATCATATAGAACGCGAATCCTCCAAGTGCAAGGACTACGATTAATGCCAGGATCCACAATCCATAATCGACAACGAAGTCAGGGAGGTAATCAATGAAACTGCGGTCCACGTCTGCTACATCAGCATAGTCATGGATAGTCTCCAGTGAGTCAACTACAACCGGATATACTTTCAGTACAAGACGGTTTGAAGCGATTGTTTCGCCTTTTTCAACGTATAAAATCGGATTCAGCCGATAGACACCTGAATCAAATGACTGGAGCACCAGATCCTGCTTGATTTCTCTGCGCCCGCTTCCGAGCTCCGTTGTGTCGGCTGTGAGATATTTCAGAATCTCTACTTTGTCACAGACGGAATCTCTCGGAATGACGAGGTGCCCGTCAGAATTTTCATCGGTGACAAGCTCGATATGCAGAGGGGTTGTGCGCCCCATAAGAAGGAATGCAGAATCGAGACTGACTTTCAGGCTGGAAATTCCGGCGAACGCTGATGCGGCGAGCAAAAAAGCAACTGTCAGCATCAGGTAACGGATATGTCGGACTAAATTCATGTTTGGCAATCAATTAAAGGGTCTTGGGCGGGCTGTGGTTTTATCAGCGTACACCCCGGTTTTTGAATAGGGCCATCAATGAATGGGCGAAATCCTCATCAGTGGCTATCGAGGCGTGATCAACGCGGCATTTGCTGAATGTTTCACTCATGGACTGCTGTCGTTCATACCACCATCTGCTAAAGGCCTGCCGAGTCCGTCTGGATGACGTGTTTATCCAGCGTGAGGTGCCGGTCTCAAGATCGGTCATCCGCATGAGCCCTACATCCGGCAGACTTGTGTCGCGTTTGTCATATACCTGAATGGCAATGATATCATGGCGGTTGCATGCTATCTGTAATTGTCGTGTAAAGTCATGAGTATCTATGAAGTCAGAGATCAGGAAAGTGGTACATCGCTTTTTCAGAGCATCTGTGAAATAGCGCAATGCAACGCTGATATCTGTCCCTTGATTTTCCGGTGTGAAATCCAGCAACTCTCGGATTATCAAAAGTATGTGCTTTTTGCCTTTTTTCGGAGGAATGAATTTTTCAATTTTGTCGGAAAAGAATATGACTCCGATTTTATCATTATTGGTGATGGCCGAATAGGCGAGGGTAGCGGCTATTTCAGCGATCATCTCTCTCTTTTCTTCTCCGACAGCTCCGAACAGACGGCTGCGCGACATATCGACAAGAAGCATCACAGTCAGCTCTCGTTCCTCCTCATAGACCTTGACATAAGGATGATTATGACGGGCGGTTACATTCCAGTCTATGTCTCTGACATCATCGCCATACTGGTATTCCCTCACTTCAGAAAAGGTCATACCTCTCCCTTTAAAAGCCGTATGGTATTCTCCGGCGAAGATGTTCTGGGAGAGGCCGCGGGTTTTTATGTCGATCTTTCTGACTTTCCTGAGTAGTTCGTTTGCTTCCATTTAGAAAACATTAGAAAGGGGATTTTACGAATGTGTCATCAGGGCACTTCGACCTTGTCAAGGATCTCGGAGATTACCTGGTCGGTGGTGATGTTATTTGCTTCGGCTTCATATGTGAGGCCGATGCGGTGACGCAAAACATCGTGGCATACGGCGCGGACATCTTCCGGAATTACATAACCGCGGCCTCGGAGGAACGCATATGCTCTCGCGGCTTTGGCCAGACCGATTGATGCTCGCGGAGACGCTCCGAAGCTGATCATTCCGGCAAGATCTTTGAGGTCATAATCGCCGGGGTTACGGGTTGCGAATACGATATCTACGATATAACGTTCGATTTTTTCGTCAAGATATATCTTTTCTACGATCTTCTGAACCTCCAGGATTTCTTCCGGACGGAGAAGAGGACGGACTTCAGGTTTTACACCGGAAATGTTCTGTCGTATGATAAGCTTTTCCTCTTCTTTGGTCGGGTAGCCGATAATGACTTTGAGAAGGAAACGGTCAACCTGAGCTTCAGGAAGCGGGTAGGTGCCTTCTTGCTCAATGGGGTTCTGGGTGGCCATCACCAGGAACGGTTCGTCAAGTTTGAATGTACGTTCGCCGATGGTCACCTGGCGTTCCTGCATGGCTTCGAGCAGAGCGCTCTGTACTTTAGCCGGGGCGCGGTTGATTTCGTCAGCCAGAACGAAATTGGCGAAAATCGGGCCTCGCTTGATCTGGAACTGTTCTTTCTGCACACTGTAGATCATTGTTCCGATCACATCGGCAGGGAGAAGGTCAGGAGTAAACTGGATACGGCTGTATTTGGCATCGATAATTTGAGCAAGAGTCTTGATGGCAAGGGTCTTTGCGAGACCGGGGACGCCTTCAAGAAGGACGTGTCCGTTAGATAGAAGTGCGATCAGAAGTGAGTCAACGAGATGCTTTTGCCCCACGATGGTCTGATCCATCCCACGTGTAACAAGGTTGATGAAATCCTTCTTGCCGGCAACAAGATCATTAAGTTCTCGAATATTAACCGATTCGCTCATAGTCTGAGTAGTGAGGGTTCTAA
Organism: Duncaniella sp. C9; assembly: GCF_004803935.1. Taxonomy (GTDB): domain Bacteria; phylum Bacteroidota; class Bacteroidia; order Bacteroidales; family Muribaculaceae; genus Duncaniella; species Duncaniella muris. The sequence goes on from NZ_CP039547.1 coordinate 2,444,908, forward strand.
ATTAGATATATAAGATATTTTAATCCGCTATAATAGATAAACGGTTTACAAAATTATAAATAACAACAATTATTAGGCGAGAAAAGTGTGTTAATTTTATATATTTTTCCTTTAACAATGACAACATCGCCGATATTGGAGTCGACGATGTTGTCTTAAGGTTTCTTTCTAGCGGTGTTGGCTTAACGGGGATATCTGGCGAGGATTTCACCGGCTTTCTGGCGCGCTTTCTTCAAACTTTCTGCATTGCCGGGAACAATTCCGTATTTTTCAGCATCCGGGATATCAAGAACCACTCCCGGCTGCATGTTGTTGGGGTTCCCGATTTTTGATTTGTTTTCTTCGTAGATGTAGACCCAATAATCTTTGCTCCCGAAGAATTTTTTTGCCATATCATGGATAAGGTAGCCTCTTTTAACGGTGTCTTTACGCACTTTCGGACTTGAGTTTTCTGCGACAGCAGGTTGTGTGGGGATTTGTTCTGCTTCAGCCTGAGCAACTTCAGCGTCCGATGTTACAGAATCTGATAGCATGGCAATTTCACCTGCGGTTTCCTCTGTCTGCATAGGAGTTGACTCTTCGGGAGTTATGGCTTCAGCCTGCTGACGGCTATTGGGGAATAGATGATCGATAGCAAGGTAGACTCCGCATGCCCCTATGGCAAGTCCAATAATCAGGCCTATGATCAGTCCCCACCAGAAATTGCCTTCCGATTGCTGTCCTTTGGCAGGACTGACGTATTCTTCCGGATCTTCTTCAAGTGGTATGATTTTCGGAGCTACAGGTCTTACCGGCTGTCGTTCCGCAAGATTGCTGTTTGCGGTTTTGGCCGAAGGTTCAGTTGCAGTTGCAGTTGCAGTTGCTTCAGCCGAAATTGTGGCAACGGGGGCTTAATGGCTTCTTTCGGCTGAACCGGCTTTTCGTCGGTCAGGATAGTTTCCGGTTCAGGCGCGATTTCTGCTTTAGGATCTGGTGATGCCAGATGTTCTTCGGGCTGTATAGCTTCTGTGGATGTTTCGGGTTGGGATTCGATTGTTGTTGCGATATTCTCACAGATAATTGTTTCTTCGACCTTGGCCTCAGGCTCATGATTTTCTGTCTCAGGCAATGACGATTCTGTTTGATCTTTCTCGATGGAGAGCATTGATTCGGTGACCTCGTCATTCAGCGTAACAGGCTCAAATATTGCGAATGGGGCATTGAGCGTTTCAGCGAGATCTTTGTCAGGAGTGAACCTGATATCTTTTTCTCCATTCTCTTCTTCATAAAGCGCGAATTCGCCGAGGCCTTTGATTTTGACTGTTTCTCCTTTGATCAGTTCCTCAGAAAGTATATCAAAGAAATTTTTAGCAAAAATCTCGGCACTGTCTTCGCTTATGCCGGTTGCAGATGCAATACGTGCGGACAGCTGATGGAACGGTATTTTCTGATTCATTGTTTAGTCATTTTTTTTCGCAATACAATGCTGGGGGCAAATTCCATTCTGATGGCTGGCGGAACCAATGTGCGTTTGCCGTTTACTTCGTCGTAAACAATCGCCTCATCTGATTTTACAGATTTGAATGTTCCGAATCCGGGGATGGCGATTGAGTCAAGATCGGCTCCGCATTCTTTGAATACTTTGCACAGACCTTCAACGAGTGTGGCCACTTCTGCGTTTTCCCGGTTTAGTCTCTTGCCGAGTCGTGAAATAAATTGTTTGTTATCCACGTGTCAATCAAATAAAATGTCGCGAATTGCATATCGCGGACGTTGTTTAACTTCTATAAATATTTTTCCTATATATTCTCCGATCAAACCGATGGACATTAGAATCAGGCTCCCAAGGAACCATATAGATAGTAATATCGAAGCCCATCCGGCCTCAAGTTTGTCAGAATAGAGAATGGAGAAACCAACATAGATTCCGACCAGCAGGTCAATAGCCAGCAGGATCAGACCTATGAAGAAAACCCATCTCATAGGGCGAGCTGAAAAAGAGGTGATTCCGTCAATCGAAAACGAAAGCATTCTGACAAGCGGATATTTTGATTCGCCTGCGGCTCTTTGTTTACGGGCATAGGAGACGGTGTCGCTTTCAAGCCCTAACTGTGGAACAATCCCTCGGAGAAACAGATTTGATTCGCCATATTCGCTCAACAGTTCAAGAGCTCTTTGGCTCATAAGCCTGAAATCTGCATGGTCGTAGATGGTTTCAATGCCCATTTTCCTTTGCAAAGAGTAGAAAGCATGGGCGGTGGTTCGTTTAAACCAAGAGTCAGACGTTCTGTCATCCCTGACTCCGAACACTATTTCTTTGCCTGAAATAAAGCGCCGGACCATCTCGATTATGGCGTCAGTGTCATCCTGAAGATCGGCATCGATGGAAATAGCTGCGTCACAATGGTCTTTTGCGGTCATAAGCCCTGCCAAAAGCGCATACTGATGTCCTCGGTTGTGCGCAAGGGATATTCCTTTGACGCGTCGGTCTCTAAGGTGCAGATCGGAGATGATTTTCCATGTCGCATCCCGGCTTCCGTCATCGCAGCAGAGTATGTAACTGTCTGGAGAAGCTAATGATTGCTGCGCCATGCGGGCTAATATAGCCAGCAGTTTGGGAATAGAAAAAGGCAATACCGCTTCTTCGTTGAAGCAGGGTACAACAATTGCTATGACTGGCGGGGATGGCATATGAATTTTCTGGCAGCTTCGTTAAATGAGATTAAGGAGAGAAGGAGATGAGTAATGAAACCGTGGATTGTTGCCGAAATTAATAGTTGCGGGCAAAGAGTACTCTACGAGCCGAAGGCTTGCCGGTTACCATACAGACGCCCGGTGTTTGATCACCATCCAGAGGAATGCAACGGATAGTGGCTTTTGTTTCCTCTTTGATGCGTTCTTCGGTTTCGGTGGTGCCGTCCCAGTGAGCCAGGATGAATCCTCCCTTTTCAATCTCTTCTTTGAATTCCTCATAAGAGTCGACTGTCCGGGTCATGGATTCTCTGTGGTTTATTGCTTTCTGATAGATGTTTGCCTGAATTTCTTCAAGTAGACCTTTAATATAATCCGCGATTCCTTCCAGCGGGGCAACATGTTTCTCAAGCGTGTCACGGCGCATGACTTCGACTGTGCCGTTTTCGATGTCGCGCGCTCCGATGGCAAGACGCACAGGCACTCCCTTAAGCTCATAATCTGCAAACTTGAAGCCCGGACGCTTGTTTTCAGAGTCATCGTATTTTACGCTGATGCCCATCGCGCGTAGTTCGTTGACTATCGGGTCTACTTTGGCTGAAATTTCAGCGAGCTGATCACTGTTCTTGTAGATAGGTACGATGACCACCTGGATCGGAGCGAGGTGGGGAGGGAGCACAAGCCCGTTGTCATCTGAATGCGTCATGATGAGAGCGCCCATAAGACGGGTTGATACGCCCCAGGAGTTTGCCCATACATATTCAGGCTTGTTGTCTTTGTTGACGAATGTAACGTCAAAGGCCTTAGCGAAATTCTGTCCGAGGTTATGGCTTGTACCGGCCTGAAGGGCTTTTCCATCCTGCATCATGGCCTCAATTGTGTAGGTGTTGAGCGCTCCGGCAAAACGTTCGTTTGCGGTTTTTACACCGATTATGACAGGCATAGCCATATAATCACGCGCAAATTTGGCGTAGATGTTGATCATCTGGACGGTGCGATTTTCCGATTCCTCGGCTGTCGCATGTGCGCAGTGGCCTTCCTGCCAGAGGAATTCGGCAGTACGCAGGAACATACGGGTGCGCATTTCCCAGCGCATCACATTCGCCCACTGGTTGCACAGCACGGGGAGATCGCGATAGCTGTGGATCCAGTTCTTATATGTGCCCCAGATAATAGTTTCAGAAGTAGGGCGCACAATCAGTTCTTCCTCAAGGCGTGCATCAGGGTCTACTACAACACCATTGCCGTTGGGGTCGTTCTTGAGGCGGTAGTGTGTGACAACCGCACATTCTTTGGCAAACCCTTCGACATGCTCGGCTTCGCGGCAGAGGAACGATTTTGGAATGAGAAGCGGGAAGTAGGCGTTCTGTACACCTGTTTCCTTGAACATACGGTCAAGTTCGTGTTGCATTTTTTCCCAAATTGCATAACCGTAGGGCTTGATAACCATACAGCCTCTAACCGCCGACTGCTCTGCGAGATCGGCTTTGACCACGAGCTCATTGTACCACTGCGAGTAGTTTTCGCTGCGTTTGGTCAGATCCTTAAGTTCTTTTGCCATTTTTAATATGTTTCTGTGATAATATATTGCAATTATAATAGTCTGAAAGAGGTAATGACTGTTGCTGCTATTTCAAAAGCTGTCCCTTGCGGGCCAGTGTGATCATTTTCGGTCCTGGGATCATGAAAATCTCTACACGCCGGTTTTCGCGCCGTCCGTCGCGAGTGTCATTTGCCGCAACCGGATCAGTGTCGCCCATTTCGTAAGGGATCACTATCAGATCTTCATTGATGTTGTCAAGCATCCAGTCGTAGATTGAATTGTTGCGCTCATGGGAAAGACGCATATTATACGGAGCCGATCCGGTGTTGTCGGTATGGACGGAATAAACCATTTTCATCATGAACGGATCGGAAAATAATTTCAGTATTGGAGTGAGCCGCGAGGGTGCTGACGGAGATAGAAGAGTGTCGTTCGGGAGAAAAATATCATCAGAAAGGACTGTGACCACAACAACCTCATCGTTTCGGGTCATATCAACGATGTAGTTTTTTTTCGCCAGATCCTGGGCGAGTCTGGTCATGTATGTCTTGATTGCCGCATGCTCGTTTTTCCCAACGGCAGGGGTCAGGATATTCTCATCCAAACTCATATCCATAAAGCGTGTCTCATCATAATCCTTATATGGATCAGTGCTGTTGCTCTTTGCCGAGATCCAACCAGGCATTAAGGCGGCTAAAGCCGATAGAATTATTGACAGATATTTTTTCATATTGGCGAGAATATTTGTTATTGGATGCTTTTAGTCTTCGAAACAATCCAGTGATTGCTCATAGCGTAATTCTGCCATGACGAGCGCCTCAACGTCATCGGGGTTTATCGGAGAGTCGGGGTCCTTAGACAGCATTTTTCTGACATGCTTGATCAGTGCGTTGGTATTGACATCTTCGTCATCCGCTTCGGTGTCGATGTCGAGAAGTCCGTTGTCTTCATACCAATCCCAGATTATGTCGATAATGTTAAGAATCTCATCATCGACATAGAGTTTCGAAGACTCAGGAGAAAGAGCCCCTCGCATTACTTTTATGGCTTGCTTTTCATCGAATTCTTTCATATTGGAATCAGTCGTTTAGTGTCAGTATTTCTGAAGGTATATCTGTGTTGACGGTCTCGTTTTCCAGATCGATGGAGAGAATGAACTCATCGGCCACCGGAATCATCAGCTCTTTGCCGTCAGGCATTTTTACGATAAAGAGAATGTTCTGGGTGGAATCGTTGATATCAGAAATCTCTCCGATAACTCCGTGGGTCATGTCATTGACTTTAAAGCCGATCAGATCAGATGCATAAAAGCCGTCTTCGTCATTGTCATCATCCGGGAGATCGGAGCGAAGTATAAACAGTGGCCGGTTGGCAAGGCTTTGGGCTTTCTCTTCTGAATCTATGCCGTCAATAGTAATCAGAGAAGTATCGGCGGTTTTGGGTCTAACCGTCTGCAGGAAGAATGGAACGAATATCCCGTCAATAGGAACGATGACACATTTGACATCGTTCAGGTCAATGTCGGTGTTAATCGAGACGGAAATTTCGCCTTTTATGCCATGAGGCTTGTTAAAGCGACCTACCTCTGCTATTTCTGATAGTCTGATCACTTGGAGTGGCTTTATGGGTTATATGATGTTTTTTAGAAGAAATTGCTGTGTCTGCTTATCGCTTCTTTTTCTTTTTCCCGCTTGGCGGAGCCACGATTTTGAACTCGTGAAGAACTGTCGTCTCCGGAGAAAGCTGAATCTGACCATGTGAATACTCTGCCAGATCCTTGAAAATCTTTATGTCATCCACGCCATCTGAATTTGCAGCAAGTAGCAGCTTTTTCATGTGGTTGGCAATAAGCAGTACAAGCTCGCTTCGCTCTTCTCCGGGTTCCATGCTGACAGCTTTTGCGATCAATCGTTCCACATCCTTGCCATAGTGACGATAGCGGATATGTTCGGATGTATATGGAATCTTTTGGGGCACTGTATTCAGATTCTCGGCTTTGACAACTTCTGTAGGATAGTCAATATCAAGTCTGAAGTCGCTCATGATGGCGAGATGATCCCACAATTTCTGCTGATAGTTTTCTTCTTCACGCAGTTTGGGGAACAGTTTGCTCATGCAGTTGATTATGGAATGTGCGCAACGAGTGCGTTCATCCCGGTCTTCAATAGTCAGACAATGTTCCACCATCTGATGAATGTTGCGCCCGTACTCAGGCAATTTCAGATGCTTTAATTGTGTATTGTAAGTCAGCATTATATCGGGGTGGTTATGGGCCGTTTCTGGCACCTTTTAATTGAATAACATAAGGATATTCTCTTTCAGCGCCTGTTTGCTGATCAGGGAAATATCCTTATGTGATTAACGTTGGTCCGGTATTACATGTTCATGCCGCCATCTACCTGGATCACCTGACCAGATACATAGCTTGACATGTCAGAAGCAAGGAATGTCGCTACATTAGCGATGTCTTCAACCTGACCGGCGCGACGCAGAGGAATCTTCTGAGCCCATTCTTTGCGCACGTCTTCAGGCAGAGCTGCGGTCATGGCAGTCTCTATGAAGCCAGGGGCAATAGCATTGGCGCGAATGCCGCGTGAACCGACTTCCTGAGCGATGCTCTTGGCCAAAGCGATAAGACCGGCTTTTGATGCTGCATAGTTTGACTGTCCAGCATTTCCATGAACGCCTACTACAGATGCCATATTGATGATTGAACCCTGACGCTGACGCATCATGATAGGGAGAACAGCATGGATGAAGTTGAATGCGCTCTTGAGGTTTACGGCAATGACAGCATCCCACTGGGCTTCGGTCATTCGCATCATCAGACCGTCTTTAGTGATGCCGGCATTGTTGACAAGGATATCAATGTGGCCGAAATCTTCTTTGACTTTGCTGACAACCTCTTCAGTCTGTGCAAAATCAGCAGCGTTAGAGGCATAACCGACAGCGCGCACGCCAAGAGCCTGCAGTTCTTTTTCGGTCGCTTCCATATTTTCGTCGCGATTGAGGTCGGTGAATGCAATGTCAGCACCTTCCTGTGCGAATTTAACGGCGATGCTCTTTCCGATGCCACGGGCGGCGCCGGTGATGAGAGCTACTTTTCCTTCAAGTAATTTCATTTTCTGAATAGTCGTTTGGGTTTACTATATAGTTGATTTAAGTAAGAGCGTATTTAGCACGAAACTGATAACAGACTCCCTGATTCCTGCTGGGGTTATACCCAACTGGCTGAAATTGTCTCTCAGATGGCAATAGTCAATTCCTTGGAAAATCATCTGATATACTTCCGGAAGCAATGATGCCTGAAGAGGATCGAAGATGCCTTTCCCGACTCCCTCGTCAATCATTTCTTTGATGAGTTCCTGTTCTTTGGCTACAGCAAGCAGTCTTATCCGCTCAAGACGTTTATAGTCAAGCGTAAGATATGAAAGCAACTGGCTTGTGGTGGATGTCCGAATGGTTTCTTCCACGATGTCGAAGCGGGCATTCAGAAAACGGCGAAGTTTTTCTTCAGGCTCAAGATCGGAATTGACGATACCACGCAATTTCATGACTATGGCATCGCTCTCCCGCTCAATTACCGCTTCATAGATCTCCCTCTTGTTTTTAAAATAGGTGTAGATAGTGCGCCGCCCCTTGTCAGAAGCAGTGGCAATATCGTTCATTGTTGTCCGTTCAACACCATTGCTGGTGAAAAGCTGATGGGCAACCTCAAGGAGTCTTTCGCGGGTTTTCGACGCCATTGGTAGCTTTGGATATATGTTTTCACCTACAAAGATACGCTAATTATTTCATCAATGGAAAATAATTAAATAATGTTAACGAAAAATTCATATCAATTTTCTTCACCGGAAGCGCTTTTATCGGTGTTTTGCAGCCTCTTGGACGCTTGATCTGAACCGGCGAAGATTCTGGAAAGATGCTTCTCGCGAAAATTCTCCAAAAGTTCCCAAAAGCCCGGCACAAACAGAGTGCCTACAATGGCATTGACAGCCATGCCGAAGACAACGGCTGTGCCCAACGCAATGCGTGAATTAGCTCCGGCTCCGGTGGCGAAAAGCATAGGCAATACGCCGAAAACAAAAGCAAATGCAGTCATCATGATGGGGCGGAAACGAATGACACCAGCATCAGATGCTGCTTGTCTGACAGTCTGGCCGCTTTGGTGGAAGTCGCGTGCATATTCGACTATGAGTATGGCGTTCTTTGCAGAAAGGCCGAGCAGCAGGATTATGCCGATCTGTGTGTAGATTGAAATCGATTGTGACAGAAGCAGACACCCGATCACAGTGCCTAATATCGCCGTAGGCATAGATATGACAACAGCTATCGGATCGGTCCAGCTTTCATATTGTGCTGCGAGAACCAGGACTGTAACGATGACAGCAAACAGCAATACGAATGTTATTGTGGTCCCAGCCTGGGTTTCCTGATAGGCTTCTCCGGTCCAGGCATATGCAAACTGGTCACCTGCGGCTTCATCCAGAATTTCCTCCATCGCCTTTATGGTCTCCTTGCTTGACACATGGCCGGCCGGAGTCCCGGTAATTGAGGCGGTGGTGTACATATTATATCGGCTGACTGTTGACTGTCCGATGGCGGGTTCTATAGATATGAATGAAGAGAACGGTACCATGTTTCCGTTTGCATTGCGCACAGAGAGTCTGCCGAGTTTTCCTATACGGCTACGGGATTCACTGTCAGCACTCAGATTTACCTGATATGTACGCCCGAATTTGACAAAGTCGTTCACATAGCTACCGCCCATGAATTGAGCAAGTGTAGAATATATGTCATCAACAGAGAGTCCGAGCAGTTTGGCTTTGTCACGGTCCACTTTGATTGCATATTGAGGCACACCTGCCTGATATTGGGTGGTGAGTTGTGCGATTCTGTCATCCTTTTTAGCCGCTTCTTTCATTGCTGCCAGTACTTTCTGAAGGGCATCTGCGCCGAGGTTGTTTATGTCGAGTATCTGCATTTGCATCCCGGAGGTCATGCCTAAACCGGGTATGGCAGGAGGATTGATTGAAAATACTATGGGTTCCTGGTAGCTGCCAGCGATTTCACTGACATGAGCCATGATGGCATCCACATCCTGTCCTTTGCCTTTGCGCTGACTCCAGGGTTTGAGGACAACAAATAATGATCCCATATTGGCGCCAGACCCTCCGCCCATCATGGATGAACCTGAAATAGAGATCACATTATCTACTTCAGGTATTTTTTTTATCTGATCTGCCAGGCTTGTCACAATCTTATCCGTCCGGTCCAGCGATGCTCCGGTCGGAAGCTGCACGGATGTCATGAAATAACCCATATCCTCCTGCGGGATATAGCTGGTAGGTAGTTTCATGAATCCCCAGAATGCGAAAAGGCATATAATGACATATATTCCTATGGCGATCAATGGTCTTTGGAGCAAACATCCGATGGCGGATGTGTACTTCTTCATGACATTCCCATATCCTTTGTTAAACCATTTGTAAATAAAGAAATGAGGATTAGGGTCTTCTTTCTTTCTAAGAAAAAGTGCACACATAGCCGGAGTGAATGTCAGAGCGTTAAATCCGGAAAATGCAACAGAGGTTGCGATAGTAAGGGCAAACTGTTTGTAGAGTTCACCTGTGATGCCACTGATAAAAGCGGTAGGAATAAAGACAGATAGCAATACGAGAACCTCGCCTACCACAGGCCCTTGCAGTTCCTTCATTGCTTTCTCCGCGCTTTGTCTTGGCGTGAGTTTCCCTTCCTGCACGAGTCTGGCGCAATCTTCCACTACAACAATTGCATCATCGACCACAATTGCAATCGCAAGTACAAGACCGAATAAAGTCAGGGTGTTTATGGAGAATCCAAGCAGTTTCATTACTGCAAATGTTGCTATCAGTGAAACCGGAATAGCAATCATCGGAATGATTACTGCTCGCCAGCTTTGCAGGAAAATCAGGATGACGATCATCACAATGAGGGTTGTTTCTACGAATGTCACAAGCACTTCGTCGATAGAAGCGTTGACAAACGATGTCGTGTCCATGATCACTTCATAGTGGACTCCATCCGGAAAATATTCAGAAAGCTCATCCATTTTAGCTTTGACCTTTGTTGCGACATCAAGCGCGTTGGCGCCTGGACGCTGCTGCACACCGATCAGCCCGGCTTGCTTGCCGGACACATGTGAGATAGTTGAATAGCTTTCACTGCCTAATTCAACGGTTGCAACATCTTTCAGCCGTAATATCGAACCGTTCGGATCTGTTTTCAAAATGATATTGCCGAATTCTTCAGCAGTCTGCAATTGCCCGTCGGACGTCAAAGTAAATTCAAAATCGACATCGGATGGCGCCGGCGGTGCTCCGACACTGCCTGATGAAACTTCAAGATTCTGGGACTGTATCATTTCGCTGACATCTGAAGGCGTAATGCCGCGGACTCTCATTTTTTCAGGGTCAAGCCACACCCTCATGCTGTATTTGCCGGCTCCGAACGCACCTGCGCCTCCCACACCATCAATTCTTGACAACTCATCGATAATATTGAGCTGTGCGTAATTGGTCAGATACAAGGCGTTGTAGCGGTCGGGGTTATCTCCTTCGAGCGCAATGAAAAGTATGATGTCTGAAGATTCGGCCATGACCGAGACTCCCTGCTCCTTTACAGCTGTAGGAAGAGTGGCTTCGGCTAATGAAATTCGATTCTGGACTTTGACGACAGCATCGTCAAGATTTGTTCCGTTTTCGAAAGTAATGGTCAGGCTGTATGACCCATCGCTTGAGCTCGAACTCATATACATCATGCCCTCGACTCCGTTGATCTGTTCTTCGATCGGAGTTCCGACAACTTCGGCAATGGTTGCTGCATCCGCCCCCGGATAGGATGCTGACACCATAACCGTAGGCGGTGTTATGTCGGGATATTGTGACACAGGCAGGCTTTTGACAGTCATCAACCCAATCAATACCATTATTATGGCGATGACCGTGGCGAAAATCGGACGATCTATGAAGAATCTGGAGAACATAAGTGTGCGTTTAGGAAGATTCGGGACTCAGGTTGTGATTATTTTACAGTTACAGGCTTTACTTTCATGCCGTCAGTGACTTTCAGCATGGCCTTTGTCACATAACGGGAATCGGGGGAGATGCCTGAAAGGATCACTCTAAGAGAATCGTGATAGAGCGGACCAATGGATACAGGTGTGTACACGATCTTGTCTGAATCATTGACAACATAGAGATATTTGCCAAGCTGATCTGTGCTCAAAGCAGAGTCCTTTACCAGTATTGCCTTCTTTAATTTCTTATATGGCAGATTGATCTTGACAAACATTCCGGGGCGGAGTTCATCATATTTGTTATCAATCTTACATTGCAACGCGACAGTCCCGGTTGATGTGTCTACCATAGGAGCCATATATGTTAGATCGCCATAATATCTGTAACCGATGGTGTCTGAAAAACTCAGTTCGACATTTTTCAGTTCAGGCATATTCCGGTAATCATTGTTGTGTAGAAGTTCCAGCAATTTTTCGTCTTCAATTGAAAACTGAGCCGTCAGAGTCGAATTATTGTAGAGAGTAGTAAGGATCACCGGACTCCCTTCTCCGTTGATATATGATCCGACATCATAAGAGGCCGATGTAACATAGCCGGATATAGGGGCGATGACTGTGCAGTATCCTAAGTTTGTCGTGGCGGTCTCCAATGCAGCCTGTGCATTTTTTATATCTGCTTCTGCCTGTCTTAAGTCACTTTCGGCCTGAATGACTTCCATTTTAGAAACCGCATCACTTTCCAGCGCTTTCTTTACTGCATCGTAGTGGCTTTGGGCATAGTCTTTGGAACTTTTTGCCGTAGCGAGTTCAGCCTGCGCCTGCTGCACGGCATCGCGATATTTGCTGGCTTCTATGCGAAAGAGCACAGACCCTTTATTGACGTATTGCCCATTGCTGAAATTTTTGCTAAGCAACTGTCCGCTGACACGACCCACGACATCGACTTTGGCCTCAGGAGTGAAATATCCTGGATAAGTATTGGTCAGAGTCACAGAATCAGTTTCAGGGAATGCCACATCAACTGTTTCCTCAGCATCTTCGTAATTATGGCTATGACTCTTGCTGCAAGATGAAACCAGCATGGTGGCTATAAGGAGTATGCCTGATGATATAAACTTTGTATTCATGTCTTTCGTCTGGTTTTGCGTTTATGGATTATGTTGCGTGTTATTGGGCTGTGATGGAGCCTCCTAATGCTTTGTAAAGATTGATCAGTGACACAAGAGCATCCCCACGGGCTGTTATGAGGGAGTTGGCATATGTCAGTGTATTAATCTGAGCATCTACCACATTGGTGAATGGGGTAAGCCCCTGTTTGTAGAGACTGACTGACAGGTCAAACGATTCTGTGCTTTGTTTCAGACCGTTGGAGTTGCTGTCCATTGTCTGCAGTGAGGCAAGGTATGAACTCATTGCGTTGTCAACTTCATTGACAGCAGTCAGTACAGTCAGGTTGTAATTGTCAATCCCTTCTTCAAGTTGCTCTTTAGCTTCTTGAACTGCATATTTTCTACTGAAGCCATCAAATAGAGTCCATGAAAGGGTAGGAGTGATGGAATATTCAACACTGTTTTTGCCGAAAAGGTCTTTTGCGTTATGAGCGGCAACACCGATTGTGCCTTCCAATGACAGATTGGGGAGATAGTCCTTTTTGGCAATTCCGATTCGGGTTGCATATGACTCAAGCTGAGCTTCGGCCGCTATGATGTCCGGTCTCCTGCGGAGCAGATCTGCGGGAATTCCGGTTGCGACCAAATGGCGATATTGAGGAGGAATGAAAGCTGCTGACAATCGTGGCCGGATGGCATCAGGATAGACACCTAACAAAACAGCAAGCGCGTTGACAGCTTCGTTTAGCGAAGTCTCAAGTTGTGGAATCTGTGCTTCAGTTGAGTAATATACGCTCTCTGCTTGGGTTACATCAAGTTTGGACACAAGGCCTGCTTCAAAACGTGCTTTTGCAATTTCCACTACTTTTGCCTGAGAGGCAAGATGCTCTTTCGTGACAAATATTTTCTCCTGAAATGTCCTCATATTCATATAATAAGTGGCTATGTTGGCGGCGATACTCAACATGGCCCCGTCAAAATCGGCTTTACTTACTTTCAGCAGGCTTTTTTTATCTTTCACTTGAGATGCTATTTTCCCGAATAGATCAATTTCCCAGTTCATCTTAGCTCCAAGCGAAAAATGGCTTGATGTCGATGATGGAACTGAAGATCCTGAAATCGCACCGGCGTTTCGGCTATAGTTATAAGCTCCGCTCAGACCGACAGTCGGATAATAGCCTGACATAGCCTGACGGACTTGTATATTTGCCACGTTGATGCGCTTCACCGCCATACTGACATTGTAATTGTTTTTCAGACCTTCATCAATAAGCGAATCAAGCAGTAGATCGTCAAAGTTTAGCCACCAGTCAGTATCCTCCGGCGGTTCAGATGCAGTGACAGATGTAGAATAATTCCAGCTTGCAGGCATATTCTCATTCAAATAGCCTGTGCTGTTATCCTTTGCGGAAATTCGTGTTGAAGCGCATCCGATTCCACTCAAAATAGTTAAAGCGTAAAATATTTTTCTCATAGTCAAAAATAGTTGAAATTATAACATCCACTATCTGAAAAGGGTTTATTGATTTCAACTTATGACATAAAGAAATAGAATCGGTATTACATGTAATTAACTTTTGTGTGCATTAATGTTGCCCATGCGTGCATTTACCTTTGCCTTTGTAAAAAAACAATAGGCTTATGAGAACAACTAATCCAATTAACTCCACTGACAGACTCTATCTCACAGTCATGATTGGGCGCAGAACATTGGCTACACTTAGCGTCAGTGGAGTCAGTAGCCTCACTGAAGTCTATCGTCATGTATTGAACACAGCTCAGGGGCATAAGGGAGTCATGACATTATATTTGCGCAATAGCACCCAAGGGTGGGTGCAGCAACACACAATGGTCATTAATAATAATCCATCCGCACCCCACAAAGAGCAGCCTGCTGCCAGCTCTTCGTCATACCCGTCTCTGTTCGATCAGGGACTATTTGAATCCTAACAATTCAAAATTGTCCACATATATCTCGGTCACATTACGTTTGATGGCGTTACGGTCTTCCCAGATCCGATAACGAATTTTGCCCTCCACATAAAGACGTGACCCTTTGCGGATATACTTCTCTGCGAATTCAGCAGCTCCATCCCACATGACGATACTGTGCCATTCGGTGCGTTCCGGGACTTTTGATCCGTCAGGCAGTGTGCGCTCCCGTTCGTTTGTCGCCATTCGGAACGAAGCGATAGGCCTCGTCTCAATATAACGTATTTCAGGATCTGTCCCGACATTGCCTATTAATATGACTTTATTGACGCTCACGTTTTCTTCGGATTTTTGTTAGACAATGGCAAAATTAATCATTTTTTAGCGTATATGAAACAAATTTTAACCCCTGTGCGTTTATGTATATGACATAAATAATCTAAATAGTTTCTCAAAACACAAAGATGTATAATATGAAAGGTCTGATTTACGGATTGACACTTTTAGGAGCTTTTTCAATGGTTTCATGTGACGAAACAGCCCGACTGGCAAAAGAACTGCCTGGCAGCTGGGCCGGGACTCCGGAAAATTTCACTGATAATGCATCGGTGACGGCTACGATCATTGAGACAATTGATATTTCCTCAAACCCGGATATGATGCCAAAAGGTGTACATGGCGGCACTTTGACTATTGCCGGGATGCTTTCGGCTAATACTCAGATTGTGGGGCAGCCTGGATTCGTCGAACCACTTGGGCTGACTGTAAGCGGTCGTTCTACAATTAGCGGCACCTGGACTGTGATTGATGACGATGAAGTAGCTGTAAGCCTTGATCCGTCGACCTTGACTGTCAGTGTCGATCCGGACGCAGTAGTGGTAAATGGAGTTATTACTGAAATGAACGGGCCCCGCGTGGATTCAATCAAACCGTCGGTCGCTTCGGCTATCGGACAAAGTCTTAAAATGGCTCTTGTAAACCGTTATTCTGCTATCCGGAAACTGGACGATGTGAAAATCAAAGGGCCGTTGATGAAATTTGAAATAGGCGATACCAATTACGTCTTTACCCGTCAGAGTGCTGCTCAATAAGAAAATTTGCTTATCTTTGCCTGACAATTCAATCTAAAATACACCCTTTGAATGAACAGGAAAGGCAAACTATATTTTCGATACGGCACAATGGGCTCTGCCAAGACTGCTCTGTTGCTGACCACAGCCTATAATTTTGAGGAGAGAAAGATGAAATATGTCTGCCTCAAGCCGGTTGTCGACACCCGTGATCTTACAAACGTTATAAAATCGCGCATTGGAATCCAGCGTGAATGCAAGTGGATCTATCACGAGACAGATCTCTATGAACTCGCTCAGAGTCTTTTTGAGGAGTCTATGGCAGTTATTGACTGGTTTCTGGTTGATGAAGCCCAGTTTCTGACCACAGCGCAGGTCGACCAGCTCTCAAGAGTCGTAGATGACTTTGGCAGTAATGTCATCTGTTATGGGCTTCGTACAGATTTTCAGAGCCACCTTTTCGAAGGGTCGCGCAGACTGTTTGAGATTGCCGATACGATAGATGAGGTAAAATCCACATGCACTTGTGGCCGTAAAACAATTATAAATGCCCGCATAGACCGCAACGGAGATTTTGTTGAAGAAGGAGAACAGGTCGAAATAGGCGGTGATGACAGATATATCGCTGTATGTCGCAAATGTTGGCGCAACAAGAGGATAGAACAGTCCTATCGCTCCATACTTCCGTTCAGGGAGTTGGCCAAAGACTGAAATTCGGGGCCGCAAAAAAGCCTCCTAAACACACTCTGATTTATCATGAAACTGAAACTGATTTCACTGCTGGTAGCTTTTGCAGGACTTGTGCCGGTGGCACAAGCGGCCAATCCGGTTTCTTTGGTTGATGAGACCCTGACGTATGATGTGATTTACAAATGGGGCTTTATAAACAAAGTCGCGGGATATGCCACTATGTCACTTCGTAATGACGGAGATCTCTATCGTGCTTCGGTCTTTGCCGAGAACGCTCCTTGGGCCAACAGCATCTATATGCTGAGAGACACATTGTACTCTACTATGACAAAAGACGGATATTTTCCGGTGTCATATACTTACATAGCGCATGAAAATGGAAAATATAAAAAAGACGTATTGAAATTCTCGCATACAGGAAATACATTTTCAGCAGAAGCAGTCAGGTATAAAAAGCCGGGGAAAGGGAAGCCGATGACAAGTTCAACACTTCATCTTGAAGCCCAGGGAATGACAGTTGACATGCTGAGCTCGTTCTTTTATCTGCGCACTCTCGATTTTCCTAACATGAAGAAAGGACAGAGCGTCACTGTCAATATTTTTTCAGGCTCTAAGAAAGAAAAACTGAAAATAACTTATATGGGAACCCAGACCATTTCTCTCAATGGTGGCAAATTCCCTACTTACTATATAAACTTCACTTTTACACGTAAGGGTGTAGAAAGTTCAGCTCCCATTTCTGGATGGATCTCCACTGATGGGCAACGCATACCGCTCAAGGTGGAAGGGTCACTCCCTGTAGGCAAAGTCCGTGCACTTTACACAGGTCCCAATCCCTGACAAATATGCTCTATTTGTGGCAATAAAAGATATTGGTTTTGAAAAAGACATTATTGGCAATGACAATTGCATCGCAGCTCCTCTCCGCAGCATCGGTTTCGGCAGAGGAGCTTACATATAAGATCGTAGCGACAACCGATGTTCATGGTAACTTTTTTCCGTATAATTTCATTACGCGCACACCGGGAGAAGGCTCCATTGCCAAAGTGGCTTCAAGAGTCCGCTGTCTGCGAGATTCCATCGGTAGTGATCATGTCATACTTCTGGACAACGGAGATATCCTGCAAGGACAGCCGACGGCCTACTATTATAATTTCATAGCCACTGACAGACCACATCCCGTGGCGATGATGCTGAAATCTCTTGGCTATGATGCCGAAACAATTGGCAACCATGACGTAGAGGCCGGTCACGCCGTATATGACCGTTATAAAAATGATCTTGGCCAAATACCACTGCTCGGAGCGAATGTCATAGACATCGCCACCGGTAAGCCTTACTTCAAACCATATCATGTCATAGAGCGTGATGGGATCAAGATTGTAGTGTTCGGACTTCTTACTCCGGCCATCCCTGCGTGGCTCCCTGAAAATCTCTGGAGCGGTCTGAAATTTGAGGATATGGTGGAATCCGCTGCCAGATGGATTCCTGTCATAAAGGTAAAAGAGGCTCCTGATCTAATCGTCGGACTTTTCCACTCCGGTCATGATTCTTCGAAAAAGACCGGTGACTGGATTGAAAACGCTTCTTTGAAAGTAGCAGAAGAAGTGCCGGGTTTTGATATTATATTTATGGGCCATGATCATCAGGTCTATAATTCGGAACAGGTGGCCGATAGCGATGGAAAGTCACCTCTGGTTCTCAATCCCGCCAATAATGCCGTGAATCTGGCCGAAGCAGAGGTTAAATTTACTCTTGACGGCAGAGGGAAGGTATTGGGCAAAAAAATAAGTGGCCGGATTGTCCCGCTTACAGATCTGACTCCTGATTCAGTTTTCATGACTGAATTCAGCAATGTCAAAGAGGAAATTGACAGCTTTGTAAACAGAAAGATAGGTGTTGCCACCGGCGATTTTTCTGTGAGAGATGCATACTTCGGGCCTTCTGCATTTATGGACCTTCTGCATGATCTTCAGCTTGAAATCAGTGGTGCTGACATTTCTTTTGCCGCTCCATTGTCTTTTGATGCGGTTATCTGCAAAGGAGATCTTCATATGAGCGACATGTTTACATTGTACAAATATGAGAATATGCTCTATACAATGGCCATGACAGGTCGGGAGATCAAAAACTATCTTGAGATGAGCTATTCGCTTTGGACATCAGAGATGGCCGATCCGGAAGATCATTTGTTGCTTTTTACAAAAGAGGAGACATCTCCGGCAAAGGGCGATTACGCAAAATTGCAGAATCCTGCCTACAATTTTGATTCTGCCGCCGGCATAATTTATGATGTAGATGTGACCAAGCCACAGGGTGATAAGATTATTATAAAGTCGATGGCTGATGGTAGTCCGTTTGACTTTGACAAAGTATATAAGGTTGCCGTCAATTCCTATCGAGGCAATGGCGGAGGAGATCTGCTGACGAAGGGGGCCGGCATACATCATGAAGATCTGAAATCGCGCATTCTCAAATCTACAGACAAGGACCTGCGTTACTATCTGATAAAACTTCTTGAACAGCGCGGGTCAATAACTCCGAAAATTACATCAGGCTGGAAGTTCATCCCTGAAGAATTGGCCGGACCTGCCGCACGGAAAGACCGCACTGTTTTATTCCCGGATTGATGAAGGTGCGGTTTTTCGGATCTCAAGACCGGAAGTGTCATACATGACCCGCGCATGATTCGTCCGGATAGTTTCCTCATGAATGCAGACACCGCTTCTCTTCTCGATCTTTTTTCGAATCACAGTTCCGTTCTTGAAAACAATGCCATCTTCTTTGGAGAAGAATTCGTTCTCAGCGCAGATATGATATGCCGATTTCTGTTCTTTACTGGCCCTGAGTTCGCCCTGGAGGTATTCTCCATCCGTATATACAAGCAGTTGATATACATTGTCTGTATCATTCCGGAATCTGTAGTCAAGATAATTGTAGACTATACTCGTTTCAGTACCAAACGGTATTTGCCGCTTGTAGTCAGGGAATAGATCAAAGCCGTCATGATGGTGATGCTCCACAATGGTGAGATCCGAATGCAACACCATCCAGTGGATAAGGTTTGTAAACTGGCAGTGTCCGCAACCTATACCTGTTGACGGTTTATTATTTGAAATTGTAAGCCCCACTTTATACTCGTGTCGGGCTGTGTCAGGACCGATGAGATGCCAGAAAGAAAATGGCTCTCCGGGGCGGATTAGGATTCCGTTCACTTTGGGTGCGGAAAGAGCCAGATTGACCGCTTTATTTTCTTGCAACTCCAAGTCTGTATTCCCTAATCTTCTTCGGATGAGGGACGCGTGTTTGTAGATCATGACCGGGAGCTTTTCATAGCTCTTTATTCTTGCAAATCGCTGTCTGCTCAGAGCGTCCTTTATCTTGCGCAGAAAGATGTTCTTCTTGACTGAAATTTGATATGTAAGAGGCGATATTTCACAAAATAGTTTCCGTTTTCCCATGAAGCATTAGAGTGTGTGTAAGGTTCTTTGTCGTTTTACTGGTCATGAATCGATAATTTGGAACGCAGCTTCTCGCCCGGCACTGATTCGCTCAGGATAATGAGCATCACTGTTGATTGCAACTGGTATTCCGGCGGAGACGAGTTTTCTTATTGTGTCAGGTGATGGGAATAATCGTGGGGCGTATGTGGCAATCTGGCTTGGAGCAGCCCCGACCGGAGCTTCCCATGCTTTGGTATTCACTTCTGCTATAATCCCCTTGGCTGCGATTGCGTCGATAACATTGTCGAGATGTTTCTGATACCAGCGTTCCAATTCTATGCCAGGCTTGAAATGTGAAGCATTGAAGCCGATCTTGTCGAAATGCCCGATAATGTCAAAGCCTCCGGCTTCTATCATCTCAAGAGTGCGCTCATAGAATTTGTCAACCACATAGCGGATATCATTGTCAAAATATTTGCTCATTTTGTCAAGAAAATTCTCCGGGCGCCCATCGACATCAATCATCGTTTCTCCGTCAGCAACCGGTATGAAGTGGATTGAACTAAGCTTGTAGTCAAGAGGAAGCGAGGAAAAATAGTCATGTGAAGCACCCCAGGCCTCTCCCAGATAATCAATTTCCATGGAAAGATACAGATTGATCCTGCCGCGATATTCTTCCTTAAGTCGGTTGAATTCAGAGATATATTCCTCAACCTGTGATTGCTCCATATTGCATGGAGAATGGAAAGGAATTGGAGAGTGAGGGGTGAAGCCATAGTGCTTATAGCCTGCTTTCACAGCCGCATCTGCGAAGCGCGCCATATCGGCGCGCCCATCGCAGAATTGAGTGTGTGAATGCAGGTTATAAGATCTCGTTGATGAGATGATTTCCTTAACGGTCATATCGGCTATAATATGGTATACTTTTCAGGTCTGAGCATTGGCAATGCTCGTAGGATGTTTTACTTAGCAGTGGGAGGATTGGCTATGTTCTGTCGCATGTTCGTGTCTGATTCGATATTCTTCATGCGGTAATAGTCCATGATGCCAAGATTCCCTGAAAGAAATGCTTGAGCCATTGCCCGTGGCAACTCGGCTTCAGCTTCAATTACTTTCGCGCGGGCTTCCTGGGCTTTTGCCCGCATCTCCTGTTCGAGAGCTATAGCCATAGCTCGACGTTCCTCGGCCTTGGCCTGGGCAATGCTTTTATCAGCCTGTGCCTGGTCAATTTGAAGAGCCGCTCCAATGTTTTTGCCTATGTCAATGTCTGCTATGTCAATAGAGAGAATCTCAAAAGCAGTACCGGAGTCAAGCCCCTTACGCAATACGAGTTTGGAAATATTGTCAGGATTTTCAAGTACTTGCTTGTGACTTTCAGATGAGCCGATAGAAGAGACAATACCTTCGCCTACACGGGCGAGCACGGTGTCTTCTCCTGCTCCGCCTACAAGCTGCCGGATATTGGCGCGCACTGTTACGCGGGCTATGGCAATGAGCTGGATGCCGTCTTTAGCAACTGCTGTGACGTGAGGAGTTTCAATGACTTTAGGATTCACTGACATCTGTACGGCCTGAAATACGTCTCGGCCGGCAAGATCTATAGCTGTCGCCATTTTGAAGCCAAGATCAATATTTGCTTTTGATGCCGACACCAAGGCATGGACTACCTTCTCTACATTGCCTCCGGCAAGATAGTGGGCTTCAAGATCATCCCGTGACACATCGTTAAGACCAGCCTTGTGAGCTTCGATCAAGGCCCGGACGATGACTGATGCAGGCACTTTTCGTATGCGCATCAGAAAAAGCTGCATCAGTGAGATTCGTACACCGCTGACACGAGCTGAAATCCACAGAAAGAATGGAACATAATAGAAGAAAATGCAGATAATGATCACCAGTGCGATCAGAATCAAAATCAGGGTTACTTCCATAAGCGGTCGGTTTGATTGGTTAGAGAGTAATTTGTTTCAGTAGCGGATTCTTTGGCTTGTGCTGACACAATCATTTGGGAATGTCTGTTGCTTAGACAAGTCTTAGTCCATCACAGCCGTGATAATGCTGTTTTTTATTCTTTTCAGCTCTGCACGGCGGTGATCAAGCCCATTTTCAAGAGTCAGAATTTCATGCTCGACGCTTCTGTCGCCCGCAGCATATGCCTTTCTGAGTTCGGCGAGATGGGCCACGGCATCATCGTAGGCTTTCTGCTCGTCCAGATACTGTCTCATCGCTTCGCGTGCCATGCCGGAGGCGAGATCAGACACTGAAGTTATGATTTTGCCGTTTGGTAATGCAAATTCAAACCTGCGGTTGCTGCCTGATGTTTTTGATAATTCCAGTGATGCGATTTTGTCTCTGAATTTAGAATAATCTCTATCCGGATTCTGAGTCATGCCGATTGATGTGACTTTTGCGTAATCGGCCAGATTTGGGGTGTCTACCGGATAATTGATTCGTAGATCCTGAGGAATGAAGGTGTAGATTGTAACTGAATCTTTCAGCCCGTTTCGGTCTGTGGCCCACCATCCGGCACCGGTCTGCTCGTCTATGGCATACATATAGTCATTGTAAGGCGAGTTGTACGGCATACCGATATTAGATGGTTGCAGAAATCCGTCCTCATCACGGCGTGAAATGAAGATATCCAGATCACCCAATGAATTCTCTCCATCAGCGGCGAAATAGAGAGTTATCCCATCGGCCATCAGGAAGGGGTAACCGACCCAGCTGCCGTTTGAATTGCTGAAAATGGATTTATAATCAAACAAAGCCGCCGGGTTATCCCAGCTTCCGTCGGCCAGGCGGTAAGATTCAAACATTTTCGATTCGCCGTCATTTGCTGATCCATACCAGATCATATCCTCTCCGGATTCCGAAATATATGCAGGAGCCCATAAGCCTGAGATTGATTCAGAATCAAGATACTCTTTCGGGACAATACTCTCGATTTCAAATTCATCAGCCAGTCGGCCGGCGCTCTTGGCAAGTTTGATAAATTTGAAAAATTGATCAGCCGGAACGTTTATACTGTCTACAATCTGGATTTTTTCCACACGGTCAAGCATACTGCGTCCGAGATCTATCCTTGAACGCAGATAGTCAGTCCAGTCAAGAGTTTCATCTCCGTTGCCGTAAGAAAATCCCATATCTTTGGCGGCTTCGTTTTTTGTCCGTTTGGCCAGATATTTGTCAAGATATTCATCGGCTTTGTCAAAATCATATAGGTAGAAGTAACTCTCTGCAATGCCAAGATTACCGGAGTTGCCACCTTTTAGATAGAATGGAATAGCTTCCTGAAAACGGCCGGCATCTTTCAGCAGATCTGCTGCTTTCAGATTTGCTGCCTGATTTCTTGGTGCGTCCTTGGCTGCACTGATAGCCGCCGAAATTTCAGTATTGTCATCCCCTCGGAGCGGGGTTGCCGCTCCGAGTAAGGCTGAAAGGATAACTATATTTTTTAATAGTTTAGTCATATGGTCAGTATATGAAATTCGGTTTGGATGCCCAAATTTAGTAAAATTCGGGCAGATACGCAAACCTCTGTCGTCAGTCTTGTCCGGACAGGGCCTTGTCCATAGCAGCTGCAGCCCGTCGTCCATCGCCCATCGCGAGGATGACTGTCGCACCGCCGCGTACTATATCTCCTCCGGCATATATGTCGTTCAATGATGACTGCATAGTCTCTTCATTGACCACAATTGTGCCTCGACGGGAAATCTCAAGTTCTGGAATCGCATGGGGAATAAGCGGGTTGGGGGAGACTCCGACGCTGACAATCACGAGGTCCACTTCGATTTCGTCAATGGCTCCTTCTATCGGCACCGGTGACCGCCGGCCTGATGCGTCAGGTTCGCCAAGCTCCATGCGCTGCACTCTCATGGCCCGGACGCGGCCTTTGTCATCTGAGAGATATTCCACCGGGTTGCAGAGGGTAATGAATTCTACACCCTCTTCCTGAGCATGGTGTACTTCTTCAACGCGGGCCGGCATTTCTTCAAGGCTTCGGCGATAGACAATCATTGCTTTCTCAGACCCTTGGCGGAGAGCTGTGCGCACAGAATCCATTGCTGTGTTTCCGCCGCCTACCACAGCCACCCGATTGCCTTTCAGCACCGGTGTGTCTTCGCCGGGACGCCCGGCACCCATGAGGTTGATACGTGTAAGATATTCGTTCGACGACATGATGCCGATAAGGTTCTCTCCTGGAATACCCATAAATCGGGGGAGCCCGGCTCCTGATGCCACAAAAATCCCATCGAACCCTAACTCGTGGAGTTGGTCGTAAGAGATTGTCTTCCCGATCACACAGTCTTTGACAAAATCCACTCCTTCAGCGCGGAGAGCATCGATCTCGGCTTCAACAACTGAATTCGGCAGACGGAATTCAGGAATGCCATATTTCAAAACCCCGCCAATTTCATGGAGCGCTTCATAAACTATGACTTCATAGCCTTTTTTGATCATGTCTCCGGCAAATGACAGTCCGGCAGGTCCGGAACCGACCACGGCTATTTTCCGGCCGTTTCTTGCGACTGATGAATCACCATTCGGCTTGATGCCGTTTGCCTGATTGTTCATGCGTTCGAAATCAGCTGCAAAGCGTTCAAGATAACCGATTGCCACGGGCGCCTTTTTCATCTTATTATATATGCAGCGTGATTCACACTGCTTTTCCTGCGGGCAGACACGTCCGCAGACCGCAGGCAGTGCACTGGTCTGTTTCAGAACCGCTGCGGCAGCAAGAAACTCTCCGCGTTCGATATTCTTTATAAACGACGGGATATTGATAGATACCGGACATCCGTGGATGCACTGCGGATCGGGGCAGTCAAGGCATCTTGTGGCCTCGATAATTGCCTGCTCGGCTGAAAGACCTTGGTTTACTTCATGGTTGCACGTGATACGATAGGCTGCGTTCAGCTGAGGCATTATGGTGCGAGGTATTGATGAACGCTGTTTTGCGCTTAATGAATTGCGCTGTTCTTCACGCCACTTTGCATCGCGGCTTGTATTCTGATCCATTTCTGAATAAGGATATTGAGGTTAATATAAGAGGCTGGATTATGGTTGTTGCACAGATGAGTCGCTCTGAAAAAATCAGTTATAGGCTCTCAGACGCATCATCATTTCATCGAAGTCGACTTTATGGGCATCGAATTCAGGACCGTCAATGCAGACAAATTTGGTCTTGCCGTCAACAGTCACTCGGCAGGCGCCACACATACCTGTGCCGTCAACCATAATGGTGTTGAGTGAGACCATAGTCGGAATTTCGTATTTGCGGGTAGTCAGGGCAACGAATTTCATCATCACGGCAGGGCCTATTGCTACGACCTGATCAACTTTTTCTCGTGCGATCACGTCTTCAAGGCCGGCGGTTACAAGGCCTTTCTGTCCTTTTGATCCGTCATCTGTCATTATGATAACTTCATCGCTATACTCAGCAACTTCCTTTTCGAGTATTATCAGTTCAGAAGTCCTTGCCGCCAGAATTGACACCACACGATTGCCGGCTTCTTTCATCGCTTTTACAATTGGGAGCAGCGGCGCAACGCCCACTCCGCCTCCGCAGCAAACCACGGTTCCGACCTTCTCTATATGTGTGGCTTGTCCAAGTGGCCCGACAATGTCTGTCAGGCACTCTTTGGGTTCAAGAGCACAGATCTTGCGTGTGCTTTCTCCGACAGCCTGCACAACCAATGTGATTGAGCCTTTCTTGAGATCAGCATCAGCAATTGTAAGAGGAATGCGCTCGCCCCCATTTCCGGTGCGAACAATTACGAAGTGTCCCGGACGGCGGGAACGGGCTATCAGAGGTGCCTCCACTTCAAGTTTGACTACATTTTCGGAAAAATGCTCTTTCTCAATAATTTTGTACGTTGACATAGAGAATATTGTTGGAGTGATTGGTTTATTGATTTAAGGTTATTCCAAATAGATTATATTGCGGCATTGCCGGATGGTCTGATCCATAGACTTTAGTTTCTCAAGGCGTTCTGTCCAGTTGCCGAATCTGTCATGCTTCAGATACGTGTATGTTCTGACCTCTTCGACACCGTTCATATTATAGCATTGTTCCGTCAGATGCCCGCTTGAATCGTAGGCATAAGTCTGGACCCATTGCTCGTCACCTGAAACGGCCTCGACTCTGACAACCCGACCGGATTTATCATAAAACAGCCTCATTTTTATTGTGGTGTATGTGTCTTCGTCATCTTCAGTAGCCTCAATGAGGGTGATTGATGATATTCGCCCGGCTGAATCGCGTTCGCAGTCTACTTCGTCACCATCAATTTCGATAAGAGAACCATCAGAGTCAAAGGTGTACTCGTTTTGCCATTCAAGACCGGCATCATCCATGACGACGCATAGCGAATCAATCGGTCCGGCCAGGCAAAACATAGGGAGATCGTTGGCCTTGCAGATAAGGCTCATAAAAAATAACAATACGAAACTAACAGACTTCATTATGGAGTTTTGATGACCATTCTTATTTTCTTAGAAAACAAAATTAGTATTTATATCTCAATTAAACGCTAAAAAATACTAATTTTTGAATTGCCAGATGAACTTTTTGTAATTTTGTAATAGAAACACTATGAAAATGTCTGGTAACGATGCCTCAAAATTAAGAGAGCTCAGCGAGTCGCCGGCAGGAAGACTGCTGTGGCGGTATAGCCTCCCTGCTGTGGTTGGCATGTTGGTTATGTCTCTTTATAACATAATTGACCGCATATTCATAGGTCAGGGTGTAGGGCCGGAAGCTATCGCGGGACTGGCCATAACATTCCCGGTTATGAATCTGTCAGCCGCCTTGGGGGTCTTGATCGGCGCCGGAGGATCGGCGCGACTGTCAATATTGCTTGGTGCTAAAAATTATGATGATGCAAGACGCACTTTGTGCAGCTCACTCATACTACTGATGGCAATTGTGTGCTGCTATCTGTGTTGTTTCGCCATATTTATTGACGAGATTCTCATTGCGTTTGGAGCAAGTGAAGTTACACTGCCTTATGCCCGTGAGTTCATGCTGTATATTCTGCCTGGAATGTTCATGACCAACTTCGCTTTTACATTCAATAACTTCATGAGGGCATCAGGCTATCCGGTCAAGGCAATGCTGACAATGCTGATCGGTGCAGGTTGCAATCTGGTACTTGCTCCTATCTTCATATTCTATTTGAAACTGGGTATTAAAGGAGCTGCTATCGCAACGGATATCTCCATGATGATCTCAGCCTTCTTTGTCCTGTCTCATTTTTTCTCAAGGAAAAGCACATTGCACTTTTCCGGAAGCCGTGAAATGTATAGGCTGAAGGCTAAAATAGTACTACCGGTGCTATCCATCGGAGCTGCGCCTTCAGTAGTCAATGCCGCAGCTTGTTTTATAAATGTAATTATAAACAAAAGTCTCTATTTTCATGGCGGGGATATGGCGGTAGCTGCTGCGGGTATATTCACATCTTACACTTCGATGATGACAATGGTTGTTGTCGGCATATGCCAGGGAATGCAACCTATAATAGGCTACAATTATGGTGCCGGACGGCTTGATCGCCTGCGCCGGACATTCTGGCTTGCTGTAGGAGTGTCAACCGTCATTGTGACTACCGGTCAGACAATCGGATTGTTGTTTCCGGAATATATCGGTCGGGCATTTTCAAATGACCCGGCTTTGATCAGCGAGACTGCACGCTGCCTGCATATTTCATTGCTGGCGTTTACGGTTGTCGGATTTCAGGTCGTATCCACTACTCTTTTTCAGTCTATAGGCAAAGCAAAATCTTCCATATTCCTTTCTCTAACGAGGCAGGTACTCTTCCTGATACCTCTTCTGCTTGTTCTTCCGCCACGCATGGGGCTCGATGGAGTCTGGACAGCATTCCCGCTGTCAGACCTCGTTGCGACTATGGTGACAGCCGTGATGGTCTACTATCAACTCGCGCAATTCCGAAAATCAGCAGTGGTGAATGCCGGTTGCTGACCGGCAGAGTAGTAGAGGCGAGGCATATGACAAATCAACAAAAACAAACTTTACACCGTTGTATAAATAATAATGTAGAGTCTGTTGTCATATGAATGTTTCAACTGCGGATTTAAAAGTCAGAGACCGGATAATGAAAATGATGCACCTCGGTGTGGTGATACTGTCTTTGTTGCTTATCACTCTCATTACGCTGGATACATTGCGTAATGTCTCCTTTCTTGCCGATACTACCTATCTGAAAGTTCAGTTTTGGTGTTGCCTGTTCTTTATGGCCGATGTGTTTGTAGAGATGCTTTTTTCGGTTAAAAAGCGCAAATATCTGATAAACCATCTGTTCTTTCTGCTTGTTTCGGTGCCTTATCTGAACATATTGCATTATTTTGATATCCCGCTTGACAATCATGCCGAATATCTGCTGAAATTTGTGCCGATGATCCGCGCGGCTTACGTCTTTACAATAGTTACCGGCGCAACCACCTCGTCAAAGTGGGTCAAGAACATGCTTGCCACTTATCTGATAGTGTTGATAGTCGGTGTTTACTTTTGCTCACTCACATTTTTTGTCGCAGAGAATGGCGTCAATCCGGGAGTTACAGACTATTGGTCATCGCTTTTATGGTCGATCATGAGTCTTACAACTGCCGGATGCTCCATTCATGCGATGACGGTGACCGGGAGGGTCCTTGGAGTCGTGCTATCGGCAGTAGGACTTATATTTTTCCCGATTTTCACTGTGTTTCTGACTAACAGTTATACATCTGAACAAGATGCTGGAGGAACTACATCTGATAAGCAAGGGTGAAAATTGGTCATACATTGTGGCTGAATGTGATTCCGGCCGGTTTTACGCTTTATGGTTTTTCGGATAAATTTTGAGACAACCATCAAAATTTGTACCTTTGTCTGCAACTAACTAAATTCATCACTAAAAAAAGAAACATGCTTAAAAATATTCTTTCAATATCCGGTCGTCCCGGATTGTTCCGCTTGTCAAACCGCGGTAAAAACATGCTGATTGTAGAGTCTATTGCCGATGGTAAGCGCACTCCTGCATATGCCCGTGATAAAGTTATTTCATTGGGCGATATCTCAATTTACACCGATGAAGGAGATGTGCCTCTGTGGGAAGTTCTTGAATCTGTTAAAGTAAAAAGCAATGGCGAGCAGGTTGATATCAAGTCTATCGGCAACGATGCTGCCGTGCGTGAATACTTCGCTGGCATTCTTCCGAATTTTGACCGTGAGAAGGTTTACACTTCAGATATCCGCAAGCTTCTGACTTGGTACAATCAGCTGCTTGCAGGCGGTATCACAGAGTTCAAACCGGAAGAAGCTTCGGAAGAAAACGCAGAACCTGAAGCTTAAAAACCAGCGTGATGCTCAGCAAACAATTTGCAGCGAAAGATAGTGTTGTAGATCTTATAGATTATGACTATAATGTCCTCACTGTCCTCAGTCGTTTCTCACTTCCTCTTGGTTTTGGCAACAAAACCATAGAGGAACTCTGTGAGGAATCAGGCATAAACACCGATTCGTTTTTGTTGATAATAAATTTTCTCCTTTCAGGAGAGATTGACGCCGAGGCGCTACACCGGATTTCTCCGGTTGATGTGGTCTATTTTCTTCACAATTCGCATGACTACTATCTTTCATACAAACTGCCTCACATCCGTGCGAATCTCTGCAATGCTCTTGATGATACACATAGTGATATAAATCCTATAATTGTAAAGTTTTTTGATGACTACACAGATCTTGTCAGAAAGCATTTCAGTTATGAGGAGACCGTGGT
This sequence comes from Duncaniella sp. C9, assembly GCF_004803935.1. Classification (GTDB taxonomy): domain Bacteria; phylum Bacteroidota; class Bacteroidia; order Bacteroidales; family Muribaculaceae; genus Duncaniella; species Duncaniella muris. The sequence continues at coordinate 2,474,198 of NZ_CP039547.1, forward strand.
ATTCCCGTATGTAAAGGATATGTGTGAAGGTCGTCAGTCTGATTATAGTATTGATGTGTTCCGCCGTTCACATGACGATGAGGTTGCAGAAAAGCTTGCCGACCTAAAAAATATCATATTGCGCTACTATTCTACTTCCATGCCGTTCAGAATGTATGATGCCTTGGCGGATATATATAACTGTGAGGAAGATCTGAATTCTCATGCCCATATAGAGAATAATATACTGATCCCTCTTATGACACGAATGGAAAACAATCAGAGCCTATAAAATGATGCGCCATATAAACATCGGACTTCTCCTGCCCTCTGCCATACAGGCATCGGGTATGGCAAGCATATTGCGAAAATTTCAGGATGGGAATGTTACTGTCAAGGATATCAGTGCGTTGAATTATCTTGAGGAGATTGCGGCATTTCATCCGTCGGTACTTATTGTTGATCCGGCTGTTACAGGTATTGACTGGAGTGTGCTGAAAAGTGCATCTTCTCATCCGTTAAAACTGATAGCTTTGCTCTGCCAGCAATATCCTCAGGGTTTGTTGAAGTGGTTTGATTATACATTTTCCATCTATGATCCGGCGGATTCCATCATAGATATAATGCGGCGCAATATAGATTCTGAAGATGCCGATGACCGAGGAAAAGATCTTAGTCCTCGTGAAAAGGAGGTTATAGTGGGAATTGTTAAGGGCTTGTCCAATAAAGAAATTGCATCTGAAATGGGGGTTTCAGTCAATACCGTGATGACGCATCGCCGAAATATAGTTGCCAAACTTCACATCCACACTCCGGCAGGTCTTACAATTTATGCTATTGTGTCAAATCTTGTCAAGCTTGACGAGATAAAGGCTGATATGGGAAGGCTCTAACAGTATCGAAACTGATCAGGCAACACAACTAATAAAAAGGGCCTTTATAAGTAGTCTGAGCTGACGGATTTGCCGGCTTGATCAGTGTGAAAGCGCATGAAAAAAGTCATCACGCAAGGTGCTGCTGTCTGAGAAGACACCGGCTGTTTCAATGGTAGTTGTGGTTGAGTCTTGTTTCTCAACTCCACGCATTTTCATGCACAGATGTTCGCCAGAGCACACAACTATTACACCTTTGGCATTTAGTTTTTCCATTATAATATTGCAGATCTGGGCTGTCATGCGTTCCTGGACTTGCAGACGGCGAGCATAGAAGTCGACGAGTCTTGCGAGTTTACTCAGTCCGATAGTTTTGCCGTCAGGAATATATCCGACTGATACTTTTCCGAAAAACGGCAGAATATGATGTTCGCACAGAGAGTAGAACTCGATATCCTTGACGATTACCATCCGAGAGCCTTCATATGAAAAAACGGCATCATTGATAATGACATCAGGGTCTTGTCGATAGCCGCGAGTGGCATAAACCATAGCTTTTGCCGCGCGCATGGGGGTCTTGACTAATCCCTCGCGGGTAGTGTCTTCGCCTAAAAGTTTCAGTATAGCTTCGTAGTGGGATGCGATTTCCCTGATAGTCTCGTCACTAATTTCAGCAGCCATTGTGTTGTTGTGAATGGTTTATTATTCATGTACTGTCACACGGTCGCGCACCACGCGAATTTCTTTGCTGTAGGCAGGAAATGCCCGGCGAAGTTCATCGGCCGCAGCGTTTGCATCCTGCTGGGTGCGAAAATCTCCCACTTTCAGTCGCCAGTAAGGAGATGTGTACATGACATACGTCTGATACTGCGGAAAACGGGATGATATGATGCGTTGTTTGGAGCGTGCCTCATTTTTGGCGGTACGCGCGTTGTTGTCGCTAAACACTTGTACCCGAAATCCGGCCATGCGTCCGTTGACCGGACGCGCGATTTCTTCTTTTGACTCCTCTTCAACACCTTCGACTGGGAGCAATCGTTTCAGAAGCTCTTCCGGTTGATTGATAACGTTTGATGTGCCGCTTGTGATGTGATCTACAATGGTCACAACCTCGGTTTCAGCAATAGCTGCCGGGGCGGTCAGCAATGCGACAAGCGGAAGCAGGATTTTCTTCATGGCTGATAGTGTTGTTTGACGGAGTGATTGGGTTAAGTAGAAATTCCCGCACGGAAAATGATTGAGCCAAGAGTCGTTCAGATCACGTGCGGGAATATATGTTTAAATCTGATCAGAATGCATTTACAATGCCCATAAATGACGCTGCTTCAAGAGCGGCACCACCGATGAGGCCACCATCTACGTCGGGTTTGGCAAAAAGCTGGGCTGCGTTTGAAGGTTTGCAGCTGCCTCCATAGAGTATCGAGGTGTTGTCTGCGACTTCCTTGCCGTACTTGTCAGCGATAGTCTTGCGGATGAACGCATGCATCTCCTGTGCCTGATCGTCAGTTGCGGTTTTTCCGGTTCCGATGGCCCATACAGGCTCGTAAGCGAGAACGATTTTGCCGAATTCTTCAGCGTCAAGGTTGAAGAGGCCTTCCTCGATCTGGGCTTTTACTACTTCGAAGAAGCTACCGTCTTCTCGCTGTTCGAGAACTTCACCGATGCAAAAAATGGGGGTGAGGTTATTGTCAAGGGCGAGACGCACTTTCTCACGGAGAGTTTCAGAAGTTTCGCCGTAGTACTGACGACGTTCCGAGTGGCCGAGGATCACATAGGTAGCGCCTGTCGAGGCAACCATAGGGGCTGAAATTTCACCGGTGTATGCGCCTGATTTGTGGTCTGCGCAGTTTTCAGCTCCAAGACCAAGCTTGTTTTTGTCAATCACATTATTGATTGATGCAAGGTGAGTGAAAGGAACACAGATGACAACATCGCACTTGGGCTCGGCACCGGCGAGAGCCGCATTGACTTCTTCGGCGAGCTTGATTCCTTCGGGCAGCGTGGTGTTCATTTTCCAGTTGCCTGCTACGATATTTTTTCTCATTTTACCTTAATTAAAATTGGGTTGAAAATTCGCTGACAAAATTAACGATTTCCGATGAATAATTCAAACAGAAATCCAACTTATCTTGTTTCGCTGACACGGCTCTTTCATTTAAGATTTCGTCTCATTCTCGACAAATGTGTTATTTTATAGCGAGAGCAGTACGGGTGGAGAGGCTTTAACCTCTGATTTTCAAGAAAATAAGTGCAATGAAAATTTGGCCAAGTGGCAGATTTTTAGTAACTTTATAGGTGATAATCAAAGAGTTACGCCAAAAAAATGAAGCCACTTGACCAAGTCTGTTCGACTGACGCCTATGCGCCTGATCATACCGCAAAAGTACACAATAAATTTGACACAAGGCGCAGTATCATGGAAGAACTTCGAGCGTTTGCCTCATCCGTGCCGGATTTCCGTAGATTGGACAAAGGCAATTTCCGTCACAGCCTCAACGATATCATCATGCTGATGATACTCGGACGTATGGCCGGATGCATCGGACGAGCCGAGATATTGGAGTTCGGCAGATACAACCTCAACAAATTACACAAAATGGGCCTGTTAAGGAACGGCGTACCATCTGAGGCCACGCTTTGCCGTGTGGAGAACGGCATCAACGATATGGATATGGCCGACAGGATGCAGCAGTTCGCAGACATATTCCTTGAAAGACTTACTTGCGCCAGCCGCATCATTGAAATAATCTGCATTGACGGCAAAGCCGAGCGCGGCACCGTTCAGGAAAACGGGCGAAGCCCGGATATCGTCTCTGCCTATTCGTTCAGCACCGGCATAACAATCGCCACCGAAGCCTGTCAGGAAAAGAGCAACGAGATAAAGGCCATACCGATACTTCTTGATAAAATAGATGTCGCAGGAAAGATTGTCACAGCCGACGCAATGTCTATGCAGAAGGATATTGTCGAGAAAATCAGAAAGAAAGGCGGAGACTTTCTGATAGAACTCAAAGCCAACCAGCCGTCATTGCGATACGGCATTGAGGACAGGCTAGTGGAACACACACCGGTATATTCTTACACCGAAGGTCCCGAACTGGCCCACGGCAGGATAGAGACGAGAACCTACCGCGTATATGACGGACTGGACATTATCGCAGACAAGAAGAAATGGGGCGGAAACATGACCATCATAGAGTATGAATCGTCCACAGTCAAAAAGTCAACAGGAGTACACACCTCAGAAAAACGCCTGTACGTCAGCAGTATGCCTACGCATACTCCGAAGCCAGGAATCTTCGTGCGCAACCATTGGTCAATAGAAAGTATGCACTGGGGGCTGGACTACAATCTTCAGCAGGACAATATAAAACGCAAGTCAACAAGAGCCGCCAGAAACCTCGATACCATACAAAGAATAGTTTACTCGGTGTTCTCAATATGGAAAGGACTTCGCAAGAAACAATCAGATAAGAATAAAGGCATAGCCGAACTGATCAGACATATCTCGATGAGCTTTACCAGACTGATTCGATTTTTAAGTCAAAAGTGAAAAAAATAAGATTTTGATACCAGAATAACTCTTTGATATACAGACATGGAAAAATTACCCGATTCTCAATGAACCGGGTAAGGGAAGATATGCTATTTATTTTAGGTTAAATGAAAGAGCCGTGTTTCGCTGAAGTCTTTGGCCGTCAAATGTCGGCTTCATGTCATAGTTGATTAAGGATTGAAGGATCTTTGATGCCGGAGTCATCTGCGAAAAGCAATATTTTGGAAATGATTTCTGCGGTTTTCGGGTCCTCGTCAAGAAATGGAAGAAAGATGCGCCCACGATTTTGAGTATGGACTGGCAGAACGGCAATCTGTGTTCCGCCTTCCTTGTGGATAGTTCCGCTGCCGAGATGAATGTTGTAACAGCCGAGTTGTCCGCTTACCTTTGCAAAGTTGCCGACCAGACTGACATTACTAATGCCGAACATAGGCAATGTATGACTGACAATGGCACGTCGCATTTCAATGGTAGAATGGCTGGTTTCCGGGTCTACGCCTCCTGCATGGGCCACACTCACGGCAAGGTCAACATCACGCATGATTTCAGAGAATGCGATCGGGGAGACTTCTGAAATTTTCTTGTCTTTGAATGTTCTGCGGTCATGAAATTCGACATATTCCAATGTCGGCGATTCGATGTCAGCGGGTGAAAACCAATCGGCCATTGCATATAGCACAGCTGTCACATTGCTGTTAAAGCATATTTTTTGGAGTCCGTAATCATAGTCTACAGTCCACTGTCGCTTTTTAAGTAGAGCTGCAGCGCGAGACGGCATGATCTGATTGCCGGAATAGCGCATAGATCGGCTTGAATCTTTTTCTTCGGTTGTAGGGATATATAGTTCACGGAACACCTGCTTGAACGGCTGCCTCCACTGATGGTCAAAAACAAAAGACTGATATGCGTTCCATTCTTTGCTGGAAAACAGGTCGAAAGGATGGGCGATGCGAAGACGATTGTCTGCGCTTATGGCATTGATTACACCTTCAGCTGAAATGATTGATGCTCCGTCTTCTCCTGGGAAACCGGTCTGCCCGCTGTCCGTTACAAGCACAAGGCGTGAAAACATTTTCCATATTATAGGGTTTTCTTTAAGGCTGCTGATCTCATACCCGGAAAACTCAGCGGATTCGATCATCGCCTGTTCAAGTAAAGCCCGGCCACGGGAGTGTTGCTCTTTCAATAGTTTATACACTTCTTTCAGATGACTTACATAAGTCTCTTTTTTGAGTCTTGAAGGAATATTTTGCAAAATCTTGCCGTTGCTTTCGCAGATTATCTCAGGTTCACCGTCATCAATAAGCAGTCTTAAGCTGACGCCACCGAAATGTTTTGGGACAAGGTATTTTTCGGCATCTTTAATGAGGGTGGCTTCCATGCTCCATGTCAGACGTGTGGAGTCTCCATAACCTGCCGTGCGGGCGAGATTGTCAAGAGCGAGTTTAACTGCACGTCCCTCGCTCTCTTGACGCTGTGCGCCAAACTGCTTGCTGTCTTTCAGGAATTTGTTAAGAAAAATATAGCGTTCTTTGAGGCCGCTATGTCTGTTGCGCCCCAGAGGTATCAAGCCAAGGGATACTACCAGATCTTTATTTCTTTTCTCTGAAATCTCTTCCATAACTTGTTTTGCTTTCAGATTGCCGAGAAGAGCATCAGAGAGTTTCCGAGAACGACTGTGGCGGTTGCCGTCGGCCACATGTTTTGCCGAGGCATATATAAATTCGTAGCGTTTACGTCCCAATGCCTTGTAGATCTCATGAAACCATGCCGGGTCACAAGCTCCATCAGCAAAGTCGCCAGGTTCTACCGCTGAGTATCTTGAGATGCGCGACTTAGCGCGGTCATCCAGAGTGTCAGCTGTATGAGCCATAAAGTAATATGCACCGCTTGAAAGCCCTTTCCAGCCAATGGCTTCTTCGGTGATTTCCAGCCATCGTCGGGAGAACATCGCTGCTTCAGCAAGTTGTTCGTCTGTAATTCCGGCTGCTTTTGCTTTTCGCTTTAGCTCTTGTGGAGTGTCTGAGTCTGCCGGAGTGCAGGCCTGAAGCAAGGAACTCAGTATTTCACGTTTATTTAGATTGGCATAATATCCTTTGGCTACGGGCTTGTCTTTTCCAAGGGCCTGCAAGATCTGCAATAGCCTGTCGATTCCGCTGATGACTCTGATTTCATATGCCAAAGGAGAAACCGGAGTTTCTGAATCACCCCTTTTCAGCTCGATGTCAAGTATACGCTCAATGGCCTTGTTGATCAGTCTGCATTCGTGACCGCTGAGTGGTGTGAGCTGTTGGGCCCAACGTGGCTTTTCGGCTGCCGGCAAGCATTGTGAAAATTCAGCAATCATGCTCTTTCTCATGGCTCCTGACATCATTTCTTTAAGCATGGCTTCATCTGAAATCGCTCCGAGATTCCATGCGCGGAGATATTCCATGACATTGAGCGGGTTTAGGTAGAAGTTGTTGTCGGTTATGCAGGATTTCGTCTTGCATATTAAATCGTAGCGAGCGGCAAAGGACCGCAGAAACAGGTCATCCGGCATGTCGCTGCTTGATTTTTTGCAGATTGCCATTAGTGTGGCTATCGGCTGGACGTTGTAAATGCAGTGGTCTTGTGGCAATTCCCATGTATGGGCTTTATAGCTCCTTATACATTCATCTGCTTTTATGCGAAGTGCGAAATCCGATATGAAATCGGTCGCGATTTCCAAAATGGCCTGCCCGCAACAGTATTCTTCTGCCAAAGCGGATACTATGTCAATTGCCGAATGAAAGTAAGTGGAGTTTTTAACCGGATTCAGGATGTCAGGATCGAAAACTCGGCCTAATATGCGTTTCAATATTGGATAAAAGGGCTTGTCAGAGACGTTGGAGGTGATTGTTGCAAGCCAAAGACGCAAAATATTTTCCGGAGAGCTGATCTCATTATAGTAAAACTCTTTCCAGACTTCGGGCATGGCAAGAGACTCAAGCCCCAGCTTATATGATTTTAGAACGGTATTGCCTAAGCGTGAAATGTTTCCATAACGATCCGTAAATTCGTAATCGGCATGTTTCTCGATCAAATTGATAATAGCCTGAATCAGTTCTACGGCATGGTTATTTCCTTTTTGCAGGATCTTCTTTAAGATATTTTCATCAGATTTGAAGGTCAGCGCTTTTTCCGAACTGAAATCAGCCGGGCATGTTACGGAGACAGAAATTTTGGCATCGCAGGAATATAGACCGAATCCATTTTTCGGTGTGTATATGTTTTCTTTTGAATCGTTTTCGGCAAAAATGGACTCAAGCAGCACCCGTTCTTTGGATGTTGGATTGGCTATGGCCGAAAGTTCGGGTTTAAGTGCGTTTATGGCTTCGGCTTTCTCGCCTTTAGCAATCCAGTTTTTTAGTATGCTGAGCCCGGCCAGTCTGCGGTCTGCTGATTTGTCTGAAAAAAGACGCCTTACAGAGCTGATGGCTTTGTTGTCAGGGAGTGAACCGAGAATTTCTATAATACATGTGCGCATCGGTGCCGCTTTGAGGCGCAGGTGTGATTCCATTGCAAGATAGTCTTCATCTACCAAATCATTCCAGTCATGCAAATTCCTGACTATCCGGCAGGCTTGATCACGAGCATCGCTGCCTTTGTCAGCCATCATGGCAACGGCGAATTCGACTTGGCGCCGCGTCTGACACCTATATAAAAGATATTTGATGTAAAGCCCTCTGTCGTACGGATCCAGCGAACAAACATAATCAAGCGCCTTTTCTGTATAGTCCGGAGAGGATATCAGCAGTGCCAGTCTGCAAATTTTCTGCGCAATCCGGCTTTTTGTAAGGACTCTGCTGACCCAAGGGAACACATATGGGTCAAAGACCTCTTTGTCTTTGACTGAGGTATACAGAGCTGTCAGCAAAGCAAAGTCAGCTTCAGCATCTTCTCTGGAGTCAAAATAAAAGCTGAGGTCTGGGATTCGCATGTCATTTTCATTTGCTCTCAGATAGAGTTGAAAACGTGTGTCCCTCAGATACATGTCAAGAAGTCCTGCTATTACTTTGTGGTCTTGAGATCGGACACGAAGTGCGAGAGATGTCATTTCGTTTATTAATTCGACATCCTGAAGATATCCAATAAACAAAGCAGCTGCTTCTGCAATATGGGCAGGGGAGTGCTCAAGCAACTCTCTGACAGGCAGCTTCACGCTGTCTGTGTCAAAGAATGCCATAGCCCACAGCGCTAAGTAAACAGTCATGGGGTCATCACAGCCAATCGCTTTCGCTGCATTATCACGGTCTGATATAAGATGGGATACGAGCGTGAAGAATTTTTCTGTTATACGTTCTGATGCTTCCTGATCTCCAAATCCCGTTGCCACGGCAAGCCCTCTTTTTATAGCTGAAAACCGCTGAAGATTATTGTCTATTATAATCTTCAGTAGATATATGAAACTTTCCGGTTGACCTTCATCCATAGTCTCTACTATAGCTTGCCGGAGCCCTTCCTGCATACGTGCGGCAAGCAGCAATCTGCCCTCAAGTTCTAACAATTCGTGATTGCCACTTAGAGAGATAGCTCGGAAATGATCAAAATACATGCGATTGGCATTATTTTCCGATATCATGGCTTCGGTCAGATAGTCGATACACTCCCTGTCTCCAATCGAGATTTTTGCTGCAAGCCAGCTGTCAATGTCGATTATGGTGGAAAATTCCTGTTGTTCATCAGGTGTTCGCCCTTTACGTAGGATCTGAGCAGTTGAAAACCCGGTAGCTTTGAGCAATACAAACTGGCGTAGAGCCTGCGCTATTTTGCAAATGTGGAGGCTGATACGAGCGGAACGCAAGGAATGTCGGGTATAGCCTGTGGTATATGGAGCTTTGGCTTCAAGTCTGATATACTCTCCGAAGAGGTCTGTCCACTCTTTACAGGAGGCAGGGCCATCCAAGCTGCTGCCAAACAGATAGTCTATTGCAGGACGTAATCCCCATTCGAGAAACTCCAATGTATTCCAGACCACGCGCTGTTTAAAGTAGCTGTGCAATGCTGTTTCGAAGTGCGACTCATGGCACGTCTGATCGATATCATTGAAAAAATGCCTGAGAAGTTCATGTGCTTCGCCGGATAGATTGCGAGTGTTGTTTAACCCGCTTCTCAATTTTTCAATATAGGACACACAAAGGTCGTTGTAGCTGTTGTTCCAATGAATTCTCATAAGTTTGATGCTTTTTTACCACATTCTGCCTGATAGCATGGTTAGGCGTATTATTGTAAGGGTGTCTCCCTCGGCGATTTCGACTTGACTTTCATTCGAACCGAGTTGGCTCCCGTTGAGGAAGATCTTGAAAATGCCGTCTTCATGGCATTGCAGGGCATTGGCTATGGCTTTTTCAGGATCTTCCTTTCTGTTATTATAGATAAGTCCGAATGCAATGCGACCTGCTTCTGCAAGATTATTAACCTGATCTTCAGTCATCGGGGCTACCTGGTAGTCGGCGTCTGGATCAGCCGGGACATCATCAATGCGATCGTTGTATGCCGATACTATAATGCGCACAAGCGAACTGATCAATTCGCCTGTGGTATTCAGTCCGGCAGGAAGTTCTATGGGGCAGGGCACTATTGCTTGCCGCGTACGGCCCGGCCTTTTTTGCTGCAGATATATTTTCATGATAGGTGATTCTGTCGCCATTCCGGCAGGGTGAAACACTATGTTTTGTTCTCCGGTGGAAATTCCGGTGTTTGGGCGAAGTTACAAAATAAATTGTTAGTTTGAACGATATTTCGTGGAAAATCGGTAAATTTGCAGCATATTGTAATCACTCATTATCATTTATTAGATCCAGATGACAAAGATTGGAAGCAAGTGGACCAAAAGCGGTCGCAAAGCCATGCTCCTTGGCAGTGGCGAGTTAGGTAAAGAGGTGGCAATCGAACTCCAGCGCATGGGAGTGGAGGTTGTCGCTTGTGACAAGTATGCCAATGCTCCCGCCATGCACGTAGCCGACAGAAGTCGTGTGTTCAGCATGCTTGATGCCGATGCGCTGCGTGCTGCGATAATAGAGGAACAGCCTGATCATATAATTCCCGAAGTAGAGGCTATTGCTACTCCGGTATTGGTTGGACTTGAAGAAAAGGGGTTTCACGTTACTCCAACTGCAAAAGCGGCCCTGCTGACCATGAACCGAGAGGGAATACGCCGATTGGCTGCTGAAGGACTTGGAGTGAAGACCTCGCCATATCGTTTCGCGTCTGATTTTGAGGAATTCAAGGCTGCCGTAGAAGCTATTGGCATTCCATGCGTTGTGAAACCGATCATGTCATCAAGCGGTCATGGTCAAAGTGTAATTAAAACAGCAGAAGATATTGAAAAATCTTGGAAGATCGCCCAAGAAGGAGGCCGCGCTGGAGCAGGACGTGTCATAGTGGAAGGTTTTGTAAAATTTGATTATGAAATCACACTGCTTACAGTGCGTTCTGTTGCCGGCACTTCGTTCTGCGAACCAATTGGGCATATTCAGGTAGATGGTGATTACCGTTATTCCTGGCAGCCTCAGCCGATGGATTCCGCGGCCAAGGAGGCTGCTCAGGAAATCGCCCGTAAAGTGACTGATGCGCTTGGCGGATATGGCATTTTTGGCGTTGAGCTGTTTGTTTGTGGTGATGAAGTGATTTTCAGCGAGGTTTCTCCGCGTCCGCATGACACAGGCATGGTAACCATGATTTCACAAGATCTTAGCGAGTTTGCCCTCCACGCACGTGCACTGACCGGTCTGCCCGTTCCGGAAATACGTTTCCTCGGCCCGTCGGCCTCTCGTGCGGTCGTGGTTGAAGGTGACAGTACTGAGGTTATTATGGATAATCTGGAAAAAGTTCTTGAAGAGCCCGGTGTGCAGATGCGTATATTCGGCAAGCCCGAAGTCAAAGGTCATCGCCGCATGGGCGTGATACTCGCCACCGCAGACTCAGTAGAAGAAGCAAGAGCAAAAGCGGAACGAGCATATGACAAACTTAATGTTCAGATTCTTTAACGCATCAGGTCGATTCGGCAAAACTCAAGTATTTGCCGTTCTGATGATTTTTGCAAACCTCCTTGTGGCCGGCAGTGAGACTATCGGCCGCAGGGAGGTTGCTTCAATGCTCAAGACTCTTGACTCGGAGCTTGAGAATCGCGAGGTGTATATATCCAGGCGTCGCACGTCTATTGACTCCCTCAAGAACGTGCTGAAATGCAGCTCGATCTCTTCTGACGATCGCTTGTCTACGCTCCTGATGCTTGGTGATATGTATAATGCTTATAATACGGATTCTGCTGTTTCCATCTATGATAAAGGGGCTAGTCTGGCACGTGATCTGAAACAGGATTCTGTAGCAGTGCGCTTTGAATTGAGGCGTCTGACCTATCTGCCGCTTCTGGCGTTTATCAGTCAGGCTGAGGACGAGCTCTCGCGGATTGATTTCAGGTCACTTCCCAAGGGTCTTCAGGAAGAGTATTTCGATGCTGCACGGCAGATGTATTTCTATATTGCAGCTTACTATGTTAATTATCCGGATGTATATGACCGATATATGGCCAAATCTCATGATGCCCAAAAGTCATTGATCGGGCACCTGGAGGAAGGATCTCCGCGATATATGTTGAATATGGGCGAATACTACTATTATAATAAAGAGTATTCCAAAACCCAGGCACTTGCGATGCTGCTGATTGATCAGTTGCAACCGGAGGACAATCTCTATGCGCGAGCCTGTCATCTGCTCGCCGAAATATCAAAGGCGAGAGGGGAGCATTATGCTTATGAATACTATTTGGCGTTGTCAGCTATTGCAGACACCCGTGGTGCTACTCTTGAAGTGGCATCCCTACAGGAGCTTGGCAAGACTATTTATCTCAATGGCGATGTGCAGCATGCTTATGACTATCTTTCCGTAGCCTTGTCAGATGCGGTAGAGTGCAATGCTCCATTGCGCATACTGCAGTCTTCGCAAGTGTTGCCGATAATCGAAAGAGCCCAAAAAGCAGAAATCAGGAGTGCCCACATAAGACTGTATGTCATTATGGTGGTTATGGCGGTTTTGTTGATGATACTTGCTATTACGCTTTATGTGCTCCATCGAAAAAATCGGCAGATGAATCGCATGGCGCTACGGCTGGAAGAAGCCAATAGCACTAAAGATGTATATATATCGCAATTTTTGAACTTGTGTTCGATATACATGGACAAACTGACGCAATTCAACAAGATGGTCAACCGAAAAATAACCACCGGAAAGGTTGATGATCTACTCAAAATAACCAAACAAGGCAAATATATTGAAGAGCACTCAAAAGAGTTCTATGATGTGTTTGATGATGCATTTCTCCATATATATCCAAACTTTGTAGCAGAGGTCAACAAGCTTCTTCGCCCAGAGGAGCAAATTGTATTGCGCGAAGGCGAAAAACTCAACACCGACTTGCGCATTATCGCATTCATGAGACTTGGAATAGAGGAAAGTTCGCGTATCGCTCAAATGATGAACTATTCGGTATACACCATTTATACATATCGCAACAAACTTAAGAATAGAGCTATCTCAAGAGAGACATTTGAGGGTGATCTAATGAATATAAAATCTGTTTCATGACTTGAAAAAGGGGTATCATTTGTTGCACATAAATATACAAAACGATATATTTTATCTCAATTAGAGCACATAACATTCTATATTTTTATTTATTGCAAAGTATGTATTCTGCTGATTATCAATGCAGGAATATCTAAATTTACTTTATAAAGCCTCAATTTAACCATTGATGTATTGCGTGTGCCTCAGAATAGATATAATTTTGCAATGTGAGAAAGCCTCAGCCGAGAGTAATCTCCCTCGGTTTTCTCCATCTCATGAATATCGAAATTAATCAATGATTTTTAGTTTTAGGGTTAGTATAGATTGTTAGTATCTTAGCGTAAAATCATTAGTTATATGAGAAGAATTGCATAATAGTAAATGTGTTTTTATGTTAGGTTTGTAGAGTCTTATTGCTAAGACAACAACACGACTTCTCTGGGAAGAGAGGTCGTGTTGTGGTTTATATGAATTGGGATGTAGCTGAGAAGTTTGTGGAATTGATTTGTGGATAAGCAAAAATTTAACTAATTTCGCGTGATATTAATTTATGTAGTATAATCGCGATGTTTGCTCCGTTTTCGCTTAATTTAAAAGGCTGTCTCCATGTTTATAACCGTCCGCAAGTGATGGGGATAGTAAACGTCACGCCCGATTCCTTTTATAGTGGCTCACGCACAATGGATGAAACTGAAATAGGTCTGCGCATAGAGTCAATGATTGAGGATGGTGTCGATTTTATTGATATTGGGGCTTATTCATCGCGGCCGGGTGCTGGTGACATCTCTCCTCAAGAAGAAATGAACCGCTTGCGCAAGGGGATGGCAGTACTGCGAGGCATAGCGCCTGAAATCCCGGTTTCGGTTGATACTTTTCGCGCAGATGTGGCTAAGGCTGCCATAGAAGAGATGGGCGCTGATATCATTAATGATATATCCGGAGGAGCGCTGGATTCCAATATGTTCGACATGGTAGCCCGGTTAAAAACTCCGTATATACTCATGCACATGCGCGGAACGCCGGCAACCATGCAGCAGTTTACAGCATATGCTGATGTAGTGGCCGATGTGGTTTCGGATCTTTCGGTCAAGTTGCGCCAGTTAAGGCTTGCCGGAGTGGCTGATGTGATTGTTGATCCGGGGTTTGGCTTTAGCAAAAACCTTGAACAAAACTTCAAACTGATGAATGATCTGTCCGCCTTTTCCGTGCTTGACTGTCCTGTACTTGTCGGTATATCCAGAAAATCGATGATAACAAAGAGTTTAAATATAGAACCATCTGACGCTCTTGCACCAACAGTTGCCCTTGATGCTATAGCTTTGACTAAAGGAGCGTCTTTCATTCGTGTCCACGATGTACGCGAAGCCGCTCAGACTGTAACTCTCTTTAGTTTGCTCAATTCTTAAAAATACATTTGTATGATTCAGTTTGGCATCAAGGATGCGTTTGATATAGCCATAGTGGCGCTTCTGCTTTTTTATCTTTATAGGATAATGAAAGAGAGCGGCACATTGAATATATTTTTCGGTGTGCTGGCATTTATAATAGTATGGGTGCTGACATCACAGATTATAGAACTTAAGCTTCTTGGTTCTATTCTCGATCAGTTTATGGGGATAGGCCTTTTGGTACTTGTGATTTTGTTTCAGGATCAGATAAAGCGTTTCCTTGTTGAACTTGGCGATCATAAGCGCTGGAGGTTTCTTAAAAATTTATTCCGGCATGAAAAACATAACTCATCTGCAGATACCCGCAAGTATGTGCTCCCGATTGTTTATGCATGCATGAATATGTCCAAAACCAAAACCGGCGCACTTATAGTAATCCGGCAGGAAATACCATTAGAGTCATATGAAAAGAGTGGCGACATTATTGATGCTGATATCAATTCGCGTCTGATTGAGAATATCTTCTTTAAGAATTCTCCATTGCATGACGGAGCGATGATAATTGATCACGATCGTATCAGAAGTGCCGGATGTATTCTTCCGGTCAGTCATGACCGAAACGTACCGAGGGCTTTGGGGCTGCGCCATCGCTCGGCTCTTGGTATTTCGCAGGCAACAGATGCTTTTGCGATAGTCGTATCGGAAGAGACCGGCAATATTTCAGTAGCTCACAGGGGGGCGCTTACAACCCGCCTGAGCTCCACAGAGCTCGAAAATCGCCTTTCTCAGATAATGACCAGTGACAAGTAGCCCCCTATTAATCGCGCATAAAGAGCCGACACCGAGTAATTAAGCCATATTTGAGGACTTGCATTTGTTAAATTCCGATCTTTTTAGTAATTTTGTGTGGTAAAATAATAACGAAAAATAACTATAGAACATATAATCATGTCAGAAGACAAAGAACGCGAATCAGAAGTTTATAGCGCGAGCAATATTCAGGTGCTTGAGGGCTTGGAAGCCGTTAGAAAGCGCCCGGCCATGTATATTGGCGACATCAGTTTCAAGGGATTGCATCATCTGGTTTATGAGGTGGTCGACAACTCTATTGACGAAGCCCTCGCCGGCTATGCAAGTCATATAGAGGTGACTATAAATGCCGACAATTCAATTACCGTTGTTGACAACGGGCGAGGCATCCCTGTCGATATGCATGAAAAGGAGCACAAAAGTGCCCTTGAGGTAGTTCTGACAGTCCTTCATGCTGGCGGTAAATTCGATAAAGGCTCCTACAAAGTATCAGGCGGTCTGCACGGTGTAGGCGTCTCTTGTGTGAACGCGCTTTCGTCTTATCTCAGAGCGGAAGTGCGTCGTAACGGAAAGGTTTATATGCAGGAATACGCTTATGGCAAACCCACTTGTGAACTTACTGTCATCGGAGACACCGACTCAACCGGTACATCTGTTACGTTCCGTCCGGATACAAGTATTTTTACCGTGTCGGAATATGATTATGATACATTGGCCAACCGCCTGAGGGATCTTGCATTCCTGAATGCAGGCATAACCCTTACGCTTACTGACATGCGTAAAGTTGATGAGGCCGGAAATCCGCGCCGTGAGGTCTTCTATTCCCGCGATGGACTTCGCGAATTCGTACAGTATCTTGATTCTAACAAAGAATCTCTGATCAATGATGTGATACATCTCAACACCGAGCGCCAGGGTATTCCCGTGGAAGTAGCTCTTACATACAATACCACATTCAATGAGAATGTGTATTCGTTTGTGAACAATATCCACACGATTGAAGGCGGTACACACCAGACCGGCTTCCGCCGTGGCCTTACGACTACTCTAAAAAAATACGCCGAAGACAACAAGCTTCTTGAAAAAGTTAAGATTGAAGTTTCCGGCGATGACTTCCGTGAAGGTCTGACGGCTGTGATTTCCGTGAAAGTGATGGAACCTCAGTTCGAGGGACAAACCAAGACCAAGCTTGGCAACAGTGAGGTTCAGGGTGCTGTTTCGGCTGCTGTCAGCGAAGCTCTCCGATATTATCTTGAAGAGCATCCGCGTCAGGCAAAGGTTATTGTTGACAAAATTGTACTTGCAGCTCAGGCCCGTCATGCAGCTTTGAATGCCCGTCAGAAAATTCAGCGCAAATCACCCCTTTCGGGAGGAGGTCTGCCTGGTAAGCTCTCTGACTGTTCTTCACGTCATGCCGAAGACTGTGAACTGTTCCTTGTCGAAGGTGATTCGGCCGGCGGTACCGCCAAGCAGGGCCGAAACCGTACATTTCAGGCTATTCTTCCTTTGCGAGGCAAGATTCTGAACGTTGAGAAAGCTATGGATCATAAGATTCTTGACAATCAGGAAATAACAAGCCTCTACCGCGCAATGCGAGTAACTATCGGAACTGAAGATGATCCTATGGCCATCAATATCTCACGCCTTGCCTATCACAAGATAATCATCATGACTGATGCCGATGTCGACGGTAGTCATATAGCGACGCTGCTGATGACATTCTTCTTCCGCCGCATGCGCCCGATTATCGAACAGGGATATCTCTATCTGGCAACACCGCCGCTGTATAAATGTACCCGTGGAAAAGCAGAAGAATACTGCTGGACAGAAGCCCAGGTTCAACAATTTATCGCTGTCAATGGAGAAAAAACCAAAGTTCAGCGTTATAAAGGATTAGGAGAGATGAGTGCGGAAGAACTCCGTGACACCACAATGGATCCTGAACAGCGCCTCTTGAAACAAGTGACAATAAGTGATGCTGTTGAAGCAGACCGTATTTTCTCAATGCTCATGGGCGAAGACGTAGGTCCGCGTCGTGATTTCATCGAGTCAAACGCCAATTACGCAAATATTGACGCCTGATGCAGTCCTGAGTCTCCTATTGTATCAATTCTAATTTCTATATACCTCTTAATTTTCAACTACTATGGCTCAATCAGCAAAAGCTGCAAGCTCAAAAAGCAACATTGCCCTCGCGAAGAAGGTGATGGACTTTGTTATGCAGCAGAAGAACAACACATATAATTATAAGCAAGTTGCCCATGCTATAGGGGCTAAAACCGCAGTTCAGCAGCGCAACATAGCTTTGCAGCTGGTTGAAATGGCATTCAACGGCGAAATCATAGAGGTTTCGCCGGGTAAATACAAATCTCCACAGCGTGGCAATGAAGCTATTGGTGTGTTTGTCCGTCGTAGTAATGGGAAAAATTCTGTAATTACTGATTCTGATGGCGAGACTATTTTCGTGGCTGAACGCAATTCGATGCATGCTCTGAATGGCGATAGAGTGAAAGTCAATATCGCAGCTCATCGAAGAGGTGCCGAGCCTGAAGCAGAGGTCATAGAAATAATTGAGAAAAAGGAGCAGACGTTCATCGGGACTCTGAAAGTCGACAAGCACTTCGGTTATCTTTTGACAGATTCCAAATATCTGGCTACAGATATTTTTATCCCGAAGGCAAAGCTTAAAAGCGGCAAGACCGGAGATAAAGCTGTGGTGCGGATCACGGAATGGAAAGACGATTTCAAAAATCCAAGCGGAGAGGTTGTCGATATCCTCGGCAAGGCAGGGGAGAACAACACCGAGATCCATGCCATTCTCGCTGAATTTGGATTGCCTTACAAATATCCGTCAACTGTAGAAAAGGCTGCGGATAAAATCGGAGCCGGAATAACAGAGGAAGTCGTAGCGCAGCGTATCGATATGCGTGACGTTCTCACATTCACCATTGACCCGGCTGATGCAAAGGATTTTGATGACGCGCTTTCATTCAGACGTCTCTCGAACGGACATTATGAGATCGGTGTTCATATCGCAGACGTGACCCATTATGTACATCCCGATACGATTATAGACCGCGAGGCGCAAAAACGTGCCACTTCAGTTTATCTGGTTGACCGTGTCGTGCCGATGTTGCCTGAACACTTGTGCAACGGCATATGCTCGTTGCGTCCGAATGAAGACAAACTGGCATTCTCGGTGATCTTCCATATGGATGACGACGGCAAGGTGCTTACATCGAAAATTGCCCGTACCGTGATCAGATCAGATCGTCGATTCTCTTATGAAGAAGCTCAGAATGTGATTGAAACCGGTCTTGGTGATTGTGTCGAAGCCATTAAGAAACTTGATGAACTGGCCAAGATACTTCGCCGGCAGCGTTATGAGAACGGTTCTGTTGAATTTGACAGAGCGGAAGTGAAATTCCATATTGATGAAGCCGGCAAACCTCTGGGTGTATTCTTCAAAGTTTCTAAAGACGCCAACAAACTAATTGAAGAATTCATGCTGCTTGCCAACCGCACAGTCGCTACATTTGTCGGCAAACCGCAGGGCAAGAAAAAAGCCAAGGCATTTGTCTATCGAGTGCATGATGTCCCTGATCCGTCCCGTCTGGCTGATCTTGCCGCAATTGCCAGAACATTCGGCTACAAAATCAAAGCATCGGGAACCCCCAAGGAGATCAACCGTTCGATTAACCGTATGCTTGCGGAGGTGAAGGGTAGAGGAGAGGAAAATTATCTGTCGACTCTTGCCATACGCTCAATGGCTAAGGCTATTTACACCACTGACAATATCGGTCATTACGGACTTGGATTTGAATATTATACACATTTTACATCTCCTATACGCCGTTATCCTGACATGATGGTTCATCGCCTGCTTGACCGTTATCTCGCAGGTGGCCGTAGCGTAAATCTTCAGAAACTTGAAGATCAATGCAAACACTCCAGTGAAATGGAGCAGCTTGCTGCTACAGCCGAACGCTCGTCTATCAAATACAAGCAGGTTGAATACATGCAGGAACATATCGGAGATAAATTTTCCGGCATTATCTCCGGCGTGACCGAATGGGGCCTTTATGTAGAACTCAACGACAATCTTTGCGAAGGTCTTGTGCCGATGCGTGATCTGGCAGACGATTACTATGATTTTGACGAGAAAAACCATTGTCTGGTAGGCCGTAGGCATAACCATCGTTATCGTCTTGGTGACAATGTGGATATTCGGGTGGCACGCGCCGACCTGGAGAAAAAGCAACTAGACTTCGTGTTGCTCGATGACAATGGCAATGCCTTGCGCAAAAGCGACAAAGAAGATGATATGGGCTCCAAAGTCTCAGTGGCCGAAGCTCTGACACAGCATGGCAAGAAAAAACGCCGCCGCAAATAATGCGGCATCAAAAAACTTGCCACTACACCACCTTGGATCAAGATTTAGAGAACTTGTTTTATGAAAGAATTTGACGAATATATTTCGATTGTCAACAAAGCGATTGAAAACTTGAAGCTTCCGGCCAACCCGGCCGGACTATATGATCCGATACATTACACTCTGGATTGTGGCGGCAAACGATTACGCCCGGTAATGGCGTTGGCAGCCTGTGAGGCTATGGGAAAAGATCCCATGACGGCTATTCATCAAGCAGTTGCTATCGAAATGTTCCACAATTTCACTCTTCTGCATGATGATGTCATGGATAATGCGGATGTCAGGCGCGGTCGTCCGACTGTTCACAGAAAGTGGGACGAAGAGACTGCAATTCTTTCAGGTGATGCAATGCTGACCACATCGACAATGCTGTTGGCTATAAAGGCGGGTGAAAACCTTGCCTCCGCCTTGGATCTGTTCAACGGAACTGCCATGAATATCTATGAAGGGCAGCAACTTGACATGGATTTTGAAAAGCGCCTTGATGTCTCGATAGAGGAATACATGGAAATGATCCGCCTGAAGACCTCTGTATTGCTTGGCTGCGCATGCGGCATGGGCGCATTGATGGCCCAGACTCCGTTTGAAACCCAGCTGCAATTTTTTAACTATGGCGTGAATCTCGGTCTTGCCTTCCAGCTTCAGGATGACTATCTTGACACATATGGAGATCCCAAGACTTTCGGCAAAGCAATTGGCGGAGACATCCTCAATGATAAGAAGACCTGGCTGCTGATAATGGCCTTGAAAGAAGATCAGACGGGAGAAGTCAGAAATTTGATAGGCAGCGATGTGCCGGCAGAAGAAAAAATAAACAAGGTAAGAGCTGTATATGACCGTCTTGGCTTGCCGGAACGAATACATGAATTGATACGGGCTTATATTGATACGGCGATATCATGTCTGGACCAGCTCCCGATCCCACCTGACGCACGGGCATTTTTCATTGATCTCGCTCTGAAATCAGCGACACGCAATAAGTAGGTTGTATGTTTGTAGACACTCATACTCATCTGTATCTTGACGATTTTTTGCCGTCGCGTGAAACTATTGTAGAAAATGCTTTTGCTGCCGGCGTAGAGAAGCTGATCTTCCCGAATGTAGATCTGACCACTATCGGTCCGATGAACGATCTGCGAGATCGTTTCCCAGACAAAATTTTTATGGCTATGGGGCTTCATCCGACTGAAATAGGGGCGGCTTGGGAAGCAGATCTTGCAAAAATTGAATCAGAACTGTCAGCCTCGATTGAAAAATATGTGGCGATAGGGGAGATCGGAATTGACCTTTATTGGGATCGCTCTTATCGCGAGCAGCAGCTGATAGCCTTTAGCCGCCAGGTTGATTGGGCTATAAGTCGTGACCTTCCGGTAATAATCCATTGCCGGGACGGACTGGATGAGATTTTGACTGTGCTGACTGAAAAAGCCGGTAAAGTGCGTGGGGTATTTCACAGTTTCGGAGGAACAGCAGAAGACGTAAGACGTATTCGAGAGACCGGAGATTTTTATTTTGGAATCAACGGCATTGTTACTTTTAAAAACTCGAAACTTGGTGATACTCTCCCGGAAATCGGGCTGGACAGAATATTGCTTGAAACAGATTCTCCATATCTTGCGCCTGTCCCATTCAGGGGAAAACGCAACGAGAGTGCCTATATTGTCAATATCGCCGAGCGGGTTGCCGCTTGTCTGAATATTCCTTGCAAAGACGTTGAGGAAGCTACAACCTCCAATGCCCTCAGCCTATTTTCGATCTGAGCAGCCAAGAAGCAAGTTCCTTTTGAATTTGCATACTTGCGGATAGCATAATAACACTTTTTAGCTGTCGGCATTTTTAATATTATTACAAAAATAGCTTACTTTGTAATAAGTTTTTATTTGCCATGTATTTGTTTAGAACTCTATTTGCAATATTATTCGTTGCCTTGTCTGTCTTCCCTTTAAAAGCACAGGATCGAAACTGGGCTCAGGTTCGCATTCCCGTTGCATGTATTCGCGATGGTAAAAGCCATGCGTCGGAAATGACGTCACAGGTAATAATGGGTACTCCTTTGCTAATATTGGAGGAAGATGAAGAGTGGATTAAAATTGAAGCACCTGACGGCTATGAAGGTTATATCAATATCTCCGGATTGAGCCGCAAGTCAGAACCTCAGATTAATGAATGGCGCTCATCAGAACGTCTTGTAATTACATCTCGAACTGAGGCTAAAGTTTATTCTTCACCGTCAGAACCTTCTGCGCGTACTGTAATTTCAGAGCTTGTGTTAAGCTCCATTGTAGAAGGGAAAATGAGCGATGGCCCATTTTGTGAGGTAGTGTTGCCTGATGGGCGCAAAGGCTACGTTGCTTCCAGCGATGTTATTCCGGCAGAACAATGGGCGAGCCGGTCACTGGATGTGGACAGCATACTTGAAACAGCATACTGGCTTATGGGGGCTCCATATTTGTGGGGCGCTTGCTCAACAAAGAGTGTCGACTGTTCCGGCTTGGTAAGAGTAGCATATTTTGACCGCGGAATCCTAACCCTCAGAGATGCCCGTCAGCAAATAGGAATAGGACGGCGAATTGAGCCGACTGACATAGACAGTCTTCGAAGAGGTGATCTCCTGTTCTTTTCAAACACTCCTGAGGGCCGTATCTCACATGTTGCTATCTATGATTCTGACGGAAAATATATCCATTCATCGGGTCTGGTGAAAACCAACCAGATGAATGCTGACGATCCTGATTTCGGCAAGCGCTGCTATCGTGGGGCATCTCGTATTGCAGGAATGGAGGACACGGATGGTATTGTCAGAGTTATTAATCACCCTTGGTATTTCGACCGCTCTCCTTCGGCTCTTTGAATTTTGAAATTAAGCACACATAAACCATGATAACATTTTTGACTTGTCTTGCGTTACTGATAGCAGCCTATTTTACCTATGGCCGATATCTTGAGAGACTCGCAGATATAGACTCTGAGCGCCCAACTCCGGTGGATCGTTGTGAAGACGGAGTTGACTACATAAAATTGCCCAGATGGCGCGTATTTTTGATTCAATTGCTGAACATTGCCGGCACCGGACCTATTTTCGGCGCCATTCTTGGCGCATGTTTCGGTCCGGTTGCATTTCTATGGATCACGCTCGGAGGCATATTCTTTGGCGCTATGCATGATTTTCTTTCAGGCGTGATGATCATGCGCCATGACGGGCGCAGTCTGCCTGAGATCATAGGCATATACATGGGTATCACCACCCGCTCTGTAGTACGAGTATTCTCGATAGCACTGATGGTGTTGGTCGGAGCCGTTTTTATTCTGAGTCCGGCGGAATTACTGGCATCAATGGTGCCGTCTGTCGCCAAAAACATCTGGGTCTGGATAATCCTTACCTATTATGTGCTGGCCACAATGCTGCCGGTTGACAAGGTGATAGGCAAAGTATATCCGATATTCGGCATCGCGCTTATTGCTATGGCTGCCGGTCTGTTGGTTGTGCTGCTATCTGGCTCATATGCAATTCCGGAACTAACCACACTTCACAATTTTCAGTTAAACCCTGATAAACTGCCTATAATTCCTACTCTTTTCATAACCATTGCATGCGGTGCCATATCCGGATTTCATGCCACTCAGTCTCCGCTGATGGCAAGATGTATAACCAATGAGAAAAAATGCCGCTCGGTTTTTTATGGCTCTATGATTTCTGAAAGCGTGATAGCCCTGATCTGGGCTGCTATCGCAATGGCCTTCTTTCATGGCTCGACGGGGCTTGGAGAACAGCTTGCCGAACATGGCGGAAATGCGGCATGGGCGGTAGATGTCATATCTCATACCACTTTAGGCAAAGTCGGAGCTGTGTTGGCGCTGCTTGGAGTTGTGGCTGCTCCGATCACATCAGGCGACACTGCTTTCAGAGGTGCAAGGCTGATTGTAGCCGATATATTCAAAATTGACCAGCGGCCCATATTGAAACGCTTTGCAGTGTGTATTCCTCTGTTTGTGGTCGGCTATGGCATTACCCTTATAAACTTCGACATTGTATGGCGATATTTTGCATGGGCCAATCAGACATTGGCAGCTGTGGTCTTATGGGCGATCTACATCTGGCTTGCCCGTAAAAAACGTAATTACTGGGTGGCATTGATACCTGCGTTAGCCATGACTTTTATTGTAACATGTTTCGTGTTTGTGTCACCGCAATTTTTTGGCATTGAGAATAAAATTTTAGCATTCGCCCTTGCCGCTTTATCGACAGTCGCGCTTGGATATCTGGCAAACCGCAGGGTGGATCCCGCAATTGTTATCTCGAATAAATCTGAATCCAATTGAAAATATGATTATAATTAATACCACATTTCACGTAGAACGTAGCATTGAAAACAATTTTTGCAAATGGGTGAGAGATGAATATGTGCCGTCAGCCTTAGCCTCCGGGATATTATCAGAACCCGGTTTCTCACGCATCCTGATCGAAGTTCAGGAAGATTGTTCGAGTTTTGCGGTTAGTTTCAAGACTGAATCTATTGAAGATGCAGTTACATGGCATGACGGGCATGGGGCTGCTCTGCGACAGTCTCTACATACAAAATTCGGAGAAAAGGCTCTTTTCTTTTCAACATACATGGACGAACAGCCTCTTTGACAAGAATGCAGCATGACAAGGTCATAATAGGTATTGATCCGGGAACCAATATCATGGGTTACGGAATTCTCGGCATCAAAGGCAAGAATCCTGAGTTGATTGCATTGGGAGTGGTGAAACTCAACAAGTATGACAGCCATTATCTGCGCCTGCTTCACATCCATCAGCGAGTATTAGGACTTGTCGAACAGTTTCTACCGGATGAAATGGCTATCGAAGCTCCGTTTTTCGGTAAAAATGTTCAATCCATGCTCAAGCTTGGCCGAGCTCAGGGAGTGGCTATCGCTGCCGCGCTCTCACGTGACATACCTATTACGGAATATGAACCGCGAAAAATCAAAATGGCCATAACCGGCAATGGAGCGGCAAGCAAGGAGCAGGTTCGTGAAATGCTGAGACGGATACTGAGGATATCAGACGAGCAACTTGACATAGAACTTGATGCGACAGACGCATTGGGCGCAGCTTTATGCCATTTCTATGAATCGAGTCGCCCGGCAAAAACAAATGCGCCCAAATCCTGGAAAGACTTTATTGCAAAAAATCCGGATAAGCTCAAATAATGGGCTCGATCAATTACTATTCAAAAGACCGCTGATTATTTTGATATTTTACGTTTCAGACTTCGGATAAGGAATTTTATGTGACGGCAGACAGTAGAAATAAGGCCATAATAATGGCTCATTATTCTGAAACGTTCCACCAATGAGGCTTTATGATGCGATGTGGTAACACCTTCTGACAGATAGTCAATCAGTATGTCGTCAATATATTGATTTCGATGAGACCTCTGCAGACAGCGGATACACCATTCAAAATCCGAAGAATATTTATAGCGCGTATCATAGTTGTCAACCAGTTTCCGAAGCACAACGAAAGCCTGATGGCATACAACCATGCCATCTCTGAAACTGTCGAGCGTAAGTACAGATGGAGCTATAAGATGACGGTCACCGATCCGCTTGCGGGCAGCATCAACGATCTGAGTCTGGCCATAGACTATTCCGGGATAATCATTGTCCATAACCGCATCAGCTATTTCCTGAAGAGTATCTTTGGAGTGAAAGGAGTCTCCGGCATTAAGAAATATCACATAATCACCTTGAGCCAGTCCAAGCCCTTTGTTCATTGCATCATATAGACCTCGGTCTGGCTCCGAACTTATGGTCATATTGCTGATTCCCGATTTTTCTGCGAGTTTCACGCTCTCATCTGTCGAAGCGCCATCAATCAGCAGGTACTCGTATAGCTGACAAGTCTGTTCTCCGACGCTTTTCAATGTAGGAGGTAATGTCGCAGCTGCATTATAAGTGACGGTGATAATAGAAAACAGAGGATTCATCAGAAGGACGGGTAGTTGTAAGTAAAAATAATTTTAGGATGGTCAAATTTACGGGTATGTCAGCTTGTTGAAGATGGCATACCCGTTATAGTGAAATAGTACGGGAAAGAACAGACTAAAAAGGCAATAGCAAAAAGCGAATTATTACTGGACAAGAGAAACGATCAGTTCCTTGTCGTCTTCGCTTTCCTGGAAATTTACTTTGCCTTCGCGTGCAAGCCAGCCAAGAGCGGCATAAAGGTCCTTCTCTGTTTTGATTTTTGCTATTTTCTTGAGCTGCTTGGTCCCAAGTGCATCCGCTTCGTTAAGGGCAGCCCATACGCATCCTGCGTTTAAGCCGATAGTGTCAGTATTCATTTCAAAATAATTTAAAATAAGTAATATAGGGTTGTTCTGTATAGATGATAGGCCATTTTGCCCTGACAGGCGAGTATATGGCACAAATTTACAATTATTTTTTAAAATATGTTTACTACTTGGTAACAATTTGCGTGATAAAAAAGTTCATAAGGCGTCAACATGGTTTGTGTCAACGCCTTATGATCCATTAGGTGAAAGAGGGAATTAATTGTTATATAATATATATGAGGTGTAGGGTGACAGAGTTCCGCTAATCTTGCCTGACTTAACAGTAAAAATGGAATTATATACCCGGTCATGATATTCACCGTCAGGCACGGTTGTCTCCAGCCCGTTGAGATTTTGCTCTTGGCCCGAAATATTGATGAGAGCCACGCCAGAAGAACCGCGGCTGACTTCAATTACAGCTCCGTTATCAGTCGAAATGACTTTTTCAGGAGTTCCACTCATGTCCTTCCGGAATTTATTGGCAGCTACCACTTCGGGGTGTTTAAATTCATCATTTCCACGGGCGCCAACTCGGTTATTACCCCAGAAATTTTCGCGTGTGCTGCCAGCCGGACGACTGAAAAACAACGGTGTGCCATTCTGACGGGACGCAAGGAATACCCATCCCATTCGGATCTGTTGGTCAGTCAGTCCGGCCGATTCATGTTCATTAGCATAAGTATCATGTGATTCCACCCATGTGACAAGTTTTTTCCCTTCTGCCGGATGATGCCAGGAAAGCAGTGAATCAGCGGCAAAATCAGCTTTCTCCAAGACGGTGCGCAGCGCATGTCCATAAGCACTGGCGGTAAGATTCATGTACTCGGCATATTCCTTTTCTTTGACATTCTTGTCTTGAAGAACCTCTCCATATATAAATAATGAGTCGGCAGGAACAGCCAGCTTAAGACCTTTGACGCTTTCTCTACCGGTTGCCACATCCCAGAAATTATTTCGGGAGGCTAACGAATCGAGAGGATCAGACGGCAAGCCGATATGTTTTGCGGTGTCATAACGGAATCCCTTCACTCCAAGGCTCAGAAGATCATTGACATATGTCAGGTAGTAATGCTGAAAATCCGGATTTTCGGTGTTCACATCAGGCAGGCCGCCCATCTTTCCGGTTGTGCACTCATAACGGTCATTATAATCACGGATATCGTTAAATCCGTTTGCATGGAATAATTTGTCATGACCGCCAACAGCGTTGTCAAGATCAGGCAGGACTGCCGTATGGTCGACAGCTGTATGATTCGGCAGTACGTCAACAATAACCTTTATATTGTATTTTTTTGCGCTGTCCATCATGGCCTTGAACTGATCACGGTTGCCAAGAAGGTAATTGCCGATTTTCCAATCTGTAGGCTGATAGTAATAATACCATTTGCCCCTGACTGAATCACCGTCGGCCGAGAACAGAGCCAAACCACCGTCTTCACCAACAAAACAAGTGTTAGCCGGTGAAGTCTGCACATAAGTATATCCGGCAGCTGCAATATCTTTCATATTAGCGCCGATGGTGTCAAATGACCAAGACCATGCATGGAGAATGACATCGTCATTTGTATCAGCCACAGCCTTGGTGTCCTTGCCTGAATTGCAAGAGGAGATGAAGGCCATGCCTAAAGCAGTAAGGCATAATAATTTTTTCATTTCGGATAAGTGTAAGTATGAATAATTAATGTATGATATAATCATAGGCAATGGGCTTGACAAGCCCTGTGATCAACAGCAGTATAAAATAAGAGCTGTCAGATAAAGCACACTGGCCGGAACCACCAGAAGCAGAGAATCTATGCGGTCAAGTATACCTCCATGTCCGGGAAGAATAGTGCCTGAATCCTTGACACCCAAAGTACGTTTTATAAGAGACTCAACAAGATCTCCCCAAGTGGCAAAAGCGCCCACGACAGCACCAAGTCCACAAAGGCCGGCCAATGAAACCGATTCGAAATATTGAGGAAAGGCGTATTTGAACATAAAAGCCGAGGCAATAGCGAATATCACACCTCCTGCAAATCCTTCCCAAGATTTTTTTGGCGATATTCGTGGAAACAGCCTATGCTTTCCAAAAAGTGATCCAACGCAGAATGCACCGGTGTCATTCAGCCATATCATGATAAACATGGCAAGCAGCAGAAATTTACCGTCTGGGAATGTATAGAACATAGACATGATACCCACGGGCAATGCTATATACATCTGTCCCATATAAGAATAAGCCAGTTTTGTCAGCGGAGAGTTTTCCTGACTGTAGAGTTGCATTACAAGGCGAACAATCAAATAGAGGAGATAGACGGTGAAAAACGTTCCGCCAAGCACAGCAGTTGTAAAGGGTGACAGCAATGACATGTTGACACATCCGAGCCCGATGCAAAGTATGATGCCTCCGACTATATCAATGACGAGAGTGGTGATATTCTCTCCTCCATTAGATGAATTGCAAAGGTTATAGAACTCATGAAGTGCCAGCAATGTGATCAATGCGAAAAAGATTATATAATTCCATCCGCCTGCAAGTACTGAGTAGCAAATGAGAGCTACATAGACAGCTCCGGTTATAGCGCGTAATATAAGATTTTTCATTTGTAGATAATTTCTGCAAAAATAACGAAAAAATATTAATGTGATACAATTTTTTGAGACCGAACTGCTTTTTGGCTGTAACTTTCAACGATGACCGAATGCCATTTTAACTTTCTAAAGAAATTTTAAAACAATTGTAGTACTTTTGTGGTTTATATAGCATATCGTTTAACATTCTAATTTTAGTGCGCCTTGAGTCATACGATTGGTAAAAAAATTCTTAAAGCATTCCTTTGGACGGTATTAGGCATAGTTTTGTTGCTTATACTTATGCCTGTTTTGCTTTATGTGCCCTTCGTTCAGGATTTTGCAGTCGGAATCGCAACAGAACAAGTGGCAAAATCGACAGGAATGAAAGTCGAGATAGGCAAATTGCGTCTTGGCTTCCCTTTGCGTCTTAAGGTCGAGAACACAACCGTGGTCCAGGCCAATGGTGATACGATGCTGACTTCAGGTCGGATGTCGGTCAATGTCAAGCTTATGCCCCTTTTAAAAGGAGAAATCGAAGTAGCCGGAGCCTCGCTTGACAACAGTTTCTATCAATTGGGCAACAGCGATTCTCTCATGTGGCTACGGGCTAATATCCGAAAGGTTGACATTGACGGCACGGATATTAATTTGAACCAAGGCGATATCAACCTTTCACGTGCGGATATCGAGGGTGTAAGAGTAAAACTACGGATTCTTCAGGATTCGACATCCGCTCCTCAGGACACAGCATCATCCAAGCCGATGAAAATAAAAGCTGGCGTTATAACTCTTCGTGACCTGAGCTACTCGATGGAGATGCTTCCGACAATTGATTCTCTTGGGTGCAATGTAGATATGATGTCACTCTCGGATGCTTCTGTAGATATGGCCCGGAAGACTATTTTGGGCCGCAGCCTTAAAATTGACAGCGTATCTGCCACTTATATTTATCCATTGCTTGAGTCAACAGCGTCAATATCCGGATCCGAAGAAGAGGAAGAGGATGAAACCACTTCTGAATTGTGGACAATTTCAGCTGACACTATCAGACTGACAGCCAAAAGAGGTCTTTATGCCCAGCGCGGAGCCAAACCGGCTTCCGGATTCACGCCATCATATATAGATGTGTCAGACATTACCATTGAAATTGATTCATTCTACAATAAAGGTGCCGCCATACGTGTTCCGCTCAAAAAGTTTGACGCCAGTGAATTCTGTGGCTTGCAAATTCATGCCGACGGTAATTTTTCCATGAATCAGGATCTGATGTCTGCGTCCGGATTTTCTATCGAGACACTCAGATCTTCTCTCAGATTCGATGCGGAAATGGGAATGGGCGATCTGATGACTGACCGGAATCTACCGTTGATGCTTAAAGCTTCTGCTCGTATAGATCCCCATGAAATCTCCGGGGCATTCCCTGATATGGCCGGTATGCTTAAACCATTGACCCCGATATCGCTTTCGGCTGATATTGATGGCTCTTCGGGCCGATTGAATGTCTATAATCTCGATCTGCGCATGAGTCCCTTAGCCCATGTGGCGCTTGAAGGAGAGATCGACAATCCGTTCAGCCCGGAAAAAATTGGCGGCGAACTGTCAATAAAAGGGAATCTTGCTACAATCACAGACCGCCAGTTCGCTTTTTTGCCGATAAAGAATGTGCCTGCTCTCGGAATCAACGGAACTGTCAATTATCATCCGGGGCGTGTCACCGGCTATGTTGATCTGGCTACTGGCAGCGGGCATCTTGCCGGCAGTGGCAAATGGAATGGTCGTTCAGAAGGATATGATGCGACTCTTAATATCAGCGAATTCCCTGTAGATGCATTCATGCCGGAACTGGGGATAGGGAAAGTTTCAGGTACGTTTGTCGTGGACGGCAAAGGTTATAATCCGATGAACAGGAGTTCATTCGTTGACGCTAATGCGAAAATTGATGCGATAGAATACAACAAGGCTGTTTACAAGAACATCGCATTAAACGCATCGCTTCATAACGGAAAGGCCACCGGCACGCTTGAAAGTTCCAACTACAATGCTGATGCGACCGTCAGTTTTGACGCACGGCTTGATCGTGATACAATTCTATGGGATCTGAATTCAGATGTCAGGAATCTTGACCTGATGGCTTTGGGATTATCTGATTCACTCAACAGAGGCTCTGTTGATCTCAACTCAAAAGGATATTTCAATCTGGCCACACAGGCTATTGATGCAACGGTTGACGTATCCCATCTGACATGGAATCTCCCTGCCCTTGATATAGTATTGTCCAAGCCGATATCGGTTGATCTCAACTCTTCCGATTCGCTGCTGAACGCAGGGATAGTAAACGGAGATATGGATCTACGCCTTCATTCGCCGGTATCACTGTTTTCATTTGTAGACGGACTGAATGCCGGGCTGAATGAAATCAATCAGCAAGTCGATAGTATGCGCATCAACGTCAATAGGCTGCACTCCGCTTTCCCTCGTATGGATATGGCTTTGACTATGGGACGCGACAATATTGTGTCTTCTTATATTCGGGAAAGTGCAAAAACACAGTTCGACCATCTGTCTGCAGGAATCCACAATGACAGTGTGATATCATTCAGCACACTTATTGATGGATTCATGACCGGTAGCACCAGTCTTGACTCAATCTCATTAAATGCGATTCAGCATGGTGATTATCTGATTTATAGAGCCGCCATAAATAACAAACCGGGCACTTTCGATGATTTTGCACATGTGACTCTGAATGGCTTTGCCGGTGTCAACAGGTTTACGGCCTACATGAATCAGAAAAATATCAAGGGCGAGAAAGGGTTCAACATTGGCTTATCCGCCATTTTGGAGGACAGCGTGGTCAGTGTCAAGTTCGTGCCGTTGAAACCGACTATCGCATATAAGCCCTGGACTATCAATAAGGACAACTATATCAGTTTCAATCTTGCCAACAAGCACCTTGACGCAGATCTTGAACTTATGGGTGAAAAAAGTTTTGTAAAACTGTTCACTGAGATTCCGGCCGGAGTCGATTCGGCAAGCCATAGTCATGGTGCCGGTGCCCCGCAGGAAGACCTGGTGCTTCAGATTTCGCAGATCCACCTTCAGGACTGGCTCTCGATCAATCCGTTCGCGCCTCCGGTCAAAGGAGATCTTAATGCAGACATGCGCTTCCGTTATGACAATAATGTGCTGACCGGCAAAGGGTTCATTGGTCTCAAAGATCTTTTCTACGGGAGAGAGAGAGTCGGGACATTTGATCTTGATGTTGATGTAGCCAATTCAAAGAATGGCAAACTTATGGCCGATGTCAGTCTGATGGTTGACTCTGTCAAGACAATCACTGCACAGGGTGTGCTAAATGACTCCACATCCGGCACACCGTTTCTTCTGGATTTCCGCATGATCCGCTTCCCGCTGAAAGTGGTCAATCCATTTATTCCGCAGGGAATGGCAACAATCAGCGGAATGCTTAACGGCGAAATGGAGATAACCGGAGACTTTAGCAAGCCAGTATTCAATGGATTCATTAATTTCGATACTACTGCTGTCAAGGTAAAGATGCTTGGAACTTCATTCGGTTTCTCAGACGAAAAAATTCCGGTAGACAGCGGTATCATATCTTTTGATGATTTCGATATAATGGGATGCAACAAGAATCCATTGAAGATCAACGGATCTGTTGATGCCAGAAATATAGCCAATCTTGGTCTGAACCTATCAATGAAAGCATCAAATATTCAGATTGTCAACAGCCAGAAAGCTCGTGGAGCCGATGTCTATGGCAAAGCATATCTTGATGTCAATGCATCAGTCAAAGGCAATATGAATTTTCTGCGGGTCAATGCAGATCTCCGTGTGCTTCCTCAGACCAATGTTACATATATACTATCCGAAACCACAGAAACGCTT
This sequence comes from Duncaniella sp. C9, assembly GCF_004803935.1. Lineage (GTDB taxonomy): Bacteria > Bacteroidota > Bacteroidia > Bacteroidales > Muribaculaceae > Duncaniella > Duncaniella muris. The sequence goes on from NZ_CP039547.1 coordinate 2,506,609, forward strand.
TCTGCTCAGAGTAGCGAGGATATGGTGCATTTTATCCAGTTTAATGACACTACCAATATGGTGATGGCTGATTCGGTAGTAGCCAAAACAATGGTATTGGACCTTGAAGCCGCATTGCATCTGGAGCATGGATCTACCATAAACGTAGACTTGTCAGCCAACGGAAGCAACAAAGTGCACATCCAGCCGGAAGGAGACGTTGTGTTCACAATGTCTGAACTCAATGGGGACAGAATGATAGGACGCATAAACATCAACAATGGTTTTGTGCGCTATACACCTCCGTTTATGAGCGAAAAGCAATTTGAATTCCAGGAGGGATCATACATATCATTCAATGGCGATATGATGAATCCGATCCTAAATATTCATGCCGTTGATGTGATGAAAGCCAATGTCACTCAGGACGGGCAGAATTCCCGTCTGGTAAATTTCGATGTGATCCTTTCGGTGACCAATTCGCTTGACAATATGGACGTGGCTTTCGACTTGGCAACAAATGACGATATCACAGTTCAGAACGAACTTGCCTCGATGTCTGCCGAGCAGAGAGCAAATCAGGCAATGAATATGCTGCTATACAATGTTTACACCGGAGCCGGGACCAAGGGCAATGCCAATCTGTCAGGCAATCAGCTATATTCATTCCTGACATCCAAGCTGAACTCGTGGGCCGCCAACAACATTCGCGGGGTTGATATCTCATTCGGCATTGACCAGTATGACAAGACTTACTCCGGATCTACTTCGACCACTACATCGTATAGCTATCGTGTCAGCAAATCTTTCTTTAACGATAGATTCAAGATCGTGGTGGGTGGAAACTACTCTACGGATGCTGATGCAGATGAAAATTTTTCACAAAATCTCATCAACGACATTTCGTTTGAATATCTTCTTAATCAATCAGGCTCTATGTATATTAAAATATTCCGGCATACCGGATATGAAAGTATTCTGGAAGGTGAGATAACACAGACCGGAGTCGGATTTGTACTGAAAAAGAAACTCAACACACTTTGGGAACTCTTCGGTATCAGACGGGATTGATGTATTTGTATAATAACTCTAAAAACAGCAGGCTTTGAAAAAAATACTGATCTTAATGGCAATCGCATCCGTGCTTCTGTCAGGCTGCTCGACAACAAAGAGGCTTGGCAAGGATGATATACTCTACACCGGACTCAAGGGCGTAGAAATCAAGACTCCTGACAAACAGAAGTTTCCGGCTGATGTACGGTCTTCTCTAACAGAGGCTGTTTCTGTGAAACCGAACAACGCTCTTTTAGGATCAGCATCGGTCCGGTATCCGTTCCCTCTTGGCCTTTGGGTCTACAATAATTGGCCGAATCCTCCCCAAGGGCTTAAGCACTGGATTTATGAAAAACTTGCTTCAGAACCTGTCCTGGTGGCAGATGTGCGCCCTGAAGTCAGAGTGCATATGCTTGACCAGATCCTGGACAATAATGGCTATTTCTCCGGGACATCTTCTTATGAGCTTGTTCAGAAACGGAATAAGAAAAAGGCCTCGATACTTTACAAGATTGAGGCCGGCAGGCCATATATGATCGATTCCATAGTATTATTGCCTGATACTGTATTGTTGAATCATATTATTGATTCTGTGGCTCGAAAGTCGAAATATTTCCAGCTCGGTTCTCGCTATTCAACGGATTCTCTTGCAGCGTTGCGTGTAGACATAGCCAATGCTGTCCGCAACAGAGGCTATTATTTCTTTCGCCCGGACTATATACAGTATCTTGCGGACAGTACGATAAACAAAGGCAACATAGCGCTCAAACTTGACATTGCCGACAATCTTCCGCCGATGGCACTGAACCGTTACCGGACAGGAGATATCACCACCTATATATATAGGAATAGGGGAGGAGGGATACCTGATACTACAGAAACTGCCAAGGGAACTCTGATCCGCTATCTCCCGTCAAGGCTTCGAGACGGGCTGATTCCATCATGCATCGCATTCCGTGAAGGGCGCACATTCTCCGTAAGGCAGATGAATGCTACACAAACCCGACTGGCTCGGCTCGGCATATTCAACAATATCAACATAAATGTCATCCCGGATACACTTCGAAAGAATGACAATCTGCTCAATGTCGTAATTGAATGCACCTACGATAAGCCTCTCGAAGCCTCTGTAGAAGCAAATGTGTCTTCAAAATCGAATTCTTATCTTGGACCGGGTGTCACATTGGGTCTTACAAACCGCAATCTCTTCGGCGGCGGTGAATTGCTGACGGTTTCTTTGACCGGCGCATACGAGTGGCAGACAGGATCGGGCAGACACAATTCAGTGTTCAATTCCTATGAGATAGGCCTGAATGCCACGCTGGCGTTCCCGCGTTTGCTTGCGCCAAGATTCATTCCTCGATCACGCAGAGAGTTGAGCTGGACTAAAATATCATTAGGCGCAGATCTGCTTAACAGACCGCACTATTTCAAACTCAGCCAGTTCAATGCCGGCTTATCTTATGACTGGCAGTCGTCCAAGTATATCTCCAATACTTTCACGCTGTTTAAACTCACATATAATAAGTTGCAGCATACAACCCCGGTTTTTGATTCGATAATGAATGCCAATCCGGCGATTGCTTTGAGTTTCCAAAGTCAATACATACCACAGATGTCCTATAGCTTTGTGTATGACCGCACTATGCGCAAGAATACCATCAACGTGCAGTTTACGCTACAGGAGGCCGGAAATGTATTCTGGTCAATCTATGAGCTATGTGGCAAAAAGGGCGAGAAAACACTTTTCAGAACGCCATTCTCCCAATTTGTAAAAGGATATGCGCAGGTAGTATATGGAAGGCGTCTTGGCGGAAACCACTGGCTTGTCAGCCGTCTTGGCTCTGGAGCCGCATACGCCTACGGCAATTCATCTCAGGTGCCTTATAGCGAGCAATTCTACTGTGGTGGAGCCAATTCGGTACGGGCATTCACCGTCCGTTCGATTGGTCCCGGCTCATACCGTGCGCCTGCAGATCAGATCAACGGCTATTTTGACCAGACCGGTACGTTTACTTTCATCGCCAATACTGAATACCGTTTTCCCATACTTGGACCGCTTCATGGTGCGGTATTCCTTGATGCAGGCAATGTATGGACTCTCAAAAATGAGCCTTCCCGCCCCGGCGGACAATTGCGGGCCAAAACTTTTTTTAAAGATCTTGCATTGGGAACTGGTGTAGGTCTGCGCTTTGACATCTCGATGCTGGTTATCCGAGGTGATCTTGGAATTGGAATCCATGCCCCGTATGACACCGGCAAGAGGGGTTATTACAATATGGAGTCGTTTAAAAAGTCTCTGGCCTTCCATCTGGCCATAGGCTATCCGTTCTGAAAGGATATATATTAAGAGGTTGTTTAAAACCAATAGTTAAAATCTGAGTGGTGTATCTTTTAGATAAATTGATGCAAATGAAGGAGGAGCATAGCGAGCTATGTGACTGAGACGAAGAGTCATAGGCGCCCAAAACTTTCGTTCAGATTTTAACTATTGTTTTTAAACAACCTCTAAGTGGTAGAACTTTTAAGAGTTTGAATTGTCTTTATAGATAAGGACTTTTCAAACTCTTTTTTATGAAAAAGATTTTTAGCTACATAGCTTTCTTCGCAGCGATAGTTTTGCTGATATCCGCCTATTCCGAACGCGTGATGAAGGCGGAAAAAGGCTATACCGCCCCGGAAATAGAAATGCTTGTCAATGATTCCGTGGAAGTCTCACTGAGCCAATTGCGCGGAAAATATGTGCTGGTCAATTTCTGGGATAGCGAGAATGCAGTCTCTCGTATAGCAGCCGGCGAATATGACCGTTATTTCAGAAACAAGACATATACCGAACCTTTTACTATCCTTTCGGTCAATACCGATTCAGATCCGAAGTTTTTCAAAGAAGTCGTTAAGAAAGATAATCTGGAAGCCAGTACGCAGTTTCACATCACTGATGCAAAAATGAAAAACCTCGAAGCTGACTATCGGCTGAATCACGGATTTGCATCATATCTCATTAATCCTCAGGGTAAAATCATAGCTGTGAACCCATCGATCAGTTGTCTTCAGACTTATCTGACGGGCAGTTAATCAAACCTCAAAGGTTGTCAGAACAAATAATTCTCACTAAATTTGCACTACCATTCATCATGAAAAGATTTTTTATTTCTGCGGCAATAATGGCTGCCATCAGTTTTTGTTCAGAGGCAAAAATAGTCAAAGACTATGAGTCTGCGTCTGATAGCACATTGTCGTTCCAAGCGGACAGCATTGACTACCGCTCGGATCTCACACGTGTATATGGCAAGCTGATAGGACGTCCCCACACTTCAAACCGTATTGACGGAGTAAGTCTGACATGTCTCGGTTCCGCTGTGACTTCAACAGATATCGATGGAGTGGATTTCCAGCGCTATTTCCAATGGGAGGACAATGGGCAGATACCTGTGGAAATTGACTTCCCGGCACTCAAGAACACTTCTGAAATTCAGATTCTTTTCATGACAGTACATGGTCCGTCAACCACCACCGTCAAGAAGAAATCGTTGCACCGTAAATGATACTCTGCATAACTGAGAAACCAAGTGTAGCAAAAGATATCGCCGCAATACTCGGCGCCAATACCCGCAAGGAGGGTTATTACGAAGGAGGAAACTATAAAGTGACCTGGACTTTCGGCCATCTGTGTACCCTTAAAGAGCCGGGGGATTATGAAGAGAGATGGAAAAGATGGTCTCTTGGTATGTTGCCCATGATCCCGGCTCGGTTTGGGATCAAGGTTATCAATGATTCCGGTATAGAACGCCAGTTTCGTGTAATAGAAAATCTGATTGCCGAAGCTGACGAAGTGATCAACTGCGGTGATGCCGGGCAGGAAGGAGAGCTCATCCAGCGGTGGGTGATGCAGAAAGCATCGATCAAATGTCCGGTCAAGCGGCTTTGGATTTCATCACTTACCGATGATGCCATACGCGAAGGTTTTGCACATCTGAAACCGGAATCGGAATTCAATAATCTATATCATGCCGGCCTTTCACGCGCAATCGGAGACTGGCTGCTTGGTATGAACGGCACACGTTTGTATTCTTTGAAATATTCATCACCGGGCAATGTATTGTCAATCGGACGAGTACAGACACCTACACTGGCCCTGATTGTCCAGCGCCATTTCGAAATTCAGAATTTCAAACCGGAAGATTACTGGGAACTCAAAACTTTGTATCGCGGAGCTACGTTCAATGCCACAGCCGGACGTTTTCACTCTCCGGACGAAGCAACAGCAACATTGGATGAAATACGTCAGTCTCCGCTGGTAATCAATGACATACAGGAGAAAAAGGGTAGGGAAGCCCCTCCAAGACTTTTTGACCTGACATCGTTGCAGGTTGAGTGTAATAAAAAATGGGGATGGACGGCAGACGAGACTCTGCGACTGATACAGTCTCTATATGAAAAGAAAGTAACTACTTATCCGCGAGTAGACACCACATACCTTTCTGAAGACATATACCCGAAAGTTCCGGGTATTCTACGGAACATGACTCCTTATGCAGCATTGACTGAATCATTGCTCACATCAAAGCTGCCTAAGAGTAAAAAAGTCTTTGACAACTCAAAAGTTACGGATCACCATGCCATAATCCCCACAGGTCAGTCACCGGCAGTGCTGATCGGCAATGAGCGACAGCTTTATCATCTGATCGCATTGCGCTTTATCGCTGCATTCTATCCCGATTGTCGTTTTCTCAGTACAACTGTAAGCGCTACTGTTGGAAAGCATGGCTTCAAGGCTACCGGAAAAGTGATCGAAGATGCCGGATGGCGGAAACTGTATGATGACACTCCTGCAGAAGAATCTAAAGATGACACTTCTGATGATAGAATTTTACCTGAATTCAAAGTAGGGGAGAGCGGCCCTCATGAACCGGCATTGCAGCAGAAAACAACCCAACCTCCAAAATATTATACCGAAGGAACCCTTTTGCGGGCAATGGAGTCTGCCGGTAAAACGGTAGATGATGAAACATTACGTGAAGCCATGAAAGAAAATGGTATTGGACGTCCATCTACCCGTGCGGCAATAATTGAAACATTATTTAAGCGAAGATACATTTATAGGAACCGCAAGTCAATAATGGCCTCGCAAGCCGGGATTGAGCTAATTGAGACTATCAATGAGGAACTACTCAAAAGCGCCAAGCTTACCGGCCTGTGGGAAAATAAATTGCGACGCATTGAACGTGGCGAATATTCTGCCACTGAGTTTATCAATGAACTTAAAACGCTTATAAATCAGATTGTTATTAGTGTTCTAAGTGACAACACACGATCTAAAATTCAGATTGAGGTTGAAAGCAAAGGCAAGAACAAAGGAGGCGACTCAGAACCGGCAAAAAGCAAGGGAGGAGACAAGCCACGCAAACCTCGCACTCCCAGCGTCCGCAAATTTGAACAGATCGAATGTCCGCTTTGTGGCCAAGGTAATTTGATAAAAGGTAACACCGCTTTCGGATGTAGCCGTTATCGTGAAGGTTGTACCTTGCGGTTGAACTTTTCAGAATATCCTGAGACCCTGACTCCCGCAAAACTAAAGAAACTATTGGTTACAAATAAGAAAAAGTAAAATGGCAAAACAACAGTCGCTACCGGTCAATTTGAAAACAACGTAGCGGCTGTTGTTCTTATTAATCGTTGCAAAGGCAGAATGAAAAAGGAGAGGAGTAAAAACGGCTCAATTTAAGCATCCTGCTCAAGATCAAAAAAAACGCGTAAAACAATTTTACATAATAGTGATTATGGGCATATATTTATTTCTGATTCATTTCAAGACTCCAGACTTTTTCTTGATATGTGTGGAATTAAAGGTCTAACTATAAAAACTCTCGTTCATATCAATGACCTGAGATTTTGCTTTTGATTAAATCTATTATTTCAAAAAGCATCTGATCTTTAAGTATCCATAATGTCACACCATACACGGTGATTCCAACACTAAATCCTATAATCAATCGTCCGAGATCTGACATCGGGAATGTCTGGCTGAGATATATTGCAATGCCCATAACCGTGGTGGCTGTTATCACTTTCCATTTAATCAGCTCTGAGATTTTGAACGGATAATATAACCGTCCTAACACTATCTGAATAACCAGTATAGACAATTCAGCGGCAAATGTGGCGATTGCCGCACCTTTAGCCCCCAACGGCGGCATGAGTATGATATTGAGACAAATATTCATAATCGCCCCTCCACTGGCCCCAATAATCAGAAGTTTGACTTTATCCATCGGATAAAGTATCTGAATTCCCATCAGGTTGGTAAGGCTGATAAATACGATTATCGGTGCTGAGATATACAGCACGGGTATAGACTCTGAAAATTCGGGCCCGCAGAATATCATAGTTATTGGGCCGGCAAGCAGCATAAGCCCGACAGTAATCGGCAATGCGAGAGTCATTGTCAGATTGAGAGACTTGTTTATGACCGATGAAAAACTTTCCATATCACCGGATTTTATAAGGTGGGAGCAACGCGGCAATAGCACTGTACCCAATGATGTGATCAGAGTGAGACAGATATTGGATATTTTATTTCCGGCAGTAAAAAAGCCTACAGCTTCGTCTCCGCTAATGAATCCGAGCATGACTGAGTTCAGCAGTAAGTATAGGCTTGTGATCAGATATAAAGCAAAGATTTTTAGCGCCGGGCGAAGATGGCTGATAATCTGCAAATCTTTAAACTCGATGTCTTTGACTGATATATATTTTCTAAGATGAATAAAGTTTGCGATATAGTTGCCGACAGTTGTACCGACCATAACAAAACCGTAAGCTATCAGATCGGATGATGATCTGACAAAGGCAAACAGCGACAATGCCGCCAAGGTTCTGATAGCGATTGCACGTATGGTTATAAATTTAAAATCTTCAATGCCCTGATAGAACCATTCCGATCCGATGGAGGTGAAAAATATCGACAGACTGAGTATATAAAATAGCGTCTGGTTGCTATGAATCTGAGGTATGAATCTCGCCATTAAGAATACAGCCACATAAGCGCACATGCACAGCATAAGGCTCAACGACAGAATTTCAACCACAAATTTATCTCGTAAGGACTTATTGTCGCGGTGTTTTGCCACTTCCCTGACGGCATATGCCGGAATTCCGAGGGTTGAAAATAGAATTATATATAATATTATTGAGTTCAAAAAGTTAACAGTCCCTATCCCTTCCGGCAGCAGCACTCTTGCCGCATATGGAAAAGTAATGACAGGAAAAACAATTCCGGTAATAGTATTAAGGCCATTAAGGATTATATTTGTCTTGATTGAAGACATTGGTTCCGACAGAAAATTTTAAAATAATACAACCATATATCAACCACGACAAAGGTAGACAAATCGCTTCAATTATGCAAGAAATCCAAAATTCAAATCCTGTTAACACTATTTTTAGCAAATAAACATCATTTTCACGCATTCTAAGCCCGGTGTTGGTTAAATGCTATGCTCTTTTGTTAAGTTGCTTGTATATGAGCTATTATCATATTAAATTTGCATCGAAAACGAAAAATAACTCCTGAACGTTAACAGAATTAAGACTTCTCAAATACATATACATGAAACAACAACCAAACATGCATTTCTGCTGAGTCATTTGAAGACACAACCATTTCTTATCCTTTTCTGAATTTAAAATTACCGCTATTTCCCTTATTCCAAATCAATTGGCAGTTATCACCTCCTGATATACAATCCAGAATCGGGCATAACGTGAGCCCGATCAGATTTTCAGAAGATGAGTTTGAGAAAACGAATACCGATAATTAGAATTGATGATTATAATTTCGAGCGCTCCACTGCGTGATGCAGCGGGCGCTCTTTTACTGTATACGTCATTGATTCCTTAATGTAAGTGCGGCTACATTCTCCACATGCTGGGTGTGCGGGAACATGTCTACCGGCTGTACTGCCTCAATATCATACTTCTCATGGAGCAATGCCAGATCACGGGCTTGGGTAGCCGGATTGCAGCTGACATAGACTATCCGCTTTGGCTCGGCTTCCAAAATTACTTTGACCACATCATCGTGCATGCCGGCTCTTGGAGGATCGACAATCATCACATCAGGATGTCCGTGTTCAGCTATGAAGTCTGATGTCAATACATTTTTCATATCGCCGGCATAGAATTCCGTATTGTCCAACCCGTTGATGCCGGCATTTATTTTAGCATCGTCAATGGCCTCAGGGACATATTCGATACCGACTACATGCCTGGCATTGCGGGCAACAAAGCAGGCAATTGTACCGGTTCCGGTATAAAGGTCATAGACCAGCTCGTTTCCGGTCAGTTTGGCGAAATCACGGGCCACGCTGTAAAGCCTGTAGGCCTGCCGTGAATTTGTCTGATAGAATGACTTGGGGCCTACTCTGAATCTAAGACCCTCCATCTCCTCTTCAATATATTCCTTACCGCGATAAAGGTGAATGGCCTGATCTGAGATCGTGTCATTGACTTTTGTGTTGACGACATAGAGCAGCGATGTGATTTCCGGGAACTCAGCGGCTACAGCTGATAGCAATGTCCCGATTTTTTCTTCATCGTTTTCGCCGAATACCATTACAGCCATTACTTCTCCGGTAGATGCAATACGTATCATCAACGTACGTAACAGGCCATGCTGCTCCCTTAGGTCATAGAAGGAATAGTCATTGTCCATGCCAAATTTCTTGACAAAAAGTCTCAACCGGTTACCGAGATCATCCTGCAGATGACATTTGTTTATATCCAATACCTTGTCGAAGGCGCCTGATATATGGAATCCTGCTGCCCGGCGCTCCGGGAACTCCTCTCCTGAACGCAATTGATCGAATGTGAGCCACTTTTTGTTTGAGAATGTGTACTCCATTTTATTCCGGTATTCCCAGATTTCTTCTGATCCCAAAATAGGAGTCAGTTCCGGATATGGAATCTTGGCTATGCGCTGAAGAGCGTCCTCAACCTGCTTTTGCTTGCATTTGAGCTGGAATTCATATGGCAGATGCTGCCATCGGCACCCTCCGCATAGAGTGAAGTGTTCGCATTTTGCCTCGACTCGTATTGGAGAGGGCTGTGTCAGACGTTCGATATGTCCCTCCGCATAACTACGCTTTTTACGGTCAATCTTCACATCAGCGATATCTCCGGGAGCACCGAACGGTATGAACACAACCATTTCGTCAACCCGCGCGATGGAATTGCCTTCCGCCGCCACATCCAGTATTTCAACACCGCTTAAAAGCGGCAGATCTTTCTTCTTTCTTGCCATCTGTGTTTGTTTGAATTACTTAACTTACAAAAATTTTCGTCGGCAATTGGGAATAAGAGCCATTTACCGACGAGTGGAGTATTTCAGTAAGTTAGGTTAAGATAATTTCTACAATTATTTATTGTCAAAATTAATATTTATTTCGACATCAATCAATTCGATGAAGTTAATTTAGCACTATTTAACTCTCTGGATGACCGCAGACTTCTGCTCTCTATGCAAACGGAATATAATGAAGACGGTCAATATTGCCGAAGCCAATATGAGCATCGGCGAATCAAGCCCCCATTGATCAATCGAGCTGTCTCCCCCACCCTCTGAGATTTCACCGGACTTCCATGTGGAATAGACCACTATTGAGTTGTTAAAGGCATGTATTATAACCGGCAACCACAAAGACCGGCTCCACCACAACAGATAGCCGAAATAGGCTCCAAGCAATAGTCGCGGAACAAAACCGAAAAACTGCATATGGATGGCACTGAATATGATCGCTGTAATCCAGATCGACAGATGTATGTTAAGTCTTGATGACAAAAATAACTGTTGCAAAGTTCCTCTAAATAAAATTTCTTCGCTTAATCCTGCCAATATTCCGACTATAAGCAAGTCAATGATCAATGAACTTACAGAGCCATCACCCAGAAGCATTTTCACTGAGGCACGGGCTTCATTTTCGTGAAGCCGCATCCAACTCTCTAATCCGGAAAGACTTTCGGGTAACACAAGACTGTCATTCATCATAACGATCCAGTTCATCAGCGGAATTGAAACCAGCATAGCTGTCACGGCCAATATCAATAGCTTTATGGAAGGTGCTGACTCAATTTTCAGGAAATTTGCCGGCAACGAGGAAATCAATACTGCGGTCATCAAAGACGGGAGGATGAATATGATACAGTCCTGGATGACAGTGGCCAGTCTTAGAGCTTTTGTAGTAGGCCCGTTATGAACCACAAACCCAACTATCAGAGATCCAGCCAAGGCACAGGCCGCAAGCACGATGAAAAATAGCAGGAAACGTTCAGCCGGTTTGAACCGAAGTTGTGGCAGCATAATGTAAAACGATTTTAGTTTATTTATCAAGATAAAAAGGATATGTCAGAAGCTTATAAGCAGTTGAATATTCATTGTCCTCATTGCGGATATATAGATTTTCAGTAACACACCGTGTGTTCATATATCTTTCCGGCATGACCTGCCATAAGATTCGCAATGCCTTTTTGCCTCTTTTCGAAAACACTGACGTCATCCGTCGGGATGCAAGGCGATTACATGAAAGAAGCCATTCAATCTCATCTTTTCTGCCATAAGGCGAAATGAAAGCCATCGAGTCTCCAGGCATCACAAGATGCTGTGCTCCAAGGCTTAGCAGCGATTCTATCCCGAATTCTTCTCCATGCCTTGCAAGCGCTCTGATAGTATCAGGAGATCTCAATGGTTCATTGAAAAACGGGGGGTTCGACACAATCAGTAACGGTGACGAGGCTTTGTCAGGGAAAAAAGATGTTATGTCGTTTTGAAAAACTTCGATCCTATTTTTCCACTGTGAAGAATCCACGTTGGACTGGCAGCACTTAACAGCATCTCTGTCAATATCCACTCCATAGATTCTCGCTTGTGGAGCGCGCTGGGCCATCATCAGGGAGATCAGACCGGAGCCACATCCGGCGTCAACGATATTCATTGCGCCTTCGACATCAGCCCAGCTTCCAAGAAGCACTCCGTCAGTGCCGACTTTCATCGCACATTCAGAATCATCGATCGAAAATTCTTTAAACCGGAACATATCGATGCTCAATATCCAAAACCGACATTATCCACATATAATGTCAGCCCCTCAGTGCCGACATAGGGTTCTCCGCTACCGGCAGAAAACATGACTATGATATGTGTCGGGGTCGCATTGGCGGAATCCCATCCTTCTTCAGTGACCGGGACCATTTTCCCCTTTGAGTTACGGGCATAATAGCGGTCATCGCCGCTACGCAGTTGCAGATAATCAGGCACGGGACCTTTTGAACTTAAATCTCCATAGGTCAGCTGAAGACGATGCCCGTTTGTCCAGGAAGCAGTCTTTGAGAAATGTTCTCCTCCTGTTGCCACCCGTTTTGCATGGATATTGCCGTCTGAATCTTCCCAACGGCGCTGAAGAAACACAAATACCACGGCATTGTCATGTCCCGGAAGTTGCTTTTTTGAGCTGAATCCTGTAGACTTTACACGATAGTTGACATTCGGCATGTCTACTTTATAGTCAAAGACCAGTGATTTAGGCTGTTTGGAAAACGGTATGCCCATTTCCATTTTCGAATATGGATTTTTTGTTGATGTAACCGGTTCAAACATTTTACCAAGAAACATCGAGCCGGCAACCATAACATCCATGTTGATCAGACCGAGCACTTTCACTTTCTCGATCTGAGTGCAGAGTTTCGCGCATTTGTTTTTAGCCGAACGATCCGCAGGATAAACCGCATTAGAAGTTTTGACAACGCCTGACACTTTAGCATAGACATTGCTCGTGGCCCACGGCGAGCCGCCAAGATTTGAATAGGGTTTGTTGCCCTCGATTGTCTGTGTCGGGCCTATCTCATATATAGTCTTGTCATGTCCGCCTATCACAGCCGATTCGTGTATGTGGCGGGTAACCCAGTTGGAGAAATCTCCATATTTGATATGCTCCACCGTCTGGGCTGAAACAAATGAAGCACCGGCAACAGCGGATAAACTAAAAAATATACATCTTAAATTTGTCATTTTCATATGGATATAGTTGTAACGCTTTAATAGCATAACATGCTCTTTCTTGATTTGTTTATGCAAAGAGAGTTCTGAAAGCCTCCTCTACCTTTGCCACTTCAACAATCCTGATGCCAAGTCCTGAAGTGTCGATGCCTTTGAGATTATTGCGTGGAATTATAATCGTTTCCATCCCAAGTTTTTCAGCTTCGCGTATTCGCTGTTCGATGCGGCTGACCGGACGAACTTCTCCGGACAGCCCGACTTCGCCAGCCATACAGATACGGTTCGGGATGGTTATATCTACATTGGAAGAAAGAATCGCACAGATGACAGCGAGATCCAGCGATGGATCGTTGACTTTCAGACCACCTGCAATATTGAGAAAGACATCCTTTGCCGCAAGCTTGAACCCGACCCGTTTTTCAAGCACAGCCAAGAGCATATTCATGCGTTTGGAGTCGAAGCCTGTCACCGAGCGCTGCGGAGTGCCGTAGGCCGCAGTACTGACCAATGCCTGCACCTCGATAAGAAATGCTCTGACACCTTCCATCGTCACCCCGATAGATATTCCGGAGAGTTCCTCGTCATTCTGCGAAAGGAACATTTCCGAGGGGTTGGATACTTCTCTGAGTCCTCGCTGACACATCTCATAGACGCCTAACTCGGCTGTAGATCCGAAACGGTTTTTAATGGACCTCAGAATTCGGTATATATTCTGGCGGTCTCCTTCGAACTGTAGCACAGCATCGACAATGTGCTCAAGCACTTTCGGGCCTGCAATGCTGCCTTCCTTGGTTATATGCCCTATCAGCAATACCGGAACGGAAGTTTCTTTTGCGTATTTCAGCAGTTGGGCGGCACATTCCCTTACCTGAGAGACACTTCCGGCTACTGACTCTATAGCGTCAGAGGCTATTGTTTGTATCGAATCGACCACCACAAGTCCTGGATCAACATCTTCAATGTGATCCTTTATATTCTCAAGAGAAGTCTCACAGACTATATATACATTGTCATTCGGACGGCCTATACGGTCTGCCCGCATTTTTAACTGTTTTGCACTTTCCTCACCGGAAATATATAAGACTTTTCTGGAGCGTATCGAAAGTATGTTCTGAAGTACAAGCGTGGATTTCCCTATTCCCGGCTCTCCACCTATAAGCACGAGGCTTCCGGGCACCAGACCGCCGCCGAGAACACGGTTAAGCTCTCCACTCGGCATTTTGATGCGGGCCTCATCGCTGGTTTCTATCTCATGAATCAGCTGAGGCTTTGTTCTTGTCTGTTTCAGCCTGACAGGAGTGAGTGATCGCGATTTTTTGTCATCTGACACTATCCGCTCCTCTACCATAGTGTTCCATTCGCCGCAAGCCGGACATTTTCCCTGCCATTTTGACGATTCGGCGCCACAACTTGTGCAGAACCACGCTGTCTTATTACCTTTCATCAATTATAAACTATTGCTTAAGAGGCCAGTGACAAGCCCCTGATGTTTTAGTGTCAGATTTTCAAATTCCTCTAAACTTAGCCAGAGTGATGGCTGTGGCTATAGCCGCATTCAGAGATTCTCCTGTCGGCTCGCCTTCCGGATATGATGGTATCAACAGGCGGTCTGTAACAGATTTTTCCACCTCAGCCGAAATTCCGTTGCCTTCATTCCCTATGACAATGACTCCTGTATCTGTCAGCTTGGCATCGCTGATGCTGTCACCGTTCAGAAATGTGCCATATACACGCATAGCGCCACTTGCCACGATCATTTCAGTGAGATCGCCATAATGAAGTCTGACCCTTGATATCGACCCCATTGTAGCCTGTATCACTTTCGGACTGTAACAGTCAACAGTCCCTGTCCCGCATAATATGTCGCGTATGCCGAACCAGTCGGAAACACGTATGATAGTACCGAGATTTCCGGGATCCTGTATGCCGTCAAGAGCAAGGACAAGATTTTTCTGCGCGATTCCATTCCCCAGATGCGACTCTGGAATATCATAAACCGCAATTACCTCTGTCGGAGTGACAAGGCTTGACATTTTTGCAATTTCTGATCCGGCACATTCTACTATAACCGAACCAGAAAGCTCTCTGCAGTCACGCCTGTTTGCAGCCAGCCAGTCTTTGGTAGCAAACAGATGACGCACGTTAAAAAACGGAAGTGTGTCGAGTACGCATTTGGAACCTTCTGCTTTGAAGGCCTGCTCGCGCCGACGGTGTTTCCGCTCATCAAGTGATTTGATCTGACGGCTGAGATTATTTGTGAGAACTGACATATTGAATTATCAAAATATTTTCAAAGTTAGGTATTTTTATAAATATACGCAAAAGGGCAGCCGAATGAAAGAGCAAATTGGATATTTTGACTAATTTTGCAGCTGATAAGCCACTCATCGCAGTTGCTTAATATCGAATTTGGGAACGGTCTCCTATCCAGGAGTCAAAATCTCAGAAATTGTTTAGAAGTTGTTTAAAAACAAGAGTTAAAATATGCTCTCAACATTATATGCACAGACATTCGGTGTAGACCATTACAAAATCCGTCCTCTTACCAAAGCCGGCAGCAACCGCCAGTATTTCCGCATCTCCGGCCCACGTACTGTTGTTGGAGTCATTGGAACATCTGCCATTGAAAACAATGCGTTCATATATCTGTCCGCCCACTTCTCCACAAAAGGGCTGCCGGTACCAAAGGTCATTGCAGTGTCAGATGACAGACTGTGTTATATCCAGGAGGATCTTGGTGACAGTTCCCTATTTGAAATGCGCGAAGATATACCCTTATTAAAGCAAACAATTGCCATATTGCCGGATTTCCAATACAAAGGGGCTGAAGGAATGGATTTCAACAATTGTTATCCGGTAGCGGCATTTGACAGTCAGGCCATCCTGTGGGATCTGAACTACTTCAAATATTGTTTCCTGAACACAACCGGTGTGCCTTACGATGAAAGACGCCTTGAATCAGAGTTCAGACTGATGGCAACACGTCTGGCCCATTCAGGGAAGCCGACATTCATGTATCGCGACTTCCAAAGCCGCAACGTCATGATCAAAGACGGAGCTCCGTACTTCATCGACTTCCAGGGCGGCCGGAAAGGACCTGTAGAGTATGATCTTGTCTCTTTCATCTCTCAGGCCCGTGCGGCATTCACTCCCGAAGTCAAGGAAGAGCTGATTGAGACATACCTCCAATCCGCATCACGCTATGTGAGCGGAATTGACAGCGGACTTTTCCGGGAGCGTCTTCACGAATATGAACTGCTGCGCAACCTGCAGGTGCTTGGTGCTTACGGCTTTCGTGGAAAATTCGAACGCAAGCCTCATTTTCTGAAAAGCATCCCGCTTGCACTGGCCAATCTTCAGAATCTACTTGCAACAGGGAATGACTCCTATCCTTACCTGACTGAGATATTGGCCGCCATGCTTGAACAAGAGTCAATCGATTCGATTACGGAGGAGGTTCGTCCGAGCTTACTGACAGTCCATGTAAGCAGCTTTTCCTATAAAAAAGGCATCCCGAAAGATTATTCCGGCAACGGAGGTGGATTCGTGTTTGATTGCCGCGGCATGGAAAATCCGGGCAGATATGAGGAGTATAAGAGCAGAACGGGTCTTGAGAAACCGGTGATTGACTTTCTTGAATCAAAGGGTGAAATACAGACATTCATGGAAAACTGTTATGGCTTGGTGGATCCGTCAGTGGAATGTTACGACCGTCGCGGGTTCACCTCTCTGGCGGTAAATTTCGGCTGTACCGGCGGCCAGCACCGTAGTGTCTATGGAGCCCAGCATATGGCTGAACATATAAAGACAAAATTCCCGCATGTCAACGTCCGCCTCACACACCGTGAGCAAAATATAGATTGCACATTATGAAAGCCTTCATTTTTGCAGCCGGGCTTGGTACACGTCTTGGCACGATCACGCAGACAATGCCGAAAGCGCTTGTTGAGGTCGGAGGCGAGCCTATGCTGAAAAGAGTTATCCTGAAACTCAAGGACTCAGACATCAGACAGATCGTTGTCAACGTTCATCATTATGCCGACAAGATAATTGATTACCTTAAGAGCAATGACAATTTCGGACTTGACATATCCGTCAGCGACGAACGCGATGCTCTTCTTGATACCGGCGGAGGCTTGCTTAAAGCCAAGGGTCTGCTTGGAACAGATAGCCAGATACTGCTTCATAACGCCGATATACTGACTGATTTCAATCTTAAGGAAATGATAGCCCATCATCAGTCTTCTCAGGCAGATGTGACTTTGCTTGTGGCTGACAGACAGACATCCCGTTATCTGCTTTTCGATAATTCCATGCAGATGAAAGGATGGACAGACATCAGGTCCGGTGAAATCCGAAGTCCGTGGAATTCGGAAGAAATTGCCGGATGCCGGAATCTCGCCTTCGGTGGAGTCCATATTGTCAATCCTTCGGTATTCCCGTTTCTGGCAAAATTCAGTAATGACCCAAAATTCTCGATCACACCATTCTACACATCATTATGCAAAGATCTCAGGATTTGCGGCTTTATGCCCGATGAGTCCTATAATTGGATTGATATCGGAAAACCAGATGCGCTTAAGGCCGCTCAAAATATTGTTTGAGAACATTGGCGGAAAGTTCCGGCGGGGTATTGACTGCCAGAAGGGCCGGCTTCCTATTTTCCGCTACAAATGCAGCGAGCGCCTTCTCCAGTTCTGTTGACGAAGAGGCATCAAAAAAAGCAAAGCCATATCCAGCAGCAAGGTCTTTCAGCGGCAAGCGCGTTCCGACAGCCAGAAATTCTTCCATCTCCGGCAAATCTGAGGTTGAGGAAATGAACCGGAATATACCGCCGCCGCCATTGCACAATACAATCATCTTGAATTTCGGAGAGATCAAAAACGATGACAGAGCGGCGATATCGTATTGGAAACTCATATCACCGCTGATCAGCAGAGTCACCCCACGGTAGATCACTGAGGCTCCGAGCGCCGTGGATGTACATCCGTCTATCCCGCTCACCCCACGGTTGCATTCACTCCGATGCAGACGCGAACAATCCATCAGTTGTGCATAGCGGACCGCCGTGCCGTTTGAAAGATGAAGATTCCAATGACGAGGGATGTGGGATACTATATGCGAGAACGCCGATAGATCACACCAGGGGGCATTTCTTACATATTCATTGTGAGAAGCTGTTGCCTGTCTGTAGATTTCATGCCATTCGGAAGAATAGTCGCACGGAGTTTTGTAAATCTGCAATGCAGATGCTAATTGGCGCAGAAAAACGGCAGCTTCCATCTCTATGCGCAATGAAAGATGCTTGAAACAGTCAACGGTGACGTGTGACAGACCAACGTGCCAGTGTTCCACTCCTTTGTCCATTGAGCGGATCCACTCTTTGACATGTCGTGACACGAGTGCACCTCCAGCCGTTATCACCACGTCCGGCTGAAGTTTTTTCCAATCGTTAGCCGACAAAATTCTCAGCGTCATGTCTATCCTGGAGATGAACGATGGTGAATGGAGATTGGCTATCGACTCAGTCATCACAACAACATTCGGCAACGCGGAAAGTTTCATCAAAGCCCGGTTGAGGCGTTCGTCCGGTTGATGGAAACCGATAATGATCAACACTCTTTTCGGAGAGGCAAGCTTCTCCCCCAGCCTGCGTGCCTCCGGAGTCGCCAGTTCGAATGGCGGAGTAAGCTGACGGATCACACGGCTATCTCCAGCCTTGAATTCGGCCGTCCTGTTCAGTGGCGCATCAAGTCTGACATTAATATGCACCGGTCCTTTGCGCCCGCTGACTGCCTCGATCAGCGCATCATTGATCAGACGGTTACACACCCATTCGCCGTTCTCAAATTCAAGATGGGCGCCAAGATCGCAACTGCGTTTGACATAGGGAGCAAGAGCGTTTTGCTGCCACAAAGTCTGCGAATCATCCTGGTCAATCCATTCTTCCGGCCTGTCTGCTGAAATAACGATTAGCGGCACTCCTCTGTAGAAGGCTTCGGCCACCGCTGGTGCATAATTCAGCAAGGCTGTCCCGCTTGTACACACCAAGGCTACCGGACATCCGCTCTCGATTGCCATTCCCAAGGCTATGAACGCAGCCGAGCGCTCGTCAATGACTACGTGATGTCTCAACTCGTTTCTGCGGACAATGGCGACAATTAAAGGCGAATTACGGCTTCCGGGAGAAAGCACCACATCCTTAATGCCATGAGCCACAAAAAGATCCGCTAAGATATTACATGAGAGTTTGTCGGTAGTAATCATTGTCTGCCTGTCGGATTTGTAATTGTTCGAGGTGCAAATTTACAAAATATTATTTCCGGGGCATGACAAATTAGGCCGTAATGTGTTAATTTTGCAGACACAAATAATCATCAGTATGTATATCGCATCTCAGAAACATAAAGAAAACATAGCGGAATATCTGTTGTATATGTGGCAGATCGAAGATATTATCCGTGCCAATGGCCTTGACATTGAGAAGATCGAAAAAAATGTCATTGACAAGTTTCAGCTTGACCCGGCCCAAAAGAAAGAAATGATTGAATGGTATGAGTCGCTGATTGACATGATGCGCCGTGAGAATGTTGAGAAAAGCGGACATCTTCAGCTCAACAAGAATGTGATCATACAGCTGACCGACC
This sequence comes from Duncaniella sp. C9, assembly GCF_004803935.1. GTDB lineage: Bacteria > Bacteroidota > Bacteroidia > Bacteroidales > Muribaculaceae > Duncaniella > Duncaniella muris. Next base: position 2,526,334 of record NZ_CP039547.1, read on the forward strand.
TTCATCTCGCCCTTCTGAAAGATCCTCGTTTCCCGGAATATACGGCTGAATTCTACAAAACACTTCCATACATCGTTGAACTGAGAGCCAAATCCGGCGAAAAACCGACCGGAGAAATTGAGACTTGTTTCAATGCTCTTTACGGAATGCTTATGCTCAGGCTCCAAAGCAAAGAAGTGACTGCCGAGACCCGCCAGGCCATAACTCAGATAAGCCGTTTCCTTGCCCTCCTGTCAAAAGATTATCATCTTGACCGGGAGGATAAACTCTTCCCCCCGGATCAAGAGTGACAATTATTGATTAACCATAGATTTTTATTTTGGCACTGCGGCTTTGACCACTTCAGTCAGAGTCGGATGTGCATGCACGGCTGTAGAGATCGCCGAGGCTTTTAGTCCGGCAGTCATTGCAGTAGCGACTTCCTGCACCAGATCGGCGGCGTGCGCTCCACAGATATGACAGCCAAGAAGTTCGTCAGTTTCTGAGTCTGCAATTATTTTAACCAGTCCGTCCGGCTCACCCATAGCCAATGCCTTGCCGTTTGACCGGAACATTGCCTTGCCGATCTTAATCTGACGACCGGCGGCGGCACACTGTTCTTCAGTGAGTCCTACCATCGCACATTCAGGCCAGGTAAATACTGCCGCAGGTATTATATCGGTCAGTTTCGCCTTCCCCAAAGCGACAAGTCCGTGCATATATGCAGCATGGGCGAGCATGCAGCGGCCGTTGACATCACCGATGGCATAGAGTGTCACATTTTCAGGTGCCGATCCGTCAAACAACACTTTCATATTGTCATCAACAGCTATTGCGCCACGTTCGAATCTGACACCTATTCCATCAAGGCCTTCGGGCACAACAGGTCTACGGCCTACGGCCATCAATACCTGTTCAGCTTCAGCAGTCTTTGATTTGCCTTTGACTTCGTATTCCACTGTCAGGCCCGGATTGATAGCCGTAACCTGTGCGGAGGTCACAATCTCAATTCCTCTTCGCTTAAGAGATGTCCTTAGGCGTTTGGCTATCTCGACATCAAACGGAGGTAATATTTCCTTGCAATATTCCAGCACCGTCACTTTGACACCAAATGCTGAAAATATTGAAGCGAATTCCATCCCTATGACTCCTCCACCTATTATAATAAGGCTTGACGGGAGTGTCTGGATGGACAAAATTTCGTCACTTGACAAAGCGAGTTCTTTGCCTGGGATATCAAGCATTACCGGACGTGAACCGGTAGCTACAATAATCTCATGGGCGGTATAGCATTCTCCATTCACCTCTACAGTCGAGGCGCATATGAATTTCGCTTCTCCACGGATCACCGTTACATCATTAAGCACCATCCCTACACTTTCTCTGAGACCTGCAAGGATCTCGTCTTTGCGAGCCATGATGCGTGGCAGATCAATCACCGGCTCTCCGGCTGATATGCCGAATTCTGATGAATTGCCTACTGTCATGGCTACTTCGGCCGAACGACACAGGGCCTTCGTCGGGATACAACCGCGGTTAAGGCAAGTTCCTCCAAGCTCGTCTCGCTCAATCACTGCTACCCTACGGCCAAGGGCGGCTGCCTCGGCGGCTGCTTCATAGCCGCCGGGGCCTGCCCCTATTACGATCAAATCAAAATTTTCCATAGCGCAGTCAGAGTTCAGCATAAGTCACTACCGGATTCAGAGCCGCAGCCGTGTCATCCGGTTTGCGAATCGGGGTTTCCAACGGTGCCGCTTTAACCGTTTCAGGATCTTCTGCTGCTTCACGGGCTATCTCCCGCATCACACCGACAAATTCATCCAGCGTCTCTTTGCTTTCGGTCTCTGTCGGCTCGATCATAAGTGATTCATGGTAGAGCAGCGGGAAATAGATTGTCGGAGCATGGAAGCCATAATCGAGTAAGCGCTTGGCGACATTAAGAGTAGTCACTCCTGTCGATTTGTCGGCCAACCCGTCAAACACGAATTCGTGTTTGCAGACACGGTCGATCGGCAGCAGATACAGATCTCGCAGGCATTCCTTGACGTAGTTTGCATTGAGTGTCGCAAGCGGGCCTGCCATTTTCAGCCCATCGGCTCCCAGTGAAAGTATATATGCCAAAGCCCTGAGCTCTACAGCAAAATTGCCGAGCCAAGCCGAAATGCGGCCAAGCGCATGCGGACCCTTCTCTGTTCCGAAATCAAGTTCGAACAGCGCATCTCCTCCAGGCTGACGTCTGACCACACGCGGATTCGGGAGGAACTGTTCCAGGCCGGCTCTTACGCCGACAGGCCCTGCGCCTGGGCCACCGCCTCCGTGGGGAGTTGAGAATGTTTTGTGGAGATTTATGTGCATAACATCAAAGCCCATATCTCCTGGGCGGGCCACTCCAAGCAATGGGTTGAGGTTGGCTCCGTCATAATACAACAGAGCGCCACATTCATGCACAATCTTTGCAATCTCCGGAATATTATGTTCGAAAATGCCAACTGTATTCGGATTGGTCATCATAACAGCGGCCACAGTATCGTCAAGAAGAGCGTGCAGAGCATCGACATCAACCGTGCCGTCTGCAAGGCTTTTGACTTCTACAACTTTCAGGCCGGCTACAGCCGCTGATGCCGGATTGGTGCCATGAGCCGAATCAGGCACAATCACTTTAGTCCTTTTCAGATCTCCGCGGCTTTCATGATAGGCACGGATAACCATCAGGCCGGTGAGTTCACCGTGAGCGCCGGCATAGGGATTCAATGTAAATTCAGCCATGCCGCCAATTTCACTCAACATCTTCTGGAGTTCATAATAAGCTTCAAGCGCACCCTGAACGGTAGCCGACGGCTGGAAAGGATGAAGAGCACTGAATGCGGGCAGTGATGCCATCTCCTCATTGATCTTTGGATTATACTTCATAGTGCATGATCCAAGCGGATAAAAACCGGTGTCGACACCAAAGTTGTTGGTCGACATGTTGTTGTAATGTCTGACAACACTCGGTTCGTCTACTTCAGGAAGTTCAGGCGCGTTTTCTCTAAGAAGATTCGCCGGCAGAGAGGCTAAAGCATCGTCACATCCGTTTTTTGACAGATAATAGCCCTGACGTCCCGGACGAGAGAGCTCAAAAATAAGCTTGCCGTAATATTTTTTATTCATAGCAGTGGAACGTCATTTCAGTCATTTATATTCCTATTTTCAGCAAATGAAGGCAGAGTCGCTTTTGAGAACGTCTCGGCGCGCCAGATATAGCGGTCGATCTCTTCACGGGTACGTGTCTCAGTTACGCATACCAGAAGTTCATCATCAGCAAGCATCACGCCAGGCAGACAGCCACATGAAGTGCAAACCTCCATAAAATCAATCAATTTGACCTCCCCTTTGAATTTAACCGTAAATTCATTGAGGAACGGTTTGTCTGGATACTTCAGTTCAAACGCTCCGGTTTCAACAAGCTTCTTTGCAAGATAGTGAGCGCCTGCGGCTGAAATTTCATTTACCTCACGCAGCCCTTTAGCGCCCATCAGTGACAGGTAGACTGCGGCATAAAGAGCCATCAATCCCTGATTGGAGCAGATGTTGGAAGTTGCCTTATCGCGTCTGATATGCTGCTCGCGAGCCTGGAGTGTAAGCACAAATACCCGCCTTCCGTCGGCATCAGTCGTCGCTCCTACTATTCGACCCGGCAGTTTGCGGATGAGAGCTTTAGAACAACACATGTATCCTAAATACGGGCCTCCGAAATTCAACGGCATGCCTAATGACTGGGCCTCGCCGGCCGCAATGTCAGCACCCCATTCTCTGGGTGTACGGATCACGCCCAAGACAGAAGCCGGAGCAGTCATTATCAGAAGAGCCTTGGCTGCATGAACCTTATCGGCAAATCCGGTATAGTCTTCCAGAATACCATAGTAATTCGGTGTGGCTACGATCACTCCGGCTACATCTCCAGCATTCAGCATCTCCTCCATGACGGCAATATCAGTCACGCCATCTTTTTCCGGAATTGTATCGACAGTCACGCCATGATAATGCGCATAAGTATCGATCACCTCGCGATATATCGGGTTGACTGTAGCCGAAACAAGTACCCGGTTCCGTTTGCGGGCATGAGCCACCGCCATAAGCATAGCCTCGGCGACTGCAGTAGTGCCGTCATACATTGATGCGTTCGATACCTCCATGCCGGTCAGTTGGGTCATCATTGACTGATATTCGAAAATATATTGCAACGTGCCCTGTGAGATTTCCGGCTGATATGGAGTATAGGCAGTCAGGAATTCCGACCGAGAGAGGATCGATTGAATCACAGCGGGAGAATAGTGGTCGTAGAATCCGGCTCCTGCGAAGCAGGTCAAAGGCTGGTTTTTAATGGCCAGTCCTTCAAAAAAGTCACGCACCTCTTTTTCGCTCATCTGAGGTTTCAGATCATAACCACGCTTCAGCTTAAGCGAATCAGGCACATCGCTGTATAGATCTTCCAGACCCTCCATGCCGCAACGCTTGAGCATTTCGGCGATGTCAGCTGATGTATGTGGAAAATATCGGTGTCCCATAGTTTTATTTTTCAGCTTCGCAGTGAGCTTTGTATGCCTCTTCGTCCATCAGGCTATCCAACTGTGACAAATCGGTAAGTTCAACTTTGATAATCCAGTTGGCCATCGCATCTTCGTTGATCAGACGTGGATTGTCGGCAAGTCTTTCATTTGCTTCAAGTACTTCGCCGCTGACAGGAGCAATAAGGTCACTGGCAGCCTTGACACTTTCAACAGCTCCGAAATCTTCTCCGGCTTCAATCTCGTCACCCTCGTCGGGCATATCGACATAAACTACATTGCCAAGCGCATGCTGCGCGTAGTCGCTGATGCCGATATAGCCAATATTGCCGTCAACTGTAATATATTCGTGTGTGGGAGAATAATATGTCTTGCTCATGATTGTGGTTGTTTTAGAATATGTGATTATTAAGAATAGTTATTAATTATTTCTTGTATGATTTTTTATAGAACTTCTTTGCTGTCACGCGAGCTGGGAATGTCTTGCGGCGCACACGCACTTTAAGTTCACTGTCTTTAACAGCATACGGGGTGGCTATTAGGGCTGCCGCAATGCTCTTATCCACGGAAATGCCGCGGTAACCGGTGGTAACATAGCCTATGACATCGTCTTTGTCATTGAGCACCTCGCACCCGTGGCGGGCAATAGCACGGTCAAGAATCTCCAGTCCGACCAGCTTACGCGGAGCACCTTCAGCTTTCTGACGGGCTACCACATCACGACCTATGAATTCGGGCTTGTCGAGCTTTACAAACATAGAAAGACAGGCTTCGACCGGAGTTATGTCATCAGCCAGTTCATCACCGTAAAGAGGCAAACCGACTTCAAAGCGCAGGGTATCACGACAGCCAAGCCCGCAAGGTGCCGCCTTACCGGACTCCATGAGAATATCCCACAGTCTGACAATCGTGTCATGATCGGCATAGATCTCAAATCCGTCTTCACCGGTATAACCGGTGCGGCTCACAATCATATGTTTGCCGTCATATTCCGATTCAAGAAAGGTATAGAACACAAGTTCCTTACAGTGAATGCCGAGCACTTCTTCCATTACAGATTCCGCATCCGGCCCCTGTACTGCAAGTTCGCCATAATTTTCGCTGACATTGTCAACTGTAACATCAAATGAGGCGGACTGCAATTTGATCCAATCAACATCCTTGTCAATGTTTGAAGCATTGATCACCAGCAGGAAATTATTCTCTCCACGCTTATACACGAGCAGATCATCGACAACACCACCGTCATGATTCATCATCATGCCATATAATATGCCGCCGTCAGGCAGCCCGGCCACATCATTTGTAAAAATATAATTGACAAATTTTTCGGCTTGCAGACCTGTGACAAACACTTCGCCCATATGGGAGACATCAAACACTCCACACGCTTCTCGCACGGCGTTGTGCTCTTCGATAATTCCTTTATACTGGATCGGCATGTCGAATCCGCCGAAAGGACTCATTTGTGCTCCGAGAGCAACATGCCGGTCATGTAGACATGTCTTTTTAAGATCTTCCATTTTAAACAATGTTTTGATTAGGTTTTTCAGAATATAAGGTTAACAATCTGTCTGGATGTCAATGCGGGAATAATATCCCGGATTTCGATTGTGTCAAGCAATTTTAAAACCGCCTCCCGATCGAACGGGCACCCGACAAGCAGATTTTTCAATACCGTTGATGCATCGGTGTTCTCAAGATAATCTCCGGTCATTTCGAAATCAGAAATCAGGCCGTGAGAAACAGAAAGGTCAATGCATATTTCTCCCACTCCGTCAATACGTTCACTTACCTGAAGCGATCCTTTGGGATTTTTGCCTCTCAGCCATGATTCGGCATAATATTCCTGCTCTATTTTTTCAATCTCTTTCAGATCATCTGCGGTAAGAGTCAGCACATTTCCACCCATTGGAACTGTACGCAATATATGATCAAGGAAATCTGAGATTGAAAGTTCGGGCAACTTCTCTTTTATGGTAGTCACACGGCTACGTGTTGATTTCACCCCATGAGACGACAGTTTCTTGTGAGACGGAGTAAGAGCATTTCCCATGAGAACCGGATCATAGTCATACAGCATCGTGCCATGCACTATGCTTCTGCCGGGAATATGATAATATGAATTTCCGGACACTTTCTGGTCACCGATAAGTATGTCATTGCGGCTGTTGTCTGACGCGTCAAGACCCAGCATCCTGAGAGAGGCCACAACCATAGAAGTGTATTTCCCGAAGGTGCCACAAACATCGTCTGACGATGTGATATACGAAAACATTATGTTATTCATATCGGCGACTACAGCACCCCCACCGCTTTTGCGGCGGACAATTTCTACTCCGGCATTCCGGCAGAAGTCAACATTGACTTCTTTTGCCATCTGCTGGTTGCGCCCTATGATAACGGTGGGCTTCACCTGCCATGCAAAAAAGAAATCTCTGTCAGGATATTTTCTTGCAAGATATTCCTCTTCAGCCAGATAAAAGGCAAGGCATCGAGGCTCGGATTCATTGATTACGACAAGATCCATAAATAGTGATTCATGTATATTAGCGACCTCAGAAATGTGGTCACAGCAAAGGTAGTGAAATTTGTGAATACTCCAAGCCTCATGCAAAAAAATATTCAATCCGTATCTGACAATCATGAATTATTAGGTCCGGTCAACAATAAATAGTCCCGCAAAAGCGTTGGACTAATAACTCACTTCAATATTGCACGATCACAAAAGGTACATGCCTATGGATAAAAATTCTACTCCTCCAACCGTTACTCTAATCTCATCTTCTCAGCAGAAATCTCCCCCTTGTCCAAAAAACGAGACTCTTGCAAAAATCCGTCAGTTTGCGCGGGCTTATTCGTTTGCATCAACATCGAACCGCGCTCTTGGGAATTTAGTGTTGAACTGAAATCATGACAATCATAATTCTTGTATTGCTGGTCTTCATCGCTGGTGGAGCCGCAGTCTATTTTGCGCTTGTTTCTCGCCGTTTAGAGCAGGAATCCAGAATGTGCGAGCAGGGAAACATGGCCTTAAGACTGGAGTGTGAGAAAATTAAAATCGAGTCTTCATCCCGGATTGAGTCTCTTAACACCACACTGACAGATCTTAAAGCAGCAAATGAGGGGCTCATGTGCAGGCTTGACGAAGCCGTCGCCAAAACAACCGTTGTCAAGGAAGAGAATTCGGCCTTGAGCGCTCGTATAGAAATGCTGCTGGCAGAAAAAGCTGAAACCGAAAAAAACAGGGCCGAGCAGGAACAGATTTTTGAAAACAGATTTAAAAATCTCGCCAACGACATTCTCAGACAGAATACCACAGATCTGAAAACGCAGAATGAGGAGAAACTGCGTGAAATTCTCCAGCCTCTTCACTCCAACATTGAAGAATTCCGCAAGACAGTCACAGAGACATACAACAATGAAGCCCGTGAGCGCTTTTCACTTTCTGAACGCATAAAAGATCTGGTAAGTCTCAACCAGTCTATCTCCCGACAGGCTCAGGAACTGTCAGAAGCCCTTCGCGGTGACAGCAAAGTGCAAGGTGACTGGGGTGAAATGGTGCTCGAATCCATACTCGAAAAATCAGGATTGCAGAAAAATGTCGAATATTTCATCCAGGCAAGTACTGATGAGACCGGGAACACTCTGCGGAATGAAGACGGTACGCTACTGCGTCCGGACGTTGTTGTCCGTTATCCAGACAAACGCTTTGTAGTGATTGATTCCAAAGTATCGCTCACCGCATTTGTAGACTATGCCAATGCCACTGATGATGAAAGCCGGCAGATTGCCTCAGTGAAGCATGTACGTTCCGTACGGAAACATATTGACGAACTCGCCAGAAAACGTTATCAGGATTATGTGGGTGATGCAAAACTCGACTTCGTCATGATGTTCATTCCCACGGAACCGGCCTATATCGCCGCCATGCGTCTTGAACCTACACTCTGGCAGGAAGCTTATGACAAAAATGTGCTGATCGTATCACCGACACATCTTGTTTCCGGCCTGAAACTCATAGCGCAGTTATGGAGTCGCGACCGCCATACGCGCAATGCCATCACCATCGCTGAGGAGGCAGGCAAGATGTACGACAAATTCGCGGATTTCACCAAAGACATGGAGAAAATAGAAAAAGCCCTCGGATCAACCAGAAAGGCTTTTGACGATGCTATGACAAAATTAAGCTGCGGAACAGGAAACCTTGTCACCAGGGCGCAGAATCTTCAAAAGTTAGGCGTAAAGGCCAACAAGCAGATTGCCGCATCCATTGACCGCAACAGACTTTCCGAAGAAGATTGATATCCGACGGACAAATTCCCGGCTGTAATCCGAAGCCGATGACAAGAAACTATTTTACAGACAAATTCGCGGATGCCCGGTCAAATATCAGGCACCCGCGAATTGCTTTTTCAGTCCGGCTGTTTACTCTTTAACCGAAAATCCGGCCTCATAGATCGCCTCGCGGACAGTGTTGGCGTCAACATCGCCTTCAACCACTGCCTCTCCCGAACCGAGATCCACGGTTACAGACTGAACGCCCTTAAGATTTAAGATAGCTTTCTTTACAGATGCCTGACAGTGACTGCAAGACATTCCTTCAATGATATAAACTTGTTTCATATTACTTGCATTTGTGTTAAGATTATGCTGATGGTCTATTTTGCAATTGTGCAGTCTGATTCCTGAATAAACAAGCAGACACAACAGCAACAGGCTGCACATGCTTTCAAATATTCCGAAAGTATGGTGGCAATGAGGTGACAGATGCGACACAGAAGGCATGAACCACTCGCGTGGAAGCAGATAATCAATCGCAAGTCCGAAAAGAATGGCTGTTAAAACCACCGAGCCGACATATATATATGTGCTTTTACGCCCGATTGTCTTTGACAGAATTATCATGGATGCGAAATTGGCTGCCGGCCCGGCCATCAGAAGCACAAAACCGACTCCGGGTGTCAGACCTTTGGCTATAAGAGACAAAGCGATAGGAATTGAGCCGGTGGCACATATATACATTGGCACTGACACCACAACCATGACCAGCATGGCAAGCAAAGGATACTGACTGAGCCCCAAGAACAGTTCATCCGGCACAAGCACGGTGATCAAAGCTGCGACAATCAGACCTATTACCAGCCATTTGCCTACACTGCCTACCATGTCGACAAGTCCGTAGCGGACAGCCTCAATAATCTTTTTTACAAAGCCTGCATCAGAATGCTCATGGCCGCCCGCAGTTGAGTGACATGCGGTTTTAGATCCGGATTGACTGTCACTGTCTAACCTGCCTACGGCGACGCCACCTAAAAGAGCACCGGCCAAAGCTCCGACTGGACGAAGGATGGCAAACGGCAACCCCAGAAGCGAATAAGTCGCTGCAATGCTGTCGACTCCGGTCTGAGGTGTCGCTATAAGGAATGATGTTGTCGCGCCCTTTGACGCACCCTGTCTGCGTAAAGAGACTGCTGTAGGAAGAACACCGCAGGAGCACAATGGCAACGGTATGCCGAGCAGCGCGGCTTTCATGACAGGCTTTATTCCACGGCCGGCAAGATGCCGCCCCATTGTGTCAGGCCTGATGAAAACGTGAAGGAAGCCTGCGATAATAAAACCTAATATAATATAAGGTGACATCTCATTGACTATTGCAATCAGAGATGTGAAAAAATGGCTGAAATTCATAGCTTATGATCTTTATGTTATTCCAACACAAAGATACTGCCGATTCATGCCGTCTGCGTTACACAATTGTCGAAATAATTTACCAAATTCCTCCCTGTCAGTCAGATCTCATGCAACCCAAGGCGCTCCCTGGACCCGCGAAGATACTCAGACGGAGTCAGCCCGGTGACACTCTTAAATTGTCGGGACAGATGGGCCACACTTGAATAGTCCATCATATATGCGATCTCACTCAGGGTATATTCGTCGTGCTGAAGCAATTCTTTGACCCGTTCGATGCGCTGCGCTATATGATATTTCTCCAGTGTCCTGCCCTCTTTGGCCGAAAAAATCCGGCTCACCGTGTCATAGCTCATACCAAGTTGCCGCTCAATGCACTCTGAAAGGTTGTGTTGCTTTTCTTTTTCTTCCCTGACATGATGGAGAATCGCATGTTTGGTTTTTTCAACGATTTCCGATTCACGATCAGCAATAAGCTCGAACCCGTCACGGCGCAGACGCAACACCAGCTGATCCATTGCAGCGTCTGACAGAGGCTGCTCCAATGTGGCTTTTCCAAGCTCGACATTAAAATTTTCGGCCCCTACATCCCGCAGAATCTGCTCGACAGCCCTGACGCAGTGATGGCAGACCATATTTTTTATTAACAATTCTTTCATATAACAGCTATTTGCGCAAAGGCTTATATGTTATTTCTATTACTTCTTCTGTCTTATCGGTTACTGGAAACAAAGCAGAACATCTCACTCCTGGAATCCAGATAATATCAGAGTTCCGCAAAATCACTTTTACTCCTTTTTTTTCATTAAGCGACAGTTTTGCATTGCTGAACAGATCGCTCAGCAGTTTGCTGCCTTTAAGGCCGAACGGACGCATGCGGTCTCCGGTCCGCCATCCGCGCATAATGAATTCCGGAGCTTCGAGCATTATTCCACTGTCGGCATACATTGCTTCCGGCCTGAGCATCCGCGCGTTCTTCAATACTGTGAATTCAGCCACAGTCATTCTCCGCGTTTCAAAAGGATGGCAATTGAGATCTACTGTCACTTCATTCTGTCCGTCATTCAGATCGTCCAACGGCACCAGCTTGCCACGATCAAGAAAATATGAGCTGCTCCGGCCATGATATGTCTTGCCTGCAAATGTAGTTTCTCCATTTGTCCCATCAAATCCGGAAATGATATTTTCAACCTGACTCATATTGAACCCATAATCAGACAGGATTTCAAACAGAACCATCCGCGGATAAGATTCATTCTCCAAAATCGCAGACAAATCAATCACTCCGTCAGCATCAACATACCTATCACGCAATTTACGGCAAAAATCCCGGTATAGACCATAATTGTCGGCAAGATGTCCGATTGTTTGCGCTACCGAATCTATAGCACCTGGGAATTCATCAGAAATCAGCGGCATCAGGCGGTTGCGTATCCGATTGCGCTTATAATAATTGTCGGCATTGGTTGAATCGGTTACATATTTCAAGTGGTGGTCGCGAAGATATGCCAAAATCTCGCTCTTCTTGCATTCCAGCAGTGGGCGCACCACCAGTTCATTGCGAGGAAGCATGCCCTTTAGGCCTGTGAGAGAACTGCCTCGGAATAAGTTCAGAAAAAAAGTCTCGATATTGTCCTCCCGGTGATGACCGACGGCAATCACTGAGCCTACATTTTCTTTTAACAGGCTCCTCCACCAGTCATATCGCAATGCGCGGCATGCCATCTCCAGAGATTCTCCAGCCTCCCTGCGTCGGGAATCAACATCGAAATTCCGCACCAGTAGCCTCACATTTCTGTCAGAGCATAATTTTCGGCAGAAAGCCTCATCACGCATACTTTCTTCGCCGCGCAAATGAAAATTGCAATGAGTGGCAACCACGTTATAATTAAGATTGCAGAGTACTGTCAAAAGAGCCACGGAATCGGCACCACCGCTGAGGCCGACAATAACAGTGTCGGCTCTGTCAATCAGATGGTGACGGTTGATAAACTGCTCTACAATACGGACAAATTTCATGGATCAATATATAAAACGTGGAAGTTTGCTGCAAAATTAATAAAATTGTGCAACAAACCTCCACGTAAATGCTTTTAAAAGCAAATTCAGACCGCGTTATACTATTCTTTATATATTGCCACGTCAGTCTTCGATAGCAAGAAACACACCGTTTAGATCAAACACATAAGTATCTGGTCCCGGTATATTGAGTTCAACTTCATACACCTTCCCTCGGTTGAATTCTACAGATTCAACCATTGCATTGAATCCGTCTTTTGCAAGACGTTCATATGCTTTCGAAGGAAGCATATCTTTGACAACGGCTACCGGGAGCATCATGTCACCGGGAGCATCAATCTCAATCAGATTCCCGTCTGTGTTAAATTCCAGGTCAACACCATTGGATAGTTCAACTTCATATTTCCCTTTTGCGAAATATTTTTCACATTTGCGTATGCCGATATCTTTGAAATGCTTTGCAATAAACGCGCGGGCTTTTTCAGGCAACTGACTGTAATTCTGCGATCCGGCCATTACGATACCGGGATTGCCGCCCCCGTTGACCGGCGCCTGGGCTACTGCTGTTGCACCTCCCAATAAAAAGACGAGAGTCGCAGTCATTGACATTAAGCATTTGAATTTCATAATTATTTAAATTTTAGTTGTATATATAACAATACCTTTTATACAAAACAACATTACATTATCGAATGTTGAAAAATTCTATGTAATTTTGCATCATGATTTATCCTGACAAAATAGAAGAAAAGATAGGCTTTGCTGCCATAAGGTCACAGCTGTCAAAAAAATGTCATTGCGAAGGAGCGCGTCAGTTCTGTTCGGAAATGTCATTCCAGACTGATTTCGAGACCGTGAAGGCGGCACTTCTGGCTGTTGATGAAATGCAACGGGCCAATCATAGCGATGAAACATTACCTCTTGAAGGCGTCGATGACATCGACCGTGATCTGGCAGTGATCAAAATACCAGGCACATTCCTTGAAGTGAAGGATCTGCTGAAAGTGAGACGCATGCTTGAATGCTTTTCACGGATTGCATCATATTTTCGCCGTCACAACGAGGACGGACATACCCCATATCCACAGTTATCACGCCTTAGCGACCCGCTTAACTATATTCCGTCGACTCTCGGATTAACAATCGACAAAGCCATTGATCCGGCATCTGGTCTTGTCAAAGACAATGCCTCTGTGGCGCTGGCTGAAATCCGCTCGCGTCTGCGCAGCATGTCGGGACGCGTCAATTCGATTTTACGTCGAGTTCTGAGCTCCGCAATTGCCCAGGGATGGCTGGATGCCGATGCTTCTCCCGCCGTGCGCGACGGACGCCTTGTGCTCCCGGTTCCTCCGATGAACAAGCGGAAGATTCCGGGAATAGTCCATGACGAATCTGCATCCGGGAAAACCATATTCATCGAGCCCGCTGAAGTCGTGGAAGCTAACAACCTGACCCGCGAGCTGCAGCTCGAAGAGCATCGCGAAATAATTCGAATCCTGACTGCTATAGCCGATGAGCTCAGACCTCACATTCCTGAAATGCTCGCAGGGGCCGGAGTCATATACAACTTGGATTTCATCAATGCCAAAGCCCATTACGCAGAGGCTGTCGGTGCTTCATTACCGAATCTGCACGACCGTGAAGAGATGGAGTGGTATCATGCCTGCCATCCCGTCCTTAAACTTTCGCTGGAACATCAGGGCCGCGAAATCGTGCCCATCGACATTGCTCTGAACCGCGAGACTCGCATTCTGGTCATTTCCGGTCCGAATGCCGGCGGTAAGTCCGTCTGTCTTAAAACAGTCGGCACAATCCAGTATATGGTTCAATGCGGACTGCTACCGCCGGTACATGACAACTCCCACATCGGCATTTTCCATGACATCTTTGTTGACATCGGCGATGACCAGTCATTTGAAGATGACCTTTCGACCTACAGCAGCCACCTGCGCAGCATGAAGTTCATGCTTCAGCGAGGCCGCAAAGGCACCCTCTTTCTGATTGACGAAATGGGCTCCGGGACAGAACCTCAGATTGGCGGCGCGCTTGCCCGTGCCATTCTTGAGCAAATGAACGGGAAAGAAATGTGGGGCATTGTGACCACACACTATCAGATCCTGAAACAATTTGCCGAAGACACCACAGGCCTTATCAACGGCTCTATGCTTTATGATAGGCATCTCATGCAGCCTATGTTCAAATTGTCCATCGGCAATCCCGGCAGTTCATTTGCAGTCGAGATCGCCCGAAAAATCGGTCTGCCGGCAGAGATCATACAGTCAGCCGAAGATATTGTCGGGAAAGAATACATGAATCTTGACAACTATCTTCTTGACATCACCCGCGACAAACGCTATTGGGAAAACAAGCGTACAGCCATACGCCAGAAGGAGAAAAAACTCGAACAGATGCTGGCGCAATACGCTGAAGACGCCGACCAGCTCAGAAGCAAACGCCGCGAGATTATTGAAGAAGCGAGGACTGAGGCCAAAAAGATTCTCGACTCTTCAAATGCCGTTATCGAACGTACCATAGCTGACATCAAGGAAGCCAACGCCGAGCGCGAAAAAACTCTGGAAGCCCGCCGCAAGCTCAAGGAAGAGCGTATAGAGCTCGAACGCGAAGGCAACCGCTACAAGGACTCCAATTTACTCCTGGCGAAAGTTCCCAAAAAGAAAAAGGGGAAGCACAACGTCCAGGCAGACCGTGAGACATCTCCGGCCAAACGCGAAGTTACAGTCGGAGCCAACGTGCGCCTCGACGGAGGCAGTACCGTAGGGACCGTGCTGGAAGTATCCGGTAAAAACGCGCTTGTGATTTTCGGCAACCTCAAGACCACGGTCAAGACAGACCGTCTGATGGTTACAGATGCCAAGCCAAAAACCGAAACCAAATCAAGCATTTCGATGCAGACCATTGATTCCGGCTATGAACGTCAGCTTCAGTTCAAGCAGGAGATTGATGTCAGAGGCATGAGAGCCGATGAGGCCATCCAGGCTGTCACCTATTTTATAGATGATGCCATACGCTTCAGCGTAGCCCGCGTGCGCATACTTCACGGCACAGGCACCGGAGCTTTACGGCAGGCTATTCGCGAACTGCTTTCAACCACTTCCGGAATCAGTTCCTATCATGACGAAGATGTCCGTTTCGGTGGTGCCGGAATCACGGTGGTTAACCTAAAATAGCATCTTATTTTCGCTTGCGGTTTAAAATTTTGTTCGTACATTTGTCAACTCAAGTAAGTCCTTTCGGATTATCTGAAAAAACTCAAAGTATAATTATATGGCAACCAAACCGTTCAAATATCAGCCCATGTTCCCGCTGGGACCTGATACAACTGAATATTACAAACTGACTTCCGACTACGTCAAAGTTGAAAACTGGGGCGGACACGAATTCCTCGTGGTTGATCCCGAAGCGCTAACAGTGCTTGCTCGTGCATGCACACATGACAATGCGTTCATGCTGCGTCGAGAACACAACGAAATGGTAGCGAAGATCCTTTCTGATCCTGAAGCATCGGAAAATGACAAGTTTGTCGCCCTGACCATGCTCCGCAACGCCGAAGTTGCAGCCAAGGGCGCACTCCCCTTCTGCCAGGACACAGGCACCGCGATTGTTCACGG
The DNA here is from genome assembly GCF_004803935.1 of Duncaniella sp. C9. Classification (GTDB taxonomy): domain Bacteria; phylum Bacteroidota; class Bacteroidia; order Bacteroidales; family Muribaculaceae; genus Duncaniella; species Duncaniella muris. Next base: position 2,542,199 of record NZ_CP039547.1, read on the forward strand.
CGAAAAGGGTCAGAATGTCTACACAGGCTGTGATGACGAAGAGAAAATCAGCAAGGGTGTCTACATCACTTACACCACCGATAATCTTCGCTATTCACAGAACGCGCCGCTCACCATGTATGACGAAGTCAACACCGGTTGCAACCTCCCGGCCCAGATCGACATCCATGCTTCTGAAGGCGATGAATACAAATTCCTTTTTGTAGCAAAAGGCGGCGGCTCGGCTAACAAGACATATCTTTATCAGGAAACCAAAGCCATCCTCAATCCCAAGACTCTCGTTCCCTTCCTGGTTGAGAAAATGAAGAGCCTCGGAACCGCGGCCTGCCCTCCTTACCACATCGCATTCGTAATCGGAGGCACATCCGCTGAAAAGAACCTTGAGACCGTCAAGAAAGCATCCGTAAAATATTACGACAATCTGCCTGATCATGGCAATGAACTCGGCCACGCTTTCCGCGACAAAGAACTTGAAGCAGTGCTCAAGAAAGAAGCTGAACGTCTTGGCCTCGGCGCACAGTTCGGAGGCAAATACTTCGCTCATGACATCCGGGTGATCCGTCTGCCCCGTCATGGAGCCTCATGCCCCGTCGGCCTCGGAGTTTCATGTTCGGCTGACCGCAACATAAAAGCGAAAATCAACCGCGAAGGCCTTTGGGTTGAAAAACTCGACAGCAATCCCGGCGAACTGATCCCCGAAGAATATCGTAAACAGGGCGAAGGCAATGTTGTCAGAATCGATCTAAACCGTCCGATGCCTGAAATTCTGGCTGAACTTACAAAGTATCCTGTGGCCACACGCCTTTCGCTCAACGGCACCATCATCGTAGGCCGTGACATAGCCCATGCAAAGATCAAAGAACGTCTTGATAATGGCGAACCAATGCCTCAGTATCTCAAAGATCACCCCATCTACTATGCCGGCCCGGCCAAAACACCCGAAGGTATGCCTTCAGGCTCATTCGGCCCGACAACAGCAGGCCGCATGGACTCATATGTAGATCAGTTCCAGGCTGCAGGTGGCTCTATGGTAATGATCGCCAAAGGCAACCGCAGCAAGCAGGTTACTGACGCATGCCACAAGCACGGCGGGTTCTATCTCGGATCAATCGGAGGCCCGGCTGCTATTCTCGCTCAGAACAGCATCAAGAAGGTAGAGCTCCTCGAATATCCCGAACTCGGCATGGAGGCCATCTGGAAAATTGAAGTTGAAGACTTCCCCGCCTTCATCCTTGTAGATGATAAGGGCAACGACTTCTTTACTGAAATTTCAGCTCGTTGCTCCGGCTGTCCGGTTGTTGATGACAAACACTGATCCAAAATCAGTGAGACTGCATTACGATAACTGATATCAACGAAGTTGCATGGATGATATTCCTTCCGGAGATCATTCATGCAACTTCTGATTGTTGTCAGAATCAATCTTCACCCTACGTTAAATCAGGCTTTGAGCGGAAACATTTATGACATAAGGCGCAAAGGCTTCATCGGCTTTCTGATTCTGTCGGTGGCAGTGGTCGGCATATTTCTGTTCTATTCCGATTCACTGGTCAAAGACCTGTCAGAGCAGGAACGGGAGCGGATGCAGATATGGGCTGATGCCACACGCGAGATTGTAAATGCCGGAAACGGAGACTCTGACGTATTACCGTCAAATTTCGATTTTCTGCTCTCGATCATCGAACGCAACAGAACCATTCCGGTCTTGCTCACCGATGATGACGGTCATATTATCATGCAACGCAACTTCACCTTGCCTGAACCCGAAGACTCTGCTGCCATTTTCGGGCTAAGCGATGCCAACCGCCGTTTTCTGCTGGCAAAGCTTGATGACCTGCGTAAGACTCCAAACGTCATTGATATCGACATGGGTGCCGCAGGAAGTCAGCATCTCTACTACGAAGATTCAAAAGTGCTGAAAAGCCTGAGTTTCTATCCCTATGTTCAGATACTGGTTTTGCTTGCGTTCGTTCTGATTGTCTATTATGCCGTTTCGTCTACCAAACGGGCGGAGCAGAACAAGGTCTGGGTCGGTCTTTCTAAAGAAACCGCCCATCAGCTTGGCACCCCCATATCATCGCTGATGGCATGGCTCGAACTCCTGCCGGATTCCGGTGTCAGCCCGGAGATTGTAGCGGAAATGGACAAGGACGTAAAACGATTGTCGACAATTGCATCACGATTTTCTAAAATCGGCTCGCGGCCATCTATGGAGATTGAAGATCTCAACACCATCGTCAGCCATTCAGCCGAATATATGTCCTCTCGCATATCAAGTCGCATAAAACTCAGCGTGACACCATGCTCCACAGAACTTCCGGTCTCCATGTCATCACCTCTGGCAGAATGGGTAATGGAAAACCTGATCAAAAACGCCGTTGACGCAATGGAGGGAAGCGGCAGCATTTCCATTGCACTTCATCACGACAAAAACATTGCCGTTATAGAAATTGCAGATACCGGCAAAGGCATTCCAAAAAAGAATCACAAAACAATCTTTAATCCGGGCTTCACTACTAAGAAACGCGGCTGGGGGCTTGGCCTGACACTGACAAAACGCATTGTGGAAGAATATCACAAAGGCAATATCTATGTCAAACGATCAGAGCCGGGCATGGGCACGACTTTTGCCATTGAATTTCCTCTTGCTGCTAAAGTTCCGGCTTCTCAGTTCACACGATAGATCATTTAACAACATCAACTATTCAAATCATGTACAACAATTTCAAAATCTGCGCATTCGCACTCTGTGCGATCTCACTTCCTCTGCTGTCATCTTGTAGCGATGATGACAATGACGGTCCCAAGGGAATGGTCAAAGTCGGCGAAATCACATTTGAAAACACAAATATTATTTTAGCCGGACCTGACTCCTATGGCGCGAACCTCTATGCAGACTACACTGGCGGCGATCGGTTCACCGTCGGCTCCATCGCATTCAACAAGGGTGCCAATGCTATCACTTTCGGACTCAATACCCAAGGTGACTTTTATCCCGACATAGCGACATTATACAATGGAGGCATGTTCCTCTCTCAGTTCAATCTCCGTTCGAATCCGGCCGATAAGACCGGCGACTGGTGGTATTCCTTCAATAATCAGTGTAGCGTATATAATGTGGAATCTGTCGACGGCGCAAACCGCGGAGCCGGTGATGACAACTCCAACACATTTGCAGTGATCAACGGCTCCTGCGATGCTTCAAGCATTTCATCTGTCTATGGCTCAGGAAAAGAAGTTTCTTTAGGCGGATTCCATTTTGACAACAACGCCGAATTTACAATTGGAGAAATTGAAATCTGCAATACATCTTATGTGTATGGCGTAATTCAGAATGGAAATGGACTCGCTCAGCCATTAAAAGCAAACAACGGCTGGTTCAAAGTGCTTGCTTACGGATATGACGCAACAGGACATATGACAGCCGGAAGTCCCGTGGAGCTCTATCTCTGTGACTACCGTGCAGGTTCGAAAACAAAAAATCTTGATAATGACTGGGAAGACTGGAATCTGAAAGCCCTTGGAAACGTAAACCGCGTTGTGTTCAACTTCGAAGGTTCCGATGCAGGTGAATACGGTCTGAACACCCCCGGTTATCTCGCTCTTGACAATATCGAGATCTATACTTCTGTAAACAAATGACTACACTGAAACAACTCCTTGATGCCTCACGCTCCCGTCTGACTCCTGTCTATGGCGGGAGCGAGGCCTCATGGCTGTTTCGAATCATAATTGAGCACATCAAGGGATGGAATCAGGTAGAACTTCTGATGCGAGCCGACAAGGAAGTCTCAGACTTCACCGTCACAAGAGTCAACGAAGTCATTGACCGCCTGCTTGCCTACGAGCCTATACAGTATATATTTGGCGACACATACTGGCATGGAATGACTTTGAAGGTCAGTCCTGCGGTTCTCATTCCCCGACCTGAGACAGAAGAACTTGTTGACATAATAACAAAAGACAATCCACAGCCTGATCTGAAAGTGCTTGACGTATGCACCGGTTCAGGTTGTATAGCCATAGCGTTGGCCAAGTTCATGAACTTTCCTGAAGTCACTGCCATCGACATTTCCGACCGGGCTATCGCAGTTGCCCAGGAAAATGCCGCTCTGCAAAAAGTCAAAGTCGATTTTCAGACAGCGGATGCCCTTGATCTCGGCGTGGCACTCACGGCAAAATATGACATTATAATTTCCAATCCGCCCTATGTCATGGATAAAGAAAAAAGCGCGATGGAAGCAAATGTCCTTGACCACGAACCGGCTATTGCGCTGTTCGTACCTGACAGCGACCCGCTGAAATTCTATAAAGCCATAGCCGACTATGCCGCTGATGCGCTGACTGAAGGCGGACGACTTTATTTCGAACTCAATCCTTTGACTGCCGACAGCCTGAAAGACTGGATGCAGCAATCCGGATGGAACGATGTCTGCCTGCTCCCCGACCTGCATGCCAAAACTCGTTTCATGATAGCCCGTAAATAGGAATCACACCATGCTCAGACGCCAGCCTCCTCTGACATATGAAAATGCGCTTTCCCGCATGGCCGCTTTATGCGCCAAGTGTGAGCAATGCACTCCTGACCTTCTGAAAAAAATGTCATCATGCGGTGTAAGTGCCGGAGTTGCGGCCAAAGTGATCTCACGGCTCATCGAACTCAAATTCGTTGATGACCGCAGATTCTCTAAAGCCTATGCCCATGATAAGCTTCATTTCAGTGGCTGGGGCCGCAGGAAAATCAGGCAGGGACTCTGGGCAAAACGCCTGCCTCCGGATATAATAGAAAGCGCATGTGACGATTTCGAAGATGAAGAATACTCCGCTATAGCCCTCAGAGTCATCGCCTCCAAAATCCGGTCAATGAAAGAGTGGCCGTTGAGCCGAGAGAGCAAAATAAAAGTGACCAGATATGCGATGCAGCGTGGATTTGAATATCCGCTGATAGCAGACCTGATGAGAAACTACAAACCTGATTCAGATGATTCCTAACAACAGTTTTGCGGTTGCCGGCCGCTGGCTTCGTGGACTCGTCAACATAATCTTCCCTGACGTCTGCACTGTCTGCCATCGTCCGCTCGTTGACGGCGAAGACTTCATCTGCCTGCAATGTCTGCTTGACATGCCTGTGACCAATTTCCATAAATCAGCATCCAACTCCCTTGCCGACAGGCTGTTCTCCCCATCCTGCCGCATCGAAAAAACGGCCTCGATGTTCTACTACCGCCGAGGCAACCCATATACGGCAATAATCCATGACACCAAATATCGCAACCGCCCGAAAGTAGGACGCCATTTTGCATCGCTCCACGCCAAAGAATTGTCTGACTCCGGATTCTTTGACGATATCGACGCCCTTGTGCCTGTGCCCCTGCACTTTTTGAAAAAGATAAAACGAGGCTACAATCAGGCTGAAGAAATTGCAAAAGGCCTCGGTCATGTATGCGGTCTGCCGGTCGAAACACCTCTGAAAGCCTCATGGCACCGTTCGCAGACCCGAAAAGATATCCATGCCAGACTGCAGAACACCATTGGGGCTTATTCACTGCCGGATCCGGAACTTATCGCAGACCGTCACATACTTCTGGTTGATGATGTGATCACTACAGGCTCGACTATTCTTGCATGTGCCCAAGCCATAAAAAAAGCATCTCCCGCCACTCGTATCAGCGTCTACTCTTTAGCCGCCACACAACTGGAATAACAAGACAATCACCCCATTGAAATCACGCCGGTTTCCACAAACACAGCAATATGAACTTTAGACAATTTCCAAAACCGTTTCAGCTACAAAACCGTTCATAATATATGATTATTTTTGCATAACTTTGCACTCATGCAGCAACAACACACACGCTTCGTTTACATATTGCTAATTTTATTGCTTATAAAGCCATTGTCTATGGCGGCGTCTGAACCGGCAGACTCCGTCCCGCAGCAGCATAAAGGCATTATAGGCCGGCTTATCCACTACTTCGATCAATCCAACAAGCGCAAACTTACCACCCGTCCAAACTTCACTCCTCTCGGTGGTCCGCACTATTCATCGGAAAAAGGTCTCGGCTTAGGCATCGTTATTGCAGGAGACTACTCGACATGCCCGACAGACACACTGCTCCCCGCTTCAAATATATCACTTAAAGGAGACATTGCCACCAAAGGATACTACTCTGTCGGGATCGACGGTGTTCACGTCTACCCGTTCAACTCCAGGCGTGTCAACTATTCGCTCGACTTTCAGTCGTTTTCCACATATTTCTGGGGAATCGGCTATACATGGAACAACGATAATGCCAACAAGACCAAATACAATCTTTTTGATCTGACGCTCACTGGCGACTATGAATGGCGGCTGGCTCCAGGCTTGTATCTTGGGCCGGCGGTTGAATTAAGCTATACCAGCGCCGGCAGTATAGCCGATCCTACACCCTGGCAAGGCGAAGACCATCGCTATTTTTCTGCTGAGGTCGGCGGGCGCCTGCAATATGATTTGCGCGACAACCTTACTTATCCGCATTCCGGAGTGCTCTTCGAACTCATACAGCTTTTTGCTCCACGCTTCATAGGAAATCGGAATCATGACTTTGCCAGCACGGAAATAAACTTCAACATCTATTCTCCGCTTTGGGCCGGTGCGATTCTTGCCTCTCACTTCCATAGCGAATGGACATACGGCAATACTCCTTGGGGAAAACTGCCATTTCTTGGCGGCGGAGCCATGCGCGGATATTATGAAGGCCGCTATCGCGACAAATGCGCCTCAGACATGGCCGTGGAACTTCGCCAGCACATCTACCGACGCTCCGGGATTGCCGTCTGGGGTGGAGTCGGAAGCATATATCACAAACTTTCCGACATCCGGTTTGACCGTCTTTTGCCGGAATACGGCATCGGATACCGGTGGGAATTCAAAAAGAACGCCAACGTCCGGGTCGACATCGGTTTCGGCAAACATTCCAGCGGCTTCATGTTCGGCCTGAACGAGGCTTTCTGAGCAGACTCTTCACCAGGATATTCAGAGTTTGTTTTTAAACAAACTCTCAGACTAATCAAGGAATCAGCAATCAGCCATAATGCACATGTATAAGTATTTTGCTTTTTATTATTTTCTGTTGACTCTCCTCCTCCCCAATTTCATACTTTCATTCACCGAACAGCTCTCTCTTGCCGGAGCATTGACAAACATACTGCTCCCCGCAGGCATTATCTGGCTTTTGTCAAGCCTTTCGCCGAAGTTCGGACGGAGCATTTGGCTGATGTTTCCGCTGATATTTTTTGCAGCTTTCCAGATTGTCCTGCTTGATCTCTACGGACGGAGCGTCATCGCGGTCGACATGTTCCTGAACCTTGTGACCACAAATACTTCTGAAGTTGCCGAGTTGCTCGGCAATATGCTCCCGGTAATCATTGCCGTCGTGGTCCTCTACGTCCCGTCACTGACCAATGGTGTGATATTCATCCGCAAAAAAGTCCGTCTGTCTGAAAAATTTCTGAAAAAGAACTGTCTGTTATCTGCCGGAGTGACGGCAGCCGGGCTCATCAGCCTTGCACTCAGCTATTCCGGAGGCACATATGCAGTCACTGATCATCTCTATCCGGCCAATGTCTGCTACAACGTGTATCTTGCTTTTGACCGCACTGCCAAGACCGGCCGCTATTCCGAAACATCAGCCAATTTCAAATATGACGCACATTCGGTGCATCCGTCTGATAAGCGTGAAATCTATCTCCTCGTTGTCGGAGAGACCGCACGTGCGGATAACTGGCAACTTCTTGGCTACAACCGTCCGACCAATCCCCGGCTGGCCGATCGCAATGACATTTATGCCGCACCTGAAGCCTACAGCGAGAGCAACACCACCCACAAGAGCGTACCGATGCTGCTCAGTCCGGTCAATGCTACAGATTTCAACACCGATATCTATCAGGTGAAAAGCCTCATCACGGCATTCAAGGAAGCCGGATTCTCCACCGCCTTTCTGTCGAACCAGCGCTACAACCGCTCGTTCATCGACTTCTTTGCAGAAGAGAGTGACACCTGCGTTTTCATCAAAGAGCTCGATGACAACGCCACATCGCTCAGCCGCAACAGCCGACCTGATTCCGATCTCCTTCCCTGGCTTGACAACATCCTCGCCCAGGAAGCTCTAAAGCAGCTCATAGTCCTCCATACCTACGGCTCACACTTCAACTATCTCGACCGTTATGCCAAAAACGACGAACTGTTTACCCCGTGTGACTATACCGAAGCCACCAAGAGCAACCGCGACAAACTCATAAATGCATATGACAACACCATCGTGGCCACAGACCGCTTGCTGACCGACTGCATCAGCCGGCTCGACTCCATTGACGGAGCATTTGCAGGCCTGCTCTACACATCTGACCACGGAGAAGACATATTTGACAATGGCTCCGGCCGTTTCCTCCACGCCTCTCCGCGCCCCACCCTCTATCAGGTCCATGTCCCGATGATCGCATGGCTGTCCGCCGGATATCGAGAATCATATCCTGATATTGCAGCAGCCGTAGGCCGAAACATCTCATGTCTGATTTCCACCTCACGCTCATTCTGCCCCTCAGCCTTTGAAATGGCAGGCATAAAAGTCAGCGGCAATGCCATGACTGACACTGCCGCCTCGATTTTTTCAGACCATTACGAGCCACGCGAGCAGCTCTATCTTACAGACCACAATACCCCGGTCACGCTAAAATCTATTCTCTGATCTTATCCGCAGCGTGAGGAGCCGCATGATGTACAGATCAGGCATCCTTCCTGGTAGACAAGTGTTTCCTGTCCGCAGTTAGGACACTTCTGGCCTCCGGCCGGAGTGCCTGACGGCAGATACTTTTTCAGCGCGCGTTCAACACCCATTTTCCAGGTGTTGATCGACTGCGAGTCGAGTTCAAGACCGTTGACAAGTTTTATCACCTGGTCAATCGGCATTCCGTAACGGAGCACTCCGGAAATGAGTTTGGCATAGTTCCAGTATTCGGGATTGAACTTGTCAGAAAGGCCTTCGATAGTTGTCTTATAGCCTCGCTTGTTGATAAACTGGAAGTCATATCGCTTGTTTCCCTTGTCGTCAGTAGCCTTGATGATTTTTCCTTTCGACACTGACTTCGGACAGAAAATACCGTCTTCATCATCAGCAAGACCGGTGAAAATTTCATATGGCTGTCCGTTTTTCAGACCGACAAACGCAATCCACTTCTCTTTATTGTTCTGGAATCTGACCACATCGGCTTCAAGCTCTATCGGACGCTTGCCCACAGGATGGACCGCGGGTATTTCCGGTGTGCCGGACTGCTTTCCGTCTTTCGCTTCCTGATCAGCCGGAGTATCCACACCCTTCTCGCGGTCTTTCTTTTTGTTTTCATCGGCCGAGATCAACACTCCGGACCGACAGCCATCGCGGTAGATCGTACAACCTTTACAGCCGGCTTTCCAGGCTTCCATATAGAGGCGGTTGACAAGTTCAACATCCGTATCGGCCGGAAGATTTATGGTAACGGAAATAGAATGATCCACCCACTTCTGCACAGCGCCCTGCATTTTAACCTTTTCAAGCCAGTCGATATCATTGGCTGTCGCTTTGTTATACGGAGAGCGCTCCACAAGTGAGTCAAGTTCTGCCTGAGTGTAATCATTGCGCACTTCTATGCCGTTGATGCGCATCCACTCGATAAATTTGGGATGATAGACCACGAATTCCTCAAAAGCATCACCAGACTCGTCGACGAAATCAACATGCACATCCGCATCATTGGCGTTGACCTTGCGCCGACGCTTATAGACCGGCATGAACACGGGCTCGATTCCTGATGAGGTGCGGGTCATGAGCGATGTGGTTCCTGTGGGTGCTATGGTCAGGCAGGCTATATTGCGACGACCGTTGGCCTCCATATCAGCCACCAGTTCCGGGCAAGCCTCACGCATACGGCTGATGTAAGGGTTGTTGCGTTCGCGGGCAGCGTCATAGACCTCGAAAGCTCCGCGCTCCTTGGCCATCTGGACCGAAGAGGCAAAAGCTGCAAGCGCGAGAGCGCGGTGTACTTCTACCGACTTCACGGTGGCTTCGGATGTGCCGTAGCGAAGGCCGAGAGCCGCGATCATGTCGCCTTCAGCTGTAGTGCCGAGGCCTGTACGGCGTCCCTTGAGCGTTTTTTTCTTGATCTTGTCCCAAAGATTCAGCTCGGTAGCCTTTACCTCTTCGTTTTCAGGATCGGCTTTGATCTTTTCGATAATGGCATCGATTTTTTCCATTTCAAGATCAATGATGTCATCCATAAGCCTCTGGGCTTTTCCGACATGCTCTTTGAAAAGATCGAAGTCAAAATAGGCCTCGGATGTGAAAGGATTCTTTACATATGAATAGAGGTTTATGGCGATCAGACGGCAACTGTCATAGGGGCAGAGAGGGATCTCGCCACACGGATTTGTCGAAACAGTCTGGAATCCGAGATCGGCATAGCAGTCAGGCACAGATTCGCGCAGAATTGTGTCCCAGAACAGCACTCCGGGTTCAGCCGATTTCCAAGCGTTGTAGACAATCTTGTTCCAAAGAGCCTTAGCGTTGATCTCAGTCTTCACCTGCGGATCAGATCCATAGATCGGGAACCGGCATGTGTATTTTTCCTCACGCTCCACACAGGTCATGAACTCATCGTCAATCTTGACAGAAACATTCGCTCCTGTAATCTTGCCTTGTTCAAGTTTGGCATCAATGAAACGTTCCGAATCAGGATGCTTGATGGCCACGGTGAGCATCAGCGCACCGCGACGTCCGTCCTGCGCCACCTCGCGGGTTGAATTGGAGTAGCGCTCCATGAACGGCACAAGTCCGGTTGAGGTCAGCGCGGAATTTTTGACCGGCATTCCCTTCGGACGAAGATCGCTGAGATCGTGACCCACTCCGCCTCGGCGCTTCATCAGCTGCACCTGCTCTTCATCCACCTTCATGATGCTGCCATATGAATCGGGATGTCCGTCAAGACCTACCACGAAGCAGTTTGACAGCGATCCGGTCTGAAAGTTATTGCCGATTCCGGCCATAGGACTCCCCTGAGGAACCACATATTTAAATCCGTCAAGCAGTTCATAGATTTCCTGCGCGCTGAGGGGATTGGGATATTTGTTCTCAATCCTTGCAAACTCGTTGGCAAGACGGCGGTGCATGTCGGCAGGAGTCAGTTCATAGATGTTGCCGAATGAATCTTTAAGCGCATACTTGCTGACCCAGACTTTTGCAGCGAGCTCGTCTCCGTCAAAATACTTGACAGACTCGTTGAAAGCCTGTTCGAAAGTGTATTTATCTATTTCCATTAGTGATATTTAAGAAGCAGTTTTAGAGACTGCAAAGTTGGACATTTATTTCCGATAAAGCAAAATTTCGCACTTAAAGTTATTTACATCTTACCGGAAAGTTGTAACTTGCAGCCCGATTTCAATTTTGATTATTGTCAAACTCTGATAACAGCATCAATGGATAAAAATAACTACTTTTCTACCCGACGGACTATACGCAAATACGATCTGTCCCGCCCCGTCAGCGAAGTTTTTCTGCGCGAACTGCTTGCAAAGGCATCGCGTGCGGCCAATACCGGTAACATGCAGATCTATTCCGTAATCATAAACCGCGATCCGGAAAAGATCGCAGCCCTTGCTCCGGCCCATTTCTGCCAGCCGGCTATCAAAGGCGCCGCCGCAGTGCTTACATTCTGCCTCGATCTGAACCGTTTCAACCGTTGGTGTGAACTCAATGGCACACAGGGTGGCATGAACAACCTCCAGGGGTTCACCTGGGGCGTAATCGACACTTCTATCTTCGCACAGCAGTTCTGCACTGTAGCTGAAATGGAAGGCCTCGGCACCTGCTATCTCGGCACTACTACCTATAACGCCTCTCAGATTTCCGATGCGCTCGCGCTTCCGTCTGACGTGATCCCGGTCATAACCGTCACCGTCGGTTATCCCGCCGAAACTCCGGAACTTCAGGACCGATTGCCGCTTGATGCCGTGGTCCACTCGGAAAGCTATCACAATCCGACTGACGCAGAAATCCGCGAATTCTATGCCGCCGAAGAAGCCACTCCGGCATCCATGAAGTTTGTAACTGAAAACGGCAAACAGAATCTCGCACAGGTTTTTGCCGAAATACGCTATCCCAAAGCCGCCAACGAGCAGTTTTCACGCGTCTACAAGGAATTCCTCAAAGATAAAGGAATATCTCTGTAATTTCCCAATACCGAATCCCGAAAACAGACAGCCGTCTGTGACTCTTACATTCCGAGTCACAGACGGCTGATCTTATCTGTTTTTCAAAACAAGGAATACTTTTTATTCCGTGAGCATTTCAAGGAACCGGTCTTCATTGATGACCGGGACTCCAAGAGATTTGGCCTTTTCGAGTTTAGCCGGCCCCATATTGTCACCAGCAAGTACAAATGAAGTCTTCTTCGAGATCGAGCCGGAATTTTTACCTCCGTTGCGCTCGATCATCTCCTTGTATTCCTCGCGGGAATGTCGGGCAAAGACTCCGCTGATCACTATTGTCTTGCCCGCCAGCAGATCGGACTTCTCCGACTCCTCTTCTTCAGGCAATGACATCTGAAGCCCATACTCTCTGAGGCGGTTTATGATCTCACGGTTTGATTCAACACTGAAATATTCAATGACAGCATCGGCTATACGCGGACCGATATCATCAATAGCCACCAGCTCATCACGGCTCATGCCCATCAGAGTGTCAATGTCACGAGTCCCCTTGGCAAGCTTTTTGGCCACAGTCCCTCCGACAAACGGAATTGAAAGCGCATAGACAACCCGGTCAAACGACACACTCTTCGATTTCTCGGCACCCTCAAGAATCCTCTGAGCCGAACGCGGACCGATGCGGTCGAGTTGCTCCAGATCAGAGGCCTGCAGAATATAGAAATCAGCAATGTTTCTGACAAGTCCGGCATCATAGAGCAGAGCGGCGTTCTCCTCTCCCACTCCGTCAATATCCATTGCGTGGCGGCCTACGTAATGCTCAAGACGTCCGATGATCTGCGGACGGCAGCCATACTTGTTGGGACAGAGCCATGCCGCCTCGCCGGGAATGCGCACAAGCGGAGTGCCGCAGTCCGGACAATGGGTCACAAACTTTATCGGCATCGCACCCTCTTCACGCGCCGCCTCGTCAACTCCGGTTATCTTGGGAATGATCTCCCCTCCCTTCTCCACATAGAGCATGTCATGCTCATGGATTCCAAGAGTCTTGACAATGTCTTCATTATGAAGCGAAGCCCGTTTCACAATCGTGCCGGAAAGCAGCACCGGCTCAAGATTGGCCACCGGGGTTATCACCCCCATGCGACCGACTTCAAACGAAACGAAGCGCAGGCGGGTCAGGGCGCGCTCTGCCGAAAATTTGTATGCAATCGCCCAGCGGGGCGATTTGGATGTATAGCCAAGATTCAGCTGCTGGCGAAGACTGTTGACCTTGAAAACAAGCCCGTCAGTAGCGACCGGCAACTCCTTGCGCTCCTGGTCAAGGCGAGTGATGAAACTATCGACCTCCTCGATCGAATCCATCAGAGTCATCAGATTGCTGACCTTGAATCCCCATGACCGGGCAGCTATCATATTGTCATAATGATTGTCAGCCGGGAGCTCATCTGAAATCAGATAATAGAAATATGCATCGAGACCTCTGCGCGATACTTCGGCTGAATTCTGCATCTTAAGAGTTCCGGCCGCTGCATTGCGCGGATTGGCGAACAGAGGCTCTTCATTGAAAGCTCGCTCCTCATTCAGACGGTCAAATGCTTTCCAAGGGAGCACTATCTCGCCACGGATCTCGAATGACTGCGGATAGCCCGATCCCTGAAGCACCAGGGGGATACTGCGTATAGTCTTGACGTTCTCAGTCACATCATCGCCTTTCTCCCCGTCACCTCTGGTCACGGCTCTGACCAGACGCCCGTTTTCATAGATAAGCGAGATACTGGTTCCGTCAAACTTCATTTCGCCGACTATTGGCACCGATTTAAGCCCTTCAAGATTTCCGAGCAAGTCATTACAGCGGCGAATCCAGTCATCCACCTCTTCCACGCTGTAGGTGTTGCCCAGCGAAAGCATCGGCCTGACATGAGCCACTTGGGTAAACCCTTTGGTTATATCGGATCCCACGCGATGTGACGGTGAGAGCGGATCGTCAAATTCAGGGTGTTCGGATTCAAGTTTTTCAAGTTCTTTCATCATCATGTCATAGTCGTAGTCACTCGCCAACGGCGAATTTTCTACATAGTAGGCATGATTCAGGCGGTCAAGTTCTTTTCGGAGTTCGGTGATACGTTGCTGGGCAGACATAACTACAATGTGGTCTGAGGGTGATGTTATAAGAATGATTATATTACGGTTCTTTTCTTGTTTGCCGATAGCGCCATGCAGAATGCTTATCCGCAATAGAAATAGCGGTTGACAAGCTTCTGCAGCTCTATCGGATCGGCATTCACTCTGGCTGCGAGCATCTTGTCATCAAATGCCTTGAGCTGGCTGATCAGATCATCGAGCATCGCGGGTGCGAACACATTGCGGCTCTCGTAGATCGAACGCTGTTTTTCAAGACACTCGGCAGACTCAACGCAGCAGGTGGGAAGAGTTTCAAGACCTGCAAGCTTCTCGGCATTTTCTTTAGCATGGATATTCACATCGACATAAGTGCGTGATGCGATATCAAGAGCGTCTTTTTCGTCCATTTCGAAACCGAGGCGGGCAGCCACGCAGAGCGCAGCCATCAGCTGATAGACATTTGCCGAGCAGTCCGGCGAACGCATCTCAAACGTCTGTTTGCCATAAGTCTCGATCTCACATCTGTCAGCCGGATTGACCTGGACACACATGTCTTTGCCCGAAGTCCAGCCAAGAGGAACTCTGACAAGCACTGAGCGGTTTCTGTCACCCCAGCATATGTTGGTCGGCGCTTCCTGATGAGGCACAAGGCGCAGATAGCTCGTCGGGTTGGCATTGCCGAAAGCTGTGATTGAAGGAGCGAGAGTCATGAGACCGGCAATGGCACGGCGCGCTTCATTGCTGAGAGTGCGGTCGGCGCTCTGGGTCATGTTATGGCCGTCTTTCATCAGACGCATATGGATATGGAAGCCTGACCCGGCTTTACCGACAGTGATTTTGGGCGCGAATGTGACGTTGAGGCCTTCCTTAGCGGCGAGTTCTCTGATCACCCACTTGGCAAGCAGAAGATGGTCGGCGGCACTCAGTGCGGGGTTTGGCAGGAACTCAATCTCATTCTGCTCGTAAATAAGGGAATTATGTTTGAAATTGCCTACTTCCGAATGGCCGTATTTGATCTGGCCGCCGGTCGATGCAATCAGCGACATGGCTTTGGTGCGGAAGTCATTGAACTTCGCAAAAGGTCCGGATTCGTGATAGCCCTTCTGATCTGTGGCCGGAAACATACCGGTATCGGCTCCGATAACATAGAACTCAAGTTCGCCCATACATTCGAACTCCAAACCTGAAACCTCGGTGAATTCCTTGCAGGCACGTTCGAGAATACGGCGCGGATCGCTGTCAAGGGGCTGCCCATCTTTGTCAAAATAGCTGCACAGGAGCGTCAGAGTAGGCAGTTCGGCAAACGGATCGCGAAAGGCCGATGAATAGCGGGGTATGACATAAAGATCACTGCGGCCGGCTTCGATAAACGGAAACAGGCTCGACCCGTCGACACGTTCGCCCGTCGACAATATGGTCTCCAGATATTCCTGGGAATTGATCACAAAGTTGAGAGTCTTCAACCGTCCGTCAGCGGCGGCATACATAAAATTGACCATCTCGATTCCTTCACGCCTGATATACTCTATAATATCGGCCCGTGTGAACTCGGATGCCGGCTTTCCCAATGTCCGCTCCACATGGTTGCGACTCATTGACATGTTCTTGTTATTTTCCATGATAATAATTTGTGTGGTACAGGTATGTTGTAAGGATAACTATTTCTGATTTCGTTTCCGCAAAGATAAACCTTATTTGAGATATTTCAAAAATATTTTAACGGTCTCTTCATAGCTTTTCATGCGCCTGAATGTCCATAATTGAGTATCTTTGCACCACTAAATCAACAATCATCCCCGGCGGTTTGTTTCAAGGCTAAAGGCATATGGAATCAACGTGCCGGTTTCACGTTTCACTATTTATTTTCCGACAGACTATGTTTCTCGACATCATTTTTCTTCTGTTAGGCCTTGTGCTCATTCTTGTAGGGGCCAACGCCCTTACCGACGGAGCTTCGGCCATAGCCCGCAGGTGGGGAGTCAGCGATCTTGTGATCGGTCTTACCATCGTGGCCTTCGGCACCTCCGCTCCGGAACTTACAATCAGTTTCATCTCAGCGCTCAACGGCAGCGCTGAGATGGCCGTCGGCAACGTGGTCGGCAGTAATATTTTCAACGTTCTTGTAATTATAGGTGTCACCGCCCTGTTCTCTCCCATACGGATCGAGCGCAGCATCATGACCAATGAAATTCCGCTCGTAATTCTTTCGGCCCTTGCGCTGCTTGCCATCGGCAACGGTCCGCTGCTCAACGGAGATTCCGCACCGGCCATATCGCGTGTCGACGGTATCCTTCTGCTGCTCTTTTTCGCGATCTTCATGCGCTACACTTTCTCGCAGGCCAAAGCCGCTCCGCAACCGGAACAGACATCGAATTCCGTGACCCCGGTAAAGGAAATGCCGCTGTGGAAAGCCGTCACATGGATCATAGGCGGTCTCGCCGCTCTGATTTATGGCGGTGACCGTTTTGTGGCAGGTGCATCGGGCATAGCTTCGGCGATCGGCGTCAGCGATGCTATAATCGGTCTGACCATAGTAGCCGCAGGCACTTCGCTCCCTGAACTTGCCACATCTATCACTGCCGCACTCAAAGGTAAAACCGGGATAGCGCTCGGCAATGTCATTGGAAGCAATATTTTCAACATTTTCATGGTTCTCGGCGTTACGGCTACCGTAAGACCTCTGCGCTTCGGCGACATCGGAAACCTCGATCTGCTTGTGCTCACAGGAGCAAGCCTGCTCTTCTGGATTTTCGGATGGTTCTTCAGACAGCGCACAATCACCCGCGCCGAGGGAGCAGTGCTCACGCTGGGCTATATAGCCTATGTCGCCGTGCTGATTTCACGTACTTCATAAAAAACAATCAGTCCAATCCGCAACATCGCCTATGTCTACATCATCCGCAACTGCCAGTCCTGATATTCACAAAGTCTCCTTTTCCGCACTGCTCGTAACAATCGGCATCGTATTCGGCGACATCGGCACCTCGCCGCTCTACGTCATGAAGGCCATCATGGGAGCCAACCCCCATGCCGGAGCCGACTATATCATAGGAGCTGTGTCATGCGTAATCTGGACTCTCACCCTGCAGACCACACTCAAATACGTCATCATAGCACTCCGCGCCGACAATAAAGGCGAGGGCGGAATCCTTGCTCTCTACTCCCTGCTCAAAAATCTGCGACACCGCTGGCTCTATGTTCTTGCAGCCATAGGGGCAAGCGCTCTTATAGCCGACGGAGTGATCACACCGGCCATGACCGTGACATCTGCCGTAGAAGGTCTGCGCGACATTCAGCCACAGGCCCCGATCCTTCCTATAGTCCTTGTCATCATCTCCGGAATTTTTCTTGTCCAAAGACTCGGCACCAAGACCATCGGCAACTTTTTCGGGCCCTTCATGCTCGGCTGGTTTCTTATGCTCGGCATTCTCGGCATATGCCAGATGCCTGCCCATTGGCCCATTCTCAAAGCGTTCAATCCCTGGTATGCAGTGAAACTTCTGATCGACTATCCGGGGTGGTTTCTGATACTCGGAGCTGTTTTTCTGTGTGCCACAGGAGCCGAGGCTCTCTACTCGGATCTCGGCCACTGCGGACGCAAGAACATCACCTACAGCTGGGCCTTCATCAAGACAATGCTCATACTTAACTACCTCGGCCAGGGCGCATGGCTGATCGCACAGGCCGAAAGCTACACGGCCGGCCTCAATCCTTTCTATGCCATCATGCCCCGCTGGTTTCTCCCGGCCGGAATCCTGATCAGCACAGGAGCGGCCATTATCGCAAGCCAGGCACTCCTGAGCGGTTCGTTTACCATATTCAGCGAGGCCATGAGTCTTGATTTCTGGCCAAGGCAGCGCATCAAATACCCATCCACGATCAAAGGACAGTTATACATCCCCCTGATCAACTTCGCACTCTTCATAGGCTGTGTGCTTACCATCCTGCTTTTCCGCACATCATCGCACATGGAAGCCGCCTACGGACTGGCCATCACAATAACCATGCTGATGACCACCATACTCCTCGCCTTCTACCTCCATCTCAAAGGTGTCAGGCGATGGATCGTGGCGCTATTCACCCTGACATTCCTGCTGATCGAAGGAGCCTTTTTTGTGGCCAACATGTTTAAATTCATGCATGGCGGCTGGTTCACTGTGCTCATAGCCGGCATAGTCTGCTCGGTGATGATCGTATGGTACAAAGCCACTCTGATCCGCGGCAAATTCATAGAATATTACCGCTTTGCCGACTACACGGACATTATTTCCGACATCAAGGCTGACAGCGAAATACCGAAATACTCCTCGAATCTCGTCTATCTCAGCCGATCACGCAGCGCCGACGAGGTGGAAAGCAAATTGATTTACTCCATCATAAACAAACGCCCGAAACGCGCCGACCACTACTGGATTGTCCGCGTAGAGTTCACCGATGCTCCTGACACTCTCGAATATGAGCCTACCGTGCTCATTCCCGGTACCCTCATCAGTTTCAAATTCCGCATCGGATTCCGCATCCGCCCGCAAGTGAGCGTCTACCTGCGCCAGGCCATCGAAGACCTCGTGGCTTCAGGTGAAATTGACCTCACAAGCAGCTACACCTCCCTACGCCGCCACGGCATCACCGGAGATTTCAGTTTCATCATCATCCACCGCCTCTTTTCACAGTCGAGCCAATGTGACGCATCAGACAAACGCCTGATGAATCTCCATTCGCTCCTGCGTCACATGGAAATGGACGCAGCCGAAGCCTTCGGCCTCGACACCAGCAACGTCACCATCGAGAACGTCCCCCTGATCATAGACAACCGCCCCACCCGCCGCATCACCCCAATACGGCTCTGATTATCTCTAACTTAAGACGAGTATGTTATTTTTAGAAGGAGCAGATATAAGAAAATTATTAAGAGTAACTCTTATATCAACCCCATTCTCGTTGCCAGACGACAGGCCTCAATAGAGTTTTTGACTTGCAGCTTTGCAAGGATTTCTTGCCTATGACGGCTGACTGTGTGTACACTGATATTTAAACGGGCTGCAATCTCTGCACTTTTCAGACCCTGATCAATCAATGAGAGCACCTGACATTCACGCGGTCCAAGTATGCTGGCATTAGTAGTTTCAGCTAATTCTACGGCTTCACCGGTTAGCGAATTGACGGCCTGATTCCGCCATTTCATAGCAAATGCCATAGGGCTATATAGACAAACCGCATATAATACCCTTTCCTGCTTATTGTTATAAACATAATACATTCTGTGCATTACATTCATGTTTGAACCGTCTTTAAGAATAAAGCGCAGTATGCTCGCAAGATAATAATGTTTTCTTTTACTTTTATGCAGATGCCTGATAAAATGGTAGAATCTCAGTTCTGCAATAAATTTATTCTCTTGCTCTTTAGGCGTCATCATTTCAAGAATACGGCTTTCCCATATGGAGTTTTCCTTTTCATAGCCGTCCAGTCCGAGTCTCAAGCCAAAATCTCCGATTACAATCCGGCTTTCTCCACGGTGCATGTCACTTATAACCACTATTGTGTTTTCTAGGCTAACCAATGTATGCGCATAATTGATCAACTCCGCCAGACGATTATTGTCATCCGGCGGCAAAGAGGTACGCAGTAACCTGTCAAGGGTTCCTCTATTGTCATTAAAATGGTTATTTTTAGCCATTGCACAATTACTTATAGCTCATTACCTTTGCAAAGGTAATTTATCTGACAGTCATATCAAAATCATGGATAAAAATGATATGATATTTCGCTGTCTAAATCAGATCAACTCCTAAATACCATATGATGAAAACAGCAATACTAACATTGTTTATGGTCTTGTCCGGCTTTATGACATCGGCACAGACACTTGAAAAAATGAACTGGTTCAATGAGCCGGCGAAATGGGACATATCCGATGATAAACTTATCATGCATGTTACCCCCAAAAGCGATTATTGGCGTATATCGCATTATGGCTTTACCGTTGATGACGCACCGTTTTATTATTCGGAATATGGCGGTGAATTTGAAGCCAAGGTGAAAATTTCCGGTGATTACAAAGTGCGGTTTGATCAGGCTGGCATGATGATCAGAATCGACCATGAGAATTATATCAAGACCGGAATTGAGTTTGTAGACGGAAAATACAACTTAAGCACAGTTGTAACACATCATACATCCGACTGGAGTGTGATTGCTCTTGACAAGCCTGTCAATGTGATATGGATAAAAGCCGTGCGACGCCTCGATGCAGTAGAGATATTTTACTCGTTTGATGACAATACATACTATATGATGCGCAATGCATGGTTAGAAGCCAACAGACCGGTGAGGATAGGTATGTTTGCCGCTTGCCCGGATGGAGATGGCTTTGATGTGACATTCTCTGATTTCAAGGTGACACATCTGCCGGATAAAGTACGTACCGAATGGTTGAGGAACAACGCCGAATAGCGTCCGTCGTATAGAAAATCTCAATTGTGGCTCATAGTCGACTATTATCCGGATAAATGCCACAATAAACCATATAAAAAAGATCGCTGAGAGCGCGGGGCTTTCAGCGATCTTTTTTGATATGGGAACGGATGTATATTACTTCTTGGCGGTTTTCTTCATCAGGTGCTTGGTGGCGCCGATGAGCTGTTCGTCATGACCACGGAGAACGTCGGCAGGATTGTTGTAGATCTCGATATCCGGGTTGAGCTGCTTGTTTTCGAGCATTTCTCCGTTGCCGTCAAGCGAGGTGACTTCCGGAATGCCGAACACGATTGTCGGGTCAATCTGAGTTTCCCACCATACGGCTGTCATTGTTCCCGGTATAGGAGCGCCGATGACATCGCCGATTTTCAGAGTCTGATAAACGTATGGGGTGCCGTGAGCATCGCTGTAGTTGCTTTCGTCGACAAGCATAGCCGAGGGCTTGCACCACTGCGAGAAAGGATCGGTGCCGATGAACTGGCCGCGCGGGCTGTGGGTTACGTATTTCTTGCCGTTGAGAAGGATGGCAATATCGTTATGGAGCCAGCCACCTCCGTTGTGACGGGTATCGACCACTACGGCATCGCAATTGCGGTATTTGCCGAGCAGACGGTCATAGACTTCATTGAAACTTGGCCCGTTCATAGCTCTTACATGGACATAAGCGATGCGACCTTCGGACACGCTGTCGACAATGTGTTCGTTGCGTTCAACCCAGCGGGTGTAGAGCAGATCTTTGACAGCACTGCCACCGATGGGCTTGACATAGACTGTCTTTCTGTCTCCTTTGGCTTTCTTGATTTCAAGTTTGACTTTTTTCCCGGCCTTTCCTTCAAGCATCGGGAAATAGTCTTTGCCTGCACGGATAATCGAATCGTTGATCGAAAGGATCACATCGCCCGGCTCCAGACCAAGGCTCTTGTCGGATAGCGGACCGCGTTTGACGATTTCAAGTATCTTCAGACCGTCACCCTTGAATGATTCATCATAGAATGCTCCGAGTGAGGCTGTAGGAAGCACCGACCGTCCGCTGCCGCCTGAATAGCTGCCGCCGGTATGTGAAGCATTCAGCTCACCGAGGATTTCACTGAGAAGAATTGCAAAATCATAGCCGTTGTTGATGTGAGGCAGGAACCTGGCATATTCTTTCTTGTAAAGATTCCAGTCAGTGCCGTGCATTTTCTTGTCATGGAACTTGTCAAGAACCTGACGCCACATGTGGTCATAGATGTACTCGCGTTCTTCTGACGGACGGCGGGTGTATTCCGCTTCATAGGAAACCGGGGTAGCCTTGCCGCTTGCAAGATTAACCTTCTTGATGCCGGAACGGTCCATAACGAACACATTGGCACCCTTCTTATCAGGAATCATACCCCATCCGCTCAGACCCTTGACAAGTACGCGAGTGCCGCCTTCCTTCAGATTACGCTCGTAAAGAGAACGGCCGTCAGGGCTGGTGGCCACATAGTAGAGCTTGTCGGCCTTCGGCGATACGTAGTAAGAGCCAAGACGTGCTGAAGAGCCGGTCAGACGCTCCATGCGGTAACGGCGGTTCTCGGTGTCAAGGACAAGCGGTTCGGGATCATCTTTCTTTACAGAATCCTTTTTGGCACTGTCTTTCTTGCCGTCATCTTTCTTGGATTTTTTCTTTGAATCCTTCTTTGAGCCATCTTTTTTGGCGCTCTTTTCTTTTTTCTCCTTATCTGCTTTTTCCTTGTCAGCGAGCTTAAGCTCCTCTTCGGTCATGCGGAAGCGGTCATAAGCCTCTCCATCGAGGAACATGAGGACTATATCGCTTTCATTGCCCCAGCTGCCATGACTCTTGTAGCCATATTTGCTGGTAGTGTATGCGACGGCCTTGCCTCCGAGCACCCACTGCGGAGCATCGTTACTGTAGCCGCTTTCGGTGAGATTGACAACCTCGCTGCCATCAGCTTTCACAAGCGCGATGTCGGCATTGTTCCAGCCACCGATACCAATATAGTTGGTCAGCAGCCAGCGGCTGTCGGGACTCCATTCAAATCCGGTATCGCCGTCGGCATAACTGTAATTATACTTACCTTCAAGCGCAGTGGTCACTTTTTTGCTCTTGAGATCCATCACGCGGAGAGTCGTACGGTCTTCAAGGAATGCCACTTTCTTGCCATCGGGGCTGTAGGCCGGGAAAAATGCGGGCTTGTCGCTCTTATAGAGTGGCTTCTCAACAAGTTCGGTAGCATAGAGCAGCGATTTTTCATCAGGGTCCTTGATCTCAGTGGTAAACAGCTGCCACAGACCGTTGCGCTCGCTGTCGTAGACAAGACTGCGGCCGTCAGGAGCGAAATCCACAGTTCGTTCCTGGGCAGGAGTGTCAGTGATGCGGCGGGTGGTATTGTATTCAGTCGAAGTCACATATACATCGCCACGGAGCACGAATGCTACAAGCTCACCGTCAGGAGACACGGCAAAAGATGAAGCTCCCGAACGGCGCACCGATTTCTCAGTCGGCGAGGCATAGTCATCACTGATGATATTGACTTCCACCTTAGATGGTTTACCTGCCTCATCCATAGTATATATCTCTCCGTTCCAGCTGAAGGCGAGCCGCCCGTCGGAAGATGCCGAAAGAGAACGCACAGGATGTGTTTTGAATTTTGTGAGCTGCTTTTTCTGAGTTCCGTCGACTGAACGCTTGTAGACGTTGAGGGTTCCGTCTTCCTCGCTGATGAAATAGAACTGGCCGTCATTTGACCAGACGGGGTTCATGTCATGCCCGTTGAAATCAGTCAGCTTGATATGCTTGCCGTCCTTATCCATGAGCCATATATCAGCCGTCCCGGATGAACGTTCATGCTTTCTCCAGATGTTCTCTACCCCTTTGCGGTCCTGATAGAGCACACGTCCGTCGCGGCTGATGCTAAGCGCGGGCATGGTCAGTGATACCATCATTTCAGGACGACCGCCGTCAAGGTCTACGGTGTAGACTTGCTGTGTGAACGATGCCTGGGCAGCACTTGCCAAGGGCATGTCACTTGTGCTGAACACCACATGACTGTTGTCTTTGAACGCAAGCGGAGTCTCATTGCCTGAATGGGTAGTCAGACGCTTGGGCACACCGCCTTTGCTGTCGACCACAAAGATATCCAACGAGCCCTCACGGTCGCTGTTAAATGCGATCTTTTTGCCGTCAGGGCTCCAGACCGGCAATGAATTATAACTGCCTCCTGAGGTCAGCTGCCGGGCATCGCCGCCTTTTGCCGGGACGGTAAAAATGTTGCCTTTATATGTAAAGGCAATCGTTGTGCCATCCGGAGATATGGCAACATTCCGGAGCCACAACGGCGCTGCCGCCATGCCAAGCGAACCTGCGGCAAACAGAGCCAGTGAAATGATACTTTTTCTCATAAATGTGATTATTGTGATTCTTTTATATGACTTTCATTGCAATCTTATGCCGTGCTATGCTAATTAGACGATAAAAGCGGAGATTTAGTTACACCTATTCCCCGCTTTTTTCAGAATCTGATTCCTCCTTTTTCGCCGCATCGGCAGGTGCCGGAGAATCCGACTGATCATCCTCCCGGTCTTTTTTCTTTGCTTTCTTTTTGGGTTTCAGGAAGGAGAAGATGTTATCGAAATCGCGTTTGAACACTATACCCACTCCCTGAGTGGTAAGAGCACTCTTGAGATAATAGTTCTGATCGTTATATCGGTTATAGGCCTTAAGCTGTATGGTGCCCGCACGGTTAAGCAGATAACGTATGTCGAAATCTCCGATGAAACTGTTGTTGTTCATCGAATTGTCGCGATACCCGAAGTTGCCGTTGAGAAGCAGACGGTTATTGAGCAGATGGCTTGACAGAGCCACTTCGACTTCCACGTCTGAAAAATCTCCGCGGTCGCTGCGGATGGCCGGCGCGATGCTCCAGTTGTCACTTAGCTGACCGAGCATTGAACTGAGACGCGAGGAGATAGTAGAAGATGCCACAGACACCAGTTCGTTACCGTGGGTGGCCGTCATATAGTCAGGCGTATAGAATTTGTTGAGAGCAAGCAGGTAGATGATTTGGCGGTTCATCATGTCTTCAGTCGACACGATAGAGCGAACCTTCCTGTAGGTATCACGAGTCAGCGTCGGGAAGTTCAGGTCGAAAGTGATTTCCGGCTGACGGATGTCACCTCGCACCATCATCAGTGCATCGACAGGCACACTCGTACGGTTCAGTTCGCGGTCTTCAAGGAAAGATTCGTCAAGATCGCTGAGATTGGCATTTACAGAGTAAGAGGCCGTGATGTCAAGCAGAGCACTGTAAGGATCTCCGAGGAAGGTGATCTTGCTGCCTTCACGTATTTTGAATTCCTTTATGATGAGGTCCTGCAAAGTGAAATTGTAGGTGCCGTGGTTGATCTTATAGTCACCATACATGCGCAGGTCTCCGTCAGAACTATTATAGGACATACGTAACTGCCCGCTACCATAAGCCGTGATTTTGTCACCGCCCACCGGGTCCATAATAAGATTAACTGCCACTGACGGATTGATGCCCACGTCAAAGGTCATGGCATAGTCTGACGATGTCTGCTCTTCCTGTCGGCGTATGCGCTCGCGTAGCTGACGGACTATAAGCGGTGTGGGGTCCAACGCGGCGATGGAATCCTTGTAGGCCTTGTTTTTGTCACGCAGAGTGATAAACTGATAGTCGATGGCCTGCTCCGCATCGCTCATCACAAATGAGAATGTCGACTGCTCGGCCGTAGACATAGCAACATTTATATCCACGCGTCCAGGCACTCCGCTGACCGAAGCCTTGCCATTGCCGTAGATAAGGCCGAACCAGGGATCTTCCGTCTGATTCTCATTGATGTCATAGACAAGAAAATCACGGGCATCAGTGATATCGAAACGGAAAGTCGGATCATGGAAATACTTGTGGGCCACATAGCCGTTAAGCTTTGCAGTCTTGCCGTTGCAGTCAGTCAGACGCACGTTGTCAAAACTGATCATGCCCGGCCGCAGGTGCACACTGTCAGTAGTGGTGTAAGTTGTATTCGTAAAATCAAGTTTCAGGCTGAGATCTTTTGCATAGATATCGCCATACAGATCCAGATCCTTGAAGGTCCCGTAAAGCCGGGCCTCGCCACTGACCTCTCCTGTGACTTTCGATGTGAAAGCAGCCATGAAAGGCTCCATGAATCCTACCGGCGCACGATCAGCCTTAAACGTGAAATCCAATTCTGAACTCATCGGTTTGATAACTCCGTCGACTTCCGATTTTGAGCCTCCGCCGCCAACTATTTCCGCCATGATGCGGACGGCCTTGTTTCCATTGTCCCAATAGCTGCGGATGTCACCGTCACCCATCACACAGCCGTTATACTTCAGGCCCTCCACCTTAAGGCGGGGAGTATAAAGCACCGGATCACCCGACAGAAGCTTCATGCCATAGAAACTACCTGTGGCCCTGCCTCCGAACTGAACGGCATCGCTCATATTGAGAGAGTCGAATATATAGTCGATGTCTATGGCATCAAGGTCTACGATCAGACGGTCTATCGAGTCAGCCGACGCCACGCCATGAATATTCAGAGACTGTCCGGCTCTATGGCCGCCGAGCCCCTCAACGGATATTCTGCAGGGCATTACATGAACCAATGCCGGATTCACAGTCCAGGATGAATCGTTGAACACCATCTGCGATGTCGCAACTGAAATATCAGTCAGCAGATCTTTGCTATCTTCACTGCGGCTGAACAATGTGGCGAAATCAAAATTGCCATGATAGTCTTCCTCTCGGTCTATTTTCCAAAGAATCGAAGTGCCGAGTGAATCGACAGAGCCCTCAGACCCGATCCGGAGATCAAGCATTCCGTTTTTGGTCGGAAAAGATGTGTGGGCAGTCACGTCAGAATGCTTGCTGATAGCGTCAAGCATCACCGACAGCCTCGTTCCCTCTATAAGTTTGTCCTTGTTTCGCAAATATGGGGCATCAATATCAAGCCCTACCGAGGCCGTCTCTCCACCACGTCCGAACGAACGTACTGAGACGGGATATATTATGTCTGCCGGAAGCCCCAGAAACTTGCTTATTGTGGAATCTTCCTTAATTCTAAGATCAAGATCATAATGAAATTCAGATATTTCCCTACAACTGTCAGCAGGCAAAAGTGCCGGGTAGACTTTTGCTATAACCGCCTTGACATCATTGGCTATATTCCTGAGGCTGAAATGGCCCGACAGATCCGCATCGACCTGCGGACTGCGCAGCATGATGCTTCTTGCCGAATCGCCGGTGTGGGCATCGAGTTCAAGCCGTGGAATCGAAAGTGACTTGTCATTTCGTCCGGAAAATTTGAAATCCGACACTTTTATCCATCCGTTGATCACATCCGGATTACGTCCACGCACAGATCCGTCGAATTCAAACGAAAGATCACCTTTCAGTCTGCCACCTTTCACAAATGGATCGAGCGAGATGTTATTGACCTGAGCATAGAGTTCAGTCAAAGGCATTGTTCCGCTCAGTTCAGCGCCACCTGACACCGAAAAATCAAGCGCCGGAGAAGATGATCTTACAGTCGCATCAACGCTGTTGCCTCGAAAATCGGCATTGGCATTAATATCCGCAAAATCAGTACCGTTCCATGTCAATTCCGGGACCGACAGCTCTGCCATGCCTTTTATATTGCGACTGCCCGAAATGACAAGATCGGCTTTTGCATCAAATGCAATATTGCTCAACGGTGCCAATGACTTGTGAAGTTCGGATGGCATAAAGGCCATTGATGATATCACGCCGTCCAGTTCAAGCGGCCCGCCTGTTCGGTTTTTGAATATCCCGCAGTCAATGTCGATGTTTCCGCAATCTGTGTCCAGAGCTCCGTTAAAGTCTATTGACTCTGGGGTAAGCGATAGATCGCCAAGCAGATTTATATCGCCTAATGGAGCCAGGGCCGAGAGTTTTCTGTAAAGATGATTGAGCGGGCTGGCCGGCTTTGACAGATAATCCAGAGCCTTTGGCACCGAGGTCCTGACATTGAGCCTGCGGAGATCCACTGACAAGGAATCTTTGGCATGGAGAAGGCCTTTTATCAGTCCATGAGCGCTCAGACGTGCCTGACTTTCGGGAATATACAGATCGAAATGTTCGAGGCTGATGCTGTCTGCTCTACCTGAAGTTTCAATCTCCACATCTACCCTGACGTCAATATCTTCAAGTCCTCTGACAAACGGGCTGAGATCTGACAGTGTCAGATAGGTTTCAGACAGAGTCTCCACAGGCGAACGCAGCGCATTCTTTAGATCAAATCCTCCGCCAAGAGGAGACTGAAGCGTCAGATCATTGAGCGCAAGGCGGGAGTTGTTCAGTTCGACAGCCAGATTTTCAATTGTCAGACTTTCCATGTCGGCCAAAACATCGGCTCTCAATTCTTTCAGCGCAAGTCCGCTCTTTTCAGCAGCTGCCATGCGCTTGATTTCCACTTCAATCCGGCTGTCTGAAATCCTCGGCGCACAAAGGTCGGCTCTAAGACCGTCTACTCTTATGTGTGCCGGGTCAAAACGTCCGGAGTCTGCAGGTGCCGCATCACGCACATCATACGTCAGGCAGGAACGGCGGATGACAAGCAGATTTACAGCCAGATCAAACTTCGACGGGCCGTTGTCTTCATCCTTCTTAAACCGGTCTATGATCGGCTGGATGTTGAGCGGTGTCTGACGCGACTGGCGGTAAAGATTCAGATCAAGGTCTATGATCTCTACATATGTGATTACAATACGGCGGTTCCACAGCCCTTCAAAAAGCTTGATCCCGGCGCCAAGATGGCCGATCTGCAAAGCCGTCTCCCCTCTCGGATCCTTCACGCCTACGTCAGAAAGTACCACCCGGTTGAAAGGTGCTATAGACACTGAACCCACCGAAACTTCTGTTCCCAGAAGTCCGGTGAGTTCTTTTTCTGCTGTCCGGGCTATGCTGCCCTGGACTGACGGGAGACTGAGGGCAACATACAGAATCAGCGGTACTGCCACCGGCAATACTAATATTATCACAAGAATAAAGCGCAGAATCCGATAAAATGTTTTCAACCCAGTCGCTATATGTCGCTATACGTTTCTAAGTGTCAGTCATTATTCGTTCAGAGGCGGCGGGCCACTGAAGAATCAAGAGTGCTCATGTCTGTCACACGCTCGACCACATCTCCGTTGCGGTCGAAAATAAAAACGGCGGGAAGAGAGCCTACATTGTAGTCACGGAGAGCCTTATCGCCATCAGCAGCGCCGTTGAGCACCGTAATCCAGGGCAGGTTCTTTGCTGTCTGCTTCCAGGCATATTCATCGCTGTCAAATGCCACCTGGAATATTTCAAGTCCCTGCTGATGATATTTCTGATAGACATTGTTGAGCATCACGTTGAACGCAGGCGAATCTTCGGCAGTATAGGCGGTGAAATTCAGAATAACCACGTTGCCTTTCGATGTGAGATCAAGCAGAGAATGCCTCTTCCCTTCATTGTCAAAAAGATTGATATCAAATGCGCGGACTTCATTTGCATACGCCACATTCTCTTCATTGACTTTCCCTGATTTCGGGCGGTTGCTGATGAAGAGATTGCGCAGATAGGTTGTGCGCGGATCAGATGGGCGCTGCTCGTTGAACGCGTTGGCCACAGCGCCGATAATGCGCAGGTCTTCCTTCACGGCAGGATTGAACAGAGGCTGGCCGCCCACCCGCTTGCTTATAATATAATAAGGTACTATACCGGCAGGATCGGCGAGAATCATTTTGCCGAGTTCGCGTTTGAGATCTGCATTAGAGGTGACGGACTGCACATTGCCGGATGCTGTTTCCGCTCTGAGCAGGCTGTCTACGTGTTCGAGATTTGCAGCCTGAGGAGTACCTGAAAGGCTGTGGTTTGCATCGATATCAGGCGCCTGGGCTGTGATTTTGAGAGTCTCGATGCTGTCAATCGGGAAATAGAGAGACTTCTCCCCTATCCGCAGACGATAAATATCGGGGTAGCCTTGCGCATCACGGCTGTAGCTGAACGATCCGTTTCCTTTGATCTCAATAGTGTCCATCGGATACCAGTAGCCCTGGTTATTGCCTTCAAGCACAACAAGATCATTTTCGCCAAGTCCGTCAATGCGTCCTTCAAGATGCCACTTATTGCCGCTCCCGCATGACGCTGTAAGAGCCAATGAGCTTATAAATAGTAATTTGCCTATTGTTTTCATGCTAATTAAAATAAGTTTACTGCCAATCGAGGCTATACAAGTGCAAAATTAGCATTTTTCCGCTTAAATGTCAAATAACTCTCGACCAATACACTGTTTCTCTTCGACAATTCCAGATCTGAGGCCATATCCACATAGAATTTAACCATTGTTACAAACTTTGTTAAATCAAGCAATTACGCATTAAACCATATCCGGCCACAGTTGTCATAAGAATAAATCGCACCAAAAACGATTGGCCGGCAACGGCTTTTAGAGGTCGTTTAAAAACAATAATAATAAATAAGACAACAATGAAAAAGACTCTTTTAAGCGTAGCAATCATCCTGGCATCAACCTTAGGCATTACCGCCACTGCACAGTCACCCGCAAACACTCAGACATGCGACAACCCCAAGACCGAATGTACCAAAGCAGGCAAAGCAAACAAAGCTGTCCGCCCAAATCCATTCGAAGGTCTGAACCTGACGGAACAGCAGAAAACCGAACTCCAGTCCATTGCTCCAAAGAAAGACTGCTGCAAAGATAAAGCAGAGAAAAAAGACAAAGCTCAGGCCAAGGCTGAAAAGCAGGCCAAACGGGCTGAAAACCGGCAGAAAATGATCCAGAACCGCCGCGATTATCTTGCCAAGGTAAAGAACATCCTGACACCTGAGCAATATGTGCAGTTCCTTGAAAACAACTATGTTGATCAGGCATTGAAGGGTGGCCCCCGTCACGGCAAAATGGCACAGGCCAAGCATAAAAACGGTAAAAAAGGGGACCGCAGACACAATATGCGCGTCAACAGGCCGAACACCAACGCAGCCCAGCAGCAGAATGCCAATGATTCCAATTCCGCCTATTACATTGACAACGGCAAAATCAAGGTATTCTCCTACCACGCCCAGCGCTAAAAACTCATTCTCCCACTTCTCACAAGAAGTCTGATCACCGGCATCCCCGACAGGGCCTTTCTACAAAGGCTCCGGCAAGGATGCCGGTGATTATCTTTACCTTCCCGCATTATCGCACTAAATCGGCTTTTTCATAAGCTAAATTTGCGCAAAAAAACACTCCGTACTTATGAAAAAGTCATCACTCCCCGTTTCTAGAAAATTTTATTCTGAAATCT
This sequence comes from Duncaniella sp. C9, assembly GCF_004803935.1. Classification (GTDB taxonomy): domain Bacteria; phylum Bacteroidota; class Bacteroidia; order Bacteroidales; family Muribaculaceae; genus Duncaniella; species Duncaniella muris. The sequence continues at coordinate 2,573,338 of NZ_CP039547.1, forward strand.
GCGACCGCATCAGATTTTCATTCAGCCTGAACCGCCCGTCATTAATCGAAGAAGCCATCGCGACTGTAGACTCCTACATAACCAGTGGAGCAGAGCCGGATGAATATACCGATCCTTCCGTTCTGCTGATGTTCAATCTGCTTCGCCCCGAAATCGACAAAGCCATCAGGCGATCTCAACGTGCCAGAGAAATTTCATCAAAACGCAAATCCGGACAGCCGACCGCCGCTTCCTCCGGCAAAGACGAAACCAGCAGACCGATGGACAATAACGGCAATACAGCATCTTCTGAATCAGAGTCAACCGAGCCTGAAGAGGAAGAGCGCCCCATTCTGAACCGCCGTATGCGCAGACAGATCCAGCAGGAGCGCAAACGGGCTGTCCGCCAGCGGATCAAGCCGCTCTATAGTCGTTAGGGTTTGCTGTCTGACCGATCCTTTTGCACTCCTTCAAGCACCTCGCGGATAAAAGGCGCCGTCGGAGAATCAGACTTTGCAACCTGCGCGGGAGTGCCGGTGGTAATGATATGGCCGCCGTTTTTACCACCTCCGGGGCCCATGTCAATAACATGGTCGGCCGCACATACCACATCGAGATTATGCTCGATGACAAGCACGGTATTCCCTTTGTCTACAAGCCTGTTTAACACCGATAGCAACACTCTTATATCGTCAAAGTGCAGGCCTGTGGTAGGCTCGTCAAGTATGAAAAGAGTCTTTCCGGTGTCACGGCGTGAAAGTTCTGTGGCAAGTTTCACTCGCTGATTTTCACCGCCGGACAGTGTGGATGACGGTTGGCCGAGCTTGATATAACCGAGCCCGATATCGCGCAAGACCTGAATCTTGTTCAGAATCGCAGGAATTCCGGCAAAAAACTCTACTGCCTGGTTTATCGTCATGTCAAGAACATCAGCGATCGACTTCCCCTTGAAACGTACTTCAAGCGTCTCGCGGTTGTAGCGCTTTCCGCCGCAGGTTTCGCAAGGCACAAGCACATCCGGCAGGAAGTTCATCTCTATAGTTTTGTAGCCGTTTCCTGAACAAGTCTCACAACGTCCGCCGGCCACATTGAAAGAGAAACGCCCCGGACGATAGCCTCTGATCTTAGCTTCTGACAGCGATGCATATAGATCGCGTATAGCCGTGAACACCCCCGTATATGTAGCGGGATTAGAGCGCGGCGATTTCCCCAAAGGAGACTGATCGACAGTGACTACCTTGTCGATATTTTCAATCCCTTCAATTTTGTCATAAGGCAGCGGAGCTGTCTGCGAACGAAAGAATTTCTGACTCAGTATAGGCTGCAGCGTTGAATTGATCAGCGAGGACTTCCCGCTTCCCGAAACGCCTGACACGCATATGAAACGGCCGAGCGGGAGTGTAAGAGTGACATCCTTGAGATTGTTACCCTTGGCTCCGCGCAAAACGAGTTTCTGCCCGTTGCCCTTCCTGGGCTTGTCTCTGAGAGGAATCGACAGTTTGCCATTAAGATAGTTTGCCGTAAGAGTATCCTTTGAAAGCATTTCAGCCGGAGTTCCGGCAAAGACTACTTCTCCACCTTTTCGGCCGGCCTTCGGACCGATGTCCACTATATAGTCGGCATCAAGCATGATATCCTTGTCATGCTCCACCACAAGGATGGAATTTGACGCATCGCGAAGTTGCTTGAGCGAGTCGATCAGTCGGCGGTTGTCACGCTGATGCAGTCCGATTGACGGTTCGTCAAGGATGTAAAGCACATTGACAAGTTGCGAGCCAAGCTGTGTGGCAAGCCTGATGCGCTGGCTTTCGCCTCCTGAAAGTGTGGCAGAAGCGCGGTTGAGCTGCAGATAGTCCAGACCTACGTCCACGAGGAATTTCAGCCTTGAGCGGATCTCTTTCATGATCTCACGCGCTATGATTGCCTGGGTCGGCGACAGCCTTGACTCGACATCCTTTGACCATTCATAGAGATCCGAAATGTCAAGGCGGCAAAGCTGGGCTATGTTCTTCCCGTCTATGAAGAAGTGAAGCGCCTCCCGGTTCAGGCGGTCTCCCTTGCACTCCGGACATTCTGCCCGCGAGAAGAAACCCTCGCTCCACTTGCGAGCAGCCGCGGAGGCATCGTCGCCCTGCTGCATCTCGATATACTTCACAAGACCTTCATAGGTGTTGAAATAATTGTATGTGGCCATTGTGTCATTTTCAATCACAAGGCGCTCGTTGGTGCCGTTAAGAATCTCGCCGACAGCTTCTTCAGGGAGATCCTTGACCGGAGTCTTTATCGTACATCCGTATTTTTTGCATATTGCGTCGATCTGCCAGAATATTACGGAATTCTTGTACTTGCCGAGCGGCAATATGGCTCCTTCATGGATCGAAAGTGAGGGATTGGGGATGATTTTGTTGCGGTCTACTATATTGACATAACCAAGCCCCTTGCAGCAGGGGCAGGCTCCGAGCGGAGAGTTGAATGAAAAGTTGTGGGGCGCAGGCTCACGGTATGAGATTCCGCTGGCCGGGTCCATGAGAGTCTGGGAGAAATAGGCAGCAGAGTCATCTTCTACATCATAGATCATCACCTGGCGCTCACCTTGGCGCAGGGCATCGGCAACGGTTGATTCAAGCCGGGTAAGATCTTTGGCCGAGACTTTCAGCCGATCGATCACAAGCTCTATATCATGATTCTTGTAGCGGTCAAGCATCATGTTGAGCGTCAGATCGCGGAGCTCTCCGTCTACGCGCACAGTCAGAAAACCCTTCTTGCGCAATTGCTCGAAAAGTTCCTTGTAATGCCCCTTGCGATTCTTTACCAAAGGTGCGAGTATATAGATCTTGTGCCCGTCATATCGTTGCAGGATCAGATTGACAATCTGATCCCTGGTATATTTTATCATCGGTTCGCCTGTGACATAGCTTACCGCCGTCCCCACTCTTGAATAGAGCAGACGGAGAAAGTCATAGACTTCTGTTGTAGTGCCTATGGTGCTTCGCGGATTCCTGTTGACAGTCTTCTGCTCGATGGCTATCACCGGACTAAGGCCTGTGATTTTGTCAACGTCAGGACGTTCGAGATTACCGAGCATATTTCTGGCATAGGCAGAGAAAGTCTCTATGTAACGGCGCTGGCCTTCGGCGAAAATAGTATCGAAAGCCAATGACGACTTCCCGCTGCCACTCAGTCCGGTGATGACCGCAAGAGAGTTATGGGGAATATCTACATCTATGTTTTTCAGATTGTGGACACGCGCTCCAAGCACACTCAAAGAGGATGCTGAAGCGCGGTCCGGCTTATTTTCTGTTGTTTCGTTATTGTTTGCTGTGCTCATTTCTGTTATTTACAAATACGGCAGGTCAGTCAGTAAAGCGTGGAGTCCTGTGTCAGTCTGCCACCACCCACGCCGGATTGTAGACTTTGACTTTCTGGCGCGAGCGTGAAAGGGAATCGCGGATTGGTATGCTGACTTTATATGTCTTTCCGCTTTTGTTCGGAAGTGTTTTTGAGCGTATCCACGGATTGTGTTCGCGCAGAGTGAGATAGTCTATACCTTGCTTTTTAGCCCATGCAACCCAGTCATCGACAGGAGTATTAACCTCCACCACTTTGTATTCAATAGGCTGATAGAGCTGGTCGGCAGTCAGATTGAAGCCATAAGCCGATGGGTTTTCCATTATAAGTTTCATGGCGAGCATACGGAATATATAGCGCATGGTTTCATCGGCAAGATAGAGATCATATGCAGAATCGACCTGCTGCGATCCGAGCTCCTTTGAAATACGGGCCATGCCTCCATTGTAGCTTGCCGCCACAGACTCCCAGTTGCCATATTTGGCATAAGCGTTTTTCAGATAGCGCGAAGCAGCCTCAGTGGCTTTTACGGGATCATAGCGTTCATCAACATCTTCGTTGACCTCAAGGCCGTATTCTTTGCCTGTTGCAGGCATCAACTGCCACAGACCTCCGGCTTTTGCCGGAGAAAGGGCCCGCGGATTGAGGGTGCTTTCGATGACCGCGAGATAGATCATGTCAGACGGAATACCGTTTTTCTTCAGTATCGGGGCCAATATCGGAAAGTAACGGTTTGCTCGTTTTATGCCAAGCAACGTATTCCCGTGGGTATAGGTCATGGCTGTCAGTTCCCGGTCAAGTCGCTCCCACATATGGGTAGGATCAAGATCCACTTTCTTTCCGGCAAATGTCACAGATGACGGAATGGACGGATTTACTACGGTCGAGAATTCAGCAGTCTGAGTCTCTACCGGAGCTTCAGGAGCAGAAGTAACTGCGGCAATCCGCTCGGATGATGCGACAAGCGCCAGAAATGTGAGACCTACTGACGAATATAGAAACAGCTTTTTATTGTTATTCATAGAAAGTGGTAAAAAAGTTGTTCAGATTGTGTTTTATATCAGTTGCAGGCACATTCTGATTGTATGCCTACTTGTAGTTAACAATGTTTATGTCACCCGAAAGTTCATAATTCCTGCCATCCGAGCCTTTGGCCTTGATGACATAAAAATATGCGCCGGACGGAACGGTCTTGCCTTTGTATTTCCCGTCCCATCCGTGAGAAGGATCGGTAAATGATGTAATTTCATGTCCATAACGGTCAAATATGTGACACTCGAAAGAGACAAGGCTTGAATAGCTCACTTTCCATTCGTCATTCACGCCATCGCCGTTTGGCGAAAACGCATTGGGGCATTTAAGCATTGACGCGCCGATGGAGACGGTGTAGACTTCGCCGGTATATTCGCATGACCCGTCTGAATTGGCACAGACAAAACGGAGATAGGTGACACCTTCGTCATTAAACGTATATGCGAAATTCAGGTCCTGTATACGCAGACTGACATCGTCGAATTCAGGGTAGCGGGAGAATTGCCATTCATGAAACAGTGCACCGTCAGTCACAGCGGCCTCAAACTCCAGTTCACACGGAGCCGATCCGCCGAACGACGTTCCTGACGGATTCTGGGCCACTTCATTATCTGCGCTACGGACATTCTGAGTGATCTTTGTCAGGCCGCTGACTGCATATGGTTCCACTGAACCGCTTGTAAATTCTTCGGCATGACCCCATGCGCGCAGGAAACGGTCGCCTTCAACAGTGAATTTCGTAGCACAAAGCGGAGCCGGTGCACGCATTACTGCCGGAAGTGACGCAAAATCAACCGCAGTCTCTGTCTGGTGAAACATCAGAGCTTCTTCATCGGGCGTAAGAGTATGGTAACTGAGGCGGATTCCCCTATCAAGAGTGAAACGCCGGCCGTTGATGCCATAGTAGGCCATTTCCTCTCCCATCCCGATCACATCAAGGGCTATCCGCTGGCAATCACGTTCGGCTGATGGCACGATCGAAGTCAATGAAAACGGATGGCGGTTATAATCTATGACCCAGAAGCATTCCCTGCGGCCATCAGGATGTTCGACAATATACCCCATATCGCTTTCGATTTTTGTGAGTACAGATGATGCGCCGTCTACTCTGACGTCGGAAAGTTCTTCGGCATAACCACCACCAAGAGAGGAATAGCGATACCAGCGTATGGACGGAGCTTCTTCCTCTGTTGTCTGGCAGGACACCGAGACGCCCGAAAGGCCGTCAAGCACATAGACACCTTCAAGACCGGATGCCGAAGAAGCCTCCACTCTGACAACTTCGGATATGTTGCCGGTCCAGAGCGGCTGTCCGAACATCCCGGCTGCTGCTAAAAGGCAAAAAGATACTGCTAAAATCTGTCTCATACAACAATCAAAAAGCGATTTTTTTACTAACTTACAAAGTTACGAAAAATCGCTTTTATTTGCAATATCTCTTCCAGAGGCCGCAGGGCTACATATCGTCCATATCGTCGTTACGCGGATTATTGTTTAGCTCCTTGACATCTTTCTTGACCATTTCCGGAGTGACCTTATCATTGTCTGACACATTGACGTCCACTCCACGGTATTCTTCGGCAGGCTTCACTCCCGGTTTCTGTGCGTTTTTCTTATCCATAATCAAAAGATTTTAATTTTGTATATTTAACATCCGGGAAGGCTTCGGGGTTCACTCTCCGGTATCAGATCCGACCGGAAGACTGTTAAGTTGCTCGATATAATCGAGTATTTCATCTCGCCCGCGACCGGTTTCACTTGATGTCAGGAACACCGGCGGCAGTTCTTCCCATGTTTCCAGCAGAATGCGGCAGTATTCCTCCACATTCCTTTTGCCGGCCTGCGTGCCGAGTTTATCGAGTTTTGTAAACACGATGGCAAAAGGCACTCCGTTTTCACCGAGCCAGTTGAAAAATTCGAGATCGATCTTCATCGGCTTGTGGCGGGAGTCGATCAGTACAAACAGGTTGGTCATCTGGGCACGGTTAAGGATATAGCCACGTATCATTTTCTCCAGCTGCTCACGCTGCGATTTGCCACGCTGTGCGAAGCCATAGCCGGGAAGATCGACTATATACCAGCTGTCATTGACCAGAAAGTGGTTGATCAGCATTGTCTTTCCCGGAGTCGATGATGTCTTGGCAAGACTTCTGTTGCCCGCAAGCATATTGATCAAAGACGATTTGCCGACATTACTTCGGCCTATGAAGGCATATTCGTGACGCGTGTCGGCGGGACATTTGCCAACCGTGGGATTAGAGACTACAAAACGGGCTGAATTGATGATCATATCTGTTGTTTTTGTTTTAAGAGGTTGTTTTTAAACAACTTCTAATATTTCTAAAATACCGTCAGTCAAGCATCAGGCTTATCATAGGGCGTACCGAGGGGAAGCGTATGATCGAGCCTATAGCCGATGAACTGAAGATGATGTCTGTGAGAACTTCGACTGTAACATCGAAATCAAGTTTACCGCAATAGGAATCATCTGTCACACACAAGCCCTTCTTTATAATGAAAGTATGCGAGTTATAGTCCGGCAGCAGCTTGTCGCTCACCCGTATGCTGCATGAAAATCCAGGATCTGCAGCAGCGATGGCTGACAACGCTTTCTCCACATTGACCAGACGCCCCATTCCGCGAGGCATCAGGCGGCCTCCCATCGAATCGTCGGGGTGTCCGAGAAGAAGCACCGGAGTATCGGTGTAGAGGCAACGCAACTGGCGCAGTGCGGCCGCACGGCTGTCGCTGTCCTCACCCACCACATCCTTTACCAGCAACAACCCGTCTGAAACCACGCCCCATGCCATTGAGACTATCTGGCTGCCACGGTCTTCATCATCGCGGGCCATGACTACAAAACTTCCGCCGTCAGACTTCAGGTCGGACAGGATATTGTAGAAATCGCGCCTCGAATGAAGCACATAGCATTTGCGCTGATGCTGGAAACGGTCGAAAGCACACCATACCTCATCGCTCGTTTCTTCAGGGAAAAGATGATATTCGCCACTCACCGGAAATGAGTGGAACGCTGTGAACCTTTGTTCCTTGGTGAAAAACACAGTCGAAAATCCGTATCTGCGATAGAAGAAATAAAGAGCCTCACTGGCCGGAATCAATGTGCACAGCATATCACCGCGCGAAGCTGATTCTTCAAGAGCCATCTGCATCAGCCGTGACATGAACCCCTGTCCGCGCCGTGCGCGCCGTGTGGCCGCTCCGGCTATATAACTTACAGACGGTTCCGACCCGTGGAATGACATGAGGTAACGCTGGAGCATCAGGCTGCTCACCGGAGCGTCAGACTGATCGCACAGCAAAAGCGCCTCGTCATCGCGATAGACCTGATCGAAATACATGTCGACATATGGTCTGGGGTCCTGGAAGCACTCAAGCCAGATCTTCTTTATTTCATCTCTCTTGCTCATAATATTTTTTGTAGAGTGAGGCTGAATGTGAATTTGTATGAATTTATAACAAGCGAGAGAGGGATAAGGATTTTGCAAAATTCTCATCCGGCTCTGCAGTTATCAGTTGACAGCCGCGGAGCCGGACGGGAATATTTGTTTCACATCAGTTCTGATGAGCCGGACGGAGAAGATCGTTGACTGTCTTGACCGGATTGAATGTTGAGATGGGCACTTCGACAAACACCGTGTTCCAGTCGCTCATGGCACCATTCCAAAGGCCGGGCAGCTCCATTGCACGAAGTTCTTTGCCGTGGCTTGACTTTGAAGAGATGAAACCGGTTGCCGGATCGACATAAGAGGGAAGATCGAACTTCTTTCCGTGGATGTCTTTGATGTAGCAGACAAGGTCAACGGGATTGAAATGTGTAGCCGATGCCATCATCTTCATATAGGCTTCGTTATTCGGGTCCACCTGATTACTTTCGAGAATCTGCGGAGAGGTCGAGCCGTCGGGGTTGCGGGCAATGAACGGACCGCCGCCGGGTTCGCCTTCGTTGCGCACCATGCCGCAGACACGCAGCGGGCGGTTGAGTTTTGCCTTGATATATTCCACCACAGCATCATCATCCATTCCTTCGAGTTTGGCATCGCGGACGTTGAGCACGTTGTTGAGATAGTCAAGCATACGTTTGATATCATCAGATGTGTAGAGTTTCTGGTCAATCGCGAGAAGATCCTCTTCTATCTGGTCATGAACTTCGAGAAGAAGGCCGCCGAGCACTTCTTTGTAACGGATCGTATCGGCCCTCTTTGAGTCAGGAACCACGTTGTCAATGTTCTTGATGAAAACAACCGCCGATTCGATGTCGTTGAGGTTCTGGATCAGTGCGCCGTGGCCGCCGGGACGGAAAAGAAGATGACCGTCTTCAACAAACGGAGTGTTGTCCGGGTTGACAGCAATCGTATCGGTCGATGGCTTCTGTTCGCTCATGCTGACATTGAACTTCACGCCCATACGCTTCTCTGTAGCAGGAATGACTTCGGCAAGTTTTTCTTCAAACAGCTTGCGGTGGTTGGACGAGACGGTAAAATGAAGATTGACAATGCCTTTGGAATTAGCGGCTGTCTGCGCGCCCTCGGTAAGGTGTTCTTCTATCGGAGTGCGAGATCCGTCGGCATAGGTGTGGAACTTAAGAAGTCCTTTGGGGAGTCCGCCATAGTTCATACCTTCGGGATTTACAATAGCGGCGATAATATCGCGGTTACGTCCTTCTGCCAGCATCTCGTCAAGGGTCTTGCCGTAGAGACGCTCTACAGCCGCGCGAAGTTCGGGCAGGAAAGGCAGTTTGTCGACATTCGCGAGCAATGCGGCTACAGGAGACCCCTCTTTAAGTTCATCAGTTCCACCGTCGACGTATTCAAACAGCGCTTTGAACATTCGGGAAGCTGCGCCTGATGCGGGCACAAACTTGCAGACTTCTCCGCCGTGTGCGAGATATTCATGCCAGCGGTCAAGAGCGGCATCTATTTCACCTTCGTCAAGACGGAAAATGCCGGCACCTACACGGGCGGCATCGCTTATCTGCAAATAGGGAAAGCCTGTAACGAAACGCTTGAGCTGCGCCTCGACTTCGGCTTCAGTTATTCCTTTGTTTTTCAATAGTTCAATGTCTTCAGGTCTGAACATAGTTTTACGTGGTGTTAGGGGGTTAGAATTTTTACAACCCAAAGTTACACTATTTTTTCAGAACCTGACTAAAATTCCTGGCAATTTTTCATCCGAACTGCCATCAAAGAGTCAGAAACCACCTGTGTCGACTATAATTGACAGTCTTGTCCTTAAGATCTCTTCCAAATCTGACTCGCGGGATCTGCCTGATTAAAATTTTGCAGGGAGGGATAACAGTTGATACTGGAGTGTGCGGGCAAGGCGGAAATGGCCGATGGTGTTGGGATGGAGGCGGTCGGTTTCCGGATTCTGTATATAACAGTCATGAGCACTGTCAGCCGGATAGAGCCCGCTGATGGAATAGAGGTCGATCACCGGCACACTCCACACCGATCCGGCCTCGCGGAGAGTACGCACATAATCGTCAATATACAGTCCAAGCGCATTTGAGTATTGCTCGGAAGGCTGCACATTGCTTTGGCTGAAGCGGGCGAAACCGCGGTGAATGGGGGTCAGAAGTATTATCTGCCTGTCAGGAAAAGTCTGTTTCAGTTTTGACAGCAGGAGGTTGATCCGCCCGCAGAAAGTAGAATCTGACATCACATGACTGCGGCAGCGGCGGGTTTCGATCTTTCCGTTGGCATTCACCTGAGCCGTCGATTCGGTAAAAAATTCACCGATCGGGCAGCTGTGGTTATAGTCGTTGGTCCCGGCCCACACCATCACGGCATCAACATCAGGATGATCGCGCTTCAGTTTGTCGACTTCTCCGAGAAGATTTTTCCATTGCCATCCTGACCGTGCATAGACATGAGGAGTCAAACCAAGCAGATTATGCAGATAGTCATAAAAGCGTTTGTTGGCAGTAGTGTCACAGAGTGTGCTCATCGAGTCTCCGAGAAAGCCGACTTCACAGCCCTGCCACTGAGAGCCGGGGGTGGACATAGCCGGAGAAACCCGGACCGGAGTTACAGGTGTTGCCTGCGACTGCGCGAAAACATTCCCGGATACAAAAGCTGAAAGCATGAAAGCAGAGAGCAAGGCTGAACGCAACATAGACATACGGATCAATACTGAAGATATATAAACGGAACAATATCGCTCTGACGCACCTGGATAACTACAAGAATGACCAATGCAAGAATGACAGCCTGCACAAACGCCGGACTGGCTTCAAACACCGAACGGACTCTGCGAGTCATCCGTGAGGGCGTGATGTGAATCATATACCCTCCGATCATCAGCAGGACTATGGTCAGATAGCTTTCCACGAACTGAGGCGCGACAGACAGATGAAAGTCAAAAAGGATCTGATGCCACATCATAGCCACATCGTCCATCGACGGAGCACGGAAAAACATGAAGGTAAGAGAGACCATGACAAAGGTTAGAATCATATTGACCGGACGCATCCACCGCGACAATGCCGAAGGACCTGACTCGACCATCACCATCTCGCCGCTCTCGGTAAGCACAGCGTCAGAAGCCGCAAGCGAGATCACACGCCGATACATCTTGTGGACCACAAGCAGTCCACCGTGTACAGCACCCCAGATGACATACATCCACGATGCGCCATGCCAGAGGCCGCCGATTACCATTGTGGCAAACTGATTGAAATACATGCGCGGGCGAGAACAGCGATTGCCTCCGAGAGGAATATAGACATAATCACGCAGCCAGGTTGAAAGCGAGATGTGCCAGCGATGCCAGAATTCAGTCGGGTTCTGGGCCTTGAAAGGAGCATTGAAATTCTCCATGAATCGATATCCGAGAAGCAGGGCTATGCCGATAGCCATGTCGCTGTAGCCTGAAAAGTCGCAATAGAGCTGGACTGTAAAGCCGAAGGTGGCCATAAGATTCTCGAACCCGCTATAAAGAGCCGGATTGTCAAAAACACGCTCCACAAAATTTCCGCTGATGAAATCAGCTATCACCACCTTCTTGATCAAGCCCGTGATGATCAGCCATATGCCTTCCGATGTCATATCGCGGGTTGCCACAGGGTTGGAATAGACCTGCGGGAGCATATCTTTAGCTCTGACCACAGGCCCTGCGAGCAGAGGCGGAAAGAAAGTGAGGAAGAAAATATAGTCAAGGAGGTTGCGGCAGGCTTTCAGCTGCCCGCGGTATAAATCGACAATATAGCTTATCGAACGGAAAGTGAAAAACGAAATTCCGGCAGGCAGCAATATGGTCTCGACGCGGATGTCCATCGTGGTGAAATGTGACAATGTGTCGGCTATCAGATTGAAATATTTGAAATAAGCCAGCATCCCCACATTGGCGGCGACATTGACAAAAACTATCAGCCTGCGCAATGCATCCGAACCGCGCTGCATTGATGCAGCCTTGTCCATAAGCAGGCCAAGAACCCAGTCACTCACGCACACACCGAGAAGAATCAAACACGAAAATCCGGAAGATTTATAATAGAAATAGAGCGAAAACAGTATGACGAGCGCCATTTTAAGCACACGCACACCGCGCACCAGCCTATAAATGCAGAGGAATGCGACAAAGAGCACAAGGAAAAGCCCTGTATTAAACAGCAGAGGCTGCATGGGGTCATAGCGTAACACATCAACTACCTGATCAATCTCAAGACGTTCAGGCAGCGAAGACAATCTCTGGAGCAAATCGCCAAACAGTGTAGCAACGGAATCCAACGTAGTAGAATAGATAATGTGTTAGAATTATTATTATCTGATTTTGAGGTCAAGAGGCAAAATGGCTGTCGGCATCAGTTGCGAGGCTGTTCGCGGAGAGCGTCCATCAAAGCGTCATAGATAAGCCGGCCCTGCAGGTTATAGCCCTTGTGGGTATGATGCACACGGTCTTTGGCAAAGAGACTTGCGTTTATCCATGATGTGCTCGCTCCGTTTCCTCCGGCCACTTCATACCAGTCATATACCGCGATTCCGTTATTCTTTCCATAGTCAAGAATAGCCTGGCGCAAAGGAGCTATGTTGGCATTGACAGCATAGCTGCGTGTTGACTTTGTCACAGTTCTGTAAGTGGCCTTACGACCCTTGCGGGCTTTCTTGCGCACTCTGACTTTCTGAGTTTTGGAAACACTGCGGTGACATTCCATCGGAGTTGTCAGCAGAATAAGGGCATCAGGATTTGCAGTCCGGATATTTTTGACCAGCCGGTCTATCGAGCGGGTAAAGGAAGCGGTGTCAATTCTACGGCCGAAGGCTTCGTTTGTGCCTAACGAGAGTATAACAAGGTTAGGCTGCAAAGGGTTTATTCCAACGCCCACATTGCCGATCCGGTTATAGGAGTCATATGTAGCTCCATTATTGCCTATAGCATGATAGAACACACCCGGACGATCGCCTGAGAGAGAGGCGCCATAGAGAGTAAGGTCACCGGCCGATGCGAATGACACATTGATCTTAGTGGCAAGTGACGCGAGAATTATCTGGGTGTAATCACGAGAAGGAACAGCTCTGAAATGCACTGGATTGCCATTTTCATCCGTAACATCCTTGATGGTCAGCTTGCCGTTATGAAAAATGGTGGCAGATGTGAAAGGATTGTAATCGTCTGTGTCAAGAGTTCCGATAGTCAGTTCGCTCGACGAACTTGAAGGACGGATAGAAGTGCCTGTAAATCCTACGGTCTGAGCCCATGACGGACTCATCAGTTTGACAGCATTCCACGAATTGCGGCTTTGAAACACATAGTCTTTAGGCTGGTTGGTACCGCATATACGCAGAGGTGCTATCAGTCCGCGACCGGCATTACCGAAGTCATACTGCAGAAGTTCGCGTGTGGTGCCGGTGTTTATATCGGCCTGTACATGGCTGTCACCGATATGGACAATCGAGACCGGAGCCTGGAAGCTGCCTTCAAAGGCCGCGCGGAGCTTAGACCAGTCAGCGCCATTATATATAATGTGATTGGACGAACGCTTGATAAAACCGGGGATAGGGATGTCAATATCATCAGCCTCGTCAGGGATTTCAACCGGGTTCTGGCGCACTGCCAAATCAAACTCCTCGTCAGAGTCTGTTATTTCAGTTGTGACTGACGGATCGTCAGCCGGCAGCTGCGCTGCCACAGTCACCGGGAGCGCTGCAAAAGTCAAAGATAAGAGAGAGCTATAGATATATTTCATTTCAGATCGTGTTGAATTGCATTAAACAGTTCTCCTGCAAGGCGGGCCCCGCCCTTGTGGGTCAGATGGATATAATCCTTGTTCATCAGTCCGGTGGAGCTCCACTGCACCACTGCATCCTCGCCGCCCATAGCCTCACGGGTATCCCAGAAAAGGCAGTGAGCACGACGCGCCGCGTCACGCTGGGCTGAAATCATGGCCGGAGCCACCGCCATTGAGCGCACTTTAGATCCGCGACGCTCGCCACGGTCACCGATACCCATCAGAAGGATGTCGGCATTAGGATAACAGAATCTGACATGGTTTATCACATCGACCATGCGGGAGCAGTAGACACTGTATTCTTTCTGCCCGGCACTCATGGCATTGATGCCGAACTCAAGAATGATAAGATCATAATTTATGACCTCGGCCATCTCGTGGCAAAGATCCGGATTGATTTTGGTCAGAGTTATTCCAGAAAAACCGCGTGATGACATGCAGTCGACACTGACACCCGAAGTGCCGTCAAGCCACACGCCAAGAGCAATCAGGGAAGAGGACGAAGCCTTGAGACCGAATTCAGAGACCGGCTGCGCGATCTCTAAACACTGAACGGATTCCGAAGCCGATATATTGCGCTCTTCCCATTCACCGGAGTCAGTTTTAACACTGATTGTGATATCGTCAGGCGAAATGAAAAGAAAACGTGAACGCGACCACGATCCGGTATGCTTGAAAGCCGATGTTCCGGCATAGGTGGAAACAGCTGTGCCTTTAGGGGTGAAATATTGCTCGGTAAGGTCGAGATATTTCTTGTCTGACTTCTTGTTGGCCGAGAATGACTGCCAGCCGGAACCGCCCTGTTTTACCGAACGGCGGAAACCGGGGAAATCGGAGTGCATGTTGACATAGCCTACGCCCTCGCCGCCATAAGCATCCTGGAAAAGTTCGCGGAGATCCTGAGTAAAGATATCTCCTTCGATATAGCTGTCGCCAACCACGGCCACGCGGGCAAGACGGCCCTCGGAAATGGCACTTTTCAAATTCGTGAAGCCTGTGCCGAGAGTTGTGTAGTCTTCAACCCTGACGAGATCACCGACCCTCGACGGTTTGACCGGAGAGATGATCGTGTCAATCGGCTCGCCCGGCAGCGGAGCCTTTTCCGCTTCTTTTTCTGCTTCTGCGGCTGCTTTCAGAAGTTCGGGGTCGATGTTTTCAGCGGTTGCATATGAGGGTTCACCCTCCATAATACCGACCTCTTTCAGTATATCGCTGAAAAGGCTGAAATCCTTGATGCGTCCGCCACTCCATTTTGACAGAGGAAGCAGCGAGACTATAACAACTATTATTACTGCGATGAGAATTATAATGACTGGTGATCCTTTTTTCATTGCTTTTCCTGGAAAGATGATTGATGGGGGGGTATTTCTTAGATTCCGGCTGAATTTACCGGCTGGCCGTCATCATGGCCGGAAGGGGGCAGATCCGAGAGAAATGAGACCGAGCTCCTGGTGAGCCGAGAGCCTTCCTCGCCTTCATGCCCGTTTTCACCAAGGAAGACCGATGCAAGGACTCTGGTTTTTGATTCGGTTTCAAGCCATTCAGCGTCTTCCTGCGAAGCGGCTATGATGCCGCCTCCTGCATATAGATTTCCGAGCCAGCCTTTGGTGCCACTCAGTGTGACAGGAGCCATGAAAGCGCAGCGCAGATTGACGAAGGCATGGTAATCGCCGCCGATACGGACTCCGACGTAACCGCCATAGCAATGACGGCGATGCGTCTCGACCCGTCCGATCTCCCCTATTGCCCGTTCGCGCGGATAGCCTGCAACTGCAGGCGTGGGACTGAGCGCCGACATCAGCTCCGGTATGCTGACATCTCCGCGGGCATCAATAGGCGTACAAAGATGCTTTATATTCAGAAAACGGCGTTCGGTCAGAGGTCTGATTTCTACTTCAAGACCCGCATTGCGGAGTGTATGGCAGATGTAGTCAGTCACGATGGCCTGCTCACGGATGTTTTTTTCATCCCAGTCACCCGATTCATCGGCTGGACGTGTCCCGGCGAGTGACATTGTGCGGATAAGACCTGTGGCTCTGTCGCTTTCAAGCAGGACCTCAGGAGTTGAGCCAAGCCATACGCCGGTTTCAGGAGTAAAGCAGAGATAACGGAATGTTGAATCAGTCAGGGCAAAATACTCTTCTGCAATCAGACGAGGCGTCTTTTTAGTAAACAGCGACCGCAGACGTGAGAGCACGACCTTGCCGCCATCTTTCTTCAAACGGGGTTTCACGGCAGAAAAAGCCTCATGGTAGCTTGCTCGGAATGTGGACGATACCCGCGGACGGATAGAGTCACCGAAGATCCGGGCATGATAGGTGGGGTCATGGAAATTATTGACTTCCTCTTCCGTCATGTCGAAACTTACACCTGCTGTATAAGGTTCATCGTTATCAAAGAAATTTATAAAGAAGCTGTCGCTCTCCTTGTCGCGGAAAGCCGGCGAGCGGAACTGACCGTCAGGCAGGGATGCACGGAAGCAGACCTCAGCTTCTCCCGGCATGGCAAAAGCCACAAATGGGATCTCATCGGTCAGACAACGGTCAATGGCCTGGGAAATCTGGGCGCTGAATTTCATGCAGGGTCCAATGTTTCGGCAAGAGGCTCCGCCATGAGTTCAAAAGGAAGAGCCGAAGTTATTTTTACATTATATGTTCTGCCCTTCTCCAGTCTGAAAATTTTGGAGACAAGCACTTCCGGATCGACTTCAGGAGAGTCAAACTCCGTGCGGCCCACATAGAATTCAGGTTCTTCACGGTCAATAACGACGCGCATCACCGATCCAACTTTCTCTTCCTGGATCTCCAGCGAAATCTTTTCCTGAAGTTCCATCAGTTGAGACAGGCGCTCGTCTTTGACCTCCTGGGGTATAGAATCTTCAAAATTACGCGCGCCGAAGGTGTCTTCTTCCTCGCAATAGGCAAAAGCGCCCATGCGCTCAAAGCGCTGTTCACGCACAAAATCGAGAAGTTCGGCGAATTCATCATCGCCTTCACCCGGAAAGCCTACCATCAGAGTGGTGCGGATGTGAATTCCAGGGACTCTCCTGCGGATTTCGGCGAGAAGGCTGCGGGTTTCAGCTCCGGTGATGTGGCGGCGCATGTTGGTCAAGACAGTATCGGCGCAATGCTGGAGCGCAATGTCGAGATATTTGCAGATATTGTCGCGACGGGCCATCACGTCAAGCAATTCAAGCGGAAAGTCTTTCGGATAGGCATAATGCAGACGTATCCACTCCACACCTTCCACTGCCGCCATTTCATCGACAAGACGCGCTATCTCTACCTTGCCGTAAAGGTCTTTGCCATAGTTAGTAAGATCCTGGGCTATGACGTTGAACTCTCTGACTCCGCGACTGACAAGCATGCGGACTTCCGCGATGATCTCATCAATCGGGCGCGACTTGTAGCGGCCTGTTATCAACGGTATGGCGCAGAATGCGCAGAAACGATTGCAACCTTCAGCTATCTTTATGTAGGCGTGGTGGCGGGGCGTGGTTATGACACGGTCATACGGAGCAGTGGCCGGGGAGCGGCGTGCGAGGTCTACGGCAAGCGCAGGCCAGTCCGTTTTGCCATACCAGCGGTCTACCTCCGGTATTTCTGCCGGAAGCTGCGAAGCATAGCGCTGGGAGAGACATCCCATGACAAAAAGCGCGGCGATGCGGCCATCGGTTTTGGCCTGGCACCAGGCGAGGATCTCGTTAATGGATTCTTCCTTGGCATCGCCGATGAATCCGCAGGTGTTTATCACGACGCCTTTCCATCCGTCGGCTTCAAGGAAGGCTTCGGTGGCGGCGTCGACAACCTCGTAGCCCACATCGGAGAGCATCACCATCAGACGCTCCGAATCCACAAGGTTTTTCGAACAGCCAAGGGTGATGACTGCTATTTTATTTGTCATTTCAAACAATCTTTGATATGAGACCGGCCGCTTGAGAGATTCCGGTCAGAAATTGAGCCAAATAAAAGGGGAGATTATTTTTTCTCCCCGAAAAGTGATTCGACAAATTCGCGTTTGTGGAAAACCTGGAGGTCTTCAATGCCTTCGCCGAGGCCGATGTATTTGACCGGGATCTTGAACTGATCGCTGATTCCGATGACCACTCCGCCTTTGGCTGTACCATCAAGTTTAGTGATCGCGAGCTCATTGACCTGAGTGGCCGCAACAAACTGGCGGGCCTGTTCGAATGCGTTCTGTCCGGTGGAGCCGTCAAGCACGAGCAAAATTTCGTGGGGAGCTTCGGGAACCAGTTTCTGCATTACATTTTTGACCTTGGTAAGTTCGTCCATGAGGCCCTTTTTATTGTGCAGACGTCCGGCTGTGTCTATTATGACCACATCGGCATTATTGGCAATGGCGCTCTGAAGCGTGTCAAACGCCACTGATGCCGGATCGGCTCCGAGTTTCTGCTTGACAACGGGCACATCTGCGCGGCGGCCCCACTCTTCAAGCTGTTCAATGGCGGCGGCACGGAATGTATCGGCGGCACCGAGCATCACCTTGTTGCCGGCTTTTTTGAACTGGGCGGCCATTTTGCCGATGGTAGTAGTCTTGCCGACACCGTTGACACCCACCACCATTATCACATGGGGCTTGTGAGATGCCGGAACAGTAAAGTCATCCTGCGAAGACTCGTTACTGTTTTCCGCAAGCATGTCGGCTATTTCCTCGCACAGCAGACGGTTGAGCTCGGCCGACCCGACATACTTATCTCTGGCCACACGCTTCTGAATGCGGTCGATAATTCTCAGTGTTGTGTCGACACCGACATCAGAGGTCACAAAGACCTCTTCGAGGTTGTCGAGCACATCGTCATCTATCGTAGATTTACCGGCGATGGCGTGTGAGAGACGGTCAAGAAGTCCGCGCTGTGTCTTTTCAAGGCCCTTGTCAAGAGTCTCTTTTTTTTCGCGGGAGAAAAAATTAAAAAATCCCATATATTCAAGTCGAATTTGAACTGCAAAATTACTTAATTATTCTTGATTTTGCAAAATAATGATCCGAAGCAGGTGTCAATTAATGAAATGAGGAAATTTTTCGTGTCAAGGGCGTTGTTTCGGGCATTTTTTGTAATTTTGCAGGTTGAAAAAAATGCTCACGTCATTATGTTTGAAATTCAATTCACACCTATTATAATAGCTCTGCTCTGCGGAGTCTGCGTTTGCTTCTTCTATCTTCTGCTCGGTTTCCGCCACTATGTCAGGATTGTAGGCCGTGCGGCTTCAACTGACAACACAGCCGAAGAAACCGATGACACACAACTTCCGGGAGTGTCGGTTATAGTCTGTGCTGAAGACGATGCCCGCAATCTGGAGACACTGCTTCCCGCCATTCTCGACCAGGACTACCCTGCCCCGTTTGAGGTAATCGTGGTCAACGATGGAGCGCTACCCTCAACCAAAGAGGTGATAGCCCGCCTTGAAGAACGCTATTCCAATCTCTACATGACTTTCACTCCGCTGGAATCACGCTCGCTCTCACGCCGCAAACTGGCCCTGACGCTCGGCATCAAGGCTGCGCGCCATGAAGTGGTTGTGCTGACCACCGGAAACGCCCGCATACTTTCCGATAAATGGCTCCGTCTCATGGCCCGTCATTTCGGCCAGGGCAAAGAGGTGGTCATCGGCTATGCGGCACCGGTCGCCGCCATTGATCCTGACAGCGAAGAAGCGGTGAAGGAACCCTGGAAGCGCCTCCACGCCTTCGACACCGTGCGCACTGCCGTAGAATATCTCTCCTGGGGACTCGCAGGCCGTCCGTATCGCGCCACATGTCACAATCTGGCCTATCGCCGGTCGGTATTTTTCCGCAACAAGGGTTTCTCACGGACTTTGCATCTGAAGTATGGCGACGACGATATGTTTGTCAATGAAGTGGCTAACGGCGCGAACACCGCAGTAGAAATCTCACAGGGTGCCATAGTTGAAGTGCCTGAAATGCAGCCTCAGCCGGCCCATAAAGTTTCAAAGTTGCGTTACGGGTACACAGCCGGAAAGTTGCGTACCTGGTCACGGGTGTTCTTCGGCAGCTGCTCTCTGGCCTGGTGGATTTTCACCGGATGCTGCATAGGGCTCGCTCTTGTCGGCCTTCCGTCACTGGTTCCACTGATCGCAGCCTCAGTGCTCTATCTAAGTCTGACGCTCATACTTGCTTTTGCATGGCGTTCGACTTCTCGTGCTCTCCATTCACGATCTCTGCTGATCACAGTACCCTGGTTCATGACTTTCGAGCCCATATATAATCTGTGGTACAGGATCAAAGGATTCATCAAACGAGGCTCAAACCTGAGCTGGAGCTAAAACATCAATCACAAAAAAACGCCAAGACACTGATGGAAGGAACCATAGAAATAAACGGGTTGCAACTGTTTGCTCGACATGGGGTGTTTGATTTCGAGCGCTTGAACGGCAACACGTTTGAACTGACGGTCCACCTCCGCTATCCTATCGGAGAAGCGATGGAAAGCGACAATGTAGAGCATACGCTGAACTATGCCGAAGCCGTAGGCATTATAAAGGATGTGATGTCTGATCCATCCAATCTGCTTGAACACGTCATAGGGCGTATCCGACAAGCTTTGACTGCCCGCTGGCCCCAGATCAGCGGCGGCTACATATCGCTGACCAAGCTGAATCCGCCCATCAATGCCCGTATGAAAGGCGTAGCAGTAAGTATCAGCTGGTAATCCCGGCAATGTAAAACAGAATTCCCCCCCCAAACATATATATTATATTATTATATGGAAACTCCCGTACTTCTTCTAACAGGCTATCTCGGAAGTGGCAAGACCACTCTCGTAAACCATATACTCTCCAACCGCCGCGGCATACGTTTCGCGGTCATAGTCAATGATATCGGTGAAGTCAATATTGACGCCGATCTGATTCAGCGCGGAGGCATCGTCGACACAAAAGACGATTCGCTCGTGCCCCTGCAGAACGGCTGCATCTGCTGCACCCTGAAAATGGATCTCGTCAAGCAGATAGAGGAGATAATGGCGATGAAGAAGTTTGACTACATAGTCATTGAGGCAAGCGGGATCTGCGAGCCGGCCCCTATCGCCCAGACCATCTGTTCGATTCCCTACATGGCAGACGGCGCGCTTACACGCAACGGCACTCCGAAGCTCGACTGCATAGTGACAGTTGTCGATGCTCTCCGCATGCGTGACGAATTCGGATGCGGAGAAGATCTTACCGCACACCATCATGATGATGAGGATATTGAAAATCTTGTCATCCAGCAGATTGAATTCTGCAACATAGTCATCCTCAACAAAGTTTCCGAAATCACTCCTGAAGAACTCAAACGAGTGCGGACAATAGTGCTCGCTCTCAATCCAGGAGTGCGCATAATCGAATGTGACTATGCCGACATAGATCTTTCGTCGATACTCGACACCCACATGTTTGATTTCAACAAAGTGGCGACATCGGCCGCTTGGGTAAGCCAGATTGAAAAGCCGGCTGAAGAGATTGCAAAAGAAGAACATGAACGTGAGCACGGTCACCATCATCATGACGAATGCCATCACCAACACGAGCACGGCGAAGATGAGCACAAGCACCATGAACATCATGATCATGACCACCATGATCACGGCCCTGAATGCTCCTGCGGCTGTCACCACCACCATCATCACCACAGCGAAGGAGAGGCTGAGGAATACGGCATTGAGACTTTCGTCTATTTCCGACGTCCGGGTTTCGATCTGAACAAATTCGATTATTTCGCCGCAAGCAAGTGGCCGAAAAATATCATACGTTCAAAAGGCATCTGCTATTTCGGCAATAATCCTGATATGTCATATCTGTTCGAGAGCGCAGGACGCCAGAAACAGCTGAAAGAGGCCGGGATGTGGTTTGCCACAGCTCCGGAGGACGAACTGAAAGAGCTGGTGGCACAGGATCCGTCGATCATGCGCGACTGGGATGCCGACTACGGTGACCGCATGATCAAGATAGTGTTTATCGGACAGCATCTCGACCGCGCCGCAATCACCAAAGCCCTTGATGACTGCCTCGACCTATGAAACCATATCTGCAAGTTGAAGATCTGACAAAAAGCTACGGCGACCGTATGCTTTTCGATTCTGTTACTTTCGGCATTAACGAAGGCGACAAGATTGGCCTCATAGCCAAAAACGGCACCGGAAAATCCACTCTGCTGCGCATTCTTTCAGGAGAGGAAGCCCCTGACAGCGGATCTGTAACGTTTCGCAACGGCTTAAGAGTGGGATTTCTTGCCCAGATTCCGGATTTCGCCCCCGGGAAAAGCATTCTTGACAATCTGCTCGCGGCAATGCCTGAAGAGCATCACGAAGACTGGAACCGCGAAGACCGTGTGCGCCAGATGCTGTCACAGCTTGGCATCAGCGACTGCGGAATAATGCCGGAGCACATGTCAGGCGGCCAGATCAAACGTGCTGCACTGGCTCAGGTCTTCCTTGCCTCTCCGGATCTGCTGATTCTCGACGAGCCGACCAACCACCTCGACCTTGAAACCGTGGAATGGCTCGAAAACTATCTGACCAGACAACGCATCACCCTGCTGATGGTCACTCATGACCGTTATTTTCTAGACCGTGTCTGCAATAAGATCATCGAGATTGACATGCAGCAGATCTTCACCTATGAAGGAAACTTCGACCTTTACCTCAAACGCCGCGCCGAACGCATCGAGGCTCTGACAGGAGAGCTCGCCAAGGTTCGCAACACTCTGCGCAAGGAGCAGGAATGGATGAGACGCCAGCCTCAGGCCCGCGCGGGCAAGGCCCGTTACAGGATCAACGCGTTTTATGATCTCAAGGAACGTTCCCGCGCCAATTACACCGAGCGACAGATCGACCCGACTGATGTCAGATCGTCATACATCGGCTCAAAAATCTTTGAAGCCGAGGGGATCAGCAAGCGATTCGGTGAAAAAGTCATACTGGACGACTTTACCTATACTTTCGCCCGATATGAGAAGCTCGGAATCGTAGGCGGCAACGGCGTAGGCAAGTCGACATTCGTCAAGATGCTGCAAGGGCTCGTAGCGCCTGACAGCGGAGAGTGGAATGTAGGCGAAACCGTACGCTTCGGTTATTACTCGCAGGAAGGCCTCCAGCTCCCGCCCAACAAGAAAGTTATCGACGCGATTACTGATCTGACCGATGATATCGTACTTGATAACGGCGCCACACGCCTTTCACCCATGCAATTCCTGAACCGGTTTCTGTTTACTCCGGCTGACCAACAGAAATATATCTCAACTCTCAGCGGAGGCGAAATGCGACGGCTCAACCTTGCCGCCGTGCTGGTCAGACAACCCAACTTTCTGATTCTCGACGAACCGACCAACGACCTTGACATCATGACTTTAGGCATCCTTGAGGAATATCTCAGGGAATTCAAAGGCTGTGTCATAGTCATCTCTCATGACAGATTTTTCCTTGACTCCATCGTAGACCACCTGTTTGTGATGGAAGGCAACGGTGTCATCAAGGACTTCCCCGGAAATTACAGTGACTACCGCGAATATCTGCGCGAACAGAAGGCCAATGAAGAGCAGAAAGCCGCACAGAAATGCGAAGCGCAGACAAAAAGCCGCAGCCGCGAGAATTCACGTCCGGCCAAGATGTCGTTCAAGGAGCGTAAAGAGTTTGAGGAACTGACCGCTGAGATTGACCGGCTTACTGCCGAGCGCCATGAGCTCGAAACCGTCTTTAATTCCGGGGAACAGTTAAGCGACATTGAGGAAAAGGCTCGGCGTTATTCCGAGCTCAAGGATCTGCTTGACGAAAAGGAGATGCGATGGCTTGAACTTTCGGAAAAAGCGTAAATCTGGCTATGCGGACATTCTTACCGGTCAGACCGACGAATTTTACGGATTATACAGATCCGGATTAAAGAAGTCTGCAATGTCACGCGCCTGTTCCAGCGCCATAACCGCAGGGCTGTCAGGATTCAATTCCACAGCCTTGGCATAATCTCCCATCGCTCCGGATCTGTCACCCATGCGCCACCTGAGTTTGCCCCGTTCGAAAAGCACACGGTCATCCGCGGGATTCATTTCGAGCAGACTGTAAAGCACAGCCATTGCCTCGACATAACGCCCGGATGAAACCAGGGTCTTGTATTTTTGGTCTTTATTCATCAATTGATTAATTTTGGAAGGATTGTGATTGACAATGATTCCACACTTTGAAATTCAACGACAAAACTAACAAAAAGTCCCGTCATAAGCAATGAAGAAGCTTCTTTTTATCGCGGCTGCAATTATCAGTTATATTGCTCCGACGCAGACTGCCATAGCGGCAGATCCGACAGAAACACACTACAGCATGGAGCAATGCCAAGGCTCGGCCATGCCCTATCCGGCAAGGACTGTGAAAGATCTTGCCTATCCCGATTCGCTCACTCCGGTCTACATCAACCATGTGGGACGCCACGGAGCCCGGTTCCTGTCTTCGTCAAAATACACAACATCACTCTCGCGAATACTCCACAGGGCGGATTCGTTACGCACCATCAGTCCGGCCGGAAAAGAACTGCTCAGACTCTGCGATCTGGTGGTAGCCAGAACAGGAGGCCGATGGGGTGCGCTCGACTCGCTCGGCATGGCCGAACAACGGGCCATAGCCTCGCGCGCTTTTGCGGCATTCCCTACGCTTTTCAAAGACCGCAAGATCAATGCGATATCATCATATGTTCCTCGCTGTGTAATGTCAATGGATGAATTTACCCACCAGCTGACCCGACTGAACAACCGCATAGAAATATACACTGCATCCGGCCGACAGAACAATCAGCTGGTGCGCTTCTGGGAAACCGATCCGGAATACAAAGACTTCATGGACGGAGAGGAATGGCATAAAGTCTATGACGAATATGTAGACAGCCATGCACCCCTCACTGTGGCCCCTCGACTTCTGGGCAGCAAATATCAGCTGACCGATGGCGAGGCCCGTGATTTCGGAATAGCGGTATATAAGGTAATAGCCGGCTGCAGCGCTATGGGCATAGGAGCAGATCTCTCGCAGTTTGTGACTGAAAGCGAGATCAATGCACTGTGGAGCATCGAAAACCTGCATCACTATCTGACACATTCAGCCTCTACGCTGTCAACTGTTCCCGCCACAATGGCGGCTCCGCTCCTGGCTGATCTTATAAAGACTTGCCAGGATGCTATCTCAGGTGCAAATCCTTACAGTGTCATGCTACGCTTCGGACATGCGGAGACACTCATGCCTCTGCTGTCACTGATGCACCTGCCGGGATGCTACTACATGACAAACTATTTCGATACAGTAGGCATGCATTGGCGTGATTTCTACGTAGTGCCGATGGCTTCGAATCTCCAGATGATTCTCTTCCGAGCGGAATCAGGCAACTATTATCTCCGAGTAGACCTTAACGAGACTCCGGTCTCTCTTATTCCCGGACGCTCGATTATATATATTCCCTGGAACACCGCACAGGATTATCTGGTGCGATGCCTGCCGATACAGATGCAGCCTTGACGGGCTGCATCTGCGCAGAAATAAGAGCATGAAAAAAGAGCATGAAAAAAGAGAGGGGGTCTCACGACTGCCTCTCTCTCCATTCATCACATTATGCTTATTTTAGTGCTTATTCTTTATACTTTAACTAAAGTTGTTTTTTTGTTCGTGCATGTGCCTTCTGCGCATGTTATAGATAACGGCTTGCGACTACGTCCCAATCTACAATCTTCCACCACTCTTTGAGTGCGTCAAGACGGCGGTTGCGATAATCAAGATAGTAGGCATGCTCCCAAACATCGAAGACCAAAAGAGGAGTTAGACCTTCACAAAGCGGGTTACCGGCATTGGAAGTCTGAGTGATAAAGAGTTTTCCATCCTTATCTTTAGAGAGCCATACCCAGCCGGAGCCGAAAATCGAGGCGCCTGCATCTTCAAACTCCTTTTTGAACTGATCGAAAGAACCGAACTGTTCATCTATCGCCTTGCGGAGATGCCCGTCAGGCTCATGCGCGCCGTCGGGAGAAAAAGTAAAAAAGTAGAAGATGTGATTCCAAGCCTGCGATGCATTGTTGAACAGCGGTCCGGAAGCAGTGGTGATAATCTCTTCAAGTTCCATATCTTCATATGGAGTGTCCTTGATCAGTCTGTTGAGATTGTCGATATATGTTCTTTCATGCTTACCGTAGTGGTACTCGATTGTCTCACGCGAAATCGAAGGAGCCAAAGCGTTATTGGCGTAGGGCAATTCAGGAAGTGTATAAGTCATGATGATTATAGCGTTTAAAAGTTCGTTATATCTTAAAAACGCCTGCACAGATACTTAGTTCGGGGCATTTTGTTAAATATCTTCAAGAAATCCTTAACTTTGCAGCATAAATCAGCATCAGCCCATGTCAACACCAGCAAAGTCTGACCGGACGGAGGCAAAGCCGTTCCTGTCACAGAATATCCGCGACTGCATCGCTATTGTAAGCGGCATACTTATATATGCAGTCGGATTCACCGTGTTCATACTCCCCCACCACATAGTCATCGGCGGAATGGCCGGTTTCAGCTCACTGATTTTCTATGCCACCGGCGGGAGACTCCCGGTAGCAGTGGTAATGTATGGCACCAACATTCTGCTACTGCTCTGCGGATTCCGCTATCTTGGCAAAGGGTTTGTGTTGCGCACCATCTTCGGAGCCACGCTTCTGTCAGTGCTCATCGGATCGGTGGAAGGATATTTCACCTCTCATCCGCCTCTTGTAAGCAGCGCTCCTATGAGCGTGATAATGGGTGCGGTGATGCTTGGGCTCGGCATAGGTATATATTTCAGCCACCACGGCACCACAGGCGGCACGGACATTGTAGCGGCCATAATGTCACATGTGAGCGACATCAGCATGGGGCGAGTAATGATGATAATCGATGTCTCGATCGTAGCACTATCCTTTTTCCTGCCTTTCGACGGTGATATGGAGGCCCGTATTCAGTCACGCACACAGACCATCATCTACGGATGGCTGGCCATATATATATACTCCTGGTTGGCTGACAGGTATATCGACAAGGGAAAGCAGACAATACAGTTTATCATTCTGTCTGAAAAATGGGAGACAATAGCTTATCGAATCACGCATGAAACCGGTCGCGGAGTGAGCATGTGGGACGGCACGGGCTACTGGACCGGAGAACCGAGAAAACTGATGCTCATATGGTGCCGGCAGAATGATGTCTACCAGATTCTGCGCATCGTCAAAGAGACTGACGAGAATGCTTATGTTACAAATTCGAGCGTCAGAAGTGTATATGGCAACGGCTTCGACCGGCTGAAGCTGAAGAAGTCGTCATTGCCGTAAAGCCTGACGGACCGGGCATTGCTCCGGACCATAATTTACAGACTATAAAAAAAGCAAATCCGCGGCTCTGCATCATAGCTGAGTCGCGGATTCTATATGTTGGAACGTTTCCTTCAATATTTTAATAAGCGGGCCGGATTATTCTTCAGGAGCAAACATCGGATCCCACGGTGGGAGGAGTGTGGGCTGCTGAGTCAGAACCTTGGATGCTTTCGGGGTCAGATACTTTTTGTCGACAACCAGACGGAACATGTATTCATCAAACCACTTGTCGGTCATTATGAGGTGGCCGTCATTGGCTCCGCTGCCCCAGCTGTTTTCAACCATCCATTTCTTCGGCTTATCCTTCTGGTCGAGATCAACAGCCACAAGAGTCATTGCATGAGACGATGCTGATGAATGGGTTCGGATGCGGTCGGCTTTATTCATTCCGAACTTTGTGTCGAAAAGCGAACCGTAGTCATAGTTATTTTCATCAAGCAGACCAAGATCCTTATTGATGAATTTGCCTACATCGCATGAAAAATACATTGCCTTGCCATCTTTGATGGAAGCTATCGCCATTTGCTTTATGTCTTCGATGGGTAGATTGACATAGGTCCAGTTGTAGCCGTCATAACCGTGGCGGTCATACTCTATTTCATAGAGTTTGTAGTACTCGCGGGTGGGATCGTTCATCAGCATCACATAGTCATTTTTGAGATCGTTGCCGAAATAGGTTTTGTAGAACGACTGCGGAGTATAGGTCTTGGTATCAACTGCCATTCCGTCTGAATCACGGCGCGTCCAGGTGAATTCCACCGGCGGCTCGCCAAGATTGAGTGCAAGGATGCGGTAAATCTGAGTGAGCATTTCTTTTTTACGCGATAGCAACTGGTCGGAGTTTTTGCCTTCCGATGCAAGGCGGCGCAATTCCAGCCCGTCTTCGCGCAGACGTAACTGAAGCAGGTTGCGCATGGTGCTTGTAGACTTGCTGCTCGCAGTTTCGCCCATCACCTCAATAGGCACTACCCCATATTTCATCAGATTGTCGGCTATGCCTGTGTACTGGCCTCCATCACTCAGCGGATTGGCAAAAAGCCAGTCAACCGTGCGGTCTTCAAATGGTTTCGAGGCTGTATCGATCACTCCCTGCAGGAAGAGATTTGACTTTTCAAGCTGATCCCAGAAAAAGTTGTAGCTCTGCGAGAGTTCCAGTTTTGGCAGTTTGTGTTCGGTCATTGCCTGGGCACGGAGTACATTCAGTCCGGTGAACAGCCAGCATCGGCCCGACGAACGCTGGTTGGTGATACCCTTGCTTGGAACCCGGTGAGAAAAGTGGGTGTCAAGATTGTTGAGATTCTCATGGTTGAGGGCCAATGCATTGATGGCATTGTTGGCAAGAGCATTGTGAATGGCTTTTGTGCCTGGGGTTGCCGCATAGGCAGCCCGGAAGCCATCAATGTCACTCTGAGAAATTCCGCCCTGCCCTTGCGCGACTGCTGCGAGCCACGAAACGGACAGACCGATGAACAGCGCTGATTTCTTCATGGTCACTATCTGTTTTGGTTATTAAATTTATGGCTAATTTTATTCACAACAAAATTAAAAGAATTTTGCGAGAATTCCACGCCGGCATGTTTAAAATTTCAGGATAATACAAAAGCAGTTAAGGCGCGCTCCGCATAAGAGGCACGCCTGAACTGACATTGGCACACAGACATTGATCTATATTGATCATATATCTAGGAAATTCCGTCTGTCTACAAATTAAGGTAAGATTTCAGCGCATCGACATATTCCTCAAAGGCATTTCGCCCGGCTGAAGTTATCGAGCAGATGGTGCGGGGGCGTTTGCCGGCCATGCCTTTCTCTACGGAAATATAGCCTGCCGATGATAGCTTGTCGAGCTGCACACTGAGGTTTCCGGCAGTTGATTCGGTTTTCTCTTTGAGATACACGAAATCTGCTTCTTCCACATTCATCAGAATGGACATTATGGCAAGCCGGAGTTGCGAATGTAGAAGCGGATTCAGCTCTTTCATCCCTTTTTCGCTTTATGATTAATTATATGACCGGGAACAATCATCATTACAACCCAAAAGAGAATGAAGAGGGGCATGAACCAGTTGGCTAAAAGAGGAATCTTACCGGTCGCACAACATACCAAAACCATTCCGATAGCCAAGCCGACAATTCCGCCCCATGTAAGGGATTTCTCTTTAACGATAAGGCCTTGTGCAATCTCAGCAAAGGGAGCGGCAATAAATGTATAGACAGGCATTGCAGTCCAGCATTTGATACCGCCAATGAGTGAGAATCCGAGGCAAATAAAGGTTAAGACGATTTCGGATACTCCGAATATCGACCATAGATGAGAGGTGATTTTGTCGGAATAAGTCACTGCACCATCAGTTCGTTTTTCACGACGCGCCATTATAGAAGTTAACGGCATACCGATTACGGGAATGGCAAACCACAGCCAGTTCCATACATTTTGCTGTGTGGCTGCGAGCAGTATCCATACCAATATTGAAGTAAATACCGCAAGGTATCCCCACATAAGCAGGATGTTACCGCTGCCGAGGTAGCGGACTTTGGTGCGAGCAATCATCGAAGTAATCACTTCGAGGCTCTCTTTTTCAGTTAGTTTTTTATCTTCCATTTTACAGGTTTTTGAGAGTTAACTTTAGGTTTATTTTATAAACCATTTTCTTTTGAAAAAAGAGCGGTCGCGCGATTCCGCTCTCTATTCGGATGCAAAGCTAATAAGGTTTATAGTATAAACCAAATTTTAAATACATTTTTTTAATCTGAGACGGCGGAGCAAGTGCAGGACAAAATGATGATGATCCGCCATCAATAGACACCTCCCTGCCAAATCCATTCGAAAACATTCCGGTTGCCAAACTCTTCACCATTCACACACAACCAATATACACCTTGTTTCACCATCAAACGCTATCAGGCCAAGGTTCGATCAATATTAAAATGTGACTAAAATTTAACGTATCCATTAAAAAACCTTCTGAAAAATTTGGAGGGATCGGAATAAAGTACTACCTTTGCACCCGTAATCCACCACACAATGGTTCCTTGGCCGAGTGGTTAGGCGCCGGTCTGCAAAACCGTTTACAGCAGTTCGAATCTGCTAGGAACCTCTCAAAACCCGACTTCAAGTCGGGTTTTTCATTTATAGTCCATATTATGAGTCAGGGATTTCGGCGCAGCGGATTTTTCCGGTGGGCGGAAGGGAGATGTCAAGAGTATAGTGGCTCAAGCCGAAAGCACGGTGCATATGTTAAATTGGGCAATTAGAAGTGTTAAATTTTTAGGCGTAGAGTTTGACTAATCGGAAGATGAAGAAGTCGCGGTCCCGGACACCACGCATTTGTGAGCGAAATATTTTGACTTTAGAGTTGAATGCCTCGGCAGAGGCATTGGTCGCACGACGACGGAAATAGTTCAGGATTGTTGGGGCGTGGTTCTTGAATGTTTTGATTACCGAGCGGAAGTTGTTGTTACCCAATGCCATTACCTTTTCATACCACTTGTTCATCCTCCCCATGGCTTTTGTCGGTGAGATTTTAGCGTTGAAAATCTTGCGCAGCTCCATCGCAAGGCTGTATGCAGCCTTCAACATTGGATAGTATTTGAACAGTATGTTGACACGATGGCGCTGTATGTCAGTCCATTTGTTCTGCGACATCATCAGAGTGTGTTTGCTGCGGGCCAGTATCTGGCGCATGGTCTCTCCGTTGGAGTACGTTACCGGCGGTTCGGACTTGTTGCGGTTGTTTTCCTCTGCGATGAGCTGTCGGCGAATGTCAATGCGGATTTCGTCAACGGCCTCATTATAGACCTGTTGGACATGAAAACGGTCGTTGACTACATGGGCGTTATAGAACACTTCTGCGGCTATGAGCATCATTGATGGCGAGAGATCGCAGGTCACTTCCTTGACCCTGCGTCTGATTGATTTCTCCATAGCTCCGATGAGTATGGATATAATTTCGTCACTCTTTGTTCCGGGAATGGCTGCCGCAAGTGTTCCCTTGCCTCCGTGGCCGTCCTTGTTGGTCAGGAACGTCCATACCTCCCCGTTGCTCAGACACGTCTCATCAAGACTCATGTAAGGGCCGATATTATCGGCGTTGAAATAGAACCCACAGCCAAGCTCCTGTTCGCACCAGTCGGCGTAACCGCTTATCTTATTGCGGTACAAGTCGGCAAAATGTTTGCCGTTGACGCAGTACATCTGCGCTATCTGTTTAATCGACAGGGCTGTCGTCTCCACCTTCGTCTTTTAAAAAAGCCACGAACTCGGCGCTGAGTCGTGTTCCTTCCTCGTTGGGAAGTTCGAGATTGTAGCTGAAGATTTCGTTGGTCTGCCTGTCCCACCACTTGTTCTTGCGCATGTGAAGAAATACAGGCCGTCCACGCATCGGATAGTCCTGTATTGTTACATAATCCGTATAGCCTCGCGCTACGATATTTGGATTACGATAGTCTTCATCAGACAGTTTCTTCTTTTCGTCAAGCCATATGTCATAGGACTGTTCCGTGCGCTCGAAGCGCACCATTTCAAATAGTTCGTCCATGCCCTCGGGCAGGCACATCCATATTGCATCTGCGGTTTTCATGCCACAAATTTAACACTTTTCTCAAAATTCATGCACCGTGCTTTCGGCTTGACCCGTGTTTACCTCCTACTCGA
Organism: Duncaniella sp. C9; assembly: GCF_004803935.1. Taxonomy (GTDB): domain Bacteria; phylum Bacteroidota; class Bacteroidia; order Bacteroidales; family Muribaculaceae; genus Duncaniella; species Duncaniella muris. Next base: position 2,604,969 of record NZ_CP039547.1, read on the forward strand.
TTATGAGGGGCGTTTCCTGATTTTAGAAGAACGCCATATTCACACACGTTATTCAGCAGGCATCCGCTTGCTGAAGAATTGCGCTATGCGATCCATCGGAATCTTATCAAGATTGTCATAGAGGTCACAATGACTGGCTCCATCCACTATAAGCAACTCCTTGTTATCGCCGCAGAGCAGTTTGAATGTATCTTCTCCGAAATAGCGCGAATGAGCTTTCTCTCCATGCAGAATCATCACGGCATTCTCCAGTTCGCCGGCATATTCAAAAAATCTGAAGTTCATCAGCGGCAGTATGGATGTCACATTCCATCCATCGGTTGAATTTCCGGAACGCGGATGATAGCCACGCGGTGTCTTGTAATATGCATGATAGTCTTTCACAAACTGCGGAGCATCTGTGGGCAGAGGGTCCACCACCCCACCGGCACGCTTATAGGAACCGTTGCGATAGTCCTCTGTGCGCTGTGCCGCAAGTGATGCGCGGGCTGCGTTACGTTTCTCAGCCGAATTGTCGGTATCGAAATATCCGTTGGCTGCAACGCGGGTCATGTCATACATTGTCGATGCGACCGTGGCCTTGATACGCGGATCGTTGATGGCCGTCTGGATGGCTATACCGCCCCATCCGCAGATGCCGAGAACTCCGATCCGTGAAGAATCGACATCCGGCTGCACCGACAGGAAGTCAACCGCCGCTGAGAAATCTTCGGTATTTATGTCAGGCGAAGCCACACGCCGCGGGCGGCCGCCGCTTTCTCCGGTAAATGACGGATCGAAAGCAATTGTGATGAATCCTCGCTCTGCAAGCTGCTGGGCATATAGTCCGCTCGACTGTTCCTTGACAGCTCCAAACGGGCCGCTAACGGCTATTGCAGGAAGCTTTCTGGCAGCATCTTTCGGAGTGTACATGTCAGCTGCAAGCGTGATGCCATAGCGGTTGACAAATGTAACCTTCCGGTGATCCACTTTATCGCTTTTCGGAAATACCTTGTCCCACTCTTGTGTGAGCGCCAGTTGCTCCACCGGAGCAAGAGACATGATTGTGTTCGGATTTTCCATAACTTGAGAATTTGCTGTCAGTACACTGAATAAGATGAGATAAACTGCTTTTTTCATTTTCTTCATGTGCTGTTGGTTTAACAATCTGTTTGTCAAGTGCAAAATTAGCACGTCAGGCAGTCTTTGCAAAACCCCGAAATGCGGTAATAATTACCACTTTTCACGATTTTTCCATTTCTTTATGTCCTGAGCCAGCAAACCATTTGGGACGCCCGATCGTTTAAGCAAATGTTTAAGAACCCCTTTTACTGACCTTTAACCCCTCATTGTGATTGTATGGACAAGAAAAGACTCACCGCTGAAAACGGGCGCCCGATCGCCGACAACCAGAATGTCCAGACCGCAGGTCTGCGAGGCCCCGTCACAGCTCAAAATCCCTGGTATCTTGAAAAAATAGCCCATTTTGACCGAGAGGTCATACCGGAAAGGCGTATGCATGCCAAAGGTTCAGGCGCCTTCGGCACTTTCACCGTCACCAACGACATTACAGAATTCACCCGCGCGTCTATTTTTTCAGAAATAGGCAAACAGACACCTTGCCTTGTAAGATTTTCCACTGTAGCCGGAGAACGCGGAGCCGCTGATGCAGAGCGCGATATCCGTGGCTTCGCCATGAAATTCTACACTGATGAAGGCAACTGGGATCTCGTCGGCAACAACACCCCGGTATTTTTCCTGCGCGATCCTCTCAAATTCCCTGATCTGAATCATGCCATCAAGCGTGACCCGCGTAACGGGATGCGCAATCCGACGGCTAACTGGGACTTCTGGACTCTCCTGCCGGAAGCCCTTCATCAGGTCACAATAACAATGTCGCCACGCGGCATTCCGGCCTCATTCCGCCACATGCACGGATTCGGGAGCCACACCTATAGTTTCATCAACAAGGACAACAAGCGCATATGGGTAAAATTCCACTTCCGCACCCTTCAGGGCATAAAAAATCTGACCGACCAGGAGGCTGAGGCCATCATTGCCAAAGACCGCGAGTCGAATCAGAGAGATCTGTTCGAGGCCATTGAGCGCGGCGAATTCCCCCGCTGGAAACTCCAGATACAACTGATGACGGAAGAGGAGGCAAAAAAGTACCACATCAACCCGTTTGATTTGACCAAAGTGTGGTATCACAAAGACTTCCCACTGCACGACGTTGGAATTCTTGAACTGAACCGCAACCCTGAAAACTTTTTCGCCGAGATCGAGCAGGCGGCCTTCAATCCCGCCAATATAGTTGATGGCATAGGTTTTTCGCCTGACAAAATGCTTCAGGGACGCCTTTTCTCGTATGGCGATGCTCAACGCTACCGCCTCGGAGTCAACAACAATCTCATTCCGGTCAATCAGCCGAAGTGTCCGGCTCACGCCTATCATCGCGACGGACAGATGCGCACCGACGGCAACTATGGATCGACTATCACATACGAACCCAACAGCTTCGGGGAATGGCATGACAATCCGGGAATTAAAGAACCGCCGCTGGAACTCCAGGGGGAAGCCTATGATTATGACGAACGGGAATATGACGATGACTATTACACTCAGCCCGGCAAACTATGGCGGCTGATGTCAGACACCGACAAGCTTGCCACCTGCCAGAACACCGCGGCGCAGATGGAAGGAGTGCCGCTATTCATAAAGCAGCGCCACACACGCGCGTGTCATAATGCCGATCCTGAATATGGCAGGATGCTTGCCGAAGCACTCGGCATAGACCTAGCCGAGGCACTCACAGCCGAAGATCCTGCCCATCCGTTGTGGGACAAGCGGAAGACCAATAAATAGGAGAGATTCTACTCTAATCCGCATACATCCATAAATTCTGAATCCGGGGCATGAGACAGAGGCCTTGCCGATGATTCATGGCCCGGTTTCAATTTTTATTTTTAACTTTGCGGTTGCTGTCACATCTGTCAGCCGACAACTGGAAACAGCAGAAAACAATTCAGTCAAAACCGAAAAATGAAAGCGCTCACATATATTTCAAAAGGGAGATTCGAACTTACCGAGAAACAGATGCCTCAGATCACTGATCCGAAAGATGCGATAGTGAAAGTGACACTGTCAAGCATCTGTTCATCGGATCTGCATATCCTGCATGGATCCGTACCCCAGGCAAAGCCCGGCATAACCGTAGGCCATGAGATGGTAGGCATAGTGGAGTCGGTCGGACCGGAAGTAAGTTCTGTCAGACCGGGCGACCGGGTTGCGGTCAATGTAGAGACCTTCTGCGGGGAGTGTTTCTTCTGCCGTAGAGGCTGGGTCAACAACTGCGAGGATCCAAATGGAGGCTGGGCTCTGGGATGCAGGATCGATGGCGGACAGACTGAATATGTCAGAGTCCCGTTTGCCGACAATTGTCTCACACCAATACCCGCAGGCGTTTCCGACGAGCAGGCCCTCTTCACCGGTGACATCCTTGCCACAGGCTATTGGGCGGCCGGAATTTCAGAGATTTCAGAAAACGATACAGTGCTCATAATCGGTGCCGGCCCGACAGGCCTCTGCACCCTGCAATGCGTCAGCCTCTATAACCCACGCCATATAATTGTATGCGAGACAGATGACGCGCGTCGTGATTTTGTCAGGAAACATCATCCGGAGGTGTTTGTCACTGATCCGGCCCGATGTCTTGAGGATGTCAGCAGGCTGACCGAATCAAGAGGAGCAGACCGGGTGATCGAAGTGGCCGGAACGGATACATCTTTTGAAATGGCCTGGAGGGCAGCGCGCCCCAACGCCATTGTGACCATAGTGGCTCTATATGACAAGCCTCAGATATTGCCTCTCCCCGATATGTATGGCAAAAATCTCACGTTCAAGACCGGAGGCGTAGACGGCTGTAAATGCGACAAAATTCTCCGTCTGATCGCCGAAGGTAAAATCGACACTACACCACTCATCACTCACCGCTATCCGCTGAGCAGAATACGCGAGGCCTATTCGTTATTCGAACAACGCCGCGAAAACGTCATCAAAATAGCCGTTTATCCTGACTCCGACGGATGTACGGTCGAGCCTGATGACATTGACGAACTTGAGCAACTCGGTCTTGACAGTTGCGGAGACTAAGCTATCACATCTATCAGAGCAGCTTCCTAAAAAATTACGGTGCGCGGCATTTGAAATCTGCCACGCACCGACGAACGAAATATTGCCTGCAATCTTATTTACCTTAATTATTATTTAACAAGCCGGCTGATTATCTGACCGCAACTTTGCGGACTACAGTCTGCGTTTCACCATATGCCTTTACTATATAAAGACCCGGAGCTACGCGAACACAATCAGCAGCATCGGCAACTTTCATCCCGGCCATATTGTAGACCTTGATCCGGCTCACGCCGTCAGCAAAAATCATCCGGCCGGAAGTGTGGATTCTGACTCCGTTGTCAGAGACAATTGATTCTATACCTGTAGTTGTGTCTTCAAGTTCGCTTTCTATATATGCCTTTACTTTTTTCCCGATTGCAGCACTTGTAGCAGCCCTAAACTCCCCGGCAGAATCATAACCGAGTTTTGAAATGGATGTAACACCTATATAATTGAATGTGGCAGTCGCATCATTGCCAAGGACACCCTGAGCCGCGCCGGCATTATCTGCAGAGTGGTTGAGTCTGATGCCAAGATAAGAGAAGCCCCACGCATCCTGATCGTTATACTTGAACGATTTGTTGTTTGCAAACGAGGATGGGAGTTCAAATTCTTCACTCCAGTCAGGAGTGGCTGTAGGGCTTAGAGGGTGTTTCATAGCAATAGTTAAAATTCGAGCGAAAGATTTGAGATGGATATGGCTCTGAATTGAAGGAGCATAGCGAGCTATGTGACTGAGATGAAGAGCCATAGACGCTCAAAGCTTTCGGAGGCGATTGTATTGTCTTTTTGTAAATATAGTATTCCATTTGTGAAAAATTTTGAGTTACCTGAGCCTTGGTGTCTCTTTTGCTAAATTGTTGAAGCTCGTCAGTCGCATAGCTCGCTATGCTTCTTCCTCCCTTCCAACAATTTATCTAAAAGATACACCACTCAGATTTTAACTCTTGTTATGAAACACCTTCTTACATTCTCATTGGCGAGACTTGGGAGATAGCGCCAATAATAAGCCTCGGTATCAGTAGCCTGATTATTGGTAGCATATCGGCCGGCATTTGAATTCTGGCTGGTTATGAAATACGGAGTAATGATATTGTCGTCAGAAACTACAGGGCCAAATTCCGACCGTTTTAACCGCTATCTGCGAAGTTTTTTGTGGATTGACGATATCATACTTGTCATTGACGATCTTGCGAGCCATGAAGAAGGCTCCTATCAGTGGCTGTGGCATCCTATCGGCACAACTGTCAAAAAAGGGGTTGATCTTGACATCAGAAACGGGAAAGCTCATGTAGTGCTCCGCCAGCTCTACCCCGAAACTCTGGCTCCGTCAGATTTCATCCATGATTATCCCTCCAATATGACATGGGAAATCCACAATGCTCCCGGAGAGGACAATAAAGGCGATCAGCCATACTATTCATTCCATCTGCCCAAACGCCATGACCGGGTGAAAGGGGGGACCGCACTCATCCTTGATCCTGAGAGCCAGCCAGAGATCGAACGCCGCAAGGGTGACGGTTGGATCGGAGTCAGAATCAAGTCACACGGTAAAATTACAGATGTCTATATCAACCAGCTTGCCGACGGACGGATTATGCACATGAATTCATGGATCAATCCGGACGGATGGAATACCGATGCCTATATCACAGCGCTGACATATTCTGATGACAAACAAGCACTCCAGCACAGACCGTCACGCCATATCATCATTTATGGCAGCCGCCTCCGGCATGGAAACAGTGATCCGCTTTACTCTGAGTTGAAAAAAAACAATAAAATATGGTAACGGACCGACATTATCAGCGGGTGACTTATATGTCATTGAGAGCCATCGGATTCATATCCTTGCAAAATTTTATGGATGGAAAAATTTAGCGGATTTATGAAAATTCCATTTGGAAAATCAAACGAAATAGTATAACTTTGTGTTGTAAAATTGAAGAGAGCTAAAAAATCCCGCGCCGGAGCACGATTGGGAAACTCATCAATTATTCTTGAAATACCGAGACAAGCTTAGTCGCCCGATGGCGGGCCTCATCCCCTTTCGGGGAGGCGTAATTGCCCGGAGGATTACAAAGGTCGGCGAGCACTCAAATCCTGTCATTCGGAGTTTCATCATCTTCCTCCGGCGTGGTTCTTATAAGGTCGGCTTCGCTCACAATCCGAGCGAAGCCGGCTGTTTTTCTATGCGGATACGCCCAGATGAAACGGCCTTACAGAATTTTTCTAATATTACTGTCCGCTAAACTTTTTTTGAGCGATTGAAAAATTAGGGCTGACACCTATTGCAGGAGTCAGCCCTAAATGGTTATTTTGGTGTCGCCAAACAATCCATGAATAACCATGAGTAAAAGTAGTAATTTCGGCTCAAGCCGAAAGCACGGTGCATATGTTAAATTGGGCAATTAGAAGTGTTAAATTTTTAGGCGTAGAGTTTGACTAATCGGAAGATGAAGAAGTCGCGGTCCCGGACACCACGCATTTGTGAGCGAAATATTTTGACTTTAGAGTTGAATGCCTCGGCAGAGGCATTGGTCGCACGACGACGGAAATAGTTCAGGATTGTTGGGGCGTGGTTCTTGAATGTTTTGATTACCGAGCGGAAGTTGTTGTTACCCAATGCCATTACCTTTTCATACCACTTGTTCATCCTCCCCATGGCTTTTGTCGGTGAGATTTTAGCGTTGAAAATCTTGCGCAGCTCCATCGCAAGGCTGTATGCAGCCTTCAACATTGGATAGTATTTGAACAGTATGTTGACACGATGGCGCTGTATGTCAGTCCATTTGTTCTGCGACATCATCAGAGTGTGTTTGCTGCGGGCCAGTATCTGGCGCATGGTCTCTCCGTTGGAGTACGTTACCGGCGGTTCGGACTTGTTGCGGTTGTTTTCCTCTGCGATGAGCTGTCGGCGAATGTCAATGCGGATTTCGTCAACGGCCTCATTATAGACCTGTTGGACATGAAAACGGTCGTTGACTACATGGGCGTTATAGAACACTTCTGCGGCTATGAGCATCATTGATGGCGAGAGATCGCAGGTCACTTCCTTGACCCTGCGTCTGATTGATTTCTCCATAGCTCCGATGAGTATGGATATAATTTCGTCACTCTTTGTTCCGGGAATGGCTGCCGCAAGTGTTCCCTTGCCTCCGTGGCCGTCCTTGTTGGTCAGGAACGTCCATACCTCCCCGTTGCTCAGACACGTCTCATCAAGACTCATGTAAGGGCCGATATTATCGGCGTTGAAATAGAACCCACAGCCAAGCTCCTGTTCGCACCAGTCGGCGTAACCGCTTATCTTATTGCGGTACAAGTCGGCAAAATGTTTGCCGTTGACGCAGTACATCTGCGCTATCTGTTTAATCGACAGGGCTGTCGTCTCCACCTTCGTCTTTTAAAAAAGCCACGAACTCGGCGCTGAGTCGTGTTCCTTCCTCGTTGGGAAGTTCGAGATTGTAGCTGAAGATTTCGTTGGTCTGCCTGTCCCACCACTTGTTCTTGCGCATGTGAAGAAATACAGGCCGTCCACGCATCGGATAGTCCTGTATTGTTACATAATCCGTATAGCCTCGCGCTACGATATTTGGATTACGATAGTCTTCATCAGACAGTTTCTTCTTTTCGTCAAGCCATATGTCATAGGACTGTTCCGTGCGCTCGAAGCGCACCATTTCAAATAGTTCGTCCATGCCCTCGGGCAGGCACATCCATATTGCATCTGCGGTTTTCATGCCACAAATTTAACACTTTTCTCAAAATTCATGCACCGTGCTTTCGGCTTGACCCGTAATTTCTTCGGACAGCCGATATATGGACAGCTGATAAAATCACTCAATCGTGAAAAAATTGTTGAATTCAGCCGAAAACACGGCGGAGAGAAGTATGTAAAGAGCTTTGACGGCTATACGCATCTGCTTACGATGCTCTATGCCGTGATCCAGCGCTTCGACTCATTGCGTGAGATAGAGACATCTATGACAGCGGAGGTTCGCAAACTGCACCATGTCGGAATTGATACTGTACCAAAGCGCAGCACCCTGTCGGATGCAAATGCCCGACGGTCAGAGAAGTTCTTTGAGGATGTCTATCGCGACCTGTATGCAGCCAACAAAGACATTCTTTCATCGGACAGCAGACGCAACGGCACGGAAGAGTGGATAAAGCAGCTTAGGATTATCGATTCCACTACAATCACATTGTTCTCCAACGCTATTTTCAAGGGCGTTGGTCGACACCCCAAGACGGGAAAGAAGAAAGGCGGCATAAAGGTACACTCTGTCATACACGCCAACGAGGGGGTTCCCTGCGATGTGCAGTTCACTTCGGCGGCCACCAATGACTCTTTCATGCTTGCTCCGAGCCATTACAGCCACAACGAGATAGTCGCTCTTGACCGCGCCTATATCAATTATGCCAAATTCGAGGAACTGACGGACCGTGGCGTTGTATATGTCACCAAAATGAAGAAAAACCTCAGTTATGAGGTACTTGTAGACTGTATGCATCAGAACCCGCAGGGACTGATGGAATACCGTGAACAGGTCGTGGTGTTCCGTAAAGACGGCATAAACCACATCGCCAGAATAATTACATACGTTGACATCAAGAAGAACGGGAAGCCAAAACTCATATCGCTTCTGACCAACGACTTCGACATGCCGCCAGAGACAATCGTGGCGATATACCGCCGCCGATGGCAGATAGAGTCTCTTTTCAAGCAGATCAAACAGAACTTCCCCTTGAGATACTTCTATGGCGAGAGCGCCAACGCCATCAAAATCCAGATATGGGTTACACTCATCGCAAATCTGCTGCTGTCAGTACTTCAAAGCAAACTCGAAAGACGTTGGAGCTTCTCAGGGCTTGCTACAATCGTCAGAATTGTGCTGATGTATTACCTGAATCTCGAAAAGTTCCTCAATCAGCCCGATGCAGACCTGAAAATCATGCTCGCCGAAGCATCGGAATCGCCTCCCGAAGTTCCTGAAAACTGCTGAGGGGGCTTGTCAAATACAAAAAGTAAGTCCAACTTCTGCCGTTCAGGAAGTTGGACTCGCCTTTTTATGGTTTAGCGGACAGTAATATTTTTCTAACGGGTTTGAAAGTGATTCCGGGTCAGCGGATTTTTCCGGTGGGCGGAAGGGGATGTCGGAGCATAGTGTTAGCTTGGCAAAATGAAACCAGACCAACTACTCAGATCCATCCTCCCCGAAGTCCTGATAGACAACTTCGACATTGACCGCTTTGAAAAAAGCGAGAGCCGTTTCGACATTTGGCTTGATGAAAAGAATGAACAACTTAGCGAAGACAAGTACAATAAAAACATAATCTGCTACGGTTTTGGTGATTACCGAACCATACAGGATTATCCCATAAGGGGGCGTGCCACATACCTGCATGTGCGGAAGCGCAAGTGGCTTGACTGGAGACAGTTTGCTGGAAAGAATGAGCAATGATTGTCATATATAAGCATTTGCCATATATTTAGAGGCCGTTTAAAAACAATAGTTAAAATCTGAGCGAAAGTTTTGAGGTGGATATGACTCCTTCCTCATTTGCAACAATTTATCTAAAAGATAAACCACTCAGTTTTTAACTATTGGTTTTAAACGACCTCTTATATCCCGTTCCCCGATATTTATTAATTCCGTGGGCGCATATCTCTCCGGATTACCAGGATCGGAAGTATTAACAAAATAGCAAGTATTGAGACTGCCAGGCCTCCCATTGTACCTATGGCAAGCGGAAACCAGAAAGATTCTTTACTCTCGCCGATTATAAAAGGTATGAATCCGAGGATGGTCGACATGACAGTCAGCAGTATGGGAACTATCTTGACGCGGAAAGCACGCAGATAGGTTTTCAATGGTGCCATTTGCGGATATCCGGCTTGCAATGAATTGTATTCATTGAGAATATATATCGCAGCGTTAACGGTGATGCCTGCAAGCAGTATGAAGGACGCGAAGCCTCCCTGATCAAAGTTAAGTTTGAACAGATAGAACGAGGCGAAAACTCCGATGAATGACACCGGTATGATGAAAATGATGGCAAATGGCTGTCGCAGTGAATTAAACAGTATCGAGGTTGTGAAGAATATTATGCCCATGACGAGCAACAGCAGCAAGTAATTCCCGCTTTCATCTTTGGCTTTCCACTGGCGCTGCTCTCTTTCGGCTTTATATCCCACCGGCATGAGGGCATTGATTGTCTCAAGGTCGCGGTCGAGCACTTTATCGCCCTGCATGTTGGAACCTATATATTCATATTGAAGACACATCACATATTCCTGGTTTTTCTTGACAATGTCCTGCGGGGCCTGACGTTTTTCTATCGAGCCTATATCTGACAGTTTGAATGTGCGCCCTCTGACGGTAAAAGGCTGACGCATGAGGGTGAAAATATCGTAGGCATCCGACTGGATGGAATAGAGATTTATACGCTGCGATGTGCGGTCTACAACAATCTGCCCGCAGTTGATCTCCCGACCGAATGTCGGCTTGATTGCCGAGAATAGCTGTGTGGCTGTGATGCCGTATTTAGCCATGCGGTCCCTGTCAAAAACCAGGTGAAACTCCGTATAGTCATCCTTCCAGTTAGAGAACTCGGATGCTACCGCCACTTCCTTGATGCGACGGTGGGTCAGCAGTGTGTCACGCATACGGTAGGCCCAGTCAGAGAGTTCGTCATAATTGTAGCCTGTCATCTTCACGCGGTAGCTTCCGGCCGTCTCTCTGACATCGTTGCTGAACCCTTGGTCTTCAAGACCATATACGCTCCATGAACCGCCACCGAGTGTAAGAGCCTTGGATATGACCTCGCCCTTCAGTTTGTAAGGGAATCCGTCATGCTGATGCCCCTCATTGAACATCACCGAAATGGATGCACGACGGGCACTTGACACGGAAGTCTGAAACTGGCGTATTTCCTTAAACCCGCACAAATAGGCCTCCATCTGCCTTACAAGTGCGTCCATCTGCCGGAGTGTAGCTCCGTTGGGCAGAGTGGCGTTGATATGCAGAACCGGCTCACTATTGTCGCGGTCCCAATAGGAACCGTTGTAGACTTTTTCGACAAACAGTCGCAGAGTGCCACCGAGTGCAATGTCGGTCACCGGTCTGATTTTCTCCCGATATGTCGGGCTTCCGAATATGGAATTATATTTCTCTGTCCAGTATCCCTCACCTTCGATTTTATCCGGGAGCATGAACACCGGCAATCCGAAAGAGAGTATCACAATAACAATCATGGCGACCCTGAACCGCAGCATAAACCGAACTATGCTGGCATAAAGACGTGAAAGGCTCAGAGAGACCCGATGGCGCAGACTGCGGAATTTTACGTTCTTGCCATTCACCCTTTGCAGGCCAAGCCTCTCCACAAGTGCTGGCACAAGCAGCAGTGCCACCGCGAGCGAGACGGAGAGATTGATGATGACCACTGTGACAAAATCCTCCAGACTTAGGCGTGTTTTCTCGTCCATGAAATAGACCACCGACAATGCGCCGATTGTGGTAATTGTAGCGGCAAGAATGGCGGTGAAAGCCCGCAGGTTACGCCGGCGCGTGTAGTGATCGGCCATTACAATGAGATTGTCGATGACGAGATTGAGTGAAATTGTGATTCCTGCGAGTGTATAGAGCTGGATTTCGATGTGGGCGAAATAATAGAACACTGCCGCCACGGCAAGATTGATTGTCAGGCCTATGGTTATCATCAGCACATAGCGAAAATTGAGAGTGACAAGGCCAACGAACAGCAGGAGTATCAGCACTGTGAGTCCTGTGCGGAAATATATCTTATCGAGCTCGCCGCGAATGCTTTCGGTTGCGTCATATGACAGGTCAATCATATAGCCCTCAGGCATTACAGTCTCAAATCGGCTGACGGCTGTCCTGATTTCTTCAGCCAGCGTAAGCTGATTGGCATCCTCCTCGGATGTAATATTTACATAGATGGAGTTAAGCCCGTTGATGCGGAAATGACTTTTAGGTGCCGCCTCGGTGTGGATGACACTCACAAGTTTATCAAGAGTGACCGATAAGCCGCTGTTCAGTCTGACGGAAATTTCCGATGGGATAAATGAGCCGGCCGTGCCATCGGTATGCAGCGATAGGCGGATGTATTCAGATTTGTCACCGTCATCGGCTATGACAGGTGCCATGCCAAGAAATTCGCTGGTATAATGCTCGCGTATGGCCTGACGCAGATCGGACGGCGTAAGGCCGAGCGATGACAGCCTGTCTATATCGTAATGCAGCTGCCACTCCATAGGCTGCGCACCGTTGAGTTCTACCTTATATACTCCGGGGATACGGGCAAGGAGCGGTTTGAGATTTTCTTCTCCATAAGTCTGGATTTCTGACGGATTGGCCGGAGCGTTGAGACGGTAGACCATGAATGGCCTGGAGCTCTCCTTCTCAACCGCGCGGGCCGATATGGATGGGTAGCTGACACCCTCGGGCAGTTCGCTCCATATCTGCCTGACGAGTGTCGAGACCTCAAAACGCACCATATCGATGTCGGCATGCTTGTCAAGGTCGATTGACACGCGGCCGCCCCCGTTGGATGATTTTGAGCTGATGCCTTTCACTCCACTGACACGCGCGAGCACTGATTCGATGCGTGAAGTGACCTCGGCCTCGATGGTTCTGGCCGAACTGCCCTGCATCGAGAAACTGACTGTGAGTGACGGCAGATTGCGCGAAGGAGCGAGTTTGACCGGAAGGAACGGCACAAGCGCGCATCCCACCAGCGACAGGACGATAAAAATGACTATTATGGAAAACGATCGTGAGGCCATCTGTCAGTTTTTCAGCTCAAATTTCTCTGAGAGCGGCATGTCAAGTTCAAAGTCGTGTAGCGTCAGACGCCGGATTTTGTAATGGCTTAACCAATAGTTCTGGAGGGCGGCTATATAATTTTTGGCTGCTTCCTGCCGGCGGTTGAGCGAGAGGGTTATACTGTTTATATCCGCCTTGCCTATTATGAACCGTTGCCGGGTCTGGGTGTATGCGGTCTCGGCAAGATCGAGGGCTTCAGATGCCGATGCGATCAGACGCTGACGCACTTCATAGTCGGAGACGGTCATGATAAGGTCTTCCTCCACACTGAGTTCATCCTGACGGGCGGCGATACGCGACACATTCAGATTGTTGCGGGCCATGTTGACCTTTCCCTTTCTCACCCCCCAGTCAATAAGCGGCACTGAGATGGACACTGACACAAGATCCTGGCGAAGCGGCGAGCGGTAGGCGCCTGAAAAATCATCAGCCACCTGGTTGAAACCAACCGAGGCGTTGACTGAGACGTTAAACCGAGACTCAACCTTGGCCCTGTTAAACTCCCTCTCACCCTCAAGTATGGTCTGGCAGTGGCCAAGCAACGTAGGGTTATTCTTTTTGGCCATTGCAAGAGCCAGATCCAACGGAATTGCTGTGGTAAGCGGACGGCCAGGCATCTTAAGTTCTATTTCGGTATTCTTATCCATGCCGAGGAACGAAGCGAGCGAAAACGATGCCCTTTTGAGCGCTATACGGCAGTTTTCAAGAGTATTGCGGGCATTAACCTTGTCGAGTTCGAGAGTGAGCAGGTCGGCACGGGAGATGGCCGCGATTTTAAAACGCCGCTCGCCGATAACGTAGAGTGTGTCGCATGAGGCCACATTCTCTTCGGCAAGACGATATTCAGCCTGAGCAAGTGCGAGGGCGAAAAAATAGGAAACAGCCTGCTCGCTGACAGATTCCATGTTGTAGATCAGTTCCTTTTTTGCTTTCTCATAGCGCAGAGGTTCTATTTTGCGCTCCCACTTGAAAGCATTAAATCCGAGCAGGTCCTGACGGTAACCTATACGCACGGGCACAGACGAATACTGAGTATATTTGTTCTGCCCGAAGTTGCGCATGTATTCGAGGTCGGTCTCAAGATATAATGAGCCCCCAAGGAGGTCAACGTTCTGAGTCACCTCCAGTCCGGCCGAAGCACTGAACATCTGCTGCTGACGGAATATGTCGATATTCTGCTCCGAGTCATAGCGCTGGGTCATGTAGCGGTAATATCTTGCCGGTGTAGCCGTGAGCGACAGACTCGGAAGCCTGTTGGCCTTGTAGCTGACATATTGCCAATAGCCAGCCTGATACATATTGCGGTATCTGAACGCCATGAGAGAGGAATCGTTGGCGAGCTCGATTGTCTTTTCAAGCGTTAATGTCATTGCCGAAGCCGTGACAGGCAGAAGCAATGCGATTATAGGCAGGAATATCTTACTTATTTTCATGTTTGCGATAGATTAGCCAGTAAAACAACGGAATAACGAAGATGCTGACAAGAGTGCCGACCACCATCGAACCGATCATAGCTATGGCGAGCGGGCGCTGAAGTTCAGAGCCCATATCGGACGTAAAAAGCACGGGGAGCATGGCGAAGACGGTGGTCAAGGAGGTCATGATTATGGCGCGCAGACGGCGTCGGCCCGCTGTATGTATTGCCTCTGTCAGAGGCATGCCTCCCTTGCGCAGTTCGTTGATGGCATCGAGTTTGAGGATTGAATCGTTGACTACGATACCACACGTCACAATTATACCTATGGCCGACATGAGATTGAGTGTCTGTCCGAAAATCATGAGGGCAAGCAGTGCGAAAAATGTGTCGACCGGAATTTCAAGCAACACTATGAGTGGCTGGAGGAAACTCTCGAACTGTGCACAGAGAATGAAATACATTAGCATGACTGACACAAGGAGTATCACCGTCAGTTCTCTCATCATGCGGGCATTACTGAAAAAACCGCCGGCAAACTCAACTTCATGAGAGCCGTCAGCAGCTACTGTCTCGCGTATGGTCTCGATGACTTTCGCTTCACGACCGGGGACTTCAAGACCTATAGGCACATATTCGCCGGCCACGCCGGCCGTAATGGTCTTGAGATCGCGGCTGTGACCGACCGTCACGAGCGAGCGAAGTGGAATCTCAGTACGGACACCATTTTTATCGGCACGCGATCTGACGAAAGCGTTGCCAAGTATCTCGCCGACACTCTGTTCACGCCCTGATATTTCTATCGGAGTATATTCCTGATAGGAGCGGAGTGTCGACACTGTGTTGCCCTTGAATGCGGTGCACAACGCCCGCTGCACCTCGGAGTAGTCGACATTGTAGATAGCGAGAAGCGTACGGTCGACCGATATGTCAATCTGCCGGCGCAACGGAACCGGTGACAGGCTCTCACCAGTTGCCTCCCCTATGCGTCCGCACAGTGATGCAAGACTGTCAATCTCGCCGGCATCTTTATTCCGGTTGCTGATTCTCGCTTCGATGTCAGCCTCGTCTGACGAAAAGATTTTTTCAAAGATATTGCCAGTTTTATGGAATGAAACTGTCGCAGACGGATATTTGTCTCTGATACGGTCGGCAATACGATTTTGAAGCGGTGATATATCTTCAGGTCCGGAGGTTTTGAAATAAAGCTCGGCTTCAGATGTTGAAAGGTCGAAGTCGGATGACAGCATGTAATCCTGCATGCCGATATAGGCTGAACTTTCGACTGATGCTGAATCCGAGAGAGCCTCGACCCGGCTGCGGTTTGTGTCAAGATTGATATTCTCGTTCCAGTCGATGCGGACGATTGTCTCGTTGCTGTCTATCTCAGGCATGCGCTCCTGACGCATAAGCATGAACATTACGACGCATAGCGGGACTGTGAGCAAAGTCGAGGCGATGAACGTCCATTTATGCCGGAAACAGAAATCCATCCCGCGGTCATAAAGACTGATAAAAGACTGATGGGAGGCTGGTGACTGATTCTGATTTGAATCTGCTGATTTTCCCTCTTTTATCCCCGATTTCTTATTTTCAAAAAGATAATACAGCACCGGGAGCAATGTGATCCCGACAATATAACTTGCCGCAAGACCGGCTGTGATCGAGAATGCCTGGTCAGAGAATATCGCTCCGGCGATACCGCTCATGAATATCAGCGGGACAAACACGGCTACAGTTGTAAGCGATGATGACAGCATGGGCGTTATCATCTCGTCGGTGCCTTTGACGCAGGCATCCATAAGCCCGTTGCCGCGATGACGGAACTGGGTGATGTTTTCAGTGACTATGACGGAGTTGTCGATCATCATGCCGACGGCAAGAATCAGTCCGGCCATAGAGATGATATTGATTGACACGTTAAAGAGATAGAAGAGCAGGAATGTAAGAATTACTCCGACTATTATACTCAATCCGATGATGAATGACGATCGCGCACTGCGCATGAAGATGAGACACACCACAAACACGAGCAAAAGGCCCAATATGAGGTTCTGCTCAAGATTGGAGATGGTGAAGTCAAGCAGCTCGGTCTGGCTTCGGGTTTTGGAGAACTCTATTTCGGGATAGCGGTCTGAGAAATATTTTATGGTCGAGTCGAGAGCCTTGTTCATTGCATCCATGCTCTCCTCACCGTGCTTGATTATGGCAAGAGTCACAGCCCGTTTGCTGTTATGCAGTGAATAGCCGGAAGGCACACGGTTGGTCAGACTGACTTCTGCAAAATCGCCCAATTCCATAATCTTCCCGCCCTTAAGGAGCTTGATCCGCTCCACATCCTCAACCGAGCGCAGGAGATTGGTGACGGTTATGTTGTATTCATAGTACCCGTCGCGTACGGTCATTGAACCGGGCTCGACATTGTTGGCGGTGAGAGCGGATTCAAGATCTTCGACGGTCACACCGGCTTGTGTCATACGGTCTAAATCAGGGGTGACCCGCAGAACTTTTCCAGGCACACCCGTTATGTCTACCATTGCAATCTCCGGCTGCTGTTCAAGACGGCGTCTGACAATGTTTTCGGCAATTCCTGACATGTCAAGAAATGACATTCTGCCGTTTTCGTCTCGCAGGGTCATTTGCAGATACAAGACCGGTATGTCGGTAGCGCTCGCTTTGACAGCCTTTGGTCGTGTAACGGTCTTGGGCAAGGAGTTCATTGCCGCGTCAATCTTTTCATTGACTTCTATAAAGGCGAGGTCGGTGTTGACACCATAGTCCATTGTCAGCGAGATTATCGCCGAACCGTCGCGGGTCTCGCTCTTGATTTCGCCAAGTCCGCCGACCTGCATGAGCTGACGGCGCAAGGGTGTGACAACGGTATTTTCGAGTTCGCGCGCCGAGACATTGTCACCCGTGACCTGCACGGTAATGTGAGGGATATCTATGTCAGGCAACAGCGAGACGGGAAGCGTTGTGTATGTCACACTTCCGAGTATCACCATAGCAAGAAACGCCATGATGACAGCTATGCGATGATTCAGGAGATAACGGACCATGTCATTTCTCAATTATCCTGACCGGAGATTCGTGGGCGAGGTTGACGTTACCGGATGTTATGACTTTCATGCCCGGCGTGAGACCATCGGTGACGGTGTATTCGCTGAGATTCTCAAGGCCGGTGGTGATATAGTTCCACATTGCTTTATTGCCATCAAGGGTAAACACGACCTGACGGCCTGAGCGGAGTACCACGGCGCTCTTGGGTATGACCAGAGCCTTGTCGATTGCGCGTTTCACGCTTATACGGACGTTCATGCCGTCAATCAGTCCGCCTCCGCCATCGACCGATGCCCAGACTTTGACCATGCCGTTGTCATCAACCATCGGGTTGATTTCAGTGACATGTCCGGTGCGCGAGTCTGTGGTCGAAAACGGAGTCACAGCGATTTTATCACCCGGCCGAACCATCGGCAGTTCGCTTTCCAGTACAGAAAATTCGGCCTCCATGCCGCTGTCGTTGATAATCCTGCACAACGGTTCGGTGGATGACGACATGTTGTGGGGAGTGGCGGTGAGATTGGAGATGACGCCACTGACCGGAGCATGGAGGGTGGCATCTTCAAGATCCTTGCGAGTTGCCGCGAGGTTAAGTTCGGCCTGCTGGAGACCGCTGCGCAGACGGGCGAGTCTCATAACGTCATCAGGCACTTTTTCAAGCCGATCCGGGTCGTAGCCCTGGCCGATGAGCACATCCTGCATCTCAAGCGTGGCTGAGGCAACGGCACTCTGCTCCTTCTCAAGCTGGTTGTCGAGTTTGTAGGTGTCAAGTGTGGCTATGCGCTGCCCTTTGGTGACCCTCTGTCCATTACGCACATATATGGAAGCGATGAGTCCGGGTGAACGGAAATTCACATCAACTTTCTCACGAGCTGAAATACGTCCGTTGCTCACGATCTCATGATTGAACACTGTAGATTGTAGATCCATGACGGTGACTTCAGCTATATGGTCGGTCTCAGCCGTGGCTACACCGATCTCATCTGCATTATGTTTTTTATCCGTTTCTGGAGATGAACATGATGCGAGGAGGACCGACAAAATGAGTATGGCAGGGATATATTTCATGGTATTCAATGTTTATTGATAGCTTTGAACATACGGTTAAGAACATGTGATTTCCAGCGGATTCCGGCAGTGCCGACTATAAATTTCTCAGGCACAAGCCCAAAATAGCGCGAGTCTTTAGAGTCGATTACGTGGTCTCCGGCTGCGAAGCAGTAATTTTCTGTAAAGATATAACTTTTTATCGGCTTATCATTAATAAATGCCGCAGAATCTTGCCACTTTAATTTGGATTTCGTTTCCCATTCGATATACCGTCGGTAGAGTAGCCAGCTTTTATAATCCAACTCTACAGACTGCCCCTTGCCCGGAATCAGGAACGGCCCCATGTCTCTTACCGTCCAGCCAACCGCTGAATCACGGGGGCAGCATCGCATCCAGGAGGGCCATGTGTGCGGATCAGGATTTTCACGGGTGAACTCACGAACATATAGTCGCAAGGCCTCCTGCTCCGAGGCTACACCAAGAGTGTCGCGGCATCCTCTGACATGGTAGAAGCAATTGCGGATTTCCAGAGTGTCGCCTGCCACAGCAACGGCCCGCTTGCAATAATATGTAGCGAGGTTCATGGCAATGCTGTCGCGCTTACGGTCAGAGTCAAGATATGGGTAGTTGAATACTATGATATCGCCTCGCTCCAACTGACCGTAACCCGGAAGACGCCTTATCTCGTAAGGCTTCCCCTTGATGGCATCGAAAATATTAAAAATCCGCGCACCCATTTTCCACTTGTTCACCAACCCACTCTCATCGGGCAACAATGTCGGCGACATTGAGCCCGAAGGAGTGTGGAATGAACAGGCTGTGGTTATCTGAATCAGCCAGTAAAGCCCTACCCCGATCACCGCGACCATGAGCATGTACATGATGAACTTGCTTAATCCAAGCATATATAATCTGTGTTTCTGTGTCTTTCAATCATTGAGATACACCCTCTAAGATATCCTTTAAATCATATTTTTTAAATATGTCGTTTTTAAAATTTAATGTATATAGTGTATGATTCCGGAAGTCTATGTCAAAAGAAGTAGCCAGTTCAGGAAGTTTTATGTCCAATAAGGGCATACCGTCCCAATTAAAGAACCATAGTTCAGATTTTTCACCATTAATCTTATTGATGACGAAAAACTTCTCATAACCGTTTACGCCACTGTAAATCAGCTCTTTATTCTCAGCTGTTTCGTTGTCGATATATCGTTTATAACTATCTATCTTACCTTCAGGCATGACTGTCACTGAAAAGTTATCATCAAGAGAATATATGTTAAATTGTGGATATAGTTCTAATACTTCAACAATACGGTTCTTATCACAATTGAAGATAATGTTGGGCATAAGCAGTCCAAGTTTATCAGGTGCGGGCACTTTATATTGATTCAGATGCTGTATGCTGTTTAAAGACAGTTCCGACCCGTCTTTTAAGATTGTTCGTTCTATAGACCCTTCGGATGGATTAACCGAAACAAATATCCGGGTACTGGTGTCTGAGAAGTTACTATAAACAGAAAAATTATTAATCCGAGGATTATTCTCTACATCTGATTCCATTTGACCTGAATCAATTGACTTTGAAAGATCAATCTTTCGAAGTTGCTGCCGATAATTGTCAGGCAGAAGTATGTATATATTTCCATCACCATTAAAAAAAGAAGCCTGAGATATCAGAGGAGAGGAGACGAATTCATCCGGTCCACTGCCTATCGATATAAACTCTAACAAAGTGGAATCTCCCTGAATACTTCTGACTTTCCATGAATTTTCTCTTTCAGCCGTTGCTATGACCATTAGAGAATCAATTACGCGGAATTGTAGATTTCCAATAGTTTTTGTATCGATAATAGTACCTGAATCGAGACTTACTACGGCAGGGAACTCTGAAAATGAGATCCGGTTGTCGAATGAAATCGTTGTTGCCTGATCTTCAGGAGTACATCCAGATAGTACAAGACAAATAGTCAAGATTACAATATTAAAAAAGATCTTCATGTCGAATAACACGTATTTGAATTAAAATAGAATTTCGGTTGGCGACATCCTGATAAATATCGGTGCGTAGAGGTAGCTGCTCAATCAATTTTCGGTATTAGAGGGTACTTGTTGCCGCATCTTATATATTACAAGTGCACTACCTTCAGATTTCAAAATATCTTCCACCGATTCAGACGCTTTTGCAAATCCATGATCTACGGCTGATTTATATCTATCATATGAATCATAATAGCCGATAAATTTGTCACCATCAACACCAACAACAGGCATTATAGCCTTTGAAATATTGTCTGATGGCATTGGAAGTATTCCATTTACATCTTTATTCCACAGCCCATACTCTATGTAACCATCGCCAAGAGTGTACGATATTATGGCATTGTTCCCACTGATGAATGGAGGCAATGTAAGATGATCGTAGTTTTTGACATCTCGCATATCAATATCACTTTTCCCTTGCAGTCCGTTCTTAAAATCAATTTTGACTTGATGATATTTTGAGGGGTCACGATCATCCATTACTGTATAACCGTCAAACATAAGAGATCCGAACACAATCTTGTTATTATTCTTCGTCAAGTAGTAGCGCTGGCCAATAGGATCAAACTCATCATCTTTATACTCGAATAAATTGTCCACAATATTCAGGTCTTTGTCTGATATGTGAACCCTGTGATTTGAGTTTGGCAACTTTCGCCTGGAGCCAAGCGGCACGGTAACAAACAGAAAACCGCCATTATCCAGTGACTCAACATCATCCGGGATAATAGGCATTCTTTTAGATTCAATAAATTTACCGGACAAGGCATCATAGGCCAACATCTGCTGACGTCTGTTATCAACAACGTATATCCGAGATTTATCACAACAGAAGCAACTCAATTCGGAATATTCACCGGGCCCCTGGCCGATATTGTTTATAATGAATCCCGGATTTCCACTCTCAGAATCGTATGCGCATATAATTCCTCGCCGGAAATCACCAATTACATACAGACTGTCAACACGAACTATTTTGTCAATTCCGGAAATTTCACAATCATCTAATGGTTTCAATCCCAAATACGTGACTGATTCCACCAATGTATCGGATGTGAATCGACCGGATTTATTTATGCTAATCACATCAATCCCTTTTTCGGCATCAGTTTTATTTATATTGACGCAAGAGCTTATTAGCATGGGGCAAATAATGGCCACTGATTTTAATATATTCTTCATTTGTAAGTATTATTTATCTGATTCTATGACCGATTGAAATCAAACTGCCATATTTTCAATTATTGAATTTATAAAGTAGAATAGATGGATTCCCGTCATCAAGAGGCTGTTTATTGGTCACAAAGCAGTCCTGATACACACCGATAGCACCTTGCAAAGCGCCATAGAAGGGAGGTGTGTTCATATTGAGCGAAAACATCTGATTGTCACTGAACCGATAGCAAATGTGTCGTGATGGAGTTGAATGAAGCCCGAACAAAAGTATATTATCGCATTTGAAAGCATACAGAACGTCAATGATCGTAGCGGCATCAATACCTGAAAATGAGTATTGATGGTCCATTGTCGCATTAACCAGAGCTTTCACAACATCACTATCCGGAATATCATCTGATAGAATTGAAAAATAAGGGCTTACGGAATCATTTCTTATCAAATAGAAATCGGGGGTGAATCTGTCATAGAAAATTACATCGTTTCCAGATCTCCAAAAATGTGTATTCCCTGAGCCAAAGGCGAGGTTCTCATGTTTGTGTTTTGATTTTATAATAGGCTCAATGTCTCCGTCAGCAGTGTTAAAATGCCCAAGATTGATATTGAGTTCATGCTTGTCACCAGCCTTGTTCACGAAATAAGATGTGTCGCTACCAATAGAGAAACCACAGGCTCTTTCCGGTATTTCTATGCTTGAAACAAAATTGAGAAATCCGTCATATCTATGAATCTTGCCAGTCTTGAAGTCAAGTACGGCCAAATCCCCGTTAGGATACACATCAATCTCACTCACACAGCTATATTCCCCCGGACCATTGCCGACACTATGCAGCTTACCTATTTTTTCTCCTGTTTCACTGAATTTCCATATGGTATTTCTGAAGGCATCCATAATGAAGAACCCATCTTTTGCAGGCACAAACTTCGACATATGTCCGATAGGATCATCTCCTGTAGACAGACTGATTTCTCTGACTACAATTGGAGTTATAGATGTCAGTTCCTGAGTCAAGTCAATGGTGAGAATATCATCGAATTTTTCACTCAAAGACCTGCAGCATGAGGTCAATAGTGCAAGAAAAATTATCAAGAGATATGATTGTAATGTAACTTTCATCTAAAATTGGTTTCGGCTTGAGTTTTAATTCTTTAAATTGTTCATGATTTGATTTATTCTTCTTTGAGCCTATTATTTCCAATCGCAGCTTCATAATATATTTTTGAAATCGCAGGATAAGCTATTAAATCTACGATCGAGTAAGCTTTTAAATCTGTACTAAGCCTAAAGATAAACACATCATGGTCGATATAATCCAACAACTTTGAATTCTTATCAGAATACATTTTTAAGGGAATGTTTTCATGAAATATTTTCATTTTACGTAGACTTGAAAAATTGCCTAATATTATAATGTCATCATTATTGCCATTCCTAACTATAGATTTCAATAATTCTATTTCCCGCTCTGCACATGAGGTACAGTCGATGTTATAAAGTCCGATTATGACGATTGAATTATTCTCCACAAGCGTTTTAATGGAAATTGTATCCCCTAAAATATCTGTTATGGCAAAATCTTCTATGCTTGTATCATCCGATACAAGCATTTCATAAATGACATTTTCCATTTGAATATTAGTCTCTTCCTTTACACATCCTATTGTTGATAGGAAAAGCGCACAGAATATTATAACTTTATACCAAAGACTCATTTTTATTGGATTTGCGATTTCAATAATTCAACTTCACCAAAAAGATTTAAGTTTCCTGTATTACTTATCAGCATATTAAATATCTGTTTCTGCCATTGACGTCTTCAAGTTGAATTTAATTATAATCGGATTATTATTTTCAAAAGTAGATTCCCCAAAAGAAAGGTTACACCCCTTTGTTAAGAAACATTCCCTAAGATAATTCAAATTCTCTTCACTTAGCGCATTGGAAGCAGTTTCATCCATGTAAGACAATAAAGATGCAGCTCCATTTTTACCGACTATTACAAACGGAAAGTAACAGAATTTATTGGATATATCAGTGCGAAGATACCTTTTTGATCTGAGTGTAAGAGGGTCTACTATACATGAATAACTGTATTGTGGCGTCTGATATTCAATATACCAACTATCAGGCATAACTGTCATTTCTATATAATTGACAATTTTTATGTCGGAAGACGTATTCATGAATCTATAATAATCACGGTTATTCAACGCAGAAGTTGCTTCTATAAAATTGGGCACATCATTTGGTCCGTACAAGCCGAATCGCCCAATTGCATTTATAACGGAGTCCGAGACGCTATATATTGTATCACATAAACTTGTATAAAATAATTGTCCAAGCCGTGCGTCTTTCACAATATGTCCTGCGGGATTTGGGCGAGTATATTTAAACGGAAGAGCAGTTCCTGTCACAACCCCATCCATACCAAAGGTGCGGATATTAAAAGGATTACGTTCAAAGTAAGCTGCATACGTGCCGATATAACCGCCATCTGTCAGATATATGTTTTCGGGCCTTTCCGGTCTTGCTATTTCTATGGCCGAAATAAATTCCCCCGTTAGTTTATAAGTTAAGAGTTTAGATCTCGTCCAATCTAAGATATACACAGACCCATTTGCAATAAATACCTGATTTATCGACGAATAATCTTCAGGCCCTTCACCAATCGCACCAATCTGATGGCTAAAAGTTCCGTCTATATTGAATGCAAGAACTTTCTTTGGAGCTATATCGTCTGCTACTATGATTAGACTATCAGTAATTTCAACCATCGAAATGCGGCCAATCAATGATTTGTCACTTGTCTCAAGACAAATAGTCTCGATTGATTCCACCTCGGAAAGGATAAAATCATTGGATAAAGTTATCTCCTTTAGATTTAGAGAAAACAAGCTGTCAAAATCTGATAATAAAATGGAAGCCTGTGGCTGATTAGTCACTACATAAGATTTTCTTGATTCGCATCCTGTACATAGGGCAAAGCAAATGACTAAAAATGTATAAAGTATAAATTTCATGTTTTAAACTGTGATTGATTTATTAAATCCGATAGTTACGGAAAGTTGTAAGATTTTACCACCATATCTGCCTGCCATTATTAAGGGTGAACGGGCGCTCTTCTTTCCCTTCGGTGAGGTCGTGGAGTATTAGAAGAGCTCCTGAGGGAATGTTGTCAAATGTGAGGCTATAATCATTACTATGCTGTCGGCCGATAGCTCTCCATCGGTCTTTATGCCAATAAGCCAATTCATAATCATGGCCAGGGACTACGAAATTGCCGTCGTTCCACGGAAAGTAGTCAATCCGGCTTATCGTTTTTGAAGTTCCAAGATCCAAAAGCCTTTTCTTTTCTGAGGCAACCAGGGTGCCGGTTTTGTCATAGATGTCAAGCCGGTCCATATTTGCATAACTCGGCAGATCGGCTATTACTCTAATATATCTGTATCGTCCCGGCGAATCAATCAGAGCTGTATTATGAAACACAGGCACCTCAGTTATGGTAAACAATGTGTCAGGATGCTGAAACGACGGTTCATTGCAACCCTCCAGACGGGTGGATGGGATTTGAGCATAGCGGTTGAGCCATCCGGCGTTTATCGGATATTTCCGGGTAAATGTGGCTGATACAAGTTTTGTCGTATCTGCATTTAACTCTATTTTCCGGCCATTGCTGATATAAAATGGCTCACCTAAAGCCGTTTTTACGTCTTCAATGATTCCCATAGGCAGAAGCATGACTGAATCGGATATGTGCTCAAACTTTGCCTTCCCCATCTTTACCTGGGCATGAGCCTGCGGAATCCATCCGCCTGATAAAGAATGGGAACACAGCCATACATCTTCTATCTCACAGTCCGGCTTGATTTCGACTTTCCCATTCAGTCCATATTCTGCAGACACATCAACAAGTCGAGGAGAGGACAGCCGGGCAGAACTATCATCAAACAAAGGGGCATCATCTATCGGATTGAGGTCAAAAGTTTGCCGCCACACCTTGACCAACCGTTTCTTAAATTCACCCGTATATGGATAATCCTCCGGCATAGTCTGATTTTGTGCGAAAGTCGATGCATCAATTTTATTGAACTTTCTTGCCACTGAATCTTCATCTACCACCGTGTATGTGCCATCGTCAAGGACGAGTGCCACCCACGTATGGGAGCGATTACTGTAATTGGCCCATTGCCCACAGTTGTCTATCACGACAGGCAGGCCAAAAGCCCGACAGACAGCCGTGAAATACACACACCGTTCAAGGCACACGCCGGAGTAGTGGTTGCGTAAGGCCACGGCATCCATAACATATGGAAAATCATACTTCCCTTTTCTCTTTACGGAATTTACGGCTTTTCGCAGACGTTCAAAAGCCTCCCGCGCAGTTTTTGCGTCTTTGATGACCGGCGCATAGGTAGCTCTAAGTGAATCGCGCCAGCCGATGCGCAGCAATTCATTGTCGGCACGATATGGCAATACATACTTTTTGAACCGGTCAAAATCCACTTCGCTTTTCCAGGGGCTTTCGCTCCATGCCCGGAAAGCCTTGTCAATATTGTCAATCAGAAACTCGGCCGACAATGTTTCTATATCACGTTGTTTTTGTGGTGTAGCGGATATCTTCTGCAATGAATCCCACAATTGATTTCCCCTTTCCTGAGAAAGCCCCTGATGCATTACTGAGTCCGCAAAAGCCTGTACTCCTTCACTCCACATCACCGAATGTCCCGGCATATTGGCTACGAGCCAACGTGCAGCCTCCTGTTTCTGCGTATCGCCAACATAATGAGTCAATACCTTTTCAATCTCATGCCGATTGCTGCGGGCTTGTTCAAGGGCATAATCAAGCAATTCATCATGTGATGTACATGATGAGACCAGCAAACAGGACAATATGTAAGATAATAACCGATTCATTCTTCTACACCTAAAATTTCATTTGCTTCCTCTCGCATTTCTTCTATGGCCCGTGAGTGGATTTTTTCACGAGTGTTCAATATGAGTCTCGCTTCCTGACGTTGACGGACCGGGTTAAAAAAAGTGGAATCGCCATAAAGCTGCATGAGCAGATAGTGGGGATAGAGGCGGTTGGGACAGCGGTTGACTGATTTCTGAAGGTAATGCTCCGCGCTGTCAGGCTGCCCTAAAGCGCGATAGTTTTTTGCGATGATATTGAGTATCATGGGGTCTGCTGAATGTGGGAGCATTCCGAGAAGCAGATTGTTTGACTTGCGGTAGTTGTGCGCACGGTGCAGATTATGGGCTACTGCAAAATCAGACCTGACATCACCGGTTGCATTATTGGAGAGAAACAGACAGGTAAAAACCACTATGATTCCTGCCGAAGCCGGGCCGATTATCCGGGAAGCGGATGAAAGCCACGCACCGGAGAGGACAAGAGTAATGGCAATAACAAACAGAGGAAACTGCAATGGATATGAGGCAAACATTACTACTGCAGCTCCTGCTGAACTACCGGCAAAGTCATAAACCTTGTTATTAATGGCTGTCATAAGGGCGCCTGCTATCATGACAATCACCCCTGCCGCGGCCAACGGGCCATAGGCTATGGCTATCTGAAGATATTCGTTAAACACATATTCGGGAGCATCGGCCACCATGATTTCCTGTTCAGAACCTTTGCCGGACGCAAAATATTGCTCCTGAGCTTCTCCGTAGGTCCCGGCGACATCTGACCAGCCTACCCCTGTAAGCGGAACTTCCATCGCAGCCTGAACCGCGACTTTCCACATCAGCAGTCTTCCGTCAGCCGAGTTTTTCTTTACTATGTATATACCTCCTGCAATAATCACACACATGATACCTAAGGCTAATAATCTTCCTTTGCTCAATCGCCGAAGATTCAATCTATCTGACATTGCAATGATTCCACCGATACCGCAGGCCGCTATAGCAGTCCTGCTCATTGTGACGGGGATGAGAATGGCGCAGAGGAGCGCCATTGTCCATCCCGTCAGTTTTTGAAGCTTATTGTCTGATAAATTTGCATCACGCAAAGCAAATGGAAAAACCAACGCCAGGCAGCACGCGTAAGGTCCGGGATTATAAAAACTTCCCGTGACGCTGTAAGATGCATTCAGACTTTCGGCCAAGCCCAAGAGTTGCAGAACTCCCGTCACGGCTTCACGCAATCCAATGCAGTAAAGCATGACTATCAACAGAATTCTAATGTTGCACTTTTTCATGTGACCGATAGTTTTGCCGAGCGCCCTTGAAAGTTGTTTTATTACATGTCAAGGTATTTCTGATTTCAGTATTTTTTGAGTTTCCACTTCATGATCAGCAGGTTTGTATCTTCCGTGATATCAGATGCAGGCTGCTTTTTTCATACGTCAATTCCTTATTGCCGGAATAAATATTGACCACTGGAGCACCACCGTTGTTTACTGCATCTTGATTCTTACATGATTGAAGAATCAAGATGAAAATAAACATTACAACAGTCCGGATTGATATTGCTTTCATGGCCTATCTTTCTGTTGTGCCTGCCGGACAGTTTAATTCAAGGTGTTTAAAACCAATACACGAGCCCCAGATTTAAGAGAATCTTTTATCGAATCTGGAAGAGTCGCATAATCACGGCAACGATGTGCCAGCTCCTCATTCATAAGACTTACTACGACAGAGTCACCTACAGATGTCAGAGGCTCGATGATGTCATATACAGAAGAATTGCTTGTAAACTTACGGCTTCCACACATATTATTTACCGGATCACAAATAATTGTGTACTGCGAGCTCTCATCTTCCACCAGCCCTATCAATAGGCTGCCCGACAGGGGAAATGGCGTGTCTACAAGCCTCAGATAAGATTTGTCTTCTTCATTGCGCCGAAATGCCAGAAAATCTTTTTTTGCTATCTGAGATATTCCCTTTTCCATGAAATCAAAAATTATTCGGCCGGTTACATTGCCGTTTTTATCCATTTTTATTAAAGTATCTAACGGACTTCTGTAATATAATATACCATCAGAGGTTTCACGTAACACATTGTTTGTCGTACAACCACCTACATATCCGTCTTCATAATAGCAGAAAGAAGTCTGTATATGTCCTGATGGGTCAGTAATACAAAGGCTTGGTGATGCTTTCCCGTCAGGAGCGATATTGAATATGAAATTTCCATTCCGAAGGCGTTTGAAAGCATCCGCGAGAAACTTGAGCTTTGATTCACTGATGAATGTACCATCGTGGGAATAACGGATTACTTTTCGGTTATTTGTATCCAATACATATACACCAGTTGAATCCACATCCATATCCCATGGAAAAACGTATTCTCCAGGCCCATTGCCCTGTCTCCCGTAGCTTCCCATCGGTGATCCATCGGAGGTAAATGACACGAGTTTCCGAGCCGAACTTCTGTCGAGAATATAGTAATTCCCATTGAAAAACCTCACTTTATCTATATCCATAAACATCGTTTCATCATCCTCTTTCAAAATTACGAATGAAGCATGATGATCACGATATAAGCCGTCATAAGAATCCTTGCACATATCTATATTAATAACGGACTGTGGCACATCTGTGTCTCGTGCATTATTATCCTTTGAGCATGACAATACGCATCCGATAAAACATGTCGTAAATAATATTCTAATGAATAAATGGTTCATTTCGGAAGTTTATTTATTAAATTGGGGAATGATTCATATCAAATAATATTACTTAAGTATTATTGAGCGTGCTGAAACCGAAAGGCTATACCGACTTCTTCATCCAAACATGTTAATAACAATCTGTACCTGAGCATGGATGAGAGTTTATACAGCGACACACCATCCTATGACCGCCGCCATAGCATCTTTTTTCTTCTGCTGGCCCCGTATTGCTGTAGCCTGACGTATCTTCCTGACTTGAAAGAGCCTCAACATTTGCAAGCGCCAAAGCACCCAGCTGTTGATTCGGTGATTGATTGTAATAGCCGATGATTCCGCTTACAGCGGCAATAACCACGGTTGTGGCGAGCATGTTTTTTTTCATGATTATGAATGTTTTAATTAAAATATTATTGAATAAATGTTTATGTAACTTGCTATTCTTTCAACTTATACTTTAACAAATACAAGGCTTCATCTTCAACCTGTTTAAATATGCTGTCAATGTCTGCAACATGATTCAGCAGCAACTTCGATCTTGTTGCCAGAACCTCCTTCTTCACTATTGCATAAGCATATTCTTCATCAGTTTCTTCTATATACGTGAATAGATATTTTGTATCAGCGACAGATGTTTTATTAGATTATAATGTCATTGCCTGTCAAAGCATTCTTGAGCTTCCACTTCATTATCAGCAGGTTTATATCTTCCGTGATATCAGATGCAAGCTGCTTTTTTCATGCGTCAATTCCTTATTGCCGGAATAAATATTGACCACTGGAGCACCACCGTTGTTTACTGCACCTTGATTCTTACATGACTGAAGAATCAAGGTGCGAATAAACACGATGAGTGGTAGGGTTGATTTTTTATTCACTCATATTAATTAGCCTTACTTATCATCCTATAGGATATCATCCAGCTCGATATACCCAAACTGAATGTTTTCGTCGTTGAATATGCAGAACAGCCTGTTTGACGCTTGGTTATATGCCATGTCTGTTATGTTTTTTCCGACAATTAGCGTTTTGACATAACTGCCGTCATGCTTGTACACTCTGATCCTGTCGGCACTGTAGGCATTTTCCCCCTCCCGCCCTGAATAGGAGGCCAGAATATAATGCGGTATCACTTCTATCTCTCTGAAAAACACTTTGTCTTTCATTACCTCAGATGAGTAATCCGGTCCTTCAGTTTTATGAAGCAATTCACCTTTAAAATTATATATGTTCAGAATATCATTATTGGTAGCGCCCTCGGCAATAATGCTGTCGGCTAATGAGATACCAAATAATGACTTCAGCCCGGCCATACGCTCCGGATCGGAAATTTCTGTTAATTCGCCCGTTGTTATGTTATATTTGCAAAGGCCCTGGGAATATCCTCTGCTTTTGGGATCCATAGTGATTGACCTTGCAAAACCGATTGAATCATTGACATGGACATAGCGGTCTGGAAATTGCCGATTATTGAAATCAGCCTTTATCGAAGGACTATAATCGGCTTTAACCAATGCACTGTCGATGTCATAGGTGGCAATTTTCAATTGTCCATAATCGAATATGGAAATAGATTTTCCGCTATTGTCAATAAAAACAGCTCCAGGAACCGTTATTTCATCCGGTCCGGGGCCGAATTGTGCTATTTGCCCTTTGACTTTCAGCGAAGGAAGATCAATGATTGTCAGAATCTTGTCCTTGGCATGTCCATCCACAACAACAATCATGGAGCCAAATGAGTATATGCCGGCTCCATTACCTACCGAAATTGTATCAAGTTCAAATGGAATCACATTTTGTGATATGTCCACATCCTTATCAAGAGAGTTATCTCCTGAATGCCCGCAAGATACGGCAAGCACGGGCAATACTATCAGCAAAATCTTATTAAAAAATCTCATTTTTTCAACATCATTTTACAACATTACCTTCAATTACAGCAATAGTAGGTTTCTTCACCCCTTTATAATACACCTTTATCGTACCACGGAATTTCCCTATAGGAGCTTTAAATTTAAGATATCCTTCAAGACTGATCTTCCATTCCGGCATCATCCACGGTCGTGAAGTTGCAAATTTCATTCCCGGATCAGAAACTACAAGTTTTTCAATTTCCAGTTTCCGGTTAGATTGATTATGCAGGGCACAGCCGGTCTCCACCTTCTCTCCGACATGGACTGTCCCGATGTCTATTTTTGTTATCTTGACAGCCGGGAAACCACGCAATAAAGACACTTTTACACTGTCGGCTATTATCTCGGATTCTGCTTTAGCCGTATATACAGCGAACTGCGACATAAAAAACAATGTAATAAAAATAACACGTCTCATAACTTTGAAATATATTTTATTAAGTAGCTTTGGAAAAATTAATTTATACTATATGCGGGATTTATTCAGAGGCCGGAATCGAGGGCTGAAGAGGGAGTTTATAGATATAAACGACCGATGAAGAGCTTAATTCCGGCCGGAATAAAACCGCAGAGAGGATGAAAGATCATCCGTAGAAGCTACTTATGTACATTATATCGTTTAATTTTGAAAAGTTACTTATGTTATTTGTTTCATGGTTGACGATCGAATGGATGGAATAAGTGTGAGATTCACCTATTCCATCCATCAGAAACGTTTTTAGCATATCCGATCATTCGGCAACCAATTATATGGGCCAGAACAGCATCCATCTCCACCAGGGGCACAACATCTATCCCAATCGACTATAATCTCGCTGTTTGACAACGCTTCAACATTTGTGAGAGTCAATGCATTGTTCAATACTGGATTCTGAGACTGATGAAAAAAGCCATAGCACGAACTTATGGCTGCTAAGACTACGAATGAGGCTAAAAAGATCTTTTTCATGAGTAAATCTTTATAAAATTGAATAAAATTTAATTGATGACAGATCCTGAGACTTCCAGTACTGTCGGGTTTTCAAATCCGTGATAATATATGTACACATTCCGCCTGAATATGCCGGTAATAGAATCTTCATGGAATTTAATCTGGATCGGCAAAGTATCATTTGGAGGGATGACGCTATCTGAAATAATAGCTTCCGTGCAATGACATGATGAAATGACATCTCTGACAAACACGGTGTCCATACTTTCATTCTCAAGCGCATAATTGACAGTTAAAACTTCTCCCAATCTGACTTCTCCGATTTCTTTTTTTGAATCATCAACAGTAATCATCTGAGTCCCGCCTTCATTGAAAGTTTTTCTTCCTGAAATAATGGCTCGGTATAATTCTGCAATACCTACATTGTAAGCGGGGTTGCCAATAGCTACAACATGATTGTTTCGATCCAAGAGGAAAGTACGGAGCATAATGTCATCAGGAAACTGATTAAGTTTCTGCAAAGAGTCGTTTACATCATTAACAACTTGATAAGGATAATCATCGCGTTGGATAAGATAGGTCAATTCGCGGTTGTCTTTTGCATTAGCGACAAATACAGCATTGAAATCCCTCTCTCCGGCAATCGAGTCCAACGAACCGAAAAACTCTTTCCAAATCGGTAATTTCATCTTGCAACCGGTGCAACCGGTACTGTCAACATATGTGAGAATCGTAAAATCTGCATCTGACAGATCAATTGTATCTCCTGTAATAACATCTGTCATTACATCAGGAAACACTATCTCCCGTCCCTGCCACTCGGATACAAGCCTGGCATAAGCATCTGTTTCAGATGCACAAGACCATAAGGTAATGCTTGCAAGAAACATCAATATTATCTGTATGACTGATTTCTTCATGGCTTAACAAATGTGTGTCAGAACGACCAAATTAATCTAATCAATTTTCAGTATTTCTATACTGTCGTCACTTCTATTCATATATAGATTGGACTCTTCTACATATAACGGATTGTAATACTCCTGCTGTGAATCGACAAAAGAGCGGGATGTATGGTCTATTTTATCATATACCGTAATGTACAGTTTCTTGTTAAAATTTGCTCCAACCACAAGCCATCTATCGCTTTCAGCGACTCCTTTGATGTGAATCGGGAAGTTTATGAATTTCTTGGCCCAGTCATTCCCCTGATATTGAGTCGCGATTTTCTCAATCGAAGGCCACTTACCCATGAAGTCAAGTTCATACATCATAATGGCGCGACCGTCACTGAGGGCATATATATATGGCTCTATTGATGGTATATATCGCAGTTCTCCATTTGTAAGCTGTACCATATTCATAAGTGGAACAGTAGTCATGCCCTTAAGGTGTTCCGGTACTGTTAAGACGGTTATGGGTTTGCTTTTCTCATCTTTTTTCCATATAAGCTTCTCATTACCGTATTTTTGATTGGAAAAATCCATCCAGATTCCTCCGTTTGAATCTTTAATCGCAGCCTTCACATCCATAGATAGATTTATTCCCTGCTTAAACCTGCCGTCTTTGCTGAAGCTGATGAGTTTCTTAGCCGAGAAATCAAAAACATTTATTTCAGAATCTGTTACTGCAAGACTCATGGGCGAAACTATATCTTCAGGTCCCGTGCCATTGTCACAATATGCGAATAACTGTGAGCCGTCTTTAAGATACGCATAAAGACCCGGATTCTTTGCAGGATCAACTACAAATATCGTATCTCCTTTGACTGCAATCTGCTGGATTCCACCCGGTATGTTTTCAGTCTCCTCATCAAACGTAATGATACCATTTTTTTTAAGATCGGTCGAGATTTCGCATGCATTGTCAAAATCAAATTTTACAGAATAAGGGACTGTGTCTGATTTCAAGGATGTAGCATTTTCATTTCCTGCTCCCTGGTAGTTATTCTTACATCCTGCCATGAGTATAGACATGACAAGCAGAATGAAATGTGAAAATTTTACCTTTTCCATATAATGAAGTGATTTAAACTAATTTCAAATCGTTAAAATTGATACCAAACATTTTCGTCCTGCATTGAATGAGTATGGTATCATCGCAAATGTATGTCCTAATACGAGAAACGCAGAACACAAAGAAAATTATTTCTTTGAAGAGGAACTTTATAAAGAACTGTTCGTAATCGAACGTACCAATGCATGGATGGATGGCTTTCGCTCCTTCTCACTAGATTTGATACAACAATTTCCAATTGGAAGGGCTGGAGTTATCTCGTATTCGCAGTGATATGGCTTAATAAAACTCACAAATCACAAAAGTTTAAATGAGTTCAATGTGTTTTCGTGGCATGAACATGTTCATGCCACGAATGATTGGAGTTAATCACTGAGTATTTAGCCACAACATTCTTCTGAACCGTTACCGGCACAATTACATCCCCATCCCCAAGAATATTCTATAGGCGTGACGTACTTGTATCCGCTCTCGGTGCG
This sequence comes from Duncaniella sp. C9, assembly GCF_004803935.1. Taxonomy (GTDB): domain Bacteria; phylum Bacteroidota; class Bacteroidia; order Bacteroidales; family Muribaculaceae; genus Duncaniella; species Duncaniella muris. The sequence goes on from NZ_CP039547.1 coordinate 2,639,675, forward strand.
AGACAATGCTTCAATGTTGGCTAGCGTAGTTGCGCTCAGTAGTCTTCTGCTGTCTTCGGAATGGTAGAAGTATACGCCTGAAACTGTAGTTATGGCCACGAAGACAAGGTGAAAAACAATCTTCTTCATTGTTTGTTTTTTTGGTTAATTAAGTTTATGAGGAGAGAATGGTTATTGTATTATGTTACCAGAAACGTTTATCACTGTAGGGTATTCGAAATCCTCCAAGTAGACATGGATAGTCCGTTCGAACTCTCCGTAGATGGTGTCGCCGGTGAAAGACAATATCGCTAATACTATCTCCCGTCCCTGCCACTCGGATACAAGCCTGGCATAAGCATCTGTTTCAGATGCACAAGACCATAAGGTAATGCTTGCAAGAAACATCAATATTATCTGGATGACTGACTTCTTCATGGCTTAACAGTTGGGTTTTAGCGTAAATAAGCGGTCAATTGTTTCTCTGAATTTATGATTCTATTTTCCGGGCAACTCAATATATCCTATATATTGGTACGACTCGGTTATAAATCTAAGCTGATAAAGACCACTGACATCACATAGTAATCCGACAAAATCGGGTTCATCTATATATTGAGCCACAAGTGCTGTTCCATCAGAATCCCAGATCTCATAAGATATGATTTCTGAAGTCAATGTGGTCTGGACTGTGCCTGATGTTAAATCTATGGTACATATTATAGGCATAGATCTTCGCCCTTTGTGGTCTGGATTGCATATCTCCGGATCTGAAGAAATAACGGACTGTTCCAATGTCAAGGTGATACAATTGTTGGCTGCAGCCAGATCCATTGCAAAGAGAAGGATGATGGCCAATGTGATTGATTTAAGGAGTCGGTTCATAAACTAATTTTTTGTTTGCAAATTTATCGCTTATGTCAGAAAGAGTTGCAACATATCAGTACGGAAAAAGTACGGAAATATACTTTAGTACGGGGATTCGTACAATTTCCGTACCGGGCAAATCTCAATTTATCGGAAGTCATGAGGCTCATAAATAGCATATTATGGAATCAAGCAACTTGATGCTTTGGCCTGGGCCAAATATTTTGCAGCATAGAGAAGACCGACGTGAAGAAATTGTGCTTTTTGTGCGGTTCAGCAAGATGGCCATATTTGATGGGGAAATCCCATAGCGGATCAATAATGCTATCTGAAAGTCGGCGTTTGACATTTTGCAATTGGTAAGAGTGGCCAGACGCGCTTTAAAGTCGGGGGAATCTTTTTCAACAGCCATCGCCAGTTCATCCCACAAATCATCAGAATCCGGTATGGATTTCTGTTTCTGTATGACTTCCTCCAGCCGGCGAAATGCCTCAGAACAGAGTACTCCCTGCCTGACTGAAAATGCGGAGCTATCGGCATTTTCCATCGCCTCAAACTCATGCAAGATCTGCCGGCGCAGAAATTCGGTCTCTGAGCAGGCTGAAGTCCGGGAGGTCATTGGCTCGAAAGACTTGCTATTGTCAGCCTGATTGTATCTCAATGTCTTTATAGTATTCAAGGTTTTCTGAAGATGCAAAATCTGCCTTAGATTACGCGTTCTGAGATAAAGCAGTCCTATAATAACAAAAGCAGCCAGTGCTGATATGGTGTAGACAAGAATATACATTCTGTTTCTGGCCGTTTCAGCTTTCTCTTTATCGCGCACATGGAGCTGATAGTTATAAAGAGAATTCTGGATGAGCGTTTCACTGGCATCATGTTGGGCGAGGTATTTCTCAATTGTCTGTTTATACAGTGGCAGATAAAAACGGAGTGTGTCTTCGGGCACTACGCTTTTAAGTTCCGGCGCAAACATGATTTTGAATCCTATCCGGCTATTGTCATTTCCCGCCAGAACCAGTTCCCTGGCGTAGATATAGGCACTGTCAGGCACTCCGGCGTCTCTGTATATCTGTGCGGCGACTGCGAGTGCATAGCATCTGCGCAATGGGTCTACCCTGTCCGGTAAACCTCTGATAACATATAAGGCTGAATCTATTTTATTTTCCTGATACAGCAGTAAGGCTAAATCTATTTTCATATCGGCCTGTTCGATTGCAGGCAATGCTTCGGAGTATTTCATGGCCTCGGCATTGCATCGTCGGGCAGATGGCAGATCGTTGACATGAGCAAAGCACTGGTATAGATGACTGTAGTCATAAGCCACCCCGAAAGTGTCATCGAGCAGTTTGCCTGCTTCAATTGCTTTTTCTAAATATGGTATAGCCTGTAGTGGCAGCCTTATATTGCGTAGCAGCCGGCCTGTCTGGCTTAAAGCAGCAGCCTTTAATTCCAAATTATCCATATTCTCCGGAATGACATCAAGCGCCGACTGGAAATATCGAAGAGCCGTCGGGTAATCGCCAAGATCGGAGTAAACACGACCGCCATAATAGAGAGCCAAGGGATATAATCGGTCATCCTTGTGTGAAGAATAGTAATCCATCACATCAAGCACAAGGCTGTCTGAAGTATGGGTGATGTAGGCTTTGTCACGAGATTTGATTGACAGAAGATCGGCCAGATGGCGGTCGGCCTCAGTCAGAGAACTCCGGTCGATGCTGTCGAGGATCACGATTGCCTTTTCAGGCGAATCGGATATCATCTTCTCGATATAGTCAAAATCCACCGCATTGCCCCTATGGCTACAGGCAATGAACAAAATGGAGAGAGCAGATATTAAGAGTGTTTTTATCATTAAAAGAGCTATCAGAGCGCAAATTTATTGAAATTACTCCGAAAATTCAAAAAATCAGTAAGCAACATTGCTGAAGTTTGTTAAAATCTTCAATGCTCAAAGTTACTTATTACAAAATACTCACACACTGTACCATCGGAAGCCCAAGACAGAGGTGTATAAGGAGCAAAGTGGGAAACCCGGACAAATAATAGGGATGAGAATTCAATATTTCGAGGCTGAATCGTAATCCGGCGCAAATATCGCTTTGTTGAGAAGTGTTATCAATAGATAACGCGGTATAATAAATGTATTGGGAATATAAAAAGCAAATATCATTGATTAATTATCGTTAATCAGTATGTATTTTCATATTTGTGACTTGTTATAACAATGAGCATCAGATGGATGCCGTCAATTTTTGAAAATCTGTTCTTAGATCAAGTATTTTGAGTTTACAAACTTAAATATACACTATTCTAAATTGCAAATGCAAGTTTGCAATCCAAACGTAAAATTCTCATTTGCATTGTCGCTCTTTGTATTTACATTTATTATGATTTATGACATCTCAATTTCAATTTTCAAATCGCAAATTCAATCCATTTACATTCTTGAATTTATATTTACATCATCTGTTTTTGCAATCCTAATTCATATTTGCTATCTGTCCGAATTTCAAATCTACGCATCACAATTGCAAATTATAAAGCATTAACATTCAGAATAACTAATTAATTATCACCTATATTATAAAAATAATCCAAATCAAAGCTTTAATATATCACGCCATCCCACAGCCACTTACAGGCCATTACTAAATTCAAATCCATATACACATATAACTCCCCGATTATATAGAATTTTACAGCTTAACCCTAAACCATTGCTTCAAATCTTGCATTTACAATAGCAAACTCGCCATAAGGTAATTGACTTTACAATTGATAATCCACACCAATCTAATTTCAATTCTCAAATTTTAGAGTTTTCATTCTTAAATTTGCATATTCAAAATTATATAATTACATTTGCAATCGCATTACAATTCAAAATTCTAAAGAATTTGCATTATGGACCTCGTTTCAAGACTCAAACACTATCTCGACAGCCGTCAGATCAGCATAACCCAGTTTGCAGATGAATGCGGAATCCCTCGCCCCACTGGCAGCCAGCTACTTGCCGGACGCAACAAGAAGGTGAGCGACGAAATCATCAGCAAAATCCACAGCGCCTACCCCGATCTAAACATCGTATGGCTGATGTTTGGCGAGGGAAATATGGTGACGAACGGAAATATTGAAATCTCAGAGCCTCAAAACAGCCGGCCCTCAACACCAGAGCATCAGCAAACGCCAGTCACACAGCAAATTGACTTCGGCTTAGACTTCGATGACACCCCAATGCAAAATTCTTCAGAAAAATCAGCAGCAACGCCATCTGCGCCGGAGGCCAACACAACATTCACATTTGCCACTCCGGTTGAACCGGCCGAACCGCCAACCCGACCATCAGCAGGATTCCCCTCCTCATCTGCCGTGACCGACTCCAACGATGACTCCATCACGCTAACAACCGGAAAAGGCAAACGAGTCACAGGCATTGTGGTTTATTACGACGACTGCACTTACGAATCCTTCATTCCTGATCCGGCCCACGGCCACCCTTTCATGCGGTAGCCCCCCAGACTTCCTCCACCACCACCAACCCGGCCTCACACTCCACTCCATCGGCATCGCCCCATGCTCCCCTACAAAACTCTTGGCAGTCTGCGGGATTCTGAGTAATTTTGCAATCCGAAAAACAAAATCACTCAAAACCCATCCATCATACTCCCGCAATCCGCTATGAGCATTTCAATCAACAGCCTCTCGGTCGAATTCAGCGCAAAATCACTCTTTGACAACATATCCTATATAATAAACCCCAAAGACCGCATAGCCCTTGTCGGCAAAAACGGAGCCGGCAAATCGACAATGCTCAAAATCATAGCCGGACTGCAGAAACCGACATCAGGCAACGTGGCCATGCCACGCGACACAACAGTAGGCTACCTTCCGCAACACATCAACGTCAGCGACACCTCCTCCGTCATTGACGAAGTCCGCAGCGCCTTCAGCCACGTCGACAAAATGCGGGCACGCCTCGATGAAATCAACAACGAACTTCTCACCCGCACCGACTACGAATCTGACGCCTACCAGGAGCTCATCGAGACAATGACCTCGCTGACCGACCGCCTCGCCATTGAAGAAAGCGAAAACTTCGAAGCCGAAATCGAAAAGACACTCATCGGCCTCGGCTTCCTTCGCAGCGACTTTCAGCGCCCCACGTCAGAATTTTCAGGCGGGTGGCGCATGCGCATCGAACTCGCCAAGATTCTCCTCGCCCGCCCCGACGTACTCCTGCTTGACGAACCCACCAACCACCTCGACATCGAGTCGATCCAGTGGCTCGAAAATTTCCTCATCACAAAAGCCAAAGCCGTGGTGCTCGTCAGCCACGACCGCGCTTTCATCGACAACGTCACCAACCGCACAATTGAAATTTCACTCGGCAAAATCTACGACTATTCCGTCAACTACTCCAAATATCTCGTCCTGCGGCAGGAGCGCCTCGATCAGCAGATGCGCGCCTATCAGAACCAGCAGAAAATGATTCAGGACACCGAAGACTTCATTGAACGCTTCCGCTACAAAGCCACCAAGAGCGTCCAGGTTCAGAGCCGCATCAAACAGCTTGCCAAAATCGAGCGCATCGAAGTAGACGAAGTAGACACCTCCCGCCTCAACCTCAAGTTTCCTCCCGCTCCACGATCCGGTGACTATCCCGTCATCGCCGACAACGTTGGCAAAGCCTATGGCAACCATCAGGTTTTTGACCACGCCACTTTCACCATAAAGCGCGGCGAGAAAGTAGCCTTCGTAGGCAAAAACGGCGAAGGCAAATCAACCCTTGTCAAATGTATCATGGGCGAGATACCGTTTACCGGAAACCTCAAAATCGGCCACAACGTAAAGATCGGCTACTTCGCCCAGAACCAGGCCACGCTGCTTGACGGAGAAATCACCGTGTTCGACACTATCGACCGCGTGGCCGTCGGCGATATCCGCACCAGGATCCGCGACATCCTCGGCGCCTTCATGTTCGGAGGCGAAGCTTCCGACAAGAAAGTCAAAGTCCTTTCCGGCGGTGAAAAGACACGACTGGCCATGATCCGTCTCCTGCTTGAGCCCGTCAATCTGCTGATCCTCGATGAGCCCACCAATCACCTCGACATGAAAACCAAGGACATTCTCAAGCAGGCTATCAAAGACTTCAACGGAACAGTCATCGTAGTCAGCCACGACCGCGAATTCCTTGACGGCCTTGTTGAGAAAGTCTATGAATTCGGCGGCGGTCAGGTCCGCGAATGCCTCGGCGGCATCTACGAATTCCTCGAAAAGAAAAAACTCGCATCACTCGCCGAGCTCGAACGCAACACCATCCGCCCCGTCGCCGACAAAACTCCGGCAGCTTCCAAGCCCAAAGAAGCCGATACCTCCAGTGATGCGCCGGCATCAACCGCCCCAGCTCAGCGCAAGCTCAGCTACGCCGAACAGCGCGAACACGAAAAGCTCGTCCGCAAAGCCCGCAAAAAAGTCGAAGAAGCCGAAGCCGAAATCTCGCGCCTTGAACAGGAAGTAGCCGACATCGAGTCCGCCATCTCCGCAGGCAACCCGCCGGCCGACATCTACGACCGCCACGCCACAGCCACCAAGCAACTCGAAAACGCCATGTCACTCTGGGAACTCGCCTCAATGGAACTCGAAGAAATCTCACGCTAATACAAAAGCGCACCAAAGCACAGAAAGAACACCAAGAAAAAGCAAGAGGAGCCCGCTTTTCATTAAGCAGACTCCTCTTGTCTTTTCTTTCCCGGACATTCCCCTTATGCAGAGTAATGCCCGAATGTTTTTTACACTGAAGAAATCACGCCTTGACCAGCCTGATACCGCCGTCAGCTATCACAATCCGGCGCTCACGATAGAGATGGCCTATCGCCTTCTTGAAATCCTTCTTTGAACACTGAAACGTAGCTCTGACAGTTTCCGGAGCCGCCGAATCTGAAATAGGCAGAAAACCATCAGGTTCATTGGCCAGCCGTCCCAGTATCCGCTCCATAAGAGCATCGACACGGCCGTCATTGCCGCCACTCAGCACAAGGTCAATCTTACCGTCATCTCTCACCTGCTTCACATATGCCGTGATAGCCTCTCCGATTTCCAGCGGAGCAAAAAGTTCGTTTTCATAGATCATACCGTGAAACAGGTCATCGACAATCGCCTTATACCCCAGATCGGTCCGCTTGTAGACCAGCGCCTTCACCCGGCCGCCGAGCTTATAGCGCGGATAGGTATTGCCAAGAAACTTGTCAATCTTCGCCGAAGCCACAACTCTTTTCGTGGCATCATCAAGATAAACATAAACCAACACCACCATTCCGCGCGACAGCTTTACCGTCTGTTCGCGGAATGGCACAAGCAGATCTTTCATGATACCCCAGTCCAGGAAAGCACCGGTCTGATTGACATCGTTCACCTGCAGATAGGCAAACTCTCCCACCTGAGCAAACGGATGTTCCGTAGTGCAGATAGGCCTACCCTCGGAATCCTTATACACAAACACCTCTATATCATCGCCAGGCTGAAGCGGGTTGACGATATAGCGCGAGGGCAACAGCACCTCATTTCCGTCGGCATCCTGAAGATAGGCACCGAAATCAACATTGCGGGCCACCCGCAGAGTGTTATATTTTCCGATCTTGAGCATATGGAGTATTATTTTGTGCAAATTTAACCATTTTTTCACGAATTACCCCTAATTTTGCATAATCAGGCGACAATTAGTTCCATCTGATATAAACGCCTGAAGACTTCCGATTGTTAAACAGACTGACCGGCAGGAACCCACACCCGTTCCCGATCCCCCGGTCCGCTATCAGACCCATCAACCCAAATGGACGAAATTCTCAAATATTTTCCAGATCTTACTCCGGAGCAGATCGAACGCTTCACCGCCCTTGGACGCCTCTACCCTGAGTGGAACGAGAAAATCAATGTCATATCCCGCAAAGACATTGACAATCTATACACACATCATATACTCCACTCCCTGGCGATAGCCCGATTCATGACCCCGGTTGACGGATCGCTGCTGATCGACCTCGGCACCGGCGGAGGTTTCCCCGGCATACCCCTCGCCATCCTCTGGCCCGGATGCCGCTTCCACCTGATAGACCGCATCGGCAAGAAAATCCGCGTCGCATCTGAAATCGCATCTGAAATCGGGCTCACCAACGTCACCTTCCAGCACGGCGACATGGGCGAATGCAAACTAAAAGCCGACTACGTGATCAGCCGCGCCGTCATGCAGCTCGACGAACTCGTCAGAATCATCAGCCGCAACATTTCGTCTGAACAGCGCAACCGCATCCCCAACGGGCTCGTCTGCCTCAAAGGCGGAGACCTTGCCCCCGAACTCGGCCGCGTCAAGCGACCGATACTCGACATCCCCCTGAGCGACTGGTTTGCAGAAGACTATTTCAAGACCAAAGACCTTATTTACGTAGAACTATGAAAGTAAGCCGTTTCGTTTTCAATATGTTCGGAGTCAACACCTACGTCATGTGGGACCCCGAAAGCCTTGAAGCCGCCATAGTCGACCCCGGCATGATCGATCAGGCCGAAAAAGACGCCCTTGACAGCTTCATCTCTCGCAACAGCCTCTGGCCGACACAGCTGATCAACACCCACAGCCACCTCGACCACATATTCGGCAACACATATATAAAAGAGAAATACGGACTCGAAATCAAAGCTAATCCCGCCGATGATTTCCTTGCCCGCACCCTCCCCGAACAGGCAGCCCGTTTCGGCATGCGCCTGCCGCTCGCCCCGCAGAGTCTCGACGTCGAACTCCACGACGGCGACACCATTTACCTCGGCAAAGAACCCATCGAAATCATCGCAGTCCCAGGCCACTCGCCAGGCTCGATAGCGCTCTATTGTCCCGAATCAGGCTTCGTCATCACCGGCGATGCCCTCTTCCCAGGATCAATAGGCCGAACCGACCTACCCAAAGGAGACCACGCCACACTCATAGACTCCATCAGGCGCCGGCTCCTCTCACTCCCTGACGAGACAGTAGTCCTCGCAGGCCACGGAGGCGAAACCACTATCGGACGCGAAAAGACCACCAACCCCTACCTTTGATCGCCCAACGCAATTTCAACTGGCAACACCATCCCGCTTGCCCAGCCACAGACTCCTGTGAGGCATATTTGAGACTTTTTTCACAACAATTAAAAAATAATTACGGAATTTTTTCTTTAATAAGATTAAATCCCTTATATTTGCCGACAGCTACCAAGCCTCGGCGCCCTGACCCACTTCCACGCCATCGCAGCCGGGCTTACGGTCAAACCTACTCGTTCAACTATCTCAAAAGTTATGACACGACCCAAACTTCAGATCCGCGACCTCACACTGCGTGACGGCCAGCAGTCGCTCTTCGCGACCCGCATGAAACAGGAGACCATCAACCGCCTCCTTCCTTACTACGAGGATGCCCGCTTCCATATCATGGAAGTCTGGGGCGGTGCAGTACCCGACTCTGTGATGCGCTACCTCGACGAATCGCCCTGGCAGCGTCTCCGCACTTTCTCCGAGGCAATGGATTCAAAGAGTGACCACCCCAAAGCGCTCCTCTCCGCCCTCTCTCGCGGCCGCAACCTCTTCGGCTACGTGCCCTATCCCGACTCGGTACTCGAAGGCTTCTACAAGGAAGCGATAGCCAACGGGCTGAACGTAATGCGCATATTCGATGCACTCAATGACATCGACAACGTCAAGGAATCAATCCGCCTCATCAATCGACTCGGCGGCATAGCCGATGGAGCCGTATGCTACACCGTCGATCCCAAGCCCGAAGCTCCCGCCAAACCCGAAGGCTTCCTCGGCAAGCTCAAAGCAATGTTCGGATCACGTGAAGGAGGCCCGACTCCGATCTTCACTGACGAATACTTCGTCAGCAAAGCCAAGCAGATGGAAGCGCTCGGCGCAAAGATCATCACACTGAAAGACATGGCCGGACTGGTCAACCCCCTCCGGGCCGCATCAATAATCTCAGCCCTCAAACGCGAAGTCAAAGTCCCCGTTGACTTCCACACCCACTGCACTCCCGGCTACGGCCTGGCATCATCGCTCATGGCCATCATCAACGGAGTCGACATACTCGACACCAACATCTGGTGGTTCGGCGGAGGCTCCGCAGCTCCGGCCATCGAACTCATCTGGATCTTCTGTCAGCGCATGGGAGTCGAAGTTGACGTCAATATGGAAGCCGTGGGCCGTATCCGCACCGGACTTCTCGAAGCCCGCAAAGAGCTCGCACAGTTCGACCTCAACAAAGACAACATGCCGCGTCCGTTCGATCCGCTGACCGACAAACTTCCACCAGAAGTCCTCGCCCTCTTCGACAGTGCCATCGAATTCGCCAAAGCCAAAGACGAAGCAGCCCTCCTTGATGCCTGCCACAAGATTGAAGCTTACTTCGGCTTCCCCAAACCCAACGAACTCGTCAAGACCGCAGAAGTTCCCGGTGGCATGTACTCCAACATGGTGGCCCAGCTCAAGCAGCTCCAGAGCGAAGATCTCCTTGAAGATGCCATGCGCCTGATCCCGATGGTGCGCCGCGATGCCGGCCTGATCCCCCTCGTCACCCCCACCAGCCAGATAGTGGGCAGCCAGGCAGTGCTTGTGGCCCTCGACCGCAAAAACGGCAAGCCGGACTATACCAACAAATCCAACCAATTCATCTCACTCGTCAAAGGCGAATACGGCAAAACCCCGGTGGCCATAGATCCCGCATTCCGTGAGAAAATCACCGGCAACCCTGAAGAAAAGCCCTATGACGTCAGCGCCTACCGCAAGCCTGAAAATCCTGAACTTCCGGAACTCGGCGGACGCAAACTCGCATCGAACACCGAAGAGTATCTCTTGCTCGAACTCCTGCCATCTGTGGCCAACGGATTCCTCCGTAAACGCCGCAAAGAAGAATTCGAAGCCGAAGAATCAGTCAAGGCTCCCGCAGCCGAAGAAGCTCCCGCCGAAACTGCCGAGCCCATCACCGGTCCGGTAATCGCAGCCCCGATGAGTGGCAGAGTCGTTTCAATCAACGTAAAACCAGGTCAGGAAGTCAAGCCGGGAGACACCGTGCTGGTCTATGAGGCCATGAAGATGGAAAACGATATTGAATCCGAAATCAGCGGCATAGTCAAGCGGGTACTTGTTAGCGTAGACGACCAGGTGGCTACTGACACCCCTCTGATCGAATTTGAAAACTGACCGGCTAAAAATACGACATCCACATATATAGGACCTGACCACCAGGCAGGTCCTATATATGTGTTTCATGGCATACCATATTTTTTACAGCGATCCAATCATATACAATTTAATTTATCACACAATCACAATTCATGAAATCTATCAAAGCAATCATGTTGGTGCTTGCGTTCATTGTCAGCGCAACCACATTCACTGCTGACGCGCAGTTCCGTTTCGGACCCAAAGTTGGACTTACCGTCAATGACATGCACTTCAACAAAAGCGTGCTCGATTCCGACAACCAGACCGGCTGGACCGCAGGTGTGATGGGTGAATTCACCATTCCCGTCATCGGCATCTCAGCTGACCTTTCAGCAATGTATGTCCGCCGCAATGCCAAATTTCTTGCCGAGCAGGAAATATCCAAGGACAACCGTAGCTACATCGAGCTGCCGCTGAACTTTAGATACAACTTTTCGCTGCCGCTTATCAGCAAAGTCGTTGTTCCCTACCTCGGTGTTGGTCCGAGTGTGTCATTCCTCACCAGTCGCAAAAATATCCACGATGCCTACCGCAACCGCTCGGTTGACTGGGCTCTTAACTTCGGCTTCGGTCTGCGTTTCCTAAGCCACATCGACATCAACGCCCGCTACGGCCTCGGCCTCACTAAAGCCGTCCGCGCTATTGACGACGAATACGGCAAAGCCGGCATTGAAGGCAAAAACCGCTACTGGACCATCACAGCAGCTTACCTATTCTGATTTCTGAGCAACAGAGGGTGTTGCAAAGTCCTCTGAAATCCATAGGCCCGTGGTTACTGCGCAAAAGCCACGGGCTTTTATTTTATAAGTGGACTTTAGAGGAAGGCACTCCATCCGGAGCGGTAAATCGGTGTCCTGCCGGACTCCACATGTAGGGGGGCGCAGGCCCGTGGCACCTGCGCGCTGTGCGCTGCGGTGTCACGGGCTACGAGTAAATCGATGTCCTGTCGGACATCACCATCCAGCCTCAACGCAGCGTAACCCGGACAAATCCGCAGGCAACGACAAGTCCGACAATACGTTTTCCGAACGGCTCCACGGGCAGCGGGTGTTCGGAAGGACACCGATTTATTCGTAGCCCCCGACACCGTAGCGCTCAGCGCGTAGGTGTCGGGGGGAAAGACATTCAAGCAAATGTGGTGTCCGGAAGGACACCGATTTACCACCACGGAAGGCCCCACGAGCGGCGGGTATCCGACAAGGAGCGTTCCAGATGAGATCGTAGCTTTCTTAAATGCCTTTGAGACATCGCTGTCTGAATCTCACCTGCAGGGGCCCATGAATCTTGCTTGGGCTATCCTCTGAATCCGCTGCCTCCCTTTACGGGTTTTGCTGCTGATTTCTTTAGAACCGGTTAGAGTAACACCACCGCCCCTATTCCTGTAAGCAAAACAAGCCGGCCTCCTTACGGAGATCGGCTTATGTTTTTCTCAGAAGTGAGAGCTGATTACTTTCCGGCGATAGAGTCAGAAACGGTCAGGCGAGCGCGGCCTTTGGCGCGACGACGGGCGAGGACCTTGCGTCCATCGGGGGTAGACATGCGGGCACGGAAACCATGCTTGTTAACTCTCTTTCTGTTAGAAGGTTGAAATGTTCTTTTCATTGCCGTATATTTTTATTTTTTTCGTTATTCTGCATTTTGAGGTGCAAATTTAAGAAAAAACATTGATACGATCAAACAAATTTCACATTTTATAACACTTTTCCATGCTATTTACCTCCTTGTCCATTCTTGCCCATTCCGTTCTCACTCACATTCCTTTTTGATTTCCTCGCACCATGCCTTGACACGCGCCTCGGTCTTTTCCGGATGATTGACATTATCAATGCAAAGTCCCACTATCATACCATTGACATCACTGGCTGAATGATCGTAGTGGTAGCCATCATTGCTGAAAGGAGCTATGAACATAGCCTTCGTGTTATGGAGACGATGATAGATCTCCCCTACCGAATTGCAGAAAGTATCAGCCATCGACTCATCGCCACAGCCAAAAATCGCCACCTCCTTGCCTTCAAGATCAAGCGACTGCAGACCATCGAGAAAACCGGCCATATCCTCCTGAAGATCGCCTGCCCCCCAGGTACTCGCACCGAGAATTATCACATCATAGTCAGCTACGTCTGACGGCGCCGTCCGGGCCACGTCATGCACATCCTGAGGATTTACATTCAGTTCGCGAGCTATCATTTCAGCGACTTCGAGAGTCGAACCTGTGGTGGTTCCGTAAAATATACCAATCTTTTTCATTATATTATCTTAAATTATCCACAAAACAGACGTGAACGTCTATGAAATATAAACATAAGTTATGCAAAATTTGTTCGCCACCGCCGTCTGGATTTGCGTTTTTGGCTAAAAATCATTAATTTTGTCACCTGATACCATCAAAACTTAACCGGCAGTGGCATCATGAGGCGGAATCCTGCGAAAGGCCCTCTTCCTCTAAGCTTCTGTCCATGCACTTCGGAACCAGTTCAACTATTCAATAACCATAATATCAGAAAACTTATCAATTTTTTACTTTAACTTGTTAGCATGAAAAAAACTTTTTTATCGTGCATGGCGCTGCTGATGTCGCTCGGAATGTCGGCGCAGCAGTCCAAGTACTCCCACACGATCCAGCCCGAAAAGCTTGATCGCGGAGTCATAGCCGTAAAGGCCGACAATGGCGTCTTCGTTTCATGGCGCTCGCTGCTCGGCGATTCGAAAGATCTGCTCTTTGACGTCTACCGCGACGGCAGCAAGATCAACGAAACTCCCCTCAAAGTAACTAACTTCACTGATCCCGCCGGAACTCCCGGAGCAAAGTATCAGGTCAAAGCCATCCTCAACGGCACCGACATCGAGACCTCAAAGGAAGTAGCCGCCTGGGCTGAAAATTTCCTGCGCGTACATCTGAACCGTCCCAAAGGTGGCACATCGCCCGAAGGTGGCTATAGAGAGATGCGCAACTATACCTATACTCCTGACGACGTTTCCGTAGGCGATGTCGATGGCGACGGCGAATGGGAACTCATTGTAAAATGGTTCCCGACCAACCAGGCAGACAACGGTGACCAATACCGCTACACCGGTAACACCATCCTCGATTGCTACAAGCTCGACGGCACCCAGCTCTGGCGCATAGACCTCGGCCAGAACATCCGCTCAGGCAACCACTACACCCAGTTCATGGTCTACGACTTCAATGGCGATGGCAAGGCTGAGCTCATATGCAAGACAGCTCCCGGTACCATTGACGGACAGGGCAAAGCAGTGCTTCTCGGCGATGCCAAAGTGACAGACGATCACCGCACAAAGTCCAACGGAAAGAAAGACAAGAACGATCATGCCGGCATAGTCGTAGCCGGTCCCGAATATCTTACCGTATTCAACGGCGAGACCGGAGCCGAAATTCACACCATCGAGTATAATCCTCCACGCACAATCCGCACAAACAGCCAGTGGGGCGACAGCAACGGCAACCGCTGCGAACGCTACCTCGCAGGCGTGGCCTACCTTGACGGCAAAACTCCGTCGGCCATCTTCTGCCGCGGTTATTACACCGCCGCCTATGTCTGGGCTGTGAACTTCGACGGACAGAAGCTCACAGAAAAATGGCTCCACAAATCAGAGACTTCAGGCCAGGGCCTCTATGGCGAAGGCGCCCACTCTCTGACAATCGGCGACTGTGACGGCGACGGCTTTGACGAAATTGTCTACGGATCTGCCATCCTTGACCATGACGGCGTAAAAGTATTGCGCACAGGTGCAGGCCACGGCGATGCTCTCCACCTCGCTGACATGGACCCCGACCGCGAAGGCCTTGAAATCTTCATGGTCCACGAAGAAAAGAAATCTCCCTATAAGTGGGATGCAACTTTCCGCGATGCCCGCACCGGCGAAATTCTTTGGGCAATCCCCAGTCAGCCCACGACATCGGCCGCGGTCTCGCAGCGAACATTTCATCCAAATTCCGTGGCTACGAAGTATGGCCTAACGCATGGTATGCAAATAGCTCGGACACTTCACGTGCCAACAAGACATTCACCTGCACAGGCGAGATCGCTATCGACGGCAAAGTTCCCTCGTCAAACTTCCGTATCTATTGGGACGGCGACCTGCTTGATGAACTTTTTGACGGAAAATACAATTCCAGTGCAGGCAAGTCATACCCCATCATCGAGAAACGCAGTGAAAACCTCAACGGAACAGCGGCAAGCTGGGTATTCTCCAGCTACTCAAACGCAGGCTCCACCAACGGAACCAAAGCCACTCCCAATCTTCAGGCCGACCTTTTCGGCGACTGGCGCGAGGAAATCATTCTCCACGATCAGGAAACCGAATCCGATCTGCTCATTTTTTCAACCACCATCCCGACCGACTACCGGGTCAACACTCTGATGCAGGACCGTCAGTATCGCGTGGCCATAGCATGGCAGAACTGCGGCTACAACCAGCCTCCCCACCTCAGCTATAACCTTGAGGAAGCCTTCAATACCGTGGGTGCAATCACCGTCAACGGCGGCGCGCTCAACCAGGTGATCTATCTTGGCGATGAAATCCAGACTATCGGCTTCACCGTGATCCGCGCCACAGGCGTAAAAATCGAAGGCCTCCCCGAAGGCATGACCTACAGTTTCGACCCTGCCACTCTCTCCGGCTCAATCTCAGGCGCCCCCAAGGCCGAAGGCGAATATGCATTCACCATCACCACCACCGGTGCTGAAGAAGACCAGAATGCGACCATCTCCGGCACAATCAAGGTGCGCTTAAACACCTCGATTGAACTCGTGGCCCACTACCCATTCGAAAAAGTAGGTGAAACCACCCCCAATTCAATCCTTGGTGAAATCGCTACCGCCAACGGCGGGAACGGCGAAGCCGTAGAAGGCAAGCACGGCAATGCTCTCAGCCTCAACGGATCGAACCGCTACGTTCAGGAAAGCTATGACCTAATTGACTTCGGCAGCAACTCATTCACCATTGAACTCTGGATGAATTCTACCGCTGTTGACAAGAACTGCTACCTGCTCAACAAGGGTGTCATTTCTCCCAATAACGGCTCCGGCAACTGGTATGGCATCGAATACAAAGACAACAAGGGCACAAAGGAACTCCGCTTCGCTATTGACGACAACGTGACCAAGAAGCAGATCGAAGTCTCCGGCGCCGACAAATATTTTGACGGCGAGTGGCATCACATCGTTGCCACCCGCGACGTTGTCAACAAATTGCTCAATCTCTATGTTGACGGCGAACTCGTAGCCTCAGGCGATGATCCCACCGGAGAGATCATCAGCGATGACGAACCCCTCATCATCGGCGACGTGACCGCATTTGACAACTCCTACAACGGCAAACTCGACGAACTCTCACTCTACCGCGGAGTAATGAGTGCAAGCAAGGTCAAGGAACACTACGAATCACAGGCCGGCGACTACATTCTCTACTTCCCGATGGACGAAATCGGCGAGACAACTCCCAACCTCGCCCACGGTGAGGCCACCGCAACCGCAGGCATCGCATCCGTTCAGGGCGTGAAGGCCGGAGCAGTTGAATTTGACAATGCCGAATACTTCACCCAGCCCATCTATGATGCGATCAACGTAGGCGAAGGCGATTTCACTGCCGAACTCTGGGTGAAATCAACCGACGATGACGGCTATCTCTTCTGCATCGGCACTCACAACACCACCAACGTGGAAGGTGGCACAGGCAACTGGATCGGCCTCGAACGCAAGAACGGCTACCTCAGCTTCTCAATTGACGACAATGCTGATAAAGCAGACTGCAAGATTGAAAACGCCGATTACGTATTTGACGGTAACTGGCACCACATTGCCTGTGTGCGCAACTTTGCAGGAAAAACAACAACCCTCTATATCGACGGTAAGGAAGCTGCAACCCTCACAGGTGTGAAAACCGGAGGTATCAACTTCTCGGCAAGCGAACTCATCTTCATCGGAGGTGATGACGAAAGCGGACACCGCACTTTCGGCGGAGCCATTGACGAATTCATCGTATATCCCAAGGCACTCTCGGCTGAAGAAGTAGAGGAACACTTCAACCTCCTCCGCCTCTCAGAGATCGAAGACATCATCGCCAACGGCGGCAACGCCCGTTACACTGTGGTCAACGCCTTCAGCGGCATGATCCTCCGCACAGCCGTAGGTTCTGACCGCGAAGATATCATCGACACTCTTGAAGCAGGCGTTTACGTCCTCGTGGTTGAAGACGGCAAGTCAATGCGCACATTCAAGTTCGTAAAACGATAAGACAAGCATCCCGCACCTTATATATCATATATAAGATCCAATAACGGCAACCGCTTTCCCGGCTTCGGGAGGGCGGTTGCTTTTTTTACTCCAAAAAAAATTGCCGAGTTGAATTTGTGAAATAAAAATTGTAATTTTGCTATCTGTTTAGGCTTTGTCACATCAAAAGCACACTTACTCAAAACACAGCGATAATTTCAAGATAATTCCAATAAGCGATCTCGACCAAGCGATCACCCGATTATACATATATGTCCACATCATACTCCCCGATTGACGAACCCTCGTTCACAGATACCGCATTCGATGCTGAAGAGATGCTCAACGGACATCGCTCCGACCGCCACGACTCAACCCCGCAGCCGGACGATGCTCCAGCTGCATCACCTTATGACGAATCACCTTATGCCGGCAACAACAGGCAGACAGCCTCTGCCACCCCTTCCCGACAGACAACCTATGCCCCCCAGGGCAATCAGCCCGGCTATGGCTCCACGACAGGAACCACCGTTGTCCCGGAGCAGACAGCCGTCAGCCGTCGCCGTCCGCGCGCCGGAGTGGCAAAAACGCTGCAACTGATCCGCGACTCACGCACCGTGATGTTCATCGGACTGGTCTTCACGATCCTTGCCGGCTATATGCTGATAGTCACCATCTCCTACTTCGCCAATATAGGGTCAGACCAAAGCGCGATGCTCAATGGCGATTTCGACCCGACTATGATACGCAATGCCGGAGGTCCGGCAGGAGCATGGATAGCCCATACACTTCTCTACAACTGGCTCGGAATAGGATCGTTTCTGCTTATCTACTATCTGGCCGCCTGCGGACTGTCAATGCTGCGCGTCTACCGTCCGTCATTCTGGCCGCTGACCATGCGATGCCTGCTGACAGCAGTGGCACTTTCGATTATCTGCGGTCTGGTGACCTATGAATTCGCCTCGCCAGTCTACTGGGGCGGACGCCACGGCCATCTGCTCAACGATCGCCTGATCACCCTGACCGGCATCTGGGGAGCACTGGGCATCAGCATTATCATGGGCGGCCTTGTCATCATCCTCTATCTGACAGAACTGAAGCGCATCTACGGAGTGGCTTCACAGGGCATCCGGACCTACAATGAGCGCCAGGCACAGCGCCGCGCCGAACGTGAGCGCATACGCGAGGCCGAAGAGGCCGAACGCCTTGCCCGCGAAGCTGCCGAAGAAGCCGAGGCTCAGCGCCGTGCAGCCGTTGAAGCCGAAACACAGCGGCAGGCAGCCATACAGCCGGCAGCGGCAGTGGCAGTGGCGATGCAGCCGGCTATGACAAAAAATGCAGTGGAAGGTCATGCAGAAAATGAGTCTGCGGATCGGTCCGGAAATAGCAGCGGCGACATCATTGAAGAAACCGATGAAGAGATTGCAGAGATCGAAGTTACCGATTTCGAGGACAATGGCCCGGGCTCAGACCATCTTCAGTCAGCCGGTAGCCGTGAAGACAGCCTGCTGCGCCCGCTTTTTGCCGGAGATGACAGCGACATAACAGACAGCTACAGCCGTGATGATTCCAACGACATTGAATCTGACGACGAAACTCCCGCAGACAGCACAGAGACCGCAAGCGTGCAGAATGCAGAAGAAGAGGAGGCTGATTTCAACACTCCTCTGTTTGCCGACAGCGACAATGACTCTGATGATGAGACAGAACAGCACGGAAACTCAGACCCATCTGCTCAGACAGCTCTTCAGGCTCCGCTCGCGCCTACTACAGTGCGCCCGGCCACAGCAGAAGAGGTTCTGGCCTCGGAGCCTTACAATCCACGCGCCGAACTTTCTCTTTTCCGCTTCCCCTCCGTAGATCTTCTGCGTCCTACGAAAGACAACGGACCCAGCGTGGATATCCAGGAAATGGAGTTCAACAAGCGCCGCCTGACAGAAACTCTGCGCACCTTCGGAGTGGAAATTTCCAAGATCGAAGCCACTATCGGCCCGACCGTGACCCTATATGAGATCATTCCGGCCGAGGGTGTGCGCACACGCTCGATCAGAAGTCTCGGCGATGACCTGCAACTGCAGCTTGCAGCCGAAGGTGTCCGCATCATCGCACCTATACCTGCCAAAGGCACAATCGGCATCGAGGTGCCTAACAAAGACCCTCAGGTGGTTTCGATGCGTTCAGTACTTGACAGCGAAGTCTACCGCAACTCCAAAATGGAGCTTCCGATGGCACTTGGCAAGACTATCTCGAATGACATTTTCATGGCCGACCTCGCCAAAATGCCCCACCTGCTCGTGGCCGGCGCCACCGGTATGGGTAAATCGGTAGGCCTCAACGCCATCATCACTTCGCTTCTTTATAAAAAACATCCTTCGGAACTGAAATTCGTGCTCATCGACCCGAAGCGAGTTGAACTGAGTCTCTACCGCGAGCTGGAGCGCCACTATCTCGCATCGCTCCCCGGCGAAGACGCCATTATCACCGATATGTCAAAGGTGGTCACCGTGCTCAACTCTCTCTGTATCGAAATGGACAACCGCCTCTCGCTGCTCGAACAGGCCGGAGCACGAAACATCAAGGAATACAACGACAAATTCATTGCCCGCAAGCTCAATCCGGAGAAACACCGTTTCCTCCCCTACATTGTGCTGATCATCGACGAGTTCGCAGACCTGATCATCCGTCAGGGCAAAGAAATTGAAAATCCAGTGTCGCGTCTGGCTGCCGTGGCCCGTGCGGCAGGCATACACCTGATCATAGCAACCCAGCGTCCAACGGTCAACGTGATCACCGGTGGCATAAAGCTCAACATTCCGGGACGTATAGCCTTCCGTGTGATCCAGGGCAATGATTCCCGCACTATTCTCGACCAGCTCGGTGCAAATCAGCTGATAGGCCGCGGCGACATGCTCTTCTCCATCAACGGCAAGCTCGAACGAGTGCAGTGTGCCTTCATAGACACCCCGGAAGTGAGTGCCATCTGCGAGAACATCGGTTCGCAGGTTGGCTACCAGTCGCCCTACGAACTGCCTGAATATACTCCGGAAGGCGAAGGTGGCAACATCAGCGGCGCAACTCTCGGCGACCGCGACCCACTGTTCGATGAATGTGCCCGTCTGGTGGTATCGACTGACACCGCATCGACCTCATCGCTGCAGCGCCGTTACTCAATAGGCTACAACCGCGCCGGAAAGATCATGGACCAGATGGAAGCCGCAGGAATCGTAGGCCCCTCGCAGGGAGGCAAGCCACGCCAGGTGCTCGTAGACGCAGTGACACTCGAACATATCCTCGAAAACCGTTGATAATCCCACCTTTCAAAAACACCGATAAGAAACACGACCATGCTGACAAAAAACATCATACTTCTGATCCTCGCTCTCTGCTGCCTTCTGCCGCTCCATGCGGCGGAATCAGCCACAGCCGTGCTTGACAAAGCCGCTGCGAAGATCAGAGCGTCGAAATCACTCTCGGCATCATACACAATCACTGCCGACGGCCAGAGCAACAGTGGCACACTCACCATTTCGGGCGACCGCTTCACGATTGTCTCTCCGCAGATCTCATCGTGGTACGACGGACGCACACAGTGGACCTATTCGACCCATGTAGGCGAAGTAAACATCACCGAACCAAGTCCGGAAGAGCTTCAGCAGGTCAATCCGTTTGCGATCATCAACTCGTTCAAGACCCACTACCGCGCATCCATGCTCAAATCAGCAGCCGGAGAGAAGAAGATCAGGCTGACAGCCACGCAGGCAGGAAGCGATATCCATAGCGTGGATCTGACCCTCAACGCCTCTACCCTCTACCCGACCCGCATAGTGCTCAACATGGCCAATCGCCGCAGCGTCGGCATCACTGTCAGCTCCGTGAAGCCCGGCGAGGCACTCCCGGTGTCGTTTTTCCGCTATGATGCCGCAAAGCATCCCGGACTGCCGGTGGTAGACCTGCGTTAAAGCCCGCGTAGACGCTCAAAAGAGTGAACAATCAGAAAAAATATACATTATATAATAGGTATGGTTCAATAGACTGAACAACTTAAAATTGTCTGACCAACTTAAAATCTAACCGTTCAAAAACATCAATTCAAAAACAAGAGACTTATGGCAGAAATCAAAACCCGTTGCCTCATCATCGGCTCAGGCCCTGCAGGCTACACCGCAGCAATCTATGCTTCACGCGCCAATATCTCGCCGCTCGTGATCGAAGGCCTCCAGCCCGGCGGCCAGCTGACCATCACAACCGAGGTAGAGAACTTTCCCGGACAGCCCAACGGCATCACCGGTCCGCAGCTGATGGAAGACATTCGCACTCAGGCACTCAAATTCGGAGCCGACATCCGTTCGGGTCTTGTGACAGAAGTCGACTTTTCAAAGCGCCCGTTCAAGGCAGTGACCAACAACGGTCTGGAGATTCTCGCCGACACAGTGATCATTTCCACAGGAGCATCAGCACGCTATCTCGGTCTGCCTGACGAAGAAAAATATTCAGGTCTCGGAGTCTCTGCCTGCGCCACATGCGATGGATTCTTCTACCGCAAAAAGCGCGTGGCAGTTGTAGGCGGCGGTGACACAGCATGCGAAGAAGCCCTCTATCTTAGCAATCTGGCATCCGATGTGTTCCTGATCGTACGCAAACCCCACCTCCGCGCCTCTAAAGTGATGCAGGAACGTGTGCTTGAAAAGAGCAATATCAAAGTGCTCTTCAACACCAACACCACCGGACTCTATGGCGAAGAATATCTCGAAGGCGCACATCTCGTGGAAAACGTAGGCACACAGAACGAACAGCACTACGACCTCGCCATCGACGGATTCTTCCTCGCCATCGGCCACAATCCCAACACCGAGATCTTCCGCCAGTACATCGACTGCGATGCAGCCGGCTATATCAAGGTCAAAGGCTCATCAATGCAGACCAACATCCCCGGAGTCTTTGCCGCAGGTGATGTTGCCGACCCCGTATTCCGTCAGGCCATCGTGGCTGCCGGCTCAGGCTGCAAGGCTGCGCTCGAAGCCGAACGTTTCCTCAACGAAGAGGGCCTCTAAAAAAATTAGCCTATAGAATGCTGACAGACGGCACTATAAGCCTCAGGGCACTCGAACCTATTGATGTCGACACCCTTTACCGCTGGGAAAACGATCCGGCGGTGTGGGGTGTCGGCCTCACACTTGCACCATACTCGCGCAAACAGTTGTGGGACTATGTAAATAACTATGACGGTGATATCTACGCCGCACGCCAACTCCGGCTGATGATAGACCTCATCAATGCGGAAGGTATGACTCAGACCATCGGCACTCTCGATCTCTATGACTTTGATCCTGCCAATTCGCGTTGCGGCGTAGGAATCCTGATTGATTCCGACGCACGTCGGCATGGCTACGGCCTGCGAGCACTCAACCTTGCTGCTGATTATTGCCGTGGCAGGCTTTCGCTTCATCAGCTTTACTGCATTGTAGGAGAAAAAAATGCTGCCTCACGCTGGCTTTTCGAAAAAGCCGGATTCAGAATCAGCGGACGTTTAAAATCGTGGCTTATGTCAGGCAACAGCTATTCTGATGCCTACATCTGCCAGAAATTCCTGTGATCATACCACCACATTTCACACAATAGAAGAGACGCGTGACGAAGTTTCAGCGGCGGATTGAATCTGAAAAGAGTGTGCGGTTAAGCAGGGAACGACCGAGGGTTATCTCATCGGTATATTCAATTTCGTTGCCGACCGACACACCACGTGCAAGCTGAGTGATGCGAACGTCGGCATAAGGAGCAAGACGCCGATAGAGGTAGAAATTGGTGGTCTCCCCTTCCATCGTGGCGCTGAGAGCAAGAATCACTTCACTCACCTCTCCGGAAGCCACTCGCTCGACCAAAGAGTCGATTTCAAGCTGGTCGGGGCCGATGCCGTCCATCGGCGAAATTACTCCTCCGAGCACGTGATAAAGGCCACCGTACTGGCGAGTATTTTCAAAACTCATGACATCCTTGACACTCTCCACCACACAGACCGTTGACCGGTCACGACGCGAGTCGGCACAGATCGGGCAAACTTCGGTCTCGGAAATATTGTGGCAGATCGAACAGTAACGCACACCGCGCCTCATTCTGATGATCGACTCGCCAAGAGCCACTCCCGCCCCTTCATCACAGCGAAGAATGTGTAGCGCGAGACGCAAAGCGGTTTTCCGCCCGATGCCGGGCAGGCGTGAAAGTTCTGTGACGGCTCCTTCAAGGAGTTTAGAGGCAAATTCCTGTTGCATTTTGCAGTGTGGATAATAAGGCGAGGTCAAGCGCCATTTTTTAATACCATAGACCTTGACAGGCTTTGAAATTCACATCAAAATTACTAAAAAATCCCGTCAATCGACATCCGGAGACCGAAACCTGCAAACTTTTTTGGGAAATTTAATACATAATGTGTAATTTTGCACTCTGAAATTTTCAGACATATACAGAAAGAAATGGAAATAATTCGCACTGTAGCAGAATTAAAAGCCAAGCTTGACACCGCCCGCAAGTCTGGAAGCGTCGGACTTGTTCCCACGATGGGAGCACTTCATGCCGGCCACCTGTCACTGATCGAGCGCGCCCGCCGCGAAAATGATTTCGTGGTGGTAAGCGTGTTCGTCAACCCCACACAGTTCAACAACCCAACAGACCTTGCCACCTATCCCCGCACCGAGGAGGCTGACTGCGAGCTAATGAGATCAGCCGGAGTCAATGTGGCCTTCATTCCCTCGGTAGAGGAAATCTATCCTCAGAAAGACACCCGCGTGTTTGATCTTGGTCCGGTGGCCGAAGTGATGGAAGGCGCTATGCGTCCGGGCCATTTCAACGGAGTGGCCCAGATAGTCAGCAAACTTTTTGACTTCACCCGTCCGACCCGTGCCTATTTCGGAGAAAAAGACTTTCAGCAGATAGCCGTGATCCGCAGAATGGTCGAGATTGAAGGCTTTGACCTCGAAATAGTGGACTGCCCGATCAAACGCGAGGCCGATGGTCTGGCCATGAGCTCACGCAACGTCCGCCTCAGCGCCGAGCAGCGCGCCATAGCCCCCGCCATCCACCGTACTCTTGAAGGCAGCCTTTCATGGGCGCGTGACCACAGCGTTGAGCAGACCAAACGCTACGTGATCGATGAACTCAACTCTCTTCCTCACCTGCAAGTAGAATATTACGAAATTGTCGATGCGCTCAGCATGCAGCCAATCACAGACTGGGCCGAATCGGAAAGCCCCGTAGGATGCGCCACCGTGTTCTGCGGCGAAGTCCGCCTGATCGACAACATAAAATACCCCGCAAGGAAATGACACTCGAACTACTCAAGTGCAAGATCCATCGTGTCACCGTGACAGAAGCACGGCTCGACTACATAGGAAGCATCACCATTGACAGCCAGCTGATGGAAGCCGCCGGAATTTTCCCAGGCGAAAGAGTCTACATTGTCGACAACAACAACGGCGAACGCTTTGACACCTACGCCATTGCAGGCGAGCCGGGTTCAGGCGTCATCTGCCTCAACGGCGCCGCCGCACGCAAGGTGCAGGTGGGCGACGTAGTAATCATCATGTGTTACGCACAGATGACCCCGGAGGAAGCCCGCACCCACAAGCCCGTGGTGCTCTTCCCCGACACCCGTACCAACAAACTTTTATAAACCCTCAATCCCCAGCCACCCAACGTGTTTGAAAATCTAAGCGAAAGACTTGAAAGAAGTTTCAAGATACTCAAAGGTGAAGGCAAGATCACCGAGATAAACGTAGCCGAAACCCTTAAGGACGTGCGCCGCGCGCTCCTCGAAGCCGACGTCAACTTCAAAGTAGCCAAGCAGTTTACCGACGAGGTAAAAGCCAAGGCTCTGGGCATGAATGTGATCAACGCCATCAAGCCGGGCGAACTCATGGTCAAGATTGTCCACGATGAGCTGGCACGGCTTATGGGTGGCGAGACAGCCCAGGTAAATCTGTCAGGCAATCCGACCGTCATCCTCATGTCAGGTCTGCAGGGTTCCGGTAAGACCACCTTCAGCGGCAAACTCGCCCGCAAGCTCAAGTCAGAGCAGGGAAAACGTCCGCTCCTTGTGGCATGCGACGTCTATCGTCCCGCAGCTATTGACCAGTTGAAAGTGCTCGCCGACCAGATCGATGTTCCCGTCTATACAGAGGATGGCAACAAGAATCCGGTAGAGATTGCAGAAAACGCTATCCGCTACGCCAAAACAAACCATCTTGATCTGGTGATCATCGACACCGCCGGCCGTCTTGCCGTCGACGAACAGATGATGCAGGAGATCGCGGCAATCAAGAAAGCAGTCAAGCCTCAGGAAACTCTGTTTGTGGTCGACTCCATGACCGGTCAGGACGCCGTCAATACTGCCAAAGAATTCAACGACCGTCTGGACTTCGATGGCGTTGTCCTCACCAAACTTGACGGTGACACACGCGGCGGCGCGGCCCTCTCTATCCGCACTGTAGTAACCAAGCCCATCAAATTCGTAGGTACAGGCGAAAAACTTGATGCCCTTGATCTCTTCCACCCCTCGCGTATGGCCGACCGTATTCTCGGCATGGGCGACATCGTATCGCTCGTTGAAAAGGCCCAGAACGCCTATGACGAAAAGCAGGCCCGCGAACTCCAGCGCAAAATTGCCAAAAATCAATTCAATTTCAACGACTTCCTCCAGCAGATCCAGCAGATTCAGAAAATGGGTAATCTGAAGGAACTTGCATCAATGATACCCGGTGTAGGCAAAGCTATCAAGGACATCGACATTGACGACAACGCATTCAAAGGCATCGAGGCCATCATCCGCTCAATGACCGAGCAGGAACGCCAGCATCCTGAAATCATCAATGGCAGTCGCCGCAAGCGCATAGCCAAAGGCTCCGGCACAGACATCCAGGAAGTCAACCGCCTCATAAAGCAGTTTGACGATGCCCGCAAGATGATGAAGGCCGTTTCAGGCATCAAAAACCCGATGGCCCTTATGAGAGGCATGAAGGGCATGCGCCGCTGAACTGCCGGCTGAAGAAAACCGATTATTATTTCACCCCCATATTTCCACCCCACAAAGACTATGACCCTCATAGACGGAAAACAGACTGCCGACGACATCAAGCGCGAAATTGCCGCTGAAGTCGAAGAAATGGTGGCTCAAGGCAAACGCCGCCCCCACCTCGCAGCCATCCTTGTCGGCCACGACGGAGGCAGCGAAACCTACGTAGCCAACAAAGTGAAAGCCTGTGAAGCCTGCGGCTTCCGCTCGACCCTCATCCGCTATGAGGACGATGTGACCGAAGAAAAACTGCTTGAGACCATAAGCCGACTCAACGAAGATCCGGAAGTCGACGGATTCATTGTGCAGCTCCCCCTTCCCCGCCACATCTCGGAACAGAAAATTATCGAGGCGATTGACTACCGCAAGGATGTCGACGGATTCCATCCGGTCAACGTGGGCCGCATGTCGATCGGGCTGCCATGCTTCGTTTCAGCGACTCCTTCCGGCATCATGGAACTTCTGAAACGCTACGGCGTGGAAACACGTGGAGCAAAATGTGTGGTTCTCGGCCGTAGCAACATCGTCGGCAAGCCGGTGGCAAACCTTATGATGCAGAAAGCCCAACCGGGCAACGCGACAGTGACAGTGCTTCACAGCGCGTCGACCAACATCAAGGAAGCATGCGCTGAAGCAGACATCATCATCGCCGCCCTCGGCCGTCCGGGGTTCGTCACCGCCGACATGGTCAAACCCGGCGCCACAATCATCGACGTAGGCACCACCCGTGTGCCTGACGCCACCCGCAAGAGCGGTTTCCGTCTTAGCGGTGACGTTGATTTCGCCAATGTTGCGGAAAAGTGCGCATTCATCACCCCTGTTCCAGGCGGAGTAGGCCCGATGACCATCTGCTCGCTCATGCGCAACACTCTCCTTGCCGCAAAGAAAGAGATCTACAATTAACAAAAATATTTCCGACCGGTCTGTAGGTAGGGGTCCTAACTGATTCCCTTTTGCAGACCGGTTATTTTTTTCACTCCCACTCACAACCCAAGCACCCTCCTCCGTGAGCATGATTTCAGTATTTCTGTCGCTGCTCTCGATGCTGATTCCACAAGACAGCGCCGAGATAGTATTCGCCGGTGATGCCATGCAACACCAGCGCCAGATCGATGCCGCGCGCCTGGCTGACGGCTCGCTGGACTACGGCACTTATTTCACAGCCCTCAGGCCTTATATTAAATCGGCCGACTTCGCAGTGGTCAATCTCGAAACACCTCTTGGCGGCGCGCCCTATTCAGGCTATCCGATGTTTTGCGCGCATGACAACTATGTAGACGCACTTACAGAAGCCGGGTTCGATCTTATGCTCTCGGCCAACAACCACATCCTCGACCGCCGCGACCGTGGAGTGAGACGCACCATCAGCACCTTTGAGAAAAAAGGCGTGCCCTATCTCGGAGTCTACCGCAACCGAGCCCACCGCGACTCGATACTGCCCATGATCCATGTCATCAACGGCTTCAAAGTCGGATTCCTGAACTATACCTATGGAACAAACGGCATCAACAAGACCTCTGACATAGAGATTGACTACATAGACCGCCAGCTGATTGCTTCTGACGTAAAAAAAGCCCGTGAGAAGGGTGCCGAACTGATAGCCGTCTGCATCCACTGGGGCGAAGAATACAAACTGCTGCCCAACAGCGCTCAGAAAAGCCTCGCGAAATATCTGCGCGATCTGGGTGTAGAGCTGATCATCGGAGGCCACCCTCACGTGATCCAGCCTATGGAACTCCGGCTGAACGAAAAGACAGGGCGACCTTGTTTCACAGTCTATTCGCTCGGCAATTTCATATCGGCAATGCGCACCACCGACACCCGTGGCGGGGCTATGGCACGAGTGAAACTTGCGCGCGACATCTTCGGTCGGGCCTATGTCAAGGAAGCCACTTACAAGCTTGTGTTTACAGAGCCCGGCAGCTCCGACGGCAAATTCCGTCTGCTGCCGGCTGAAAGCAAAGCCCTGCACAAGAGCATGGACACCTATCGCAACGGCTTCGTGAGAAATGCCGTAGGGATTTTTGACCGGCACAATATCAATGTGCCGCGTGACACCACAGAAATCAAACTCTGATTCTGCCCTGCCAATCCTGACATGGATTTCAAAAATCCGCTCAGCCCAGCGGTCTGTCATTTTTGCATATTATTTAACAAGATTTGTCAGTTTTGCAGTCTGGCATTCTGTTTGCTGTAGTGTTATATGTGTGTATGCACCCGCCGTCAGCGAGTCACCACATTATATAATATAACAAAAATCAAACAAAACTGAATATATCATGCAAAAAGGACAGATTGGAGTAACGACCGAGAACATCTTTCCGGTCATCAAAAAGTTTCTCTACTCCGACCACGAAATTTTTCTCCGCGAATTAGTTTCAAACGCGATTGACGCCACTCAGAAACTCAAGACTCTCGCATCATTCGGCGAATTCAAAGGCGAACTCGGCGAGATGGACGTGCGCGTCAAAGTCGACAAGGAAGCCGGGACACTTACAGTCAGTGACCGCGGCATCGGCATGACAGCCGAAGATATAGACAAATATATCAATCAGATCGCCTTCTCAGGCGCTGAAGAATTCGTCAACAAATATAAAGACACCGCCAATGCCATCATAGGCCACTTCGGACTTGGCTTCTACTCGGCATTCATGGTGGCAAAGAAGGTTGAGATCCGTTCGCTCAGCTATAAGGAAGATGCTGAAGCCGTCTGCTGGGAGTGCGACGGAAGCCCCGAATACAGTATGGGCCCCGCTGACAAGGCCGAACGCGGCACAGACATAGTTCTCTATATCGACGATGACAACAAAGAATTCCTTGAACAGGCCCGTATCGACACCCTGCTCAAAAAATACTGCCGCTTCCTGCCCGTGCCCGTAATCTCCGGCAAGGTTCAGGAATGGAAAGACGGCAAATACGTGGATACCGACAAAGACAAGGTAGTCAATGACACCGAACCCACATGGACCAAAAAGCCGTCGGAACTAACTGACGAGGACTATCGCAAATTCTACCGCGAGCTTTATCCCGGCCAGGAAGATCCGCTGTTCTGGATTCACCTCAACGTAGACTATCCTTTCACACTGACCGGTATCCTCTTCTTCCCAAAGATCAAGAGCAATCTCGATATTCGCAAAGACCGCATCCAGCTCTACTGCAACCAGGTGTTTGTCACTGACTCGGTTGAAGGCGTGGTGCCTGAGTTCATGACCCTGCTTCAGGGCGTGATCGACTCGCCCGACATTCCGCTGAACGTGTCGCGCTCCTATCTGCAGAGCGATACAGCGGTCAAAAAAATCTCCGGCTACATCACCAAGAAAGTGGCCTCGCGCCTTGAAGAACTTTTCAAGGAAAACAGAGCCGACTTCGAGTCGAAATGGGACGACATCAAGATTTTCATCGAATACGGTATGCTGACCGATGAAAAATTCTGTGACGCCGCCATGAAATTCGTGCTCCTGCGCGACACCGAAGGCAAATATTTCACACTCGAAGAATACCGAGCACTCGTTGAGAGCGCTCAGACCGACAAAGACGGCAACGTGGTCTACATCTATGCAACCGACCCGACCGGACAGTTCAGTTTCATCAACGCCGCCAACGAAAAGGGCTACAATGTGCTGCTCATGGACGGACAGCTCGACGGTCACTTCATCTCGATGCTTGAAAGCAAGCTTGAGAAGACCCGCTTCGTAAGAGTTGACAGCGAAGTAGCTGAAAAGCTGATCCCGAAAGAAGACAGCAAGGACAGCGGTCTGAACGCTGATCAGATTTCACTGCTGACCCCACTCTTCCGCAGCCAGATTCCGGCAGTCGACAAAGCAGAATTCCTTGTATCGTTCGAGTCGCTCGATCCGGCAGCAAGCCCGATTCTGATCACCCAGAACGAGTATATGCGCCGCATGAAAGACATGGCCGCCACTCAGGCCGGCATGAGTTTCTACGCCGAACTGCCTGACAGCTACAATCTCATCGTCAACACCTCACAGCCTGTGGTTGCTCGGATTCTTGACGAAGCAGAGAAAGCTTTGGCCGACAAACTCACACCTCTGAGCGCTTCTATAGACTCTGACAACGAAAAGATCACCACCCTGCGCGCTGAGATCAAAGACAACAAGCCGACCGACGAGCAGAAAGCCGAAGAGCAGCGCCTGACTGACAGCGTGGAGAAAGCCCGCAAGGAAAAAGACGAGATCATAGGCCGTTATGCCGCTGAAAAACCTGTTGTGAAACAAGCTATTGACCTTGCGCTTCTTTCCAACGGACTTCTCCGCGGCCGCGATCTGAGCGAATTCATCAAGCGTTCTACCGCTATGCTCTGATTGTCCAACAACCTCTAAGAAATCAGCCTACATTTTATGTAAGCGGGGTAACGCCGACTGCCGAACAATTTCAGAGGTCGGCGTTACCTTTTTTATTATATCCATAACATGCCACAACATGAAAAGCGACAATTCAAAAGAAATATTCCCGGTGGTCAATGAAGAAGGAACAGTAATCGGAAGCGCCACCCGCGGCGAATGTCATTCAGGGAGCAGACTGTTGCATCCGGTAGTCCATCTCCACGTCTTTGATAAGCAAGGGAGTCTGTATCTTCAGAAAAGGCCTGAATGGAAAGACATCCAGCCGGGGAAATGGGACACAGCTGTAGGCGGACACATCGACTTTGGCGAGGATGTAGTCACAGCGCTCCACCGTGAAGCACGCGAGGAACTTGGCATAGACGATTTCGAGCCGACATTTCTGAAGCGATATGTATTTGAATCCGATCGCGAAAAAGAGCTCGTCAATGCATTCAGCACTGTGATCTGCCACGAACCGAAACCCTCTGACGAACTTGACGGAGGCCGCTTCTGGCCGCGCGAGGAGATTCTGGCAGGAATCGGCAACGGAATATTCACTCCTAACTTCGAGCAGGAATACATTATGCTTTTCGGAGAGATGAAAGATTGAAAGCCAAGTGACAGACAGAGCAAGCCGCAACTTATTTTAACCTACATGTGCAGGATTATCGCCCATCAGGAACACTACATTTGCATATCACTTCCAATTCACACACTCATTCTCTACAACTCTCAAACTCAAAACAAATTCCTGCCATGAATTCATCAGTCATTATCTCACCCCGCGTAATCGACACCATCAACTCTCTTTCAAGCGCCGACCGCACACCTATCAGCAATGCTCTGAGCATGGAATTCATTCTCGGACAGAATCCGGAAGACACGCTTACTCCGAATCAGAGCATCATCTATGCTGTGATACGCTTCTATGTCACTCAAGACACTGCCCGTCACCGCCGGAATCTGGCAAACGTCAGTTAAAACAACTGGGTACTATTTCAGAAAAACCGGTTCGGATTCAGCTGAAAAACCGTCAAGAGCTGTCACCGCATATGAATATGAGCCCGGTGAGCCGACTCTGAATTCCTCACCATAGACCACGCCGAGAAGATAGCAGGCACGCAGGCCGTCACCATTCTCCTCAACCAGCTCATCATGAGGCAGATTTTTCGGAAAAGCATAGACCGCATAGCGCACCGGAGCAGCCGCATTGCCTTTCCCATGCCACGACAGAACCCCGCCTTTTAACCTTAGTGCCGTCGGAGCCTCAACCGGATCGAGCGATGATCCCCGACGCACCTGCGGAGTCAGTGACTTCAGCCCAAACGGCGATTTTGTCAGATCGGAAGCCAGTTTATATAAATGCTTGGCACTATAGAGCACCGTGCCTTGATCACCATCGAGGCTTGAATCACGGTTGATTCCTATCTGACGCAGCAATTCCTGACGCTCACTGTTGGTATTGCGCTTGTCAAGCGGAGCCAGAGTGATACTTGCATAGAAATGCCGCCCGTAGAAATTTGCAGCCTCGCTCCACCAGCGCGCAAGAGGCTCGTAAGGAGCCACGGCATGAGTGGTGGGCCAATAGATCTGTGGCGATATAAAATCCACAGTTCCCTGATAGAGCCAGCCGAGAGGATCAGAATAAATTTCGGAATATTGCCAGTCGTCACCCTTGACCTCACAGCCGGTCATGCCCCACTTCGGCGCCGAAGTGTGCTTTTTCCCGGCTATCCCCGCAGGCGAGATGCCGAAACGCAAGCCCGGTTTCAGATCTGAGACCAAAGCATGGACATCGGCCACGGTTTTGTGGACATTGGCCCTGCGCCAGTCTCCGAAGGCCATCCAGGGTGCTTCCGCCTGCCATAGATCATAGTCGGGAGCCGAACTGTCTTCCGGAATGCGGTTTGGATAAAAATAGTCATCAAAGACAAGACCGTCTATGTCATAACCGCTGACAATCTCGCGGCAAATGTCGACCACATGCTGTCTGACAGCCTCAAGGCCGGGGTTAAAAACGGTATATTTACCATAGGTCAGCAACCACCCCTGCTCTTTCCAGCGGCGGTCAGGCACACTGTTGTAGTCTGTGCCGGAACTCCACCTGAACGGATTGACCCACGCATAGCACTCCAGACCGCGGCGATGACACTCTTCGACAGCGAATTTCAATGGGTCCCAGCCCGGCGACACACCGCGTTTGCCTGACACGAAGGCCGACCACGGCTCCAGCGATGATTCGTACATGACATCGGCCATACCTCTCACCTGAAAAAAGACAGATGTGAGATTAGCGGCCTGACATCTGTCAAGCAGCGCCTTCAGTTCGTCCTGCTGTTGTCGGCACACCTTCTGAGAAGAGCCGGTGACCGATGGCCAGTCAATGCCCCATACTGTGGTGAGCCACACACCTCTCATCTCCCGCTTCGGCCCGGCAGCGGACAGATCGGAAGAATTAAACAAGACTGTCAGAAGCATGACGAATATCTCGAAACGTATAAAATGTGATTTCATGAAGGATCAAAAGGGAATTTTGAGCCACAAATTTAAGTGTTTTTTGCAAATAATCGTTCCACAGTTGTGAAATATCACGAAAAAATAGCTAATTTTGCAAGTTGAAAACAAACTCTCAATTCATTCACGAACACAGACCACCGAAAACCGTGATCAGATCACTCAGAAAATACGCAGTCATGCTTGGCGCAGCAATGCTTCTCGCCTCTTGCGGCGAGTATCAGAAGGTGCTCAAAAGCCATGACGCCGACTATAGGCTCGACTTCGCCAAGCGCGCGTTCGAGCAGAAAAAATACACCCAGGCAGCCACCGTGCTCGAAGACATCGTCACCCAGTTCAAAGGCTCGGAAAAGGCCGAAGACTCGCTCTACCTCCTTGCCCTTTCGAACTACGAAAACAAAGACTACGAAACTGCAGGCTCATTCTTCAAGACCTACTACACCCGCTTCCCGAAAGGAAAGTACACCGAGCTCGCCCGCTACTATGCCGGCTACGGCTATTATCTCGACTCTCCTGAGCCACAGCTTGACCAGAGCGGTACAATCAACGCCATTCAGGAACTCCAGGCTTTTCTCGACTACTTCCCCAAAAGCGACAAAGTGGCCAACGCCCAGAATGCCATCTTCGAGCTTCAGGACAAACTGACCCTCAAACAGCTCGAAAACGCCCAGCTCTACTACAACCTCGGAACCTACATGGGCAACAACTACGAAAGTGCTGTAATCGTAGCACGCAACGCCATCAAAGACTATCCCTATTCAAAATATAAGGAAGACCTTGAACTCCTGATACTCAAAGCCCGCTACCAGGAAGCCCGCGAAAGTATCGACGAAAAGAAACCCGACCGCTTCCGCGAGGTGATCGACGAGTACTACTCATACATCAACAACTACCCCGACACCCCTAACCGCGAGGAAGCCGACAACATTTTCAAGATCGCCCAGCGCTACGTCAAAGAATAAGCCGCAGGCTCCACAAAAACAACAGAAAAGGAAACAACGTAAACAACAGAGATATAATGGACTACAAGAAGACCAACGCACCTCTCAACACCCAGACCCGCGACCTCATCTCAATGAGCGAGGACACCGGAAACGTCTATGAAACAGTCTGCATCATCGCAAAGCGCTCAAACCAGATCGCCGGCGAGATGAAACACGACCTCGAAAAGAAACTTCAGGAATTCGCATCGCTCAACGACAACCTCGAAGAAATCTCAGAAAACCGCGAGCAGATCGAAATTTCACGCTTCTACGAACGTCTGCCCAAACCCACCCTCATCGCAACCCAGGAATATCTCGACCACAAGATCCACTTCCGCAACCCTGCGAAAGACAACCTCAACAACCTCGACTGATCACATACAGGTTTTGATCTCACCTCGGCACAAGACAGTGCTGACAGAGACAAAATCCGAGGATAAAATGAGGATAAAAGAAAAAAACGCTTAGAAAAGCGTCGCAAAGGTTGGATATGTTAAATTTAATTCTTACCTTTGTGCGCTCTTTTGAGACAATTTATATTCATTAATCACTTTTAAACATCTGTATCAATGCACTTGAACTCTGATGAAAAAGTAGAAATCTTTGAGAAGTACGGTAAGGGCAAGACTGACACTGGCTCGCCTGAAGCGCAGATTGCATTATTCTCTATCCGTATCGCTCATTTGACTGAACACCTTCGGTCAAATCATAAAGATTATACGACCGCACGAGCTCTTAAGGCTTTGGTAGGTAAGCGTCGTCGTCTTCTCGACTACCTGATCCGCAAGGACATCAACCGCTACCGTGCCATCATCGCCCAGAAAGAACTCGGTATCAGAAAGTAATTTTCTCCTGACAGAGAAAATCAACTTGAAGATTACAAGAACTGTCCGACTCCCAAGGAGACGGACAGTTTTTTCATATATACAACTTTGCCATATCACCGCGCAGCCCCCAAAAAAAATCTTGCAGCTCCATCCCTACCACACACATATCAACAGACCGCCCATTAAAAGCCGACAAGCAAAACAAAGCAAAACAAAGAAATTAGGCATCCGGAATAAATTATAATTATTTTTAATTCCATTGCTAAGTAATTTTCACTAACTTTGCACTTTCAAAACCGAAATCAGTTCTATCATTTTAAATCAGATAAGAATAAAATCAGTCATGTCTGACAACAAACGTATCAAAACCGCACTCATTTCAGTCTTTTACAAAGACGGACTGGAAGAAATTCTTTCATTACTCCACGCTGACGGCGTGAAATTCCTCTCAACCGGCGGCACCCGCTCATTCATCGAAGGCTTAGGCTACGAGTGTGAAGCAGTCGAAGACCTCACAGGTTACCCGTCGATACTCGGCGGTCGAGTAAAAACACTCCATCCCAAAGTATTCGGAGGCATCCTCAACCGTCGCGACAACGAAGGAGACCGCGGCCAGATAGCCCAATATGAAATTCCTGAAATCGACCTGGTGATCGTTGACCTCTACCCCTTCCGTGCCACCGTTGCATCCGGAGCCCCCGAAGCCGACATCATCGAAAAGATCGACATAGGCGGAATCTCGCTCATCCGTGCAGCCGCCAAGAACTATAACGACGTCATCATCGTAGCCTCGAAAGCCCAATACAAACCTCTGGCCGAAATGCTCAAGCGCAACGGCAAAGCCGAATCATCGCTTGCTGAACGCCGCTGGTTCGCCGCTCAGGCATTCGCAGTCTCTTCCGGCTATGACACCGATATCTTCAACTACTTCGCATCGACTGAAGTTGAATCGCCGATCGAACACACCGATGAACTCCGCATAGCGTTTGACGACGCAAAGCAGATGCGCTACGGCGAGAATCCCCATCAGAAAGGCACATTTTTCGGTGACTTCGACGCAATGTTCACCCAGCTCCACGGCAAAGAGATCTCCTACAACAACCTTCTCGACATTGACGCAGCCGTAACTCTGATTTCAGAATTCACCGAACCGACATTCGCAGTGCTCAAACACAACAACGCCTGCGGTCTCGCAACCCGTCCTACCATAGCCGAAGCCTGGAAAGACGCTCTTGCCGGTGACCCTGTCAGCGCATTCGGCGGAGTGCTCATCACAAACGGCACTGTCGATGCTGCCGCAGCTGAAGAAATCAACAAAATCTTCTTCGAGGTCATCATAGCCCCCGCCTATACAGATGACGCGCTCGAAATCCTCAAGCAGAAGAAGAACCGCATCATCCTGATCATCAAGAAGCCTCTTGACACAACCCGCCAGTTCCGTTCTATCCTCAACGGCGCCCTCGTGCAGGACCGCGACCTTAAGATCGAGACTGTTGAAGATCTCAAGCAGGTTACAGAGAAAGCCATCACCCCCGAACAGGCTGCAGACCTCCTCTTCGCCAACAAGATCGTCAAGAATTCGAAGAGCAACGCAATCGTGCTCGCCAAAAACGGCATGCTTCTGGCAAGCGGCGTAGGCCAGACTTCACGTGTCGACGCCCTCAAGCAGGCCATCGAAAAAGCGCGCTCGTTCGGCTTTGACCTCCACGGTGCAGTCATGGCCTCTGACGCCTTCTTCCCCTTCCCCGACTGCGTGGAGATTGCCGGCGAAGCTGGTGTGACAGCAGTCGTACATCCCGGCGGCTCGATCCGCGATCAGGAGAGCGTAGACTACTGCAACGCCCACGGAATCGCAATGGCCATCACCGGATTCCGCCATTTCAAGCACTAATCAGACTGACACAACTGACAACACATGGGATTATTTTCATTCACCAAGGAAATCGCGATTGACCTCGGAACGGCCAATACGATTATCATACACAATGACAAGATTGTCATTGACGAACCCTCGATCGTAGCGTTGGAAAAGCGCACCGGCAAGCTCATAGCTGTGGGACGCGAAGCCAAACTCATGCAGGGTAAAGAAAATGACGGCATAGAGACCATCCGCCCGCTCCGCAAAGGCGTTATAGCCAACTTCAACGCTGCGGAAATGATGATTCGCGGCCTTATCAAGAAAGCAAGCTCCAAGAGCAACTGGTTCTCCCCCTCCATGAAGATGGTGGTCGGAATTCCTTCAGGCTCGACTGAAGTTGAGATCCGCGCCGTACGCGACTCATCGGAACACGCCGGCGGACGCGACGTCTACATGATCTATGAACCGATGGCAGCAGCCCTCGGTATAGGCATCGATGTGCTCGCCCCCCAGGGCAACATGATCGTCGACATAGGCGGCGGTACAACCGAAATCGCCGTCATCTCGCTCGGAGGCATCGTCTCAAACAAGAGCATACAGGTGGCAGGCGATGACCTGACAGACGACATCATGGAACACATGAGCCGAGTTCACAACGTCAAGGTGGGCGAACGTACAGCGGAGCAGATCAAGATCCACGTAGGCTCAGCCCTCA
Source organism: Duncaniella sp. C9 (assembly GCF_004803935.1). Classification (GTDB taxonomy): domain Bacteria; phylum Bacteroidota; class Bacteroidia; order Bacteroidales; family Muribaculaceae; genus Duncaniella; species Duncaniella muris. Next base: position 2,677,309 of record NZ_CP039547.1, read on the forward strand.
CCGAACTTGAAAATCCGCCGGAAGACTTCATTGTCCACGGTCCCAACAAGATGACCGCCCTTCCGATGGAAGTACCCGTCAGCTATCAGGAAATCTCCCACTGTATCGAGAAATCAATCTCGCGCATCGAGGCCGCCGTACTTCAGGCTCTCGACGAGACTCCGCCGGAACTCTACTCCGACATTGTCATGAACGGCATCTTCCTTGCAGGCGGCGGCGCAATGCTCCGCGGTCTTGACAAGCGCCTCACCGACAAGATCGGTATCCAGTTCCACATTGCCGAAGATCCGCTTCTCGCAGTGGCCAAGGGAACCGGCGTGGCACTCAAGAATATCGAGACATTCTCCTTCCTGATCCGCTAAACAGACTGAGAAGAATTGAGCGAGCTACTAAAGTTTTTCGTCAAATACAGTTCATGGTTCCTGTTTGCCGCCTATCTGGTGGCAGGTTGCGCACTACTGTTCTCGCGCAACCCCTATCAGCACCATGTCTATCTGTCGTCGGCCAACTCGATCGCTTCGGCCGTCTACAAGACGACCAACAACGTCACCTCCTACTTCTCTCTGCGCGACATCAACGAAGATCTGCAGCACCGCAACTCCGACCTTGAGCTTGAAATCTACAAACTCAAGGAAGTGATACGCGGCTATCAGCAGCAGATCTATGCCGACACGATGACCGTTGACTCAGCCCTCACCCGCTATCAGTTCCTGATCGCCCACGTGATCAACAACTCCATCAACCACTCCCACAACTATATAACTATAGAAAAAGGACGGCTTGACGGAGTGGAACCGGAGATGGGAGTCATGGACCAGAACGGCATTGTCGGGATTGTCAACGTTGTGGGCGATCACACGGCGCGTCTCATCTCAGTGCTCAACCCCTATCTGCGCCTTTCCTGCAAGGTCAAAGGCGAGGATCAGGTAGGTTCGCTGGTCTGGGACGGACGCGATCCGGGCGAAGCGATACTCGAAGAGCTGCCCAAACACGCCAAATTCGTGAAAGGCGACACTATTGTCACCTCAGGCTACTCTTCGGTGTTCCCCGAAGGAGTTCCCGTAGGCACGATCCTATCAGGATCGCGCGACCGCGAGGACAACTTCTACACACTGCGAATCAAACTGTTCACAGACTTCTCCACCCTCTCTACCGTCCGCGTTATCCGCGACAAGATGAAAGACGAGCTCAAGACCGTGGAGAAAGAACTTGAAATCAAAAACGTCAACTGAAAAACCGCCGCCGGATTCCCCCGTTTCAGAGAATCCGGCGGAGGAATTTCATAAAAAAACAAGCGCTACGTGAGCAAAACGGTGCTTCAGTTCATATTGTTGGGATTCATCCTCGTGCTGGCGCAGGTGATAGTGTTCAACCACATCTGCCTTTTCAACGTGGCTGTGCCGCTGGTATTCATCTACCTGCTGGTGCGACTGCCTATCACCCTGTCGGTCAACTGGATGCTTACAATCGGATTTTTCCTTGGCCTGATAGTCGACATCTTCTCCGACACATACGGAATGAATACCCTCGCCTGCACTATCGAGGCAATGATGCGCAAGCCGATCCTGCGTCTCTATGTGCCCCGCGAGGAAGACCTCACCCGTCCTGAACCTTCGATGTATTCTCTCGGAACAGCCACATACCTGAAATATCTGCTCACATTGACGCTGCTCTATTGCAGCCTCATATTCCTTATCGAAGCATTCACATTCTTCAATCCCGTCAGACTGCTGCTGCGCATAGTCTTCAGCACCATTCTCTCAATGGCTCTCATGATCGGGATTGACAGTTTCATGACACCACAAAGTGAGAAAAGATTATAATCTCGAAAAAAGGCGCTATATCATCAGCGGTTTTATCGTGGTTATAGCCCTTATATACATAGCACGTCTTGTCAGTCTGCAGGTACTGGACTCGAAATATAAAGAATATGCCGACTCCAACGCATTTCTGCGCAAGGCGGTCTACCCATCGCGCGGCATAATCTATGACCGCGACGGCCGCCTGGTGGTCTACAACCAGCCGGCCTATGATGTGATGATGATTCCGCGTGACGTCAAGGAGTTCGACACCCTCGATTTCTGCCGCGCCATCAACATCACGCCCGAAGATCTGCGCAAACGCTTCATCGACATGAAAGACAAGCGCCGCAATCCGGGCTATTCGTCATATTCGCCGCAACGGCTTCTTACCCACCTCAGCGCCGAGGAATACGGACGCCTGCAGGAAAAACTCTACCGCTTTCCGGGTTTTTATATCCAGAAAAGAATTCTGCGCGAATATAATTACCGCACAGCAGCAAATGTGCTGGGCAACATCCGCGAAGTGGCGCAGAAAGACATTGACAAAGATCCGTATTACATGCCCGGCGACTATATAGGTGACATCGGCATTGAGCACACTTATGAAGAATATCTCCGTGGCAGCAAAGGGGCCGAGGTGCTGATGCGCGATGCTCTCGGACGAATTCAGGGACGCTACGAAGACGGAGCGCTCGACCGCGATGCCGTGGCCGGAAAAAACATCAAACTGTCGCTCAACATCGAACTTCAGCAATATGCCGAATCTCTGATGGTCAACAAAAAAGGTGCCGTGGTGGCGATCGAGCCCTCAACGGGCGAGATCCTCTGTCTTGTGTCAGCACCCTCTTACGACCCGCGTCTGCTCGTTGGCCGCGAGCGCGGAAAGAACTACAACGAAATGATGCGCGACCTTGACAAACCGCTTTTCAACCGCGCGATCCAGGCCGTCTATCCTCCGGGCTCTACCTTCAAGCCTACACAGGGTCTTATTTTACTTGAAGAGAACATCATCACCACCGGAACAATGTTTCCTTGTGCCCACGGTTTCATTTCAGGAGGTCTTAGAGTCGGCTGCCACGGCCACGGCTCTCCCCTGCCTCTGAAACCGGCTCTCCAGACATCGTGCAACGCATATTTCTGTTGGGGGTTCAAGGCTATGATCGACAAGCGGAGCAAATATGGCTCGTCAGCCAATGCATTCGAAATCTGGAAAAACCACCTCGTCTCAATGGGCTACGGCTACAAACTCGGCATTGACCTGCCCGGCGAATACCGAGGCTACATACCAAATTCCAAAACCTATAACGGATATTACGGTGAAGGTCACTGGAGCGCCAACACTATTATCTCGGTTTCTATCGGCCAGGGAGAGATCCTTGCAACACCGCTGCAGATAGCCAACCTTGCAGCCACCATAGCCAACCGCGGTCATTTCATCACGCCCCATGTAGTCAAGGAGATACAGGACACTGTGATGCCCGCCCAGTATCTTGAAAAGCATACGCCGACTATCGCAGCCCACTGGTATAACGACATTGCCGAAGGTATGCGAATGGCCGTCACCGGCGGTACATGCCGCATAGCCAACCTTTCTGACATCGAAGTCTGCGGCAAAACCGGTACGGCTCAGAACCCCCACGGACGCGACCACTCGGCATTCATGGGCTTCGCTCCTTATCACGACCCGAAGATCGCCATTGCGGTCTATGTGGAGAACGCAGGATTCGGTGCCACGTTCGGTGTGCCGATCGGCTCGCTCGTCATGGAGCGCTATCTGCGCGGCTACATTCCTCCGGAGCGCAAATATCTTGAGGAACGCATGCTGCAGTCCAACACCATTCAATTTGCCGGCACCAAAAAGCATTGATCGACCGGCAGCTCTACATATCCCACCACTTACCATATCCACATATTTTCAATAAACTATTAAAAATAGACCAAGGTGCAGCAAAAGGAAAACAGCGGTTCGGTATTGAAACAGGTTGACTGGTTCACAGTCATCCTATATCTAATACTTGTAATGGCAGGCATGGTGAGCATCTATGCCGCGAGCTATGATTTCGACCATGCGAATATGCTCAGTTTCACCGAGTTTTCCGGCAAGCAGTTTAGATGGATAGGGCTCTCGCTCGTGTTGGGTCTCGTACTGCTGCTGATAGATGTCAGAGTCTATGAGAATTATGCCTATGTCATCTACGGCACAGTGTTGCTATTGCTGCTGATCACCATATTCATAGCGCCTAACACAAAGGGATCTCATTCATGGCTTGTGCTCGGCCCGATGAGTCTGCAGCCGGCTGAATTCGGCAAATTCTCCACTGCTCTGTGCCTTGCCAAACTCTTTTCAAGCTACAACTTCGTCCTCAATGCCTCGCGTAAGAACTATATGCTCGCATTGATGATAATATTCATGCCCGTGATCCTGATTCTTGCCCAGAACGAAACCGGATCGGCGCTGGTCTATCTCTCATTGTTTTTTGTACTCTACCGCGAGGGAATGAGCGGACTGGTGCTGCTTGCTGCATTGTGTGCGGTTACATTTTTCGTGGTAGCGGTGAAGTTCACCGGCTCCATGCTCCTCGGCATTCCCTCAGGTCAGGCAGCGGTCTTCATCATGATCATGGTGCTGATAGTGGCTATGCTCGCTGTCTACTGCAAGGAATTCACAGCTGCCCGCAATGTGTTTCTCTGGTTTGCAGGCACCGGCATCGCAGTCACCGTGCTTGAGATATGCGGGGTGGAAGTTCCGGGTACAATCTTTTTCATAGCTGTGATCATGGCGGCCCTGGCCTACTGCGTGCTGCTGATGTTCAAAACCACAGCCCGCAAACTTGTCATAACAGTGGCGACAGCCCTGTCCGCCATTGTATTTCTGTTTTCCGTGAATTATGCCTTCACTTCCATCCTCCAGCGCCACCAGCAGATGAGAATCAAGGTGGCACTTGGCATGGAAGAAGATCTCCGTGGAGCCGGCTATAACGTCAATCAGTCGAAAATAGCCATCGGTTCAGGCGGCTTGTGGGGCAAAGGTTTCCTTAACGGTACACAGACCAAGCTAAAATATGTGCCTGAACAGCACACGGACTTCATTTTCTGCACCGTGGGCGAAGAGGAAGGCCTCTGGGGATCGGCAACAGTGATACTTCTGTTCCTTATACTGATTCTCAGGATAATTAATATTGCAGAGCGGCAGCCTACGGTGTTCGGGCGCGTCTATGCCTATTGTGTGGCGAGCTATCTGATTTTCCACATATCGATTAATATCGGCATGGTCATCGGGCTGTGTCCGGTCATCGGCATCCCGCTACCCTTCTTCAGCTATGGAGGTTCATCGCTGTGGGGATTTACTTTCCTCCTTTTTATATTGCTGCGTATTGATGCCTCACGCCGTGAACGCTCGTTTTAACATTTTTTAATTACCGGGGGGGGTGATTTTTTGTCGTAACTTTGTAACTCCGTCAGCATGCCCGGCATCTAACGTCACACATACATACGAATCCATAATTCGAAATCATACACATAACAAGCCAAATGTTACGTCAACAGCTATCAGTTATCTTTATCACAGCCTCATCACTACTTGTGTCGTCCCAGCAACAGCAGTCCGACACCATCGCCACCCAGGAGCTGCAGGAAATCGTCATCCAGGCGCCAAAAGTATTGCGCAAATCAGATATGGATGTGTTATATCCGTCAGTGAGCGCCATCGAGCATTCAAAAAACGGCCTGCAGATGCTTAAAAATCTGATGATCCCCACACTCACCGTCAATGAGGCTCTCTCAAGCGTGACATCATCAGGCCAAAGCGTTCAGGTCCGGATCAACGGCCGCGAGGCAAGCCTTGATCAGGTACGCAATCTCTTGCCTGAGACTATAAAGCGGGTGGAATGGATAGATAATCCCGGACTGAGATACAAAGGAGCCAACGCTGTGCTCAACTTCATAGTGATAAACCCTTCTGCCGGCGGTTCGCTTATGACCCAGGCGATGCCGGCGCTGAACTGCTCGTGGGGACAATACAATGCCGGCCTAAAGCTTAACAACGGCCGATCGCAATTCGGGATGAGCGCCAATTTCAAGCTGACCAACAAGGTGGAAATGCACCGCGAATATCACGAAGTGTTCACTTACCCCGACGGCCAGACTCTGACACGCACTGAAACGCCTACCCGCGGATATATGGACGCCACTTTCGGAGGTCTTCAGCTTGACTACAGCTACATAAAGCCTGACACGACAGTACTGTGGGTGGCAGTCCACGGCTACAAGGCATGGCCTGAGACCAGCCTCTATGAAGGGCTGCTTTCTCTCAGCAACTCTCCAGATGCCATACTGCTGCATGACTACAACTCAAAAAAAGGCTTCACACCAAGTTTCCAGGCCTATCTGGAACAGCATTTCGTCCGTGACCAGCTCATTGCCATTGACTTCAACGGCTCTCTCTATAACGGCCGCACCACTCACAACTACAACGAGCGCAATGCTGCCACAGAGAATCAGCTTACTGATGTCAACACTCGGATACGCGACTGTAACCAAGCCTACGGCATCGAGGCTAACTATATCAAAAACTGGAAAAATTCACGCCTGACAGCCGGAGTTTCATATACGGCCAACCGCAACCGCTCAACCTATGAAAATCTCGGCGGAGCCATCTTCCACCAGAGCCAAGACAAGGTATACTTCTTCGGAGAGTATTTCCAGCGCATCAAAAACGTCACCCTTACAGCCGGTCTCGGCGCCCAATACACATCGTTTCTCTTCAAAGAAACAGACCAGGGTAACTCAAGCTGGAACCTGCGGCCTCAGTTCACAGCCACTTACCGGCTCAATGAAAGCTCACAGTTCAGACTGAATTTCACTACCTGGCAATCCGCTCCGACTCTCGCGCAGACCAACGTGGCTCCGCAGCAGATTGACGGCTTCCAGTGGCTCGTAGGCAATCCACACCTCAAGACCTCGTCGTCATACATGCTGACGCTGCGCTATAATTTCACTTTCCCGAAAGTGATGGGCACCTTCGGCATCAGAGCCTTCACAAGCCCTGACGCTATCACTCCCTGCTTTGAATGGAGCGAAGACCGTCTGATAAAGTCATACGAAAACAGCCGCGGCCTGAAAAATCTGAGTTTCTATCTCTCGCCGCAAGTGGAAATCATACCGGAATGGCTGAATGTCAGCGGGACGATACAGTATCGCGCCGAACAGATGCGCGGACGCGACTACCGGCTCCACAACCATGACTGGAGCGGCGATGTCACAGCCATGCTGCAACACTGGGACTTTACCCTCACAGCCCAGTATCAGAAAGCCCAGCGTGACCTCTGGGGCGAATCCATCACCTGGGGCGAATCTCTGTCAATACTCGCTCTGAGCTATGAATGGCGTCTGTGGGAGTTCACAGCCGGAGCCATATGCCCGTTCACAAAATATGACCGCGGTTCGAAATCACTTAACAAATACAACACCAATTCAACCCACATCAGGCTTGACATGGCTCCGATGCCATTCATCCAGGTGCGTTACAACATCCAATGGGGACATCAGAAACGTGGCGCCCGCAAGATTGTCAATGCCGATGCCAGTGTAGACCAGTCATCAGCCGGCAGCCGATAAGGCCTGGCGAAACCTCTCAACTTATATCATACCACTGCTCAGATACTCTACATCTTCACAAAAACAAGTAAGTCCCGCAGACCGGCCGGCAATCGGCTTTGGGTCTGCGGGACTCGTTTCATTTGTCTTCTTAATAACAGACAGTCTTATGCCTCGCCATCAATACGGACATCTTCGAAGTCTTCCTTGATGTTGGGGTCTTCGAGACCGTAGTGGTGTATGGCGTTCATTGATTTGAGAATGATACCGAAAATCAGTGCAAGTACGCCGAGTGAAGCGAAGCAACACATCGGCACAGTGTAGTTGTACTGCAAGGGATCAGTGATGCCAGGGTTAGACCATGTGATGACCTTGCCGATAATGATGGGCACAAATGCCAGACCGATATTCTGCACCCAGAAAATCAGAGAATAGGCACTACCAAGGAAACGCTTGTCCATGATCTTGGGCACTGAGGGCCACAGAGCCGCAGGCACAAGCGAAAACGAAATGCCGAGAACGACGATAGCCGAGTAGGTTATAAGCTCGCTCTGAGTTGTCGGAACAACGAATGCGAAAGTCAGGTGGCAGACAATCATCAGTATCGCGCCAAGAATGAGCATGCTCGCGCCTTTGCCCTTACGGTCAAGGAAATAACCGAGGAAGGGAGTAAGCACAGCAGCTCCGATCGGGAACCAGCGGAAAATATCGGAAGCCTGGGTCTCGGAGATGCCGAGGTTGCACTGAAGCATATTGGCCGCATAACGCTGGAAGGGGAAGATGGCCGAGTAGTAGAGCACACAGAGCATGGCGATGATCCAGAAGAGTTTGCTGCCGAAGATGGCGCCTACGTCAGAAAGTTTGAACTCTTCGTCGGAAGCGGCTTCTTCAACCTTGGCAGCACCCATTTCCTTGTCAAGTTTCGAGTCCATGAAGGTGAACACTATGAAGCAGAGCAGGCCTATGCAGAGGAGAGCCGAGCAGAAAGCCACGGGCACTACCACTGTCGGAGATGCCGACCAGTCGGCCAAACGGGGCGAGATAGTGAAGATGAAGAACACGCCCACACGCGCGATAGCCATTTCAAGACCCATCGCGAGAGCCATTTCCTTGCCTTCAAACCATTTGGCAAGAGTCTTGGAAACAGTGATACCGGCCATTTCGCAGCCACAGCCAAAGATCATGAAGCCGAGAGCGGCAAGCTTGGCGCTGCCGGGCATGGCGGTCCACCATGAACCGAGCCACTGGTCAAGGGCTGTGCCCTGGAATGCATCGCTGATGGCATAGAGCTTGATGAAAGCTCCGATCACCATGAGGGAAGCAGAAAGTGTACCGGTGAAGCGGACTCCCATCTTGTCGAGGATGATGCCGGCGAGAATCAGGAAGCCGAAGACATTGAGGATATACTCGGCTCCGGCATAATAACCGAATGCATCGGGCGACCATCCGCGCTGGGTCTGGACAAGTGACTGCAGGGGCGACATCACATCGACAAACATGTAGGCGAACAGCATCATCGACGCCACAAGCGCCAGAGCTGTCCAGCGAGCCCATGCCTTGTCAGAAAGCAGCTGACGCACAGGCTGAACGACATTTTGATTTAAATTTTCCATTGATAAGTATGTGATTTTAATTAAATTATCTGCATCAGGCGCAACTGACAGTCTCGGCAGACCGCAGCGAAAGTGCATGTTAAGCATTACAAAATTACGCAAAATAATGGGAAATCAGAATTTAAATTGTAATTTCGTGGCAAAATATCCTACACACGTTTCACCACCACAACCCTAATTCCTACTATGCTTGTACGTCAACGCTACGATCTCGACCGGACAGTCAGACTTCTGATCAACTGTGTACTGTTTGTCGGACTGATCTGGCTGGTCAACATACTTAAAGGAGTGTTACTCCCCTTCTGCGTAGGCTGTCTGATAGCCTACCTGCTTGAGCCGTTCGTCCAGTTCAACCGTCAGTTGCTAAATCTCAAAGGACGAACCATAGCAACATTCGTCACTCTGTTCGAAATGACTTTTTTCTTCATCGTGCTCTGCTATCTGCTGGTCCCGATGATTGTACGAGAGTCAAGCCAGATGGCCGGACTTATCAAAGCCTATGCCGCCACAGACCTCAAAATACCGTTCGTGCCGGAAGAACTTCATGAATTCCTCAGAAAAAACGTAAACTTCGAACTTATAGCCCGGAAACTCTCCCACGAGGAATGGATGAAAATGATCGAAGAGGGCTTCTCAGCCTCCTGGCAGGTGATCACCGGCTCGATCTCGCTTGTCATGAGCCTCTTCAGCTGGATCATAGTATTCCTGTATGTGGTCTTCATCATGCTTGATTATGAAAAAATATCGTCAGGATTCAGGCGCATGGTCATGCCGAAATATCGCCGCATAGTCTTCAAGATCGGCCATGACGTGAAAATCTCGATGAACCACTATTTCCGCGGACAGGCGCTTGTAGCCTTCATCGTCGGCATTCTCTTCAGCATCGGATTCCTCATAATAGGACTGCCAATGGCCATAGTGCTCGGCATGTTCATCGGTTTGCTCAACATGGTGCCCTATCTCCAGCTCGTGTCACTCATCCCGGCCACACTTATATGTATAGTCGTGGCAGTCGGCGGAGAGATCGGCTTCTGGACACTGTTCTGGGAGATGATAGCCGTCTATTGCATCGTGCAGGCCATCCAGGATCTGGTGCTCACTCCAAAGATCATCGGAAAAGCCATGAGCATGAATCCGGCAATCATTTTTCTGTCTCTCTCCGTATGGGGAACACTCTTTGGAATGATCGGGCTGATCATAGCTCTCCCCCTCACCACCCTCGTCCTCGCCTACTATGACGAATATTTTATACGTCCTCATGAAAAAAAGCGCAGAAACCGAAAGAAGGTTGCAGAGCTGCCTGAAGCCCCTAAAAGCTAAAATATTTAACAAACGAGGATCAAAACAGCAATTTTAAGTTAACATAGGTTAATTTTATGGCAAACATTTGGAAGTTTAAAAATAACTCCCTACCTTTGCATCGCTTTTGAGAAACAAAGCAACGCTTTTGAAAGATAATCGGGGTGTAGCTCAGTTGGTTAGAGTACGCGTCTGGGGGGCGTGAGGTCGCTAGTTCGAGTCTAGTCACCCCGACAAAAGCAAGAGAAAACAGGTTTAGCTCAATAAGTTAAACCTGTTTTCCTTTAAACAGCCGGGACAAAAACGGGACACGCCGTCTCCGGCGCCCGAATCACGGGTCAGCGGATTTTTCCGGTGGGCGGAAGGGGAATGTCAAGAGTATAGAGTGGCCAGTTTGAACATAAAGAACTTGATGTCGCCGACACCTCGGAACTGTGTTCTGAACGCCTCGATTTTGCGATTTCAGCCCAATTCTACCACTCTGAATCATATTGAATAAACCGAATCTAAATTCTTTAACACTAATTAATATACTTACTACTGAAGTCATGAACTACCTTTCTATAGAGCAATCCATCAGTATTCTTCCACCAGAGTTCAAGAATATAGAAAAATACCCTGGAAGGAGACCAATCTATTCTTCTTCAATGGGAAATCTTTATTTCAGGGGCTCTAAAGATTTCGGATATAAACACAAGACGTGGTGGTATAGCATAGATCCGGAAGTAATAAAGAGTGAGAGAATCGCCTACATAGTTCTTGCTGCCGATACAAAAGGGATATTCCGGCTCAAGCCGAAAGCACGGTGCATATGTTAAATTGGGCAATTAGAAGTGTTAAATTTTTAGGCGTAGAGTTTGACTAATCGGAAGATGAAGAAGTCGCGGTCCCGGACACCACGCATTTGTGAGCGAAATATTTTGACTTTAGAGTTGAATGCCTCGGCAGAGGCATTGGTCGCACGACGACGGAAATAGTTCAGGATTGTTGGGGCGTGGTTCTTGAATGTTTTGATTACCGAGCGGAAGTTGTTGTTACCCAATGCCATTACCTTTTCATACCACTTGTTCATCCTCCCCATGGCTTTTGTCGGTGAGATTTTAGCGTTGAAAATCTTGCGCAGCTCCATCGCAAGGCTGTATGCAGCCTTCAATATTGGATAGTATTTGAACAGTATGTTGACACGATGGCGCTGTATGTCAGTCCATTTGTTCTGCGACATCATCAGAGTGTGTTTGCTGCGAGCCAGTATCTGGCGCATGGTCTCTCCGTTGGAGTACGTTACCGGCGGTTCGGACTTGTTGCGGTTGTTTTCCTCTGCGATGAGCTGTCGGCGAATGTCAATGCGGATTTCGTCAACGGCCTCATTATAGACCTGTTGGACATGAAAACGGTCGTTGACTACATGGGCGTTATAGAACACTTCTGCGGCTATGAGCATCATTGATGGCGAGAGATCGCAGGTCACTTCCTTGACCCTGCGTCTGATTGATTTCTCCATAGCTCCGATGAGTATGGATATAATTTCGTCACTCTTTGTTCCGGGAATGGCTGCCGCAAGTGTTCCCTTGCCTCCGTGGCCGTCCTTGTTGGTCAGGAACGTCCATACCTCCCCGTTGCTCAGACACGTCTCATCAAGACTCATGTAAGGGCCGATATTATCGGCGTTGAAATAGAACCCACAGCCAAGCTCCTGTTCGCACCAGTCGGCGTAACCGCTTATCTTATTGCGGTACAAGTCGGCAAAATGTTTGCCGTTGACGCAGTACATCTGCGCTATCTGTTTAATCGACAGGGCTGTCGTCTCCACCTTCGTCTTTTAAAAAAGCCACGAACTCGGCGCTGAGTCGTGTTCCTTCCTCGTTGGGAAGTTCGAGATTGTAGCTGAAGATTTCGTTGGTCTGCCTGTCCCACCACTTGTTCTTGCGCATGTGAAGAAATACAGGCCGTCCACGCATCGGATAGTCCTGTATTGTTACATAATCCGTATAGCCTCGCGCTACGATATTTGGATTACGATAGTCTTCATCAGACAGTTTCTTCTTTTCGTCAAGCCATATGTCATAGGACTGTTCCGTGCGCTCGAAGCGCACCATTTCAAATAGTTCGTCCATGCCCTCGGGCAGGCACATCCATATTGCATCTGCGGTTTTCATGCCACAAATTTAACACTTTTCTCAAAATTCATGCACCGTGCTTTCGGCTTGACCCGATATTCCTCATTCCATCAAGTATATTTTTTGCATATAGACACCGACATCCAGTGGGAGCGGTAAAAGGCGGACGGGAAGACTTCACAATCTTACGCAACGATAATCGCTACATTAGGCACGAAGCAAAATGCGAAGATGAAGATATTACAAGATACTTTATCCCTAACCCTGAAAACCATGTTAATGTTGTAAAATAATCCAGTTCAAGGTTAAGTTTATGATATTACTTGCAGCGCGGGTCGGAATGGACTGTAAAAAAAGATGGAGATAAGATTTCTTCTATATACTTTGCATCTGATAGTAGATTTTCATCCAGCCTCAGTACACGTAGCACACACCTCCAAAAGACCACCAATCCACCTAAACGCCAAAAGAGCTGCAAATCTATGATTTGCAGCTCTTTTGCGGAGAGAACGAGATTCGAACTCGTGGTAGGATTGCTCCTACGTCAGTTTAGCAAACTGGTGGTTTCAGCCACTCACCCATCTCTCCAGGTGCTTGTTGAATTGTTTTACACTTAGTTAAAAGTGTCTCACTTTCTCTAAAGCGTTGCAAAGGTAGATATTTTCTGCGAACTATCCAAATTTTGCAGCAACTTTTTTATTTTATTTTTCACGACCACTTGTTTCACCCTACTGCGTAGACTTTAACAATCAGGGCATTGAATGTTATAATCATCCACATTCAATGCCCTGATAATACCTTACAGCAATTGTCGCCCGTCCGCAGCCACTTCCGCCTTAGAATTCCGAGGAGAAGTGGAAACGGATTTTGGGGAAGTCATTCTGGGCCATCTGGAGCACGTAGCCGGAGTCGGCGAGGAATACGTCGCGACCCTCTTTGTCGACAGCCATGAACTGATGCTTGCGTTTTTTAAAAGCTGCAAGCGCTTCGGCATCGTCACTCTCGATCCAGCAGGCCTTGTAGAGCGATATTGGTTCCCAACGACACTGCGCGCCATATTCGTGGAGCAGACGATATTGTATGACTTCAAACTGGAGTTGTCCGACAGTTCCGATGATCTTACGGCCGTTGAACTGGTTGACAAACAGCTGTGCGACGCCCTCATCCATCAGCTGCTGTATGCCCTTGTCAAGCTGCTTGGCCTTCATTGGGTCGGAATTCTCTATATATTTGAACATCTCTGGCGAGAAACTCGGAAGGCCCTTGAAATGCAGAGTCTCTCCGGATGTCAGAGTGTCGCCGATTTTGAAGTTGCCGGTATCGGGAATACCGACAATGTCACCGGGATATGCCTCGTCGACAATATTCTTTTTCTGTGCCATGAAGGCAGTCGGGGCTGCAAATTTCATGGTCTTGCCGGATCTTACATGCTTGTAGGGAGCATTGCGTTCAAACTTTCCAGAGCATACTTTGACAAAAGCAATGCAGGAACGGTGATTTGGGTCCATGTTGGCATGAATCTTGAACACGAAACCCGAAAAGCCCTCTTCGTCAGGATTGATGGCACGTTCTTCGGCATTGACCGGACGGGGAGAAGGAGCGATTTTCACAAAACAGTCCAGAAGTTCCTTCACACCGAAAGTATTCAGCGCCGAGCCAAAGAACACCGGAGCCACTTTGCCTTCGAGATAGGCTTCGGTGTCGAATTCGGGATAAACGCCCTCGATTAACTCCAGGTCTTCGCGAAGCTTGGCGGCATCAGTCTCCCCTACCGCTTCGTCGACACGCGGATCTGTGACGGAATCAATTTCGACACGCTCGCTGACACGCTGCTTGTCGGGGGTAAAGAGATCCAGAGAATGCTCAAAAATATTGTAGACTCCCTTGAACTTCGCACCTATATTTATAGGCCATGACAGCGGGCGCACGCTGATCTTCAGTTCGCTCTCAAGTTCGTCGAGAATATCAAACGGATCGCGGCCCTCGCGGTCGAGTTTGTTGACAAAGATAATCACCGGAGTGTTACGCATACGGCATACCTCCATGAGCTTACGGGTCTGCTGTTCGACACCTTTGGCAACGTCGACCACTATGATCACACTGTCTACCGCTGTCAAGGTGCGGTAAGTATCCTCCGCGAAATCCTGGTGACCGGGAGTGTCAAGAATGTTGATCTTATAATCACCGTAGTTGAAACCCATTACCGAGGTTGCCACAGAGATGCCGCGCTGCTTTTCGATTTCCATCCAGTCGGAAGTCGCAGTCTTCTTGATTTTATTTGACTTTACGGCACCTGCCACATGGATCGCCCCACCGAAAAGCAGAAGTTTTTCAGTGAGCGTTGTTTTACCTGCGTCAGGGTGTGAAATGATTGCAAACGTGCGTCTGCGGGCTATTTCGTCGGTAAGAGACATGGGTTTATTGTTTTTTATGATTTTATGGTGCAAAGTTACGATTTTTTTTCCGAGTTGAGAAGTTTTTCCCGACGCTGAAAAAGGGTCAGAAATCAAGCCGTCTGAACGATGCGCGAGCTTTGGCCTTATTGACAAGGTCGAAATGCCACCACTCTGTGCGGATGGTGTGAAATCCGGCCGAGGTCATGACACGACGCAGGAGCAGACGGTTCTGCCGCTCGGTCTCACTGATTACGCCACGCCTTACCAGCGCTTCCTCGGCATCGATATTCGCTTCCGGACCAAGATGGTCAACCGGAGTTCCCATAGGAAGTTCACGCTCCTCCTGATCGACAATGGTTATATCAACCGCCAGTCCATAGTTATGCAGACCGCCGCCTCTGGCCGGGTTGGCCACATAATTTGCCTTGGGGGTTCCGCTGACAGCTCTAAACATCCGGCGCTGGACGCTCATCGGACGGGCGGCATCCTTGATCAGCAACCGATGACCCGGACTGATCCTGCCAAGCTCAGCCTGCGCCCGCACTACCGCCGCAGCCGCTTCCGGTTGCAGATAAGCCCGCTCAAGGCCATCGGTGTAGAGCAACACGCCCGTAAAATTATCCTCTCTCGCATACATCAGACTTACACATATGGTTGAATCAAGACCCGCCACATCGACAAGTCCATGATCCTTAAGTTTTTGTTCGAGCGTCAGCGGCGACGGTCTCGATTGTGAATGTAAGCACATAACAGACAGAGATAAAAGAATCGCAATAATAAGAAATCTAAGAAATCCGGATTGTTTCATGGCCGCAAAAATATGAAAAATCCTTAAATCATGACCGTGTTTTGTGCGAAAACATTACTTTTGCAAGTCATAACCCTGCAAGATGATCATTACGACACCTAAAATACATATGCTCCGGCGCCTGTTGCTCCTATTGATGCTCATCACCGTCACGACACAGGTCAGCGGACAGATCAACACCGAGCAGGTGTTGCGGATCGGCGCCAACACCCACTACTTTGAAGACTACGTGCTTTCGATCCAATATTTCAACCAAGTCATAAGCGTCAACCCATCCCAGGCCAAGCCTTATTTCTACCGTGCTGTGGCCAAGCTCAACCTTGATGACTTCCGCGGAGCTGAAGAAGATGCCACTCTCGCGCTTGAACGCAACCCGTTCATCACCGAAGCCTATGAAGTCAGAGGTGTGGCTCGACAAAACCAAGGCAAAAACGCCGAAGCCATAGCCGACTATGACCGCGCGCTTGAAATGCAGCCCGAAAACAGCAGCATAATCTTCAATAAAGCCATAGCCCAGCATGAAAACCGCGACACAGTCGGAGCGAAAACCACCTTCAGCCATCTCATCAGACGCTTTCCGAAATTCGAAGAAGGCTATCTGGGCCGAGCGCGCCTGCGCCTGGAGATGAAAGACACGATCGGAGCAAAAGCCGACATAGACCACGCGCTCTCACTCAACTCCAATGCAGTCAACGCCTACCTCCTACGTGCCGATATAGCCATCCATTCAGGCAAAGACTTCAAAAGCGCCCTCGCAGACATGGACAAAGCCGTGAAACTGCGTCCTGAAGCCGCCGGATTTTATATTAACCGCGCCTATCTGCGTTACATGAACGACGATATCCACGGAGCCTTCGAAGACTATGATCGTGCGATCGGGCTCGAACCCGCCAACACCGCAGCTATATTCAACCGCGGCCTGCTCCGTGCCGAAGTCCATGACACCAACCGTGCCATCGATGACTTCTCTCGTGTGCTCGACCTTGACTGCGAGGACTACAAGACGCTCTACAACCGCGCCATACTCCTTTCAGAAATCGGGTCGTTCGAAGCTGCATTGGCCGATCTCGACAAAGTGATCGAAGCCTTTCCGGACTTTGCCGGAGCCTACTTTCTGCGATACGACATCAAACGCCGCAAGGGAGACAGCCGTTCGGCCCAAAAAGACTACGACAAATCAATGGCTCTGGCCAAGACCACCGTCCAGCTGACACCTGACAAGCAATTCAGTGGATCGGCATATTCCGGTTCCGCGAAAACCGACAAATCCAACACCTCGACAGCCGGCGACAAGGTCTCCGCGGCAACCCAAAGCACCACACAGCCGAAAAGCGAGACCATAACGGAAACACAGGAGCAGGTGAAACGCAGATTCTCGTCACTCACCACCGTGCGCAGCAACTATTCAGCAGAAAAAGATTACTCGACAGCTGACATTCGCGGAAAAGTCCAGGACAAAGACATGGCCGTAGAACTTGAGCCGCCGTTCATGCTGACCTACTACACCTCGCCCAACGAGATCAACCCAAGCAGCGAATACATCCGTGAGGTCGATGAAATAAACTCCCTGGGGCTACTGCGCTTCGTCCTACAGGTTGCCGGACACCCTGCACAGCTGCCAATGTATGAACTTGAAGGCCCGCACCGCCAGTCGATCAGCTACTACAACTCCTACATGGCCGGACATGCCCCCCGCGCCATCGACTACTTCGGCCGTGCTATGGATCTCATAGCGCTCAAAGACTATGACCGCGCCATAGCCGACCTCAACGAAGCCGCCAGACTCACTCCCGACTTTGCGCTCGCCTATCTGTTGCGAGCCCAGGCAAGATACGAGACAGTCAAAGCCACATCCGAACCGGGCAAAGCACTGTCGCGCAGCGGCATCATGGAAGCTATAGTCGATCTTGACGAAACCCTGCGCCACTCACCGTTCATGCCCGTAGCCTATTATAATAAAGGTGTACTGCTGGCAGAATGCGGCAGCTACGTCGAAGCCATCGAAGCCCTCACCCGCGCCATAGAGCTGAAACCGGTCTTCGGAGAAGCCTATTATAACCGCGGATTCGTCTATCTGTCTCTCGGTGACAAAAGCTCAGCCCTCCCCGATCTCAGCCGGGCCGGCGAGCTCGGAATCGTAGCCGCCTACCCGCTTCTCAAACGCATGAAGTGAGCGAAGGGCATAAAACCAGACCTATTTGCTTGCCGGACACTATGATTTACGGCAACTAAGCCAGTCTGGCAACCGTTTTGGTATCACAATGCTTTGATGTGAATTTTTTTTTGTAAATTTGCGCAAAATACTCCTATCGAATTATCACATACACAACATTTAAAATATGAAAGTCTTAAAGTTTGGAGGAACTTCTGTAGGATCAGCCGAAAGAATCCGCCACGTAGCAGACCTCGTCAGCGCAAGAGGTAAAAACATCATCGTTCTTTCAGCCATGTCAGGCACAACCAACTCTCTGGTTGAGATCTCGGACTATCTCTACAAAAAAAACACCAACGGAGCCAAGGAAACGATCAACCTCCTCGAATCGAAGTATCTCAAGACAATCGCCTCTCTCTACGACCGCCATGAGAGCCGCGAAAAAGCACTCAAAGAGATAAAGGCCTGCTTCAACTACATCCGCTCGTTCACCCAGCGCGAGACTTTCGGACCGACTGAAGAAAAAATCATCCTTGCCCAGGGCGAGATCATGAGTGTGGCCATGATGACCATCCTGCTCAACGAGCGCGGTCTCTACGCCGAAGCCCTCCCCGCCCTTGACTTTATGAAAACAGGCCAGAACGGAGAGCCTGACATGCAGCACATAGCTCTGCATCTCCAGCCGCTGCTTGACAAATATGTCGATGCCGACATTTTTGTGACCCAGGGATTTATCTGCCGCAACTCGACCGGCGAGATCGACAACCTGCAGCGTGGCGGCTCGGACTACACCGCATCGCTCATCGGCGCAGCCATCGAAGCTGACGAGATCGAAATCTGGACCGACATCGATGGTATGCACAACAACGACCCGCGCTTCGTGGAAGGCACCAAGCCCGTCAACGAGCTCCACTACGAAGAAGCATCCGAGCTGGCCTACTTCGGCGCCAAGATCCTCCACCCCACCTGTGTGCTCCCCGCCAAGGTCAACAACATACCTGTGCGCCTGCTCAACACACTTGAACCGGAAGCTCACGGCACTCTGATCTACAACAACATAACCGAACCGTCAATCAAAGCCGTCGCAGCCAAAGACAATGTGGTCGCCATCAAGATCAAAAGCTCCCGCATGCTTCTGGCCTACGGCTACCTGACACGCGTGTTCGAGACATTCGAAAAATACCGCACCCCGATTGACATGATCGCCACTTCTGAAGTAGGCGTCTCACTGACAATCGACTCCGAACGCTTCCTGCCGGAAATCATTGACGAGCTCAAGAAGTTCGGCACCGTGACCGTTGACAAGGACATGGTCATCATCTGTGTTGTAGGCAACATGGAGTGGACCAACACCGGCTATGAGGCAAAAGCGATGGAAGCTCTTGCCGACATCCCCGTGCGCATGATCTCCTACGGCGGTTCAAACTACAACATCTCGTTCCTCGTCCGCAGCTGCGACAAAGTCGAGGCTCTCAAACGCCTCAGTGAAAAACTTTTCAGCTAAAGACCGCACACCTAATTAAAGAGATCAGACAGAAAAAACATGACACGTTTCCCCATAGAGGAATTTTCAAGCCTCAAAACACCGTTCTATTTCTACGACCTGCGTCTGCTCGAACGCACTGTCAAGGAGATCCGCCGTACCGCCCGTGATCCCCGCTTCAAAGTCCACTATGCCATCAAGGCCAACGCCAACCCCGGCATACTGCGCACCATCCAGGCCGCAGGATTCGGAGTGGACTGCGTCAGCGGCTGGGAAATCGAGGCAGCGATCGAAGCCGGATTCCGCGGCGACCGCATCGTGTTTGCCGGCGTAGGCAAAAGCGATCCTGAAATCCGCTCTGCTCTTGAAGCAGATATCGAATGCTTCAACGTAGAGTCAGAACCGGAACTGAGAGTCATCAGCGAAATTGCAGCCGAGATGGGCAAGACAGCACGTGTGGCAATCCGCGTCAACCCCAATATCGACGCCCACACCCATGCCTATATCACTACAGGGCTGGCCGAAAACAAGTTTGGCATCAATCTTGAACAGCTCGACTCGATTATAGGCCTCGCCAAAAGCCTGCCCGCCATCGACCTCAAAGGTCTGCATTTCCACATCGGATCGCAGATCACTGAGACAGAACCCTTTGTGATGCTCTGCGAGACCATCAACCGCCTGCAGGACGAATATGAACAGAAAGGTGTCAAATTCAGCCTTATCAACGTTGGCGGCGGTCTCGGTATTGACTACGCACACCCCGAACGCCACCCGATCCCCGACTTCGAAGCCTACTTCACCACCTTCCACAACCATCTGCGCCTGCGCCCGGATCAGGAACTCCATTTCGAACTCGGCCGCTCGGTGGTGGCACAGTGCGGATCGCTGATCACCCGTGTGCTCTACATCAAGGAAGGCACAAGCAAACGTTTCGCCATAGTCGATGCCGGAATGAGCGATCTCATCCGTCCGGCCCTCTACAGCGCGCACCACAAAATCGAAAACATCTCAAACCCCAACGGCGAACTCCACCACTACGACGTGGTAGGACCGATCTGCGAATCCTCAGACCGTTTTGGCGAAAGCGAAACCCTGCCTGAAGTAAAGCGAGGCGATCTGCTCGCACTCCGTTCTGCCGGTGCCTATGGCGAGATCATGGCCTCACGCTATAATTGCCGCCCCTTCCCCCACTCCTATTTTTCAGAAAACTAATTCCCTGAAAAGCCAAAATGAAACCCACAGAAAACCCCAAGGAAGTCTATCAGGACGCAGATCCTGTGGAACTCCCCGAAAACGCGTTCCGCGAACTCGCCGAGGATGAAGGCTACAGGCCTATCATGCACCCGGCCCGTGACTACCCCGAAGTGACGCCCTACTCTGTCGGTATGGGACTGCTGCTTGCCGTAATATTCAGCGCGGCAGCAGCCTACCTCGGCCTTAAGGTCGGACAGGTCTTCGAAGCCGCCATTCCCATCGCCATCATCGCTGTAGGTCTTTCAGGCGCTCTGAAAAAAGAGAATCCCCTGGGCCAGAACGTCATCATCCAGAGTATCGGAGCATGTTCGGGAGTCATCGTTGCAGGAGCCATATTCACCCTGCCCGCACTCTACATTCTTCAGGCCAAGTATCCGGAAATCACCGTCAACTTCCTGCAGATATTTCTCAGCTCGCTCTTAGGCGGCATACTCGGCATACTCTTCTTCATCCCGTTCCGCAAATACTTCGTAAAAGACATGCACGGGAAATATCCTTTCCCTGAGGCGACTGCGACCACCCAGGTGCTTGCAAGCGGTCTCGGCAAAAGCTCTGCCGGCAACAGCGGGCAGGCCCGCACCCTCGTGCTTGCCTCGCTCATCGGCGGTATTTACGACTATATTGTGGAAACTTTCGGATGGTGGGCCGGTGTCCTCAACACTCATGTCACCGAATGGGGCCAGACTCTGGCCGAGAAGACCAAACTCGTGCTCAGCTGCAACACTGGAGCCGCAGTGCTCGGTCTGGGCTATATCATAGGACTGAACTATGCGTTCATCATCTGCGCCGGCTCAATCTTTGTATGGTGGATTCTGATTCCGCTTCTCGGCACATACGGATCAGCTGAAATCGCAGCCATGAGCCCCGAAGCCATATTCTCTGACCACGCCCGCATGATCGGTATCGGCGGCATCGCTATGGCAGGCATCATCGGCATAGTGAAATCATGGTCTATCATCCGCGGTGCCGTAGGTCTCGCCTCACGCGAGCTCCGCGGCAACACATCTGAAGGCAAAACCGTGCGCTGGCAGACAGATATTTCGATGAAACACATCGTGTTTTTCATTGCGCTCGCGCTTGCAGCCGTGCTCATATTCTTCTGGATAGGCGTGATCCATACCTTCTGGCAGGCTCTGGTGGCGTGGCTGGTGGTCACAGCTATCGCATTCCTCTTTACAACAGTGGCTGCCAACGCAATCGCCATTGTCGGCTCCAATCCCGTGTCAGGCATGACACTGATGACTCTGATTGTCGCATCGGCCATCTTTGTGGCCATCGGCCTTAGCGGATCGTCAGGCATCGTGGCCTCAATGGTGATCGGCGGCGTGGTCTGCACTGCTCTATCGATGGCCGGCGGATTTGTCACTGACCTCAAGGTGGGCTACTGGCTCGGCTCAACCCCACGCAAGCAGGAAAGCTGGAAATTCCTCGGCACACTTGTTTCGGCAGCCACTGTAGGCGGTGTCATCCTCCTGCTCAACAAAGTCTATGGCTTTACCGGCGACAACGCCCTCATCGCACCCCAGGCCAATGCAATGGCCAAGGTGATCGAACCGCTTATGATGGGCGGAGACACCCCGTGGATCCTCTATATGACCGGTGCCATTCTGGCTCTGATACTCAACTGGCTCGGCGTGCCTGCCCTTGCATTCTGTCTCGGCATGTTCATTCCCCTGCAGCTCAACACTCCGCTGCTTGTCGGAGGCGCTATCGCATGGTTTGTAGGAAGCCGTTCTACCGACAAAGCCCTCAATGACGCCCGTCGCGACCGCGGTACTCTGATCTCGTCAGGCCTCATTGCCGGCGGTGCCCTCTTCGGCGTGTTCGCCGCCCTGACACGCTTCCTCGGTTTCGAATACACAAGCCCTCTCAGCACCATCGCCACACAATGGGCCGGACTTGCCGTCTATGCCCTTCTCATCGTCTACCTGATCTGGGATTCGATGAAAGCGAAACGCCTCAAAGACTGATCGGATCTGCTAAATTCCGATGAATGAAATCAACCGCGACATCTTGTCGCTCGCAATTCCGTCGATCATCACGAACATCACCACGCCACTGCTGGCCCTGATGGACGTGGTGATCGTCGGGCATATGGGGAGTGCCGACTATATTGCCGCCATCGCAGTCGGCGGAACAATTTTCAACATGCTTTACTGGCTTTTCGCCTTTCTGCGGATGGGCACAAGCGGACTTACAGCCCAGGCCAATGGCGGAGGCGACAGCAAAAGTTGCGCCCAAGTGCTTGCCCGCGGACTGACAGTTGCTCTCTGCGCGTCAATTCTGATAATCCTCTTTCAGAAACCACTTCTTGATCTCACTCTGAACTTTCTTGAAGTCAGAGACCGGGTAAGGGATCTCGCATCAGTCTATTTCTCGATTCTTGTCTGGGGAGCCCCCGCTTCGCTGGCCACATTCACTGTCACCGGATGGCTGTTAGGAATGAAAAACGCCCGCGCGCCGATGTGGGTGGCATTCGTGGTCAACATATCCAACATAGCCGTCAGCCTGCTGCTCGTGCTCGGTTTCGGACTTAAGGTCGAAGGTGTTGCTTCCGGCACACTGACAGCCCAATGGCTCGGAGCGCTCACGGGCCTCGGCATTGTGGCAATCAAATATCGCCCTGCTCCGGGACGGCTTCGTGAAATAATCCGCCTGAGCGATCTGAAAAGATTTTTCAAAGTCAATACTGATATATTTTTCCGCACACTCTGTCTGATAGCCGTAACAGTCTGGTTTACACGCACAGGGGCAACTCAAGGCACCGTCATACTGGCTGTCAACACACTGCTGATGCAGTTTTTCATTCTTTTTTCATACTTCATGGACGGCTTTGCCTTTGCCGGCGAATCACTGTGCGGCAACCTGATCGGAGGTGGCGACAGCAGGGGGCTGCGTGAATGCGTCAAAGCACTGTTCAGATGGAGTGTGGCAATGGTCTTGCTCTTCACCCTGGTCTATGCTGTGGGAGGAGAAAGCATCATGGGCCTCCTAAGCGATGATGCCGGAGTAAGACTTTCAGCCAAGGAATATTACAGCTGGGTCATAGCCATTCCGGCTGTAGGATTCGCGGCATTCACATGGGACGGAATTTTCATCGGCGCGACACGCACAAGAGAAATGCTGCTCTCAATGGCCACCGCCACTGCAATTTATTTCGTGATGCTCCGCATCCTGTTCCCTATAATAGGAAACCACGGACTCTGGATAGCCTTTCTGGCATATCTCTTCACCCGTGGTCTGGCTCTGACGGCCATGAGCCGCCGTATTTTCCAAGACACATAATCCTAAAATACAAAATAAGGTAACTATCAGGCGAGTATGCTGATCAGTTACCTTATTTTGTCTGTCAGGATAGAATCAATTCTCCTTTTCAGCGTAAGTCTCTTTGACCAGTCCGACACTAAGCGCGCCGGCAACAAGAAGAACTCCGCCGAGCACCAGCATATTTACCTGGTGGCCTCCAAGAAGCGGAAGAATCAGACCGCCGAGAGCGGCAGCGCAGATCTGAGGCACACATATGGTCCCGTTGAAAAGCCCAAGATAGGTTCCCATGTTCTTACCGGAAATCGAGTTGGTCAGAATGGTAAACGGAAGTGCCAGCATTGCGGCCCACGCACAGCCAATCAGCAGGAAGGAAATGAACAGCACATATTGGTCAGTGACAAAGAGAGTGGAGATAAAGCCTGCTGCTCCGAGAAGAAGACTGAGCACATAAACTGTCTTGTGGCTCTTGAATCGCGGAATGACCACTGCCCAGAGCACTGAGCCTACGGCCTGGACGGCGAAAAGCACACCGACCCAGTTGCCTGCAGTCTGATAAGCCTCCGAATTGGTATCGGTAGTGCCCCACACGGTATCGGCAATAGCACCTGGCGTGTAGGTCCACATATAGAGGAAAGCCGCCCAGCAGAAAAACTGCACGAGACCGACAGTCCAGAACGTGCGCGGAGCATGTATGAGCAACTTCAGCATCGAGGTCTTTTCTTCATTCTGCTGCTCGGTGATGCCATGATACTCGGCATATTCTTTGGGAGGCATCTCACGGATGGTGACAAAACTGTAGATGACACACAGTATCAGCACAGCGGCTCCGATGTAGAATGAATAGGTCACCGCATCAGGCACTTGTCCTGCCGGAGCGAGATTGCTGACACCGATTGCCGTCAGGGTGATCGGCGCAAGATAACCGACGAGACTGCCGGCATTGCAGAGAAAACTCTGGATGGAATATGCAAGACCTTTCTGACGCTCGTTGACCTGATCGCCGACAAGCATCTTGAACGGCTGCATGGCCATGTTGATGGAAGTGTCAAGAAACATCAGGGCGATAAAGCCGAAAATCATAGCTCCGCCAACTGTCAGTCCGAAACTTCCGGCATTAGGGAGAAGACACATGACCACAACAGCGATAGCTGCTCCAAGAACAAGGTAAGGCAGGCGACGGCCGAGACGATTCCATGTGCGGTCACTCGCAGCGCCAACCAATGGCTGCACAATAATGCCCATCAGCGGGGGCAGAATCCAGAAATAGCTCAATGAATGAGGATCGGCGCCGAGAGTAGCGAATATTCGCGAAATATTTGCGCTCTGGAGAGCATAGGCGATCTGTACGCCAAAAAAGCCGAAACTCAGGTTCCAAAGATTCAGAAAACTTTGGTCTGGTTTATTTTTAACCATAGGTAAGTGTAAGTTGATGATGATATAATCAAAAAATAATCTCTCTACATTTATATAATAAACAAGATCCGTCAGTCAGCGGATCGGCAGGCCGGATACAGCCGGATGCATGTATGCGGCAGGCTTCAGTCTGATTTACGGCTGTCAAGCGAGTAAAGTAGACTGATTTCCTCTGCCCATATTGCCTCGTCAGGGGTCTCAAGTATCAGCGGGATATCATCGAAGCGCGGATCGTTCATCAGTCTCGACCAGAATTCGCGGTCAAGATTGGCGGTTGCGATCGGTGCATGACGGTCAACATGCGAGCCGAGTCCCTTCTGAGTATCGTTGAGATGCATTCCGCAGAGATAGCTGAAACCGATGATGCTGTCAAATTCGGCCCAAGTCTTGTCATAGCCTTCGGCTGTGGCAAGATCATAGCCGGCCGTGTAAGCATGGCAGGTGTCAATGCAGACACCTATTCTCGTCTTGTCATCCACGCGGTCAATAATTCTGGCAATCTGGTCGAACGAATATCCGAGGTTACTTCCCTGCCCGGCAGTATTCTCGATCACAGCCTTCACCCCCGCCGTCTTTTCCAGCAAACCGTTGAGCGAGTCGGCTATCAGGTCAAGACAGGCATCAGTCTCCATCTCACGCATGTGGGAACCAGGATGAAAGTTGAGCATGGTAAGTCCAAGTTGCTCGCAGCGGCGCAGTTCATCAAGAAAAGCCTCACGCGACTTTTCGAGTTTCACGGCATCCGGCGAGCCGAGATTGATCAGAAAGCTGTCATGCGGAAGGATATGCGCCGGGCTGTAACCGTAGCGCATACAGTTTTCCCTGAACGCCTCAGCCTGCGCCTGCGGTATCGGTTTCGAAGTCCAGCGCGACGGGTTGCGGGTGAAGAGAGCAAATGATTTCGCTCCTATCAGATGGGCGTTCAAAGGAGTATTGCTCACACCGTCTCCGGCAGAGACATGTGCTCCTATATATTTCATAAGTATCGGGTCTGTTTTGAAGATTCCAAATCGAAGTGCAAAACTTTGAGCTAGGAATTATTCATTCTCCTCACTCCTTCTGGCGAGGGGATGCCCAAGCGGCGGGGGCGGCCTAAACCGCCCCCAAGAGCGGACAGCAGCAGAACATACTGGCAATACAAAATAAAAAAGGAGACCGAAGTCTCCCTGAGATTAACTAATTTTGTATTGCTAATGTACAGACAATTAACCTCGCAGCAAAGGTCGCAAATTTTCGCCTTACTGCAAAGAAAAACTCCAAGAAAAGAAATCGCCCTCATTGTAGGGTGCAGTCAATCAACACTTTGTCGTGAACTGAAGCGCAATTCCACAACCAAAGGCCACTATCTGTGGGAAAAGGCTCATGCCAAAGCCCTTGAACGCAGAAAGCGCACCACATCCAACAAGAAGCTCGACAGCGTGTTGGTGTGGCGTATAAAACAGATGATTATTGACCACCAATGGTCACCAGAACAAATTCGTGGCGTGTTGGCCAAGGAAGGCGTTTCCGTATCCATACAGACCATTTACAACATTATAAACGCTGATGAAAGCGGAGAACTGCGCCGTCACCGCAGACATCCCGACTTCCGACGACGACCAAAAGGCGAACGCAAACCCACTAAAGCCACCAACATACCAAACCGCACAAGCATACACGACAGACCGGCCGAGGCCGACGGCAAACGCTTTGGCGATTTTGAGATGGATCTTATTGTTGATGCCTACGGGCACGCGATTCTAGTGCTGCTTGAACGCATGACTGGCTTTGTGATGATGGAGAAACTACCTTACGGAAAAAGAGCCAAGCCATTGTCAAAGACTGTCGTGAGAATGCTGTACGCATACCGTAAATATCTTAAAACCATCACTACTGACAACGGCAGCGAGTTCGCGGCACACCTCGACATAACCGCCGGATTACGCATCAAAGGTCTTGATGATGTGACTGTTTACTTTGCCGACAGCTACTGCTCATGGCAGAAAGGAGCGGTCGAAAACATCAACAAACTCATCCGTCAATACATCCCCAAAAAGTCAAATTTCAATGATTTCACTGACCTATACATCAAAAACGTGGCAAAGAAACTGAACTTAAGGCCTCGGAAAAAACTTGGTTTTTCAAACCCGAAAACCGAGTTCTTCAAACAAATCGCTAATTTTGCACTTGCCAGTTGAACCTGCAGTATCGGGTCTGTTTTACGAGTAAGTATGTTTACGCATTAAAGTGACGCAAATTTAGCAAATAATCGCTATCTTTGCAAAATAATTCGTACTAACTTTCAACGATAATATATTTAAGAACAAATCGACAGATATACATGGCACAGAAACCGTCAATCCCCAAAGGCACGCGCGACTTCACCCGGCTGAAATGGCGCGCCGAAACTATATATTCGACACTATACGCACTGTTTTCAAACTCCACGGTTTCCAGCAGATCGAGACTCCGGCAATGGAAAATCTCTCGACTCTCATGGGCAAATACGGCGAAGAGGGCGACAAACTGCTGTTCAAGATACTCAATTCAGGCGACTTCCTGCGCGGGGCTGATCCCCAGCTGATCCAGTCGGCCATAGCCGGCGACGATTCGGCAAAACTCGCAGCCAAGATCTGTGAGAAAGGTCTGCGCTACGACCTGACAGTGCCCTTCGCGCGTTTCGTTGTCATGCACCGCAACGATCTCAGTTTCCCCTTCAAGCGTTTTCAGATCCAGCCGGTGTGGCGTGCCGACCGTCCGCAGAAAGGCCGTTACCGAGAATTCTACCAGTGTGATGCCGATGTTATCGGATCTGACTCGCTGATCAACGAAATCGAACTTCTCCAGCTCATCGACGATGTGTTCAGCCGTCTCGGCATCCGTATCACAATCAAACTCAACAACCGCAAAGTCCTCGCAGGCATAGCCGAACTTGTCGGCGCGCCTGACAAAATCGTGGACATAACCGTGGCCATTGACAAGATCGACAAGATCGGCCTCGACAACGTGAAAGCCGAACTCGGCGAACGCGGACTGTCGGCCGAAGCCATTGACCGCATCACACCGCTCATCACCCTCTCCGGCTCCAATGCCGAACGCCTCGCAAGCCTTGAAGAAATGCTTGCTTCAAGCGAAACAGGCCTCAAGGGCGTAAGCGAACTGCGCGAAGTCATGGCCGGCACAGAGGCTCTCGGTCTGTGCGCCGACCTCGAACTCGATGTAAGCCTGGCCCGCGGCCTGAACTACTACACCGGAACCATCATTGAGGTCAAAGCCCGCGACGTAGAGATCGGCAGCATCACCGGCGGCGGCCGCTACGACAACCTTACCGGAGTGTTCGGCCTGCCCGGAGTCTCAGGTGTAGGCATTTCATTCGGCGCCGACCGCATTTATGATGTGCTCAATACTCTCAATCTCTACCCTGAAGGAATCGAAGGCGCGGCCAAGGTGATGTTTACCAACTTCGGTCCCAAGGAAGCCGCCCGCAGCCTTCAGATCATCAAGAAACTGCGCGAAAGCGGAATCCCTGCAGAACTTTATCCCGATGCTGCAAAAATGAAAAAGCAGATGGGACGCGCCGACAGCCTCGGCATTCCCTTTGTGGCCATCATCGGAGAGACCGAACTCCAGAACGGGACTGTCACTCTCAAGAACATGACCACCGGAGAACAGTCTGAAATCAGCACCGAGAAACTGACAGAAGCCCTCGGCTGATCCGAAACCGGATAAAATTCTCTCTTCTTTCCTGAATTTTGGCCAATAGCCCCACTACAGCCTCGGCAACAGGTGACAAATGCTTACCTTTGCCGAGGTAAATGTAATTTTCAACCTCTTGACATGGTTATAACCGACTCACTCACCACTTTCGGGCAATACTGCCTCTTCATAAACAAGATATTTTCGGTTCCCGACCGCTGGAAGACGTTTTTCAGACGCACCTTCTTCGAAATCACCAAACTTGGCGTGGATTCCATTCCGCTGGTGATAGTGATCTCACTGTTTATCGGCGCTGTGATCACCATCCAGATGCAGCTCAACATTGTCTCTCCCCTCGTTCCCTCCTACTCCACCGGTCTTGCCACCCGCGAGATCATCCTGCTGGAGTTCTCCAACTCCATCCTCTGTCTGATCCTTGCCGGCAAGGTTGGCTCGAACATCGCGTCGGAAATCGGGACAATGCGAGTGACAGAGCAGATTGATGCACTTGATATCATGGGCATAAATTCCGCCAACTTCCTTGTTCTGCCGAAAATAGTAGGCTTCCTTGTCTATATGCCCATACTGGTGATTTTCTGTATTTTCACATCGTTCCTCGGCGGAGTGCTGATCTCGATTTTTACAGGCATCATCCCGCTCAACCGCTTCATCTACGGCCTGCAGACTATGTTCGTAGAATGGTACGTGTGGTACGGACTCATTAAGTCGCTCTTCTTCTCCTTCATCATCACTTCCGTCTCAGCCTACTATGGCTATTTCGTCAAAGGCGGCGCTCTTGAAGTCGGAAAGGCTTCAACCAACGCCGTCGTTGCTTCCAGCATTCTGATTCTGCTGCTTGATGTCGTACTGACAAAACTCCTACTGCAATGATCGAAGTAAAGAATATAACCAAATCATTCGACGGCAAGACCATCCTCCATGATGTCAGCGCCAGATTCGAAACCGGCAAGACAAACCTCATCATCGGCCAGAGCGGTTCGGGCAAGACAGTCCTCGTCAAATCGCTCGTGGGCCTCATACGCCCGGAGAAAGGCGAAATCCTTTACGACGGA
Organism: Duncaniella sp. C9; assembly: GCF_004803935.1. Taxonomy (GTDB): domain Bacteria; phylum Bacteroidota; class Bacteroidia; order Bacteroidales; family Muribaculaceae; genus Duncaniella; species Duncaniella muris. The sequence continues at coordinate 2,707,256 of NZ_CP039547.1, forward strand.
CGCGACCTGATGAAGATGGACACCAACCAGATCAAGGACCTGCGCAAGGAAATCGGCATGCTCTTCCAGGGTTCGGCCCTCTTCGACTCGGAGACCGTGCTCGGCAACGTGATGTTTCCGCTCACCATGTTCACATCCATGACTCCGGCCGAAATCAAAGACCGCGCGCAGTTCTGTCTTGAGCGTGTGAAACTGAAAGGTGCCGACTCGAAATATCCGTCGGAAATATCAGGCGGTATGCAGAAACGTGTGGCCATAGCTCGCGCCATAGCCCTCAACCCCAGATATCTTTTCTGCGACGAACCAAACTCAGGTCTCGATCCGAGAACCTCGATAGTGATCGATGAACTTCTGAGTGACATCACCCACGAATACAACATCACCACCATCATCAATACCCACGACATGAACTCGGTGCTCGGCATCGGCGAGAACATTATCTTCATCAACAAGGGCCACCGCGAATGGGTTGGTGACATGCACCAGATCTATCAGACGTCCAACGAGGCCCTCAACGAATTCGTTTTCGCCAACGACCTCTTCCAGAAAGTCCGCGCCTACGTAATCTCAAACGCCAGCGACCGGCAGCTGAAGTAAACCCCGGCCACCCTGTAACGGAACCAGGCTATACAGTCTCTGTATTTACCACTCCCACTCGACAACATTGCCGACCGCAGAGCGTGCCACATCGACCAGCCGCTGATTGGCCGAGCCGCGAAAAAGCAGATGCACATCGCGCTGCGCCTCGATGAAAGGCCCGTCGACAAGCACATCGACATATTCAAGCAGACGCCTCATAGGCTCATTGCCCATGACAGCCTCATAGCTGAAACCGGAATAGCACCAGATGCTCTTTCCGGCTTCTTTTATTCTGGCGGCAAGCGGTATCAGCTGCTCGGCGCTATACATCGGATCGCCGCCGGTCAGAGTGACATCGAAATCATTTTCTATCACTTCGAGCATCACCTCATCGATGCTCATCTCACGCCCTGCCCCGAAATTCCACGACTGCGGATTGTGACAGCCTGGACATCCGTGAGAGCAACCGGCCACATAGATGGCCGTACGAAGTCCGGGGCCGTCAACCGACGTCCCCGGAACTATATCGAGAATTCTCATTCTGAAAAAAATCTGTCTGTATGAAAAACCGTGATCACTTGTGGACTATGCGGTCATTGAGTTCCGCCAGTTTTGCATTGTTCCAGCGGTCAGTGGTGCCGACAAGATAGCCGGTGATGCGCTGCAGGCAGTCGATATTGTGACTGTGGCAGCAGGGGCATTCTTCAAGCGACTCCTGGGCATCCTCATATCCGCAGTCCATGCAGCGGTTGCGGTTATGATTTACCGAGCAGTAGCCGATGTTGTACTTATCCATCAGATCAACGATATCGCTGATCGCCTTAGGGTTGTGGGTGGCATCGCCATCAATTTCCACGTAGAAAATGTGGCCGCCGCCGGTCAGTTCGTGATACGGAGCCTCGACCTTGGCCTTATGGCGCGGCGAGCAGTGATAGTAGACAGGCACGTGGTTAGAGTTGGTGTAGTAGATCTTGTCTGTGATGCCGGGAATCACGCCGAACGATTTGCGGTCGCGTGAAGTGAATTTTCCTGACAGACCTTCGGCCGGAGTGGCGAGCACAGAGAAGTTATGCTTATACTGTTCGCTGTAGTCATTGACGCGCGAGCGCATGTGTGACACGATCTTCAGACCTAACTTCTGCGCATCCTCGCTCTCGCCGTGGTGCTTCCCGGTCAGGGCTATCAGACATTCGGCCAGGCCGATGAAGCCGATGCCGAGTGTGCCCTGGTTGATCACGCTCTCGATAGTGTCAGTCGGGCTGAGTTTCTCAGCTCCGTTCCACAGACGCGACATAAGCAGCGGGAACTGCTTGGCCATAGCCGTCTTCTGGAAATTGAAACGGTCACAGAGCTGACGGGCGGTGATATCAAGAACATCGTCGAGTTTTTCGAAGAAGCGTCTGATGCGTTCATCCTGATCAACTATATTCATGCACTCAATTGCAATGCGAACAATGTTGATTGTAGAGAAACTGATGTTGCCGCGGCCAATCGAAGTCTTTTCGCCGAAGCGGTTCTCAAACACTCGTGTGCGGCAGCCCATCGTGGCTACTTCATACTTATAACGCTCCGGATCATTGGCATCCCACTTCTCATGCTGGTTGAATGTCGCGTCGAGGTTCACGAAGTTCGGGAAGAAGCGGCGCGCTGTCACCTTGCAGGCAAGCTGATAGAGGTCGTGGTTGCGGTCGCCGGGCAGATAGCTGACTCCCTTTTTCTTTTTCCAGATCTGAATGGGGAAAATGGCTGTGGCTCCGTTGCCCACACCTTCGTAAGTCGAGTTGAGAAGCTCGCGGATGATGCAGCGTCCCTCAGCCGAAGTATCTGTACCGTAATTGATCGAGCTGAACACAACCTGATTTCCGCCACGCGAATGAATGGTGTTCATATTATGTATGAAAGCCTCCATGCTCTGATGCACACGGCTCACAGTCTGGTTGACGGCATGCTGTTTCCAGCGCTCGGTGCCGGTCATACCTTCAAGCGGAGCCTTGATATAGTCCTCTATTTCAACATCGTAGAGCGCCGACAGATCCTCCCCGCTGAGGTCTTCGAGTTTCTTGACTTCTTCTATATATGAATATCTCACGAAAGGAGCGAGGTAGAAATCAAATGCCGGAATGGCCTGACCGCCGTGCATCTCATTCTGGGCTGTCTCAAGTGAGATGCAGCCTATGATGCTGGCCGTCTCGATGCGCTTTGCCGGACGCGACTCGCCGTGGCCGGCCACAAAGCCGTATTTCAGTATGCGGTCCAGCGGATGCTGTACGCAAGTAAGGCTCTTGGTTGGATAATAGTCCTTGTCATGGATATGAAGATAGCCATTCTGCACAGCCTCGCGGGCTTCGGGCGACAGAAGGTAGTCATCGACGAAAGGCTTGGTTGTCTCGCTGGCAAATTTCATCATCATGCCTGCGGGCGAGTCCGTGTTCATGTTGGCATTCTCACGGGTGATGTCGTTGTTTTTAGCCTCGATGATTTCCAGAAACATGTCGCGGGTCTTTGCGCGGCGGGCTATCGAACGCTGGTCGCGATAAGCGATATAGCGCTTGGCCACTTCCTTGCGGGGCGATTTCATGAGTTCAAGTTCCACACGGTCCTGAATCTCTTCAACCGTCATTTGCTCGCAGCCGATCATTCCGATCCGGTCTGTGATGCGTGAAATCAAGGCTTCGTCTTCTCCCATCTCTGTGGTGAGCATTGCCTTGCGGATTGCAGCCTTTATTTTCTCTTCGTTGTAGCCCACGACGCGACCGTCGCGCTTTACCACTGTCTGTATCATCTGATTTTTGTTTTGAGGGGGAATATTGTTTTTTGCAGGTGTTCTTTTTAGTCGTTTTTGACACTGCAAAGATAGGCATAAAAAAAGAAAAGTCCAACATAAAAGTTAGACTTTTTATATCACACCGTATGCCGTTTTGGATAACTTTCTGTATTTTTAAAATTAGCAATATATTATATATCAGCAATATACATGTTCATTTTGGACAACTTTACTAATTTTTAAATTCATAAAAATCAACAAAACGGAGCAATTCACCCAAATTTTCTATCTCGACTGACGGTCGGTTTTCTTCCGGAAAATCAGCCGGATCAGCCTGCGTGATATTCTCGCCGTTGCCGCCCCTCCGGAAACCTACCGTAGTCCAGCCGAGACGGTTAGGCGCAATAAAATCTTTCGCCGGGTTGTCGCCGACATAGACATAAGCCCCCCTGCCTTCTGTACGGTTCATAATGGAGCGGAAAGCACGGCCCGACACCTTTTCTTCCCCCACCTCTTCAGAAATCATGATCAGGTCAGGACTGATGAAACGGGCAAGTCCGAGAGCCTCTATCTTGTGGCGCTGAGTGACGCTGCGACCATCGGTCACCAGCCCCAGAGTGTGGCCGGTGCGAGCAAGACAACTCAACACATAGAGCGACATCCAGGGCAATCTGATGTCCGGGTTATGATTTCTGTAGAGACCGATCACGTCGGACACCGGCAGACCGGTAGAGTCAAAAGCCTCGCGCGGGTCTGCAGCCGCAAGCATGGCCGGCAACAACCCGCGGCCATATTGGCGCGCTATCGTCCTATAGGCCGATCTCACGAACTCCATCTCCGGATAAAGCGTATCATCCAGATCGAAGACTATGACCATTCCACTGCCTTTGTCAGTTCCGGCACCTTACCCAAATCCGGACTTATCATGAGAAATAATAATCCACACAGGCCCGTGCCTCCTTATGAGCACCGATTATCGAAGCCGCTGCAACGTGGGCCGGGTGCCTGGCATAAACCATCACATCATCCATAGTCGGAACCACAGCAGTAAGCACCACATCCCAGTCTTCCGACGGATTTTCATTTATGCCGACCTCCATCGAGCGGAGCACATCAATCTGCGCCGGGAGTTCCATCAGCGCATTTCTGAAACGTTCGGCAACCTCGCGGCGTTCTTCCGCGGTGCCCTTAAGTTTGAAGCTTACTATATGTTTTACCATTGCCAATAAAAATTGTATAGTATGATTGTATAATATATATGTATATTATAATATAGGTATCAGTGTGATTTTGCCGGTTTGCAAACCGACATCCAAAATTAGCCATTTCCCGCGACCCGGACAAATAAAACGCACCTGAAAAATCACTTGCGTGATTCGTTGGTAAAAAAGCAGAAAATTCGCACTTATTTTTCCATTTTTTATTGCAGATTTAAAAGCAAATTACTACTTTTGCTGTTGAAAATGAGTTTCCAACGAAACCGTTTCATGACACACATCACAGTTATAGTCGCATTTTAGTATAGTAGTAACACGTTTATGCCACGTAACCAGTTGGCTTATAGTAGTATCGCCAAAAGTGCTGGGGTTTATTCTCCATGCCCTTGAATTTCTGCGCCTGACTCATCAGTGAGACATTCGCAGGTGCTTTTGTGCGCCTACATCTGACACTGCCCCGCCGGCATAAGCAATAGTAACAATTATATAGATTATCTATGTTGCCGATCAAAAGAGTATTGCTTGCAATCATGATGATTGCGAGCTTGTTCGAAATGTCGAAAGCTCAGGATCTTGCAGTCAAGACCGACCTTTCGTCTGATATCTTCACCAACATAAACATCGGAGGTGAAGTTGGCCTCGCTCCCAAATGGACACTCGACCTCTCCGGCGAATTCAATGCCTGGACATTCAGCGACAACAAGCGCTGGAAACATTGGTTCGTGCAGCCCGAAGCCCGCTACTGGTTCTGCGACCGCTTCGCAGGCCACTTTGTCGGCGCACACCTCCACGGAGGCCAGTACAATGTCGGAGGCCTTGACATGGGCTTCTCCATGCTCGGCACCGATTTCGGCAAACTCAAAGACTACCGCTTTCAGGGATGGTTTGTCGGCGCCGGTGTGGCCTACGGCTATGCCTGGGTGCTCGGACGTCATTGGAACCTCGAAGCGGAGATAGGACTCGGATATTCCTACACCCGCTACAGCCAGTTCAAATGTGCGGGATGCGGCAAGAAGCTGAAATCAAACCGCCCTCACAACTACTTTGGCCCGACAAAAGCCGCAATCAACGTAGTGTACGTATTTTAACCCTGTCAAAAACGCACTGAAATGAAATTTCCCGCCTTTCACATATCCGCAGCCATCATCCTCGGCCTTTCGGCCGGCACATCGGCAGCCGAAACACGCACCATTCCGGTAGGCGTCAGCGTGGACCACGCCTCACTCCAGCGCCACGGCGATTATATGAACGTGGATCTCTCACTCGATTTCAGCAAACTCCGGGTAGAAAGCAACCGCGCGGTGCTGCTCACTCCGAGCATTATCAACGGCTCCGACACCCTCAAGCTCCCCGCCGTAGGCATCTATGGCCGTGTGCGTTACTATCAGTATCAGCGCAACAGCCCAGGCATGATCTCAGGCGCAGACGAGACCGTGATCCGCGCATCAGAACTCCCTGACAGCCTGCACTACTCACAGATAATCCCCTATGCCGACTGGATGAACGGCTCTTCGGTCTACCTTGACCGCTCCGACTTCGGCTGCTGCCGCAAACTGCTGGCCGAAGCTCCATTCGAAGGCCCTTACGGCTATTTCGGCTACTTCACTCCGAAATGGGTCTACGTGCGCCCGCAGGGCAACGGCGAGAAACACCGCGAACTCTCCGGTTCGGCCTTCATTGACTTCCCAGTCGACCAGACCGTCATCTATCCCGAATATCGCCGCAACACCACCGAGCTGGCCAAGATCCAGGCCACCATCGACTCTGTGCGCGGTGACGGTGACGTGACCATCACCCGCGTGTGGCTCAAAGGTTTCGCTTCGCCCGAAAGTCCCTATTCCCATAACCGCGACCTTGCCATCGGCCGAACCGCCGCACTCAAAGACTACATCCAGAAACTCTACCGCTTCGACTCTGGCATCATAGCCACCGATTTCGAGCCTGAAGACTGGGCCGGTCTCAAAAAAGCCGTTGACGGATCAAACCTCCCCAACCGCACCGAAATCCTCGCCCTCATCGACTCCGACATGGAGCCTGACGCAAAAGAGGCCCGCATCAAGAAGCTCTATCCTGAGGACTACCGCTTCATGTTGCAGACCTACTACCCCGCCCTGCGCCACACCGACTACCGCATTGAATACAACATCCGCACCTACAGCGATGTCAATGAGATACGCCGCATCATGAAGGAACAGCCGCAGAAGCTCAGCCTCAACGAGTTCTATCTCTTAGCCCAGGACTGCCAGCCCGGCAGCGAAGAGTTCAACGATGTCTTCGAGACAGCCGTGCGCATGTATCCATCAGACCCCGCAGCCAACCTCAACGCAGCAGTCTGCGCCCTCGAACGCGGTGATCTCGACCATGCTGCCCGCTTCCTCGACAAGGCAGGAACTTCAGAAGAAGCCGAATACATCAGAGGTGTGCGCGAAGCCTTGAAAGGCAACTACTCAGCCGCCCGTGCATACTTTGAAAAATCGTCCTCGATCCCCGAAGCGGCCGACGCCATCCGCCAGCTTGACAAACTCAACGCCCGATAGGCAAAATATGCTTGCCTAAGGTCCTCCTCCACGCTCGCCTCTATCTTCTCTCCACCGACATCAGACAATAGTCACAATAACCTGATTTTTCAACCATCCATTCAATCACACATTTCAAAACTACACAGATTCATTAGTAACAAATTAAAAACCAATTCAATAATCAATCACAATGAAGTTTAAAAGCTTATTTCTGACAACAGCCGCAGCAATGGCGTTTGCTGCCTGTTCAAGCGACGAACCCGCTAAAAACGGCGGCAACGGAAACATCGACGGCGAAGGTGCAACCATGTACCTGACCGTCAACATCACAGATGCCAACACTGTAGGCCGTGCCGAAGAAGGCGATCTCGTTCCCGGCGATCCCCAAGAACATGTTGTTAACACCGCTCACTTCTTCTTCTTTGACAAAGACAAGATGTTTGTCACCGAAGCCAGCGTCTGGAGCCGCGGTCAGTCAGGTGACTTCGAGGACCACAATGTTGAATTCCAGAGCAACAACGTGCTTGTTCTCAAGAATCTCACTAAGAAAAACCTTCCCAAGTATCTCATCACTGTTCTCAACGCCACTCCCGAACTTCTTGCATACGTCCGCGCGACTCCCCGCACAATGGAAGAAGTGCGCAATTACACTCTCCAGTGGAAGAACGGCGAATCATTCGTGATGTCTACTTCAAGCTTCAACGGCGGTGCAAGCGCTTTCCCCGGCCAGTATGACAATGCCGTCTACTATGCCAACCTCATTCAGGAAAGCAACCTCAAGACCGAACCCGTTGACGTCAACAATGTTCCCGCCTCTGACGTTGTCAAAATCTACGTTGAGCGTCTTGCCGCCAAATACACCATCGACCTCCCCAAAGGCAATCCTTTCCCGGTTGATGTTACAATCGCCGGTCTCGACAACGACAACAACAATAACGTCGAGTTAGGTGCAGAGCGCGTTTATGTAAAGATCGAGAACTTCGGCGTGACCGGAACTGAGAAAGAATCATATCTCGGCAAGAACCTCGACGGCCTCACCGGACTCTGGAACACATGGAACATCGCCCAGCTCCACCGCAGCTACTGGGGCAAGTCTGTAAGCTACGACGATGCCAATGCAGTACTTGACCGCCCGACTTTCAGCGAGGTCAACACCGACCTCACCAAGCCCGTCTACTCAAACGAGACCACCAAGGATTTCACCCTGATCCGCAACGAGAACAACGTGCTTACTCCCGCAGCTGTCACCAACATCGTCTTCACCGCTACTATCTATGCCGACAAAGAAGCCAAAACTCCCCTTGATCTCATCCTCTTCAGCGGTGTCTACTACAAGAAAGACCAGTTCGTTCCCTACATCCTCAACCGCCTGAACGCCACCAACCAGCTCAACTACTGGATCAAAACCGGCAGCGAGACCGAAACCAACCCCGACGGCACTCTCAACCGCGACAACTACACTCAGGTAAGCGCTAAGAATGTCGAGCTCGCCAAAGACGGCGCAAGCACCGGTATCTTCAAACTCGTGCCCAACATCGGCGCTGACACTCAGCTCTACGCCATCAACGGCAACACTGCTACTGCAGTAGAGACTTCAGCTTTCGAAACCGCGCTCAACACATTCTTCACCAACGAGAAGCCTATGGCCTACACCGGCGGTGCAAGCGTTTACTACGTGCCTGTTGAACACCTCCTCGGCAAAAATGCCGGTTCCGGTGAAAACTATGACTACACAGTGAGCGAAAACGGCCAGTATGGCGTTGTCCGCAACCACTGGTATCAGATCGAGGTAGGCAAAGTCTTCCGTCTCGGCCAGGGCGTATTCGATCCCAGCGACAACAGCACTGAAGATCTCATCCCTGACAATCCCTCAAAAGAAACCTTCGGCATGGCTGCTAACATCAGCATCCTCTCCTGGAAGGTTGTCAAGCAGAGCGTAGACCTCTGATACTGACAGTCATCACATAGAGAATATTATCAACCACCTTGAAAGGTGCGGGGCCGTGCGGAGCCCCGCTCAGTCCCGCACCTTTTCCACTTTTTTCTCTCCCCGCACTCAACACCGAACCCTCTCCCCCTCTCTAAACCCGAATACAGCCATAGCGCCTCTCACCTCTTCTTCAACCCGACACTGACGAGAGGATCTCACCGATCCTCCTCACTATACATACTCTCATTCAAAGAACCAATCGCTTTATAATGCCATTCACGGATTGTAAAATGAAACCTGATACAAAACTCCGCCGTCTCAACCTGCGAATCGCCGCAATCATGCTCTCCGCACTGTCACTCGCCAGTTGCAACGGAGTCATGTATGACGAAGAAGGAGACTGTGACCCTCACTACAAGGCACGCTTCATCTTTGACATGAACATGCTCTATGCCGATGCCTTTTCAAAGGAAGTCAACGCCGTAACCCTCTACCTGATCGATCCCGCCACCGGCGACATCGTATGGCAGAAAAGCGAACGCGGCGACCGGCTACGCCAGGACGGCTATCTGATGGATCTCGACGTGGCCCCCGGAAGCTATCAGCTACTGGCCTGGTGCGGAGAAGGACGTGACGAACATTTCGCCATTCCGGCCGATGCAAGCCACCACACCCAGCTCACCTGCCGCCTCAACCGCGAATATGACCCTGTCACCGGCGCCGCCCTCTCCCGCAAAGACCTCAAGAGACTCTACCACGGCAAGACCGATGTCAAGATTTTCCCTGAAGAGGAGGGCACATACATCTACAATGTTGAACTCATTAAAAATACCAACGATGTCAACATTGTGCTTCAGCACCTCTCCGGCGAGATCGTAAAGGAAGGCTACACCTTCACCATTACCGATGCCAACGGCTCGCTTGACTGGGACAACTCCATCATGCCCGACGAGGAAATCACCTATCAGCCCTGGCAGGTACTCGCCGGAACAGCCGGAATCGAATATCCTGAAGCCGACGATGTGCCCGTCATCACCACCATGAGCGCCTGTGTGGCCAATCTCACAGTCTCACGCCTGATGGCCGACCGCAGCAACGACATGCGCGTCAAGATCTACAATCCATCCGGCGAAAAAATCGTAGACATTCCACTTATCCAATATGCCTTGCTCGTGCGCGGACGCTATGAACACACGATGACCGAGCAGGAATATCTTGACCGACAAGACAAATATGATCTCGTGTTCTTCATCGACGAAGGAAACCGCTGGGCAGACTCCTACATCTACATCAACAGCTGGATGGTTGTACGCCAGTCTTCCGACCTCTAAAGGACTCCATTCTCTATTCCACACGCAAGACAATTCGACACACAATGTTTAACAAATACACTGCAAGTTCAATCCGGACACTCCTCGCCCTGCTGCTGTCGGCCGCAGCCTTTGGATTTGCCGCCTGTTCCGAAGGATCGGATGATCCGGGTGGAACGGACGGCACGGGCGGTGTCACGGTTGAACATAAAATAGGTCTTTACCTGCAGACAGGATCCGACCTTGCATCACGCACCACTCCTTCGGGTGACTATGACCGTGGCGCCGGCTATGAAAACTACATTGACATAGCGGGCGGCGACCTGCTCGTGGCCCTCTACGGCACAGATGACCGCTGGATAGCCACAGTGAGAAATCCCGTGGTCACTCCCGTCTCAGAGACATTAAGCTCCAAGACATATCTCCTCGAATTCAAGGTCAGCGGAGATATCCGCGATGCTCTCGGCTCTTCATTCAAAGTGCTGGTGCTTGCCAACTGGCATCACCGCTACCCCGATCTCGCAGAGGCAGGCTCGCTCCAGGCTCTGTTCGACATAGTCTCCACCGCCGACTACTGGATCGACTACTCCGCCGGACTTCCATCATGGGATCTCACGGCTGCCGACAAGATAGCCATGTTCGGCATCAGCCAGTATGACAACGTCAGCCTGCGTCCCGACATGGCCGCCTATCTCGGTAATCTACATCTGCTCAGAGCCTTGGCAAAAATTGAAGTCTGGGACAACTCAGACAGCGCCGACGAAATCGAATCTGTAGCCCTCACGCGCCACATCACCAGAGCCGTGCCGATGCCCAAAGGTGTCACACATCAGAACCACTATGTCAAAAACGACTATCAGAAAGACTATGTGCTCTACCCCTCGCTTCCCGCAGGCTCCGGACTCTATCCCTATCCAAATGAAAGTTCCGAGCCGCTTCCGCTGGTGAAAAATCCGGCTGACGGCCACTACACGGTCTACGTGCCCGAATTCCCTAACTCTCAGAGGGGGGAGACTGACGCCACCCGCGCCCGTCTGAGGATCAGATACAAGGAATATAACGCCCGTGACTATTTCATAGACTTCAAATATTACAACGATCCGCCGGAAGGAGCCGCTGCAGGCGACTATTTCGACCTGCTGCGCAACTACTGGTATCAGTTTGAAGTCCGCAAACTGGCCGAACACATCAATGTGGAAGTCCAGGTGGTCCCCTACTCCCATGTGCCCCTGAAACCCGGCTTCGGCATAGGCATTCCCAAGGAACTCGTGCCCGTCTATGATGACAACGGCAACCTGATCTGTTATTTCAACTCAGAAAACGGCAACTATTACGACACCGATGCCACTACAGTGATCAAAAACCCATTCCTCATCGAAGGCAACCCCAAGGATCCGGCCACAGGCTGGGACATTGTGCGCGACGACAACGGAACCTTCCGCTACTTCCGCGATCCGGCCACCGGCAAGTGCTATGATGCCGATAGAAACGAAATCCCTGATCCAGACAACAATTAGGACTATCAATCCAGCAATGAAATCCAGACACTTCAACACATATTATATATGGCTTCTTCTTCTCCTCTCAGGAGTGACGGCTTCATGCATCGATGATTTCGACCGCCGCGCCGACGTGTATGTCGAGGGCACGGCTGACATTGCCGTAGAGCTGTCATACGAAGCGGAGTCTTCACGTTCGCTCAACTCCCGCGCCTATGAGGGCGGCGAGGCTGGCGACCGGATCAAAAACATATCATCACTTGTGATGCTCGTCTATAAAGGCGACAATCTCTACGGACGTTATGTGGTGGTCAGCGACGGCTCCGAACCTGTCCACCCCGACATCTCCGAAGTCCGCAACCTCAATGACCAGGACAATCGCCTCGACCCTGACGAAAGTAACCTCACTGACAGCCGCACCGGCAAAGTGACTTTCAAACTGCAGCTCGAATCAGGCAAGGATTACCACATCTATGCCGTGGCCAACATGGGTACCCTCCGCGAGGATGAATATCAGACAGCCATACAGACACGCGACGGTCTGAAAAGCATTTCCCGCTCCTGGGACGTAACTTCGCTGGCCAACAACAGCGAGATGTTCGGCATCTTCTCACTCAGCCCCGACCGCGAGGCATCTGACAGCTCTCCGCTGGTCATCTCTGCCACCACCTCGCAGCTCCACTGCTGGGTGCGCCGCCTCGCGTCAAAAGTGACAGTAGCCTTTGACGGCTCGGAACTTTACAACGACGTGCAGGTCTACATCACCGACATCTATCTGAAAGACATCCCAAAGACATGCCTGCTCGGCAAGCCGAACACCGCAGGCGAAGGGAGTGAAGTCTCTGCCGACAAGCGTCATGACATTCCCAACGGCGTCTACGAGGACGGCGGCAGGATCACCGTGCAGAGACTGCCCGATGACCCTAACTCCATCATCCCCGAAAACTGCCTGCACGTCTGCAATGACGCCCACAGTTTCCTCGGAGCCTACGGCAACAGTGATCAGAACGATGTCATTGACGCTACCCACGCCAATACTGCTCCCTCGCTCTTCTTCTACGAAAACATGCAGGGCACAGGCAAATCAAAGCAGCAGGATGCCATCAACAATGACACCAAAGAACCGGGAAGCGACAATAAGATCGACTTTCCAAATCCCGACATCGACACCGAAGGCTCCGGCTGGAAAGACGAGAAACCTTTCGGCACCTACGTGGAAGTGAAAGGCTATTACCGTTGCACCACGGCCGACGGTCATGTCAGCTCAGGCCCCATCACCTACCGCTTCATGCTCGGCCAGAACGTCACCACTGACTATAACGCTACCCGCAACACCCACTATCAGCTGACCCTCGCCTTCAAAGGCTACGGCAACGATGCCGACTGGCACATCGAATATCAGGAAAAGCGCGGTCTCTACGCCACTTCTCCACAGTATATCTCCTATCTCTACGACAAAAAGATGGTTACAACCATCAAGGTTGTCGGACGCATGGAACCGGGGACCAAACTCAAAGCTCATATCATCGATGTGGGTGATACGGAATACAATCCGGACAGCATCTCACTCTGGCGACCCTGGGGCGACGGTTCAAAGGCATTCCCCAAAGTAAAAGGCACTATGAGCGCCGAATGGCCTTCTATCAAATATTATTATGAGAATGCCGTATATGGTGACGGACGCCATCAGGCTTTCCTCTCGCTCCAGCAGACCCGCCTGACGCAGATTCCGCCCCCTGACGGATATGAAGGCCAGCCGTCATGGAATGTGCCGTTTGCCAGCGCGCTCAAGAAAAGTCAGGATTACTACAAAGAACACAGCATCGGCGACCGCGAATATGAGATAGGCAACGACTCATCGGATGACCTTCAGGAATTCGGTTCAAATACAACCGATGGCAACGGACAGCACACTGTGATTGTCAGCAAGCGCAATCTCCGGGGCGAGCCGACAGAGCGCATCTTCAAGATTCCGCTCTACACCCGCGCCAAGGAGCTGGTGACCCGCACAGGTTTCTCCGGCAACAACCCCTGCTATTCCTATCCGCGCAAGCAGAAAGTACGCTTCACGGCCTCAATCTGGAAAGACGAGATCAATGCCTATGCCGACACCACTTTCATTCTCGATATAATTCAGGTGCGACGCATCCTCAATCCGAATGGTGTCTGGCGCAAGTCAGGTAGCACCGAGGACTTTCATGTGACTCTGCTCCGTCTGACCGAAGACAAGGATGACTCAGACTTCTCATCGTTCAACTCTGAAGGCGCCTGGAGCGCGGAGGTCATCGCCGGCAACGGAGTGGTCACTCTTTCGTCAACCCGCGAAGGCAGCGGTGACGACACCGCCCCGCAAGTCCACGTGAAGCGCATTCAGGGAGCCACCGAAAAGCCTATCGACTTCAAAATCAACTTCACCGGAGCCGACGGCTGTGCGATTGTGCGTGTGCGCTACCACAACTACACCTGCGAGCATGACATCTTCTGCCGCGAGGGCTATGACCCGATAGCCTTACGCGAGGGCAATGACAAGAACGGGGAACCGTATGCAAAATGGAGCTCGTTCAATGTCGATCACTTCGAAAACGGCAAAGCCATAATGACCAACTCGCCGCTTGACGAAGGCTCTCTCTTCCGCCGCAAAAGTAACATCGCCATAACCTCGGCTAACAATGCGAAATATCCGCGTCCGCGAGGCGACAACCGCTATGCGCCGGGCAATTTTGATGTCATTGACGCTTCCGGCAAGGCTACCACCATGTCATGGGATCAGACCAAGGGTGACTGGACTTCAGATCATACCTGGGATATCACAAACACTGACTACCAGATAGCCACCATTGAAAACTACTTCCAGCTCATGTCTGAAGGCAATGAGACAAATGACCTCTCCTTCCCTATCAGCAAAGCCTATGGAATTGTCTATGGCGATGGAGCCCGTGAAGTGAAAACCAAACGCTCCGATGCCTACGGCTATCTCAAAACAGCTGACGGAAAGTCGGAAAAGGGCATGATCGGTGTGATTGTCTACAACAACCAGACGGCCGCCCAGATCTTCTTCCCCCTCGGCACCGAAGGAGTCGGACGACGGAAAGGATCTGGAACTCCAGACGGTGCCGCAAACTGGCAAGGGAAATGGGACCCAAATCCGGCCAACAGAGACTATCCCGGAACTCTGCGATATAGTAGCCGAAGCGCTTATTACGGCTTTAGAACCACAGCCGGTTTCAGTGATGTTGACAATGTCAAATACCAGCCGATGTTCTATGACCTATACCGTCGTCCGGGAGCTGTCTACTGGGCTTACAAGTGGTATTCAGACGGCAATACCGGCTTCAACCATTCCTCGGCCTTTGACATGAACTTCTTCACGATGGGCTTCGAAGGTTTCCAGAACGGAGCCGCAGCCAAAGCCGAGACTTCCGATGCCTGCTTTATCCGCCTCGTCAAGAAATAAGCTCCTCTCCGCTTAAAGCCACTTACTTTTCATATATTGCCTGTAACGCCGATGTAAGCCAACATCGGCGTTACTATTTCATCATCTCCCATCCGGGCAGACAATAGAAAAATCATAAGAAAGTGAAATCTCCTTCATAGCCCACCACAAAAGCAACAAAAAAGCGTCCCCGGTCTCGATTGACCAGGGGCGCTTGTGTATATTTGATCAAAAAGTTCTTAGTGATCAGCGCTGAACGCGACCGTTGGCGTTACCGCCGGCGAGTGACATAACTTCGTCTACTGTAACGAGGTTGAAGTCACCGGGGATAGTGTGCTTGAGAGCAGAAGCGGCTACTGCAAATTCGAGAGCCTCGCCCTGGGTCGGCATGGTGAGCAGACCGTGGATCACACCGCCTGAGAAAGAGTCGCCACCACCTACGCGGTCGATGATCGGGTTGATGTCGTAGCGCTTGCTTTCATAGAATTCCTCACCGTTGTAGATCATAGCCTTCCAGCCGTTGTGAGTAGCTGAGAATGATTCGCGGAGGGTAGAGATGACATATTTGAAACCGAATTCCTTAGCCATAGCCTTGAAAATGCCCTTGTAGCCTTCGGCATTGGTCTCGCCGCCTTCAACGTCAGCGTCAGGTTTGAAGCCGAGGCAGAGTTCGGCGTCTTCCTCGTTGCCGATGCAGACATCAACGTACTGCATGAGAGGACGCATGATAGACTGAGCTTTTTCTTTGGTCCAGAGTTTCTTGCGGAAGTTGAGGTCGACAGACACAGTCACGCCGTGACGCTTTGCAGCCTCGCAGGCAAGACGGGTGAGTTCGGCAGCCTTGTCGCTGATAGCGGGAGTGATACCGCTCCAGTGGAACCAGTCAGCACCTTCCATGACAGCATCGAAGTCGAAATCTTCGGGATCAGCTTCTGAGATGGCAGAGTTTGCGCGGTCATAGATCACCTTTGAGGGACGCATCGAGGCACCGGTCTCGCAGTAGTAGATACCTACACGGTCACCGCCACGGGCGATGTGATCGGTGTGGACACCATAACGGCGGAGTGCGTTGACAGCAGCCTGGCCGATTTCGTGCTTGGGGAGTTTTGAAACGAAGTAAGCGTCATGGCCGTAGTTGGCACAGCTTACAGCCACGTTGGCCTCGCCGCCACCCCAGATGACGTCAAAGTTATCTACCTGCACAAAGCGATTGTTCCCTTCGGGGGAAAGGCGAAGCATAATCTCGCCTAAAGTTACAACTTTCATAATTTAATAAGTATGGTATTTAATTAGGTAAAATTTGATGATTTTCTATATTCTTGCATTCAGTCGAGACGTGTGTTGCGGATGATCTGCTCGAAAGCCTCGGCCATCGACTTTGCAGCCTTGCGGCCGTCGCCCATAGCGAGGATCACGGTGGCCGCGCCTCTGACTATATCGCCTCCGGCATAGATCTCCGGTGACGATGACTTCATTGACGAACCATCGACAAGGATATTTCCGTTACGCGAGAGATCGACGTCAGGGAGTGAGACAGGCGGGTTAGGCAGGAAGCCTACGCAAACCACAGCCAGATCGACCTCGACATCAATAATGTCGCCTTCGACCGGCACCGGAGTGCAGCGGCCCGATTCGTCAGGCTCGCCAAGCTCCATGCGCTGGAGTCGGACTGCCTTCAGCAGACCATTTTCATCGGCAATATATTCAAGCGGATTGTGAAGCGTAAGGAATTCGGCTCCTTCTTCCTTGGCATGACGCACCTCTTCCTGGCGTGCCGGGATCTCCGACTCGCCGCGGCGGTAGATGATCATGGCCTTCTCGGCTCCCAGACGCAGGGCTGCGCGCACGGCATCCATCGCGGTGTTGCCAGCACCGATGACTGCCACTCGTTTCTGTTTCAGAGTAGCCACGTTCTGACCGTAGATTTCATGCTGGCTGAAATTGACGCGGATCAGATATTCATTGGCGGTCATGACACCAGGCAGGTTTTCACCCGGAATGCCCATAAACCTGGGCTTTCCGGCACCGGTGGCCACGTATATGCCCTTGAACCCCTGCTCCTGCAGATCGTCATAGGAAAGAGTCTTCCCGACAAAGGTATCTTTTACAAATTTCACACCAATGGCGCGAAGCTTTTCAATTTCGGCATCAACCACATGATTAGGCAGGCAGAACTGCGGAATTCCATATTTCAGCACACCGCCGAAACAGTCAAGCGCTTCGAACACGGTCACATCGTAGCCGCGTTTGGCCATATCGCCGGCAAAAGCGAGTCCGGATGGGCCGGAGCCGACAACCGCGATCTTTATGGCGGCAAAATAAGAAGGGGCCTGCACTGCCGGAGCCGATGACTGCCGGGCTACAGATTCATCAAGTTCACGGTTATAGTCGGCCACGAAGCGTTCGAGATGGCCGATGGCCACCGGCAGCTTTTTCATCTTGTTATAGATGCAACCGTGCTCACACTGCTTTTCCTGCGGGCAGACACGTCCGCAGACAGCCGGAAGCACCGTGGTCAGCGAGAGCACTTTCAGGGCCTCGCCGAAGTTGCGCCGTTCCACATTCTTTATAAAGGCCGGAATATTGTTTGAGACCGGACACTCTTTCATGCAGCCTGGATCCGGGCAGTCGAGACAACGGCGCGCTTCAAGAACCGCCTGTTCGGTAGAAAGGCCCTGGTTTACCTCGTCGTCGCAACGGACGCGATAGGCGGCATCCATCTCAGGCATTTTGACCCGCGGCACAGCTGTGCGCTCTCTGGTCGTGAAACGCTTGCGCAGTTCTTCACGCCACCCGGAATCGCGGGAAATCAGATTGTTTTCTTCGATTGTTGTCATACGAAATGGCGCTGGCGGTTTTGCAGTTGGTCAAAATCAACATGATGCGCGTCAAAGACAGGCCCGTCAATGCATGTCAGCATACGTTTGCCATCGACCATGACGCGGCAGATGCCGCAAAGGCCCACTCCGTCAAGCATCACCATATTGAGAATGCAGCGGGTGGGAATCTGTCTGACACGTGTGCACTCGGCAATAGCTTTCATCATGGGAGTCGGCCCGGTTATAACGGTCAGATCCACTTTCTCATCAGTGAGCACCCTGTCAATGAGTTCCAGAGTAGCCATCTCTTCAGAAGAATGGAGAATCACGTCGCTGTAAGGCTCGACATTAGCTCTGAGGCACGAGGTTTCCGAGGTAAATTCCGAAAGGATTGTCACCACTCTGTTGCCGGCCTGCTTCAAAGCTTTGATCACGGGGATGATGGGCACGAAACCTACACCGTCGCCACAGCAGACCACAGTACCGTAGTTTCTGATCTCGAACGCCTGTCCCAAAGGACCGAGCACATCACCAATCCGGTAATCTTCGTGGAGCGAACCGATCAGGTCGGCCAGACGGGCACCCTTGTGGATTATAATGGTGAATGTGCCGTCGGCGGGAGAGGCATCGACGATAGTAAACGGGATGCGGGGGCAATCAGGAGTGAAACGTACCATCACGAAATGACCGGCACGGGCCGAGCGGGCGATAGAAGGGTTTTCTATCACCACCTCGGCCGTGTATTCCGAATGCCGGACTATTTTCCTGATTATATTCATATATTCAGTCAAGATTTCTAAAATCTTCAGAGTCTGCTCTGAAATTATTCCATCTGAAGGTAAGTGATCTTGTCCATGTCGCCATAGTCAAGATTTTCGCCGCCCATGCCCCAGATAAACATGTAGTTCGAAGTGCCTGCGGCGGCGTGGATCGACCATTCGGGAGAGATGATGGCCTGTTCGTTGTGGAGCCATACGATGCGGTTTTCCTGAGGCTCGCCCATGAAGTGGCAGATGGCGTTGCCTTCGGGCACGTTGAAGTAGAAGTAGGCCTCCACACGGCGGTCGTGGGTGTGGGCGGGCATTGTGTTCCAGACGCTGCCGGGCTTGAGCTCGGTGAGACCCATCTGAAGCTGGCAGGGACCTTCTTCAAGCACATTGTTGACAATGAGCTGATTGATCACGCGGTCGTTGCTCTCTTCCATTTTGCCTGCGGCGAAGGAATTGGCTTTGAGAGAACCCTTGCGGCCGTCGATGGTGATGAGCTGGGTTTTGTATTCCTTGTGGGCGGGAGTTGAGTTGAGATAGAATTTAGCGGGTTTCGAAGCGTCCTTGCTGCGGAAGGTCACGTTTTTCTTGCCGCGGCCTACATAGAGCGCATCCTTGAAGTGGAGTTCATATTCCTTTCCGTCGACAGTCACTATGCCGTCGCCGCCGATGTTGATCACGCCGAGTTCGCGACGCTGAAGAAAGTAGTCGGCTTTCAGGGGGTCGATGGTTTCAAGAGTCATTTCCTTTGCCACTGGAATCACGCCGCCATAGACCAGACGGTCATATAGGCAGTAGGTAAGGTTGATCTTGTCTTCTTCCATGACTTTCGGCATCATGAAGTGAGAACGGAGCTGCTTGGTGTCATAGTGCTTCACGTCATCGGGATGGCAGGCACGGAGTATTGTGTAATCGGTCTGTGCGAAGCCACTGAGAGATACGCTCATAAGTGCAAATGCAGTTAATAATTTTTTCATATTCGTTAATTGCTTTTTATTCTTTGGATAATTTCAGCCTGCGCCACGGAGACTTATTTCAGATGCCGGGCGTGTGCTGAATGTTTTTATTCAGTTGTCTGGATCTTTTCTGAGTTTCTGGCGATCATGTCGCGCTGGTTGCGGATGATCAGCATTCGGTTCCACACCATAAGGCCTGAGGTCATGAGCACAAGCAGTCCGGCACCAATCCATTTGAGATTTTCGGTACACTGGTAGATTACCCATGCAAGCGGGCTTGAGGCGAAGTCGAGGCTACCGCCATCGAAACCGGCGGGAATAGCCACAGCGGCATCACCGGTAGCGGCAAATACGTCCTTGGCTGCAAGAGTGAATGCCGGCGCGAGATTGGTCACCATATAAAGGCCCATAGTCAGCACTACCAGGCCGATGATAAATGTCTTGACAACGTTGCCCTTGGTGAAAGGCAGCACGAGGGGGAATACATAGAACATGCCGGCCAGCGATGCAAGCGGCAGGAACTGGTTGCCGGGAAGAACGACGGCAAGAAGGAGGGTCACCGGGATGAGGAGGAGCGAAACCACAAGTGTGGTCGGATGGCCAATCACAAGCGCGGGGCTCATGCCGATGTTAAGGCCGTCGGCGCCTTTGAATTTGCGGGCAATGAGGCTGCGTGTAGCATCGCTGATAGGCTTGAGGCCCTCGATGAAGAGGACAGTTACACGGGGGATAAGTTCCATGACGGCACCCATCTTGATTCCGAGTCCGAGGATGTAAGGAATCTTGTCGACGATCTCGGCCCATGTTTTGCATGTGAGACAGCCGATGACTACACCCACAACCACACCGAGGAACAGAGGCTCGCCAAGCAGGCCGAACTTCTTTTTCATGCCTTCGGCATCAATTTCGAGCTTTTCGATGCCCGGAATCTTGTCGAGCCCCTTGTTTATGAGCCATGCGAAAGGCACAAAACCGCCGCAGAAGGGCTGTGGGATCGAGATGCCGTCCATGTCTTTGTAGAATGACTGGAATTTTTTGGCAGTCATGTCGGCGATGATCAGGGTGATGATGTAGCAGATGATGGCACCGAAGAAGCCCCAAACGAGTGATTCACTGGCAAAATAAATCACCGCACCGATGAAGGCGAAGTGCCAATAGTTCCAGAGGTCGATGTTGACAGTGCGTGTTGTCTTGGTAAGCAGCATAAGCAGATTGACGCCAAGACAGACTGGGATGATGAACGCGCCGACGGCAGTGTTATAAGCCACTGCGGCAGCGGCGGGCCAGCCCATGTCAAAAACTTTAAGCTGAAGGTCATAGATCTTGACCACAGTGTCAAGCGCAGGACCGAGAGCGGAGGTGAGAAGAGCGGTGACAATAGAGAGGCCGATGAAGCCGACACCGACTTTGAGGCCCGATTTAAGAGCATCGCTGAACCTGATGCCGATGCAGACGCCGAGAATCGTGAAGATCACAGGCATCATGACAGCCGCGCCAAGTCCTATAATGTAAGAGAATACCTGTTCCATTTAAACAGTTGTGTGATATTGATTGGATTTTTATTCAGAGAGCAGAGGCCATAAATACACCTCTGCCCTCTTTGATAATATTGCATCAGCTGTTGCCATCGCCTACACATATATTATATATATTCAGGCGGATGGACAGACACCAGACTCTTATTTAGGCTGCTTGCCGATGTAAGCGAGAATACCGCCGTCAACGTAGAGAACGTGGCCGTTCACGAAGTTGCTGGCATCTGAAGCGAGGAACACGGCAGGGCCCATCAGGTCTTCGGGAGTACCCCAGCGGGCAGCCGGAGTCTTCGAGATGATGAACTGGTCAAAGGGATGACGCGATCCGTCCGGCTGGATTTCGCGGAGAGGTGCAGTCTGGTCAGTGGCAATATAGCCGGGGCCAATGCCGTTGCACTGGATATTGTGTTCGCCGTATTCAGAGCAGATATTGCGGGTCAGCATCTTGAGTCCACCCTTTGCGGCAGCATAGGCCGACACTGTCTCACGACCGAGCTCACTCATCATAGAGCAGATGTTGATGATCTTGCCGTGGCCTTTCTTGATCATTCCGGGGATAACAGCCTTGGCGCAGATATAGGGAGCAATGAGGTCTACGTCGACAACGCGGCGGAAGTCTTCTACGTTCATTTCCTCCATCGGAATACGCTTGATGATACCGGCGTTGTTGACAAGAATGTCGATTGTGCCGACGGTTGCCTCTATGTCAGTCACCATAGCTTTGACGGCTTCTTCGTCAGTAACGTCGCAGAGATATCCTTTAGCGTCGATTCCAAGTTCTTTATATGCTTTGAGACCGCGGTCGACAGTTTCCTGGCGCGAACAGTTAAAAACGATTTTAGCCCCTGCTTCGGCATATGCCTGAGCGATAGCAAGACCGATTCCATAGGCTGCGCCGGTCACAAGCGCTACTTTGCCTTCAAGTGAAAAATTTACCATATTAGCGTTGTTTATCTAAGGTTCTATATGATATGTATCTATAAGTTTTTACATGGTTCCGTGAAGAAAATTCGGCGTAAAATTAGCAATTTTAACACGATCCCACAAATTAAAGCACTTAAAACTTCTAAAATCCAGAAAATTGGGACTTCCTGTCATAATAGCTGAACTTTTTTGTCACACCAATGGGACTTTTTCAACTTATTTATGTTACATTTGTAGACACTCACCACTCTCCATTCAACGCAAACAAGGGATAAGAACCGATTCTAAAACCACAACAGCACGACTATGTCGCCAATTGACAGCAAAACCAACGAACGGCAAGTTGAAAATGACCGCCGCATACTCGAACTGCTCGCGCAGACATTTCCGAATATCAGCGCCGCCAGCACCGAAATCATAAATCTTGAAGCCATATTAAACCTGCCGAAAGGCACCGAGCACTTTGTGGCCGACCTCCACGGAGAGCACGAAGCCTTCCGCCACATTCTGAAAAACGCTTCGGGAAACATCAAGCGCAAAGTCACCGACCTCTACGGAACCTCAATGCGCGAAAGCGAGATACGCCAGCTTTGCTCTCTCATCTACTATCCGGAAGAGAAAATGCAGATTGTGCACTCGACAGAGGAGAACATGTATGACTTCTACACCATCACCCTCCATCAGCTCATCAGAGTGTGTCAAAGCGTATCGTCGAAATACACCCGCTCCAAAGTCAGGAAAGCCCTTCCGAAGGAATTTGCCTACATCATCGAAGAGCTTCTCCACGAATCAAGAGGAGAATATGACAAGCAAGGCTATTTCAACCGTATTCTGGAGACAATCGTGTCAACAGGTCAGGCCGACGCATTCATAGTGGCACTATGCAAGGTGATCCAGAAACTCAGCATCGACCAGCTTCACATTCTGGGGGATGTCTATGACCGTGGTCCGGGCGCTCATCTGATCATGGACACTCTCTGCCACTACGGCAACTGGGACATACAGTGGGGCAACCATGACATTCTCTGGATGGGCGCGGCGGCCGGAAACAAATGTTGCATCGCCAACGTGATCCGCGTCTCACTCCGCTATGCCAACCTCACCACTCTTGAAGACGGCTACGGAATCAATCTGCTGCCGCTTGCCACAATGGCTATGGAAACCTATGCCGACGATCCATGCATTGAATTCGCTCCGAAAGTCGATGCCGAACAGACCGAGCACCCTGAAAAGGCTCTACGCCTGATGGCCCAGATGCACAAAGCCATAGCCGTAATCCAGTTCAAGCTCGAAGGGGCTATGACGCTGAAACATCCGGAATGGGAAATGACAGGCCGCAATCTGCTCCACCGCATAGATTTCGAAAAAGGCACTGTCAACATCGATGGTAAGGACTATGAAATGTCTGACATGAACTTCCCGACAGTCGATCCGGCAAATCCCTACCGCCTGACAGAGGAAGAAGAGGAACTGATCAACAAACTGCACCATTCATTCACGGTTAGCACCGGACTGAAACGTCACATATCATGCCTGTTCAGTCATGGCTGCATGTATGGCATCTATAATTCAAACCTACTGTTCCATGCCTCCATGCCGCTCAACGCCGACGGCTCTCTCAAAGAAGTCATGGTCAACAGACAGAAATACCGCGGACGCGAGCTCTTCCATCAGATAGGAATGCTCGTGCGTTCGGCTTTCAACGACGATACCCCTCCGGCCGACAAGGACTATGCGCGCGACTATTACTGGTATCTCTGGTGCGGCCCCGACTCCCCGCTTTTCGACAAGAGTAAGATGACCACCTTCGAACGGTATTTCATCAAAGACCCCGAAGCCCACAAAGAGGAAAAAGGCCACTACTACACCCTCCGCCAGAAAGAGGAGGTCTGTGACATGATTCTCGACGAATTCAAGGTTGAAGGCTCACAGCGCCACATTATCAACGGCCACGTGCCCGTGCGCGCCAAAAAGGGAGAAAGTCCCATCAGGGCCAACGGCAAGCTGATGGTGATCGACGGCGGTTTCGCCAAAGCCTACCACAAGACCACCGGAATAGCCGGCTATACGCTGATCTACCACAGCAGCAACTTCGAACTGGTAGAGCACGAACCGTTCATCTCCGAAGAAGAAGCCATCAGGAGCGGCACAGACATTGTACGCTCAACCAAAATGGTCGAGCAGACCTCGCAGCGCATCCGTGTGCGCGACACCGACAAGGGAAAGATACTCCAGAGCCAGATCGATGAGCTGACCGAACTTCTCTATGCTTTCCGCCACGGCATCATCAAGGAAAGCAATGCTGGGAAGATAGTCCTCTGACACCGCGGGCCGCCCGACCTCAGACCGGAACATTACGGCAACACATATATAGCACAGGAGCCGGATTAATCTGCAATCCGGCTCCTGACTTATATATACACATTATTAGAACTCTCAACAAAATTTCATCAATCCTCCGAATAGTGGCGCAGCACACGGCGGTAGGAGTTGAAAATTTTTGATTTCGACACAAACCCCACGTATCGACCTTCTTCAACCACCGGCAGATTCCATGCGCCGGTAGCGTCAAAAGTCTTCATGACAGTCTCCATGCTCTGCCCAACTTCGACCTTGGCCGGAGGGATTGACATGAACTGATTGACATACATGCGCTTGTAGAGATCAGGCCGGAACATGATGTTGCGGATTTCATCAAGGATCACCACTCCGAGCAGCTTTCCGTCATCGCCAATGACCGGAAACAGATTGCGCGATGAGCGTGAGATGGCATTAACCATCTCCTTGAGGTTCATGTCAGGCCGGACTGCCACAAAGTCAGTCTCTATGACATTGTCGATCTTGAGCAGTGTCAACACAGCCTTGTCCTTGTGGTGAGTGATCAGTTTGCCTTCATGGGCAAGACGCATGGTGTAGATACTGTAAGGCTCGAAAAACTTGATAGTGCCGTAGGAAATCGCCGAGACAATCAGCAGGGGCAGAAACAGTTCATAGCCTCCGGTCAGCTCGGCCGTAAGGAAGATACCCATCAGCGGGGCATGCATGACACCTGACATGACACCTGCCATACCCATCAGCGCAAAGTTCTTGGTCGACAGATCCAGACCGAAGACCGTATTGATGAAATAGGCGAAAAAGAATCCTGCCATACATCCTACATAGAGCGATGGGGCGAAGGTGCCGCCGACACCGCCGCCACCGTTTGTGGCCGAGGTGGCGAATGATTTCAGAAGGACAAGCGCGGCGATAAAGCCGAGAATCCACCAGACAGACCCTCTGTCTTTGTAGAAGATCGAGCCGTTGACAATCGACTCCGTGTTGCCGCTGAGAAGGTCGATGATCGACGAATAACCCTCGCCGTAGAGCGGCGGAAACAGAAAGACGAGGAGCGCCACTACAGAGCCTCCCACCAGCATTTTCCGCCACGGAGTGCCGAGTTTTCTGAACAGCCCCTCCATCATGTTCATCGACCGCGTGAAATAGAGCGACACAAATCCGAGAAACAGACCGAGAAGAATGACATAGGGTATTCTTCCGGTCACAAACGGCTCGCTCTGAAGAAAGAAGAATTCTGCATCATAGCCAGTTGCGACATAGGCCACCGTTGCGGCCGTTATCGACGCTATCAGCAGAGGCATCACCGAGACCGTGGTCAGATCGAGCATCAGAACCTCCAGAGTGAAAAGCATACCGGCAATCGGAGCCTTAAAAATGCCGGCGATACCTGCTGCGGCTCCGCAGCCCACAAGGATCATCAGAATCCGTGGCGACAGCCGGAACACACGTCCGAGATTCGAACCGATTGCCGCTCCGGTATAGACTATAGGGCCCTCGGCTCCAACCGATCCGCCGAATCCGATGGTGATCGAACTGGCGATTACGGATGAATACATATTGTGGCGCTTCAGGCGCGACTTGTTCTGCGAAATGGCATAAAGCACTCTTGTGACACCGTGGGATATATTGTCACGGACCACATATCTGACAAACAGCATGGTCAGAAGAATTCCGACTGCCGGATAGATCAGATACAGCAGACTGCCTTCGTCGATATTGATGTTGGACGTCAGCGCGTGGCTTATCAGATGGATCAGCGTTTTCAGCACAAGAGCCGCCACTCCGGCCAGAATGCCGACCAGCAACGCCAGTATGATGACAAACGTCTTTTCCTTTATATGACGCTCGCGCCACATCAGAAACACCATGAAGGCATCCTGAAAGCTTTTTGCTATGGATGTGAAAAACAGTTTCATTTCTTTCCTTTTTTACCTTGTCTCAGAGACCCTCGCCCCTTATGACTGTGCGTAATGTATAAAACAGTATCTTGAGGTCCAGCGAGAGAGAAAGATTCTGGATATAGAGAAGATCGTATTTCAGCCGTAAAAGCATCTCTTCGACTGTCGATGCATAGCCAAACTTGACCATGCCGAGCGAAGTCAGTCCGGGTCTTACCTGGTGGAGAAGAGTGCAGTACGGAGCGGCCTCGCGCATCTGGCTTAGAAAAAACTCCCGCTCAGGGCGCGGCCCGACAAGCGACATGTCGCCACGAAGCACATTCCACAGATTAGGCAGCTCGTCAAGACGATATTTCCTCATAAAACGCCCTATGCGTGTTATTCTCGGATCATCTTCCGCCGACAATGCCGGACCGTTCACTTCGGCATCCGCCTTCATTGAACGCAGCTTGTAGATTCTGAACGGTATGCGGTGATAGCCGATACGTTCCTGCGAATATATGGCCGGACCTTTCGAGCCGACTTTCACCAGAAGAGCAAGCACAAGCATCACCGGCAGCGACACAATCAGCCCGATGACTGATAAAGCCACATCAAGACTGCGCTTGACTGCTACAGTCGAGTCGGGAAGCGTAAGTCTCGAAATATCCATCAGCGGCTCTGACATGAGGTTTTCATACACCACCTTTGAAGTCAGCAGGCGGTAATCATCGGCCGAAACTATTATCGGGCAATCAAGAAGATAGAGCTCACATATTATCTTCAGCAGCCTGTCCTGCGGCAGCGATGAAAGCGACAGCAGAAAGCCGTCTGCGTCATGTTTCTTCAGCTGTCGGCCGAAATAACCATGAGTACAATGGCTATCGGCGGAGGAGCAACCGAAGCTATCAAACGGGATTGTGGCGACAACCTCCTTGCGGCAGCTGTCCGCGTCACGTATCAGGCGCTCATCGCCGGTTCTGTCACAGAGCATCAGCAATCTCTGACGGTCATGACGACGGGCGGACGATGATTTTATGAGAGTGGTAAGCAGCAGGCGTGTGCCATAGGCCGTCACAAACAGGCATCCAAAAAGAATCAGCAGCAGTTCATAGTTGTGGATACGGCGCGGCAAAACGTCATTGAGCAGCACAACCATGAAGAAGATCACCGACCCGATGGCCACACAACAGAGCGTATTGAGAAACTCTCTGATTCTCGACTTGTATGCCACATTGACATAGTATCCCGACACACAATACAGCCCCAGCATCAACGCCGGAAACAGCGCCAGCGTCAGCCGCGAGCCGGGAGTATTGACAAAAGCCCAGAACCCGGAATAGGTATTGTGCAGAGGACCGATCATAACAAATCGGGCCAGAGTGAACAAAAGCACTCCGGCGAGAGTCGACAAATAATCGGCGCCGACATAACAGGTCCTCAGTATCCGGCTCCTCTTCGATTTCACGGCCGTATTACTGTGACGGAGCCGTCTGGCTCTATTTTCATTATTCTTGACGGCAACGCCGCGCTGACATCATCGCGCCGGGCCTCGACCACATAATCAGCAGCATCGAGGATCTCCTCGGAAATCTCGCCAAACAAAGCCGGCGCCGGGCAACCGCTGATATTGGCCGATGTAGAGACCAGCGGACGGCCAAGGCCTCGGCATATCGCAGCCGAGACAGCCTCGGAAGTCAGCCTGATGCCCACACTCCCGTCATCTGCTATCAATTCCGGAGCAAGTCCCTTGGCACCCGGATAGATAACGGTGGTCGGACGCCGGCTCTCTCCTATCAGCTTCATGGCCGTAGAAAAATCTGACGATGTATAGCGCGCAACATCCTCTCCATCGGCCACCAGCGTGATCAAAGCCTTGGAATCGGCCCGCCGCTTGATTTCAAAAACCCTGCGCACGGCCTCGGAATTACAGGCATCGCAGCCTATACCCCACACTGTGTCTGTAGGATAGACAATGATTCCGCCTTTGCGGAGCACGGCAACAGCCGAAGAAATATCTTTAGCCAGATCTGTCATTGCACTGGAGTGATTGAAACGTTTATGTATGCAAATTTAATCTATTTCTTTCTATTACACCACTTATATATAAACTAATTCCAAAAAATATCTTCGCCAGCACCTTTGCCACGACAAGTCCGACAGTGGTAAAATGCAGCTTAAATTTGACCATTTTTATCATTTTGATAATAAAATTACAATTTTAATTGCAATTTGCTTGCAAATTCAAAAAATTGCCATTACCTTTGCCACATATCAATAAAACCTCAGCAAAACATTCACCCCATGCCACTTATCATCCCCAAGAAATATCATCGCAAACTGCTTCCGGAAACAACCGAAGTAGCGATCAAAATGGTCAAAGACACCTTCCAGACCATCTTCGCCCGCGAGCTCAGACTGCGCCGAGTGACCGCCCCGCTCTTCCTTCTGACAGGCACAGGCCTCAACGACAATCTCAACGGCGTGGAAGAAGCCGTCTCATTCACCATCGACGCGATGGGAGGCCGCAAAGCCGAAGTGGTCCACTCGCTGGCCAAATGGAAACGTTACAAACTCGGAGCCTATGACATAGCCCCCGGCTACGGCCTCTATACCGACATGAACGCCATCCGCACATTCGAGGATCTTGACAACATCCACTCGCTCTACGTCGACCAGTGGGACTGGGAAAAAACCATCCGCAAGGAAGACCGCACACTTGACTATCTGAAAAAGACCGTAAGAACCATCTACAAAACCCTTCTTGAAGTCGAACAGACAGTCTACGAGAAATTTCCGCATATCACCCCCGTCCTCCCGCCGGACATCACTTTTGTCCATGCCGAAGAGCTGGCCCGTCTTTACCCCGACAAAACTCCGCGCGAACGCGAAACCATCTTCGCCCGCGAACACGGCGCTATATTTATAATAGGTATAGGAGCTCCTCTGAGCGACGGACAGCCCCACGACGGACGCTCGCCCGACTACGATGACTGGATCAGCCTCAACGAAGAAGGCTATCAGGGCCTCAACGGTGACATCATACTCTGGAACCCCGTGCTTGACATACCCTTTGAAATCTCCTCAATGGGCATCCGCGTAAGCCCCGAATCACTGCGCGAACAGCTCAAACTCCGCGAATGCCCCGAACGCTCATCTCTGACATTCCACAGACTTCTCCTCGAAGGAAAGCTCCCATATTCAATCGGAGGCGGCATAGGCCAGAGCCGCCTGTGCATGTTCCTCCTCCACAAAGCACACATCGGTGAAGTCCAAGCATCAATATGGCCTGAAGATCAGATCAAAGCATGTGCCGATGCAGGCATCGAACTGCTCTGACCCAGACACCGGTTTACACATAACAACCTATATATTATAAACTAACCCCAACATCCCTTTTTTACACATAGTTCTGCGGTCTGCCTATACGAGTCTGTCGTATTGGCAGACCGTGTCAGTTTTCATGTCACAACAATCCTCACACCAAAATCAGTATCCGTCAGTACCTTACGCCTGCCACAACCTTTTTGGCACAAAATTTGTTACATTATTGGATGTCGAACCGGAAAACCAAGCCGTATACAACCATCCCCAGGCTCCACATTCCGAAATCCGACAGAAACAACAGACAAATCAAAAAAAACAAAAATAAAAAATTATAATCATTATGGGAAAAATTATCGGTATTGACCTTGGAACAACCAACTCCTGCGTTTCAGTCCTTGAAGGCAACGACCCCGTCGTTATTCCTAACAGCGAAGGCCGCAACACAACCCCTTCAATTGTAGCATTCGTTGACGGTGGCGAACGTAAAGTCGGTGACCCCGCAAAACGTCAGGCCATCACCAACCCTAAACGCACCATCAACTCCATCAAGCGTTTCATGGGTGAAACCTACGATCAGGTTGAAAAAGAAATCGAGCGCGTGCCCTACAAAGTGGTCCGCAGCGACAACAACACCCCGCGTGTCGACATCGACGGCCGCGAATACACCCCCCAGGAAATCTCGGCAATGATTCTTCAGAAAATGAAGAAAACCGCTGAAGACTACCTCGGACAGGCAGTGACTGAAGCAGTCATCACAGTGCCCGCCTACTTCAACGACTCTCAGCGTCAGGCAACCAAAGAAGCCGGCGAGATCGCAGGCCTCACTGTAAAGCGTATCGTAAATGAACCTACCGCCGCAGCCCTCGCCTACGGCCTTGACAAATCAGACAAAGACCAGAAGATCGCAGTCTTCGACCTTGGCGGCGGTACATTCGATATCTCGATCCTCGAACTTGGCGACGGCGTGTTTGAAGTTAAATCAACCAACGGTGACACCCACCTCGGCGGTGACGACTTCGACCACGTGATCATCGACTGGCTCGCCAACGAATTCGAAAAAGAAGAAGGCATCGACCTGCGTAAAGACGCAATGGCCCTCCAGCGCCTCAAAGAAGCCGCCGAGAAAGCCAAGATCGAACTTTCGTCAACCACCTCTACTGAAATCAACCTCCCCTATATCACTGCCACAGCCACCGGTCCCAAACACCTCGTCAAGACCCTCACCCGCGCGCAGTTCGAACAGCTCGCCGACAAACTCATCCAGGCAACCATCAAGCCTTGCGAACAGGCCCTTAAGGATGCCGGCA
The DNA here is from genome assembly GCF_004803935.1 of Duncaniella sp. C9. Taxonomy (GTDB): domain Bacteria; phylum Bacteroidota; class Bacteroidia; order Bacteroidales; family Muribaculaceae; genus Duncaniella; species Duncaniella muris. The sequence goes on from NZ_CP039547.1 coordinate 2,738,356, forward strand.
TGACAGCAAAAGACATCGACGAAGTCATCCTTGTAGGCGGTTCAACCCGTATCCCCGCAATCCAGCAGGTAGTAGAGAAATTCTTCGGCAAAGCACCCTCAAAGGGCGTAAACCCCGACGAAGTAGTGGCAGTCGGCGCAGCCATCCAGGGCGGTGTGCTCTCAGGCGACGTAAAAGACGTTCTTCTTCTTGACGTTGTGCCTCTGTCAATCGGCATCGAGACCCTCGGCGGCGTAATGACCAAGATGATCGAAGCCAACACCACCATTCCTACCCGCAAGAGCGAAACATTCTCCACCGCCGCTGACAACCAGCCCTCGGTTGAGATCCACGTCCTTCAGGGCGAACGTCCTATGGCCAAAGACGACAAGACACTCGGCAAATTCCACCTCGACGGAATCGCACCTGCACCCCGCGGCATCCCCCAGATCGAAGTCACCTTCGAAGTCGACGCCAACGGCATCCTCAACGTATCAGCCAAGGATAAAGCAACCGGCAAAGAACAGAGCATCCGTATCGAAGCCTCAAGCGGCCTGACCGACTCAGAAATCGAACGCATGAAGAAAGAAGCCGAAGCCAACGCCGCAGCTGACGCCAAGGAAAAAGAAAAAATCGACAAGCTCAACCACGCCGACACCGTGATATTCCAGACCGAAAAGCAGCTTCAGGAACTCGGCGACAAGATCCCTGCAGACAAGAAAGCCCAGATCGACAACGCCCTCAACAAGCTCAAAGAAGCCCACAAGGCCCAGGACATCGCAGCCATCGACTCTGCCATAACCGAAATCCAGAACACCTTCGGAGCCATCCAGCAGGAAATCCTCAATGCCCAGCAGGCAGCCGGAGGCGCACAGGCAGGTCCTAACCCCGGAGCCTCACAGGCAGGCAACCCCGGCGAAGGCCACGTCGACGACGTAGAATTTGAGGAAGTGAAATAAGGTCTCAATTCAGAACAATCTAAATCCATATAAATGGAGTGTGACTCAAAAGGTTACACTCCATTTTCTTTTTCACTATTTTAATCAAGATAGCTTGAAATTGATTTATTTTCGTTATATTTGCACCATATTTGGAACGTCCCTTAATTGGCGATGAGGTGTCCCTTATTTGCCCTTATGTCCTCTTATGGGTTCTTAATAGTAATAATATGCCAACAGCACAATACGAAATAAAGAGAAAATGTAAATG